>CBDUYN010000021.1:0-87238 GCA_965371445.1 uncultured bacterium | reverse complement strand
AGGCCGCGATCCAAAATGGATTTCGCGTTCCGGGCGGCTCGGAGGCCGCGATCCAAAATGGATTTCGCGTTCCGGGCGGCTCGGAGGCCGCGATCCAAAATGGATTTCGCGTTCCGGGCGGCTCGGAGGCCGCGATCCAAAATGGATTTCGCGTTCCGGGCGGCTCGGAGGCCACGATCCAAAATGGATTTCGCGTTCCGGGCGGCCCGGAGGCCGCGATCCAGAATGGATTTCGCGTTCCGGGCGGCTCGGAGGCCGCGATCCAAAATGGATTTCGTGTTCCGGGCGGCTCGGAGCGACGGATCGCATGCCGTGCCCTGCGGTGCGCTGGACGTAAGAAGACCGTGGTGTATATTGACGCGCCATGAGCATGAACATCCGCGAAATCCACCTGCGCGAGATCCGTCTGCCCTTGGTCGAGCCCTTCCAGATCTCCTCGGGAACCTCGACGACCCGGCACATTTTCCTCCTCGAGCTGCGCGACGAAAGCGGCGCCACGGCCTGGTCGGAGTGCGTCGCCGGCGCCCGCCCCAACTACTCGCCCGAGACCGTCGACACGGCCTGGACCGTCATCCGCCAATGGATCGCGCCGCGTGTTATCGGCCGCCGCTTCGAGCGCGCCGCCGACGTCGCCGCCGTCCTCGAGGAGGACTTCCGGGGCCACCGGATGGCCAAGGGAGCGGTCGAGATGGGCTTCTGGGGCCTCGAGGCCGAGATCCGCAAGGTGCCCCTCGCCGAGCTCCTCGGCGGGACCCGGAAGAAAATCGCCACCGGCATCTCGCTCGGCATCCAGGCCAGCCCCGAGGCGCTCGTCGAGCGGGCCCGCCGTGCCCTCGACGAGGGGTACCGGAAGGTCAAGATCAAGATCAAGCCCGGCTCAGACCTCGCCTACCTCGAGGCCGCCCGCCGCGCCTTCGGCGACGGCGCCAAGCTGATGGCCGACGCCAACAACGCCTACACCGTCGCCGACTTCGACCACCTGGCCCGCTTCGACGACCTGGGCCTCATGATGATCGAGCAGCCGCTCGCCTGGGACGACGTCGTGCGCCACGCCGAGCTTCAAAAACGCCTCAAGACGCCGATCTGCCTCGACGAATCGATCACCTCGCGCGACCGTGCCGAGGACATGATCACTCTCGGCAGCGGACGCATCGTCAACGTCAAGCCGGGCCGGGTCGGCGGATTTAGCGAATCGAAGGCGATCCACGACCTGTGCCTCGCCAACGGCGTCCCGGTCTGGTGCGGAGGCATGCTCGAGAGCGGCATCGGCCGCGCCTACAACGTCGCTCTCGCCTCCCTCGAGGGCTTCACCCTGCCGGGCGACGTCAGCCCCTCGGCGCGCTATTGGGCCCGGGACGTCGTCGACCCCGAGTGGACGATGGAGGACGGCCTGGTGCAGGTGCCCTGGGACCGGCCGGGGCTGGGAGTCACGGTCGACGTCGAGCGCATCGAGTCGCTGAAGGTGCGTTGCGAGGTCTGCGCCTGACGAGCGCCGACGCCAACGAATCCTCCCGCCCCCGAGGGCGTAGTGTCTTCTAGGGACGCGGCGGATGAACGCGGCGTCTGCAGAATCAAGGAGGTTGAAGCCATGGCTCTCGTACGTTCGCGAAACGACCGCGTCCTCGCCGGGGTGTGCGGCGGAATCGCCCAGTGGCTGGGCTGGAGCTCGACGACGGTGCGCATCCTCTACGTCGTCGGCTCGGCCATCTCCGTGGCCTTCCCCGGCATCCTGGTCTACCTGATCCTGTGGCTCGTGATGCCCAGCCGCTGAGGTCCGAGGAGAGATCTTAGTCGTCCGCCATAAGATTCTCGAAGGGCGGAATTTTGAGCCTCGCTTCTACGTTGGAAGCAGTGAGCGGACCCCCCGGAGGAGACCGCGGACAACCTATTGGAAGGACAACACCCAGATGTCGGAGCCATTGAATCTACCGGTTCTCCCCCTGAGAGACCTCGTGCTCTTCCCGGGGATTACGTTGCCGATCATCACCGGACGGCCGGCGACGCTGCGGGCGCTTGAAGCGGCGCAAAAGGAAGACGACGAGAAGAGGCACGGCCTCGTCCTCGCCGTGGTGCAGCGCGACGCCGAAGCAGAGGAAGTCAGCCCCGAGGGGCTCTACACCCTGGGCTGTGTGGCCAAGGTCGAGCAGGTCCAGCGCGGCCTCGCGGGCGTCAGCGTGATGCTGCGGGGCCTGGAGCGCGGCATGGCGGTGCGCTACCGCGAAAGCAAGCACGGCTACCTCGGTGCCGCGGTACGCGAAGTCGAGGTCATGCCGCCGACCCAGGACGACGACCCGGCCTTCGTCGCCCTTTACCGCGAGCTACGAAGCCGCGCCGCCGAGCTTGGAGAGCGCAGCGGCCATCCACGGGAGGCGGTCCAGCAGGTCCTGGCGGCCGTCGAGGAGCCCAACGGCTTTGCCGACCTGGTGGCGAGCTTCCTCGACATCCCGACCGCTGAGCGCCAGAGCCTCCTGGAGACGCTACCGGTCGAGGAACGGCTGCGGCGGTTGCTGGTCCATGTCCAAAAGCAGATCAACGTCCTCGAGGCGCAGCAGAATCTCCAGTCCAAGGTCCAGGAGGAGCTGGGTGACCGGCAACGGGAGGTCTACTTGCGCGAGCAGCTGCGCGCGATCCAGCAGGAGCTTGACGGCGACGACGGGGACGACCTCGAGGAGCTCGGCAAGAAACTCGAAGCCCTGGCGCTCCCCGAGGAGGCCAGAAAGGAGGTCGACCGCGAGCTCCGGCGCCTGGTGCGTACCGGCCGCGAGAGCTCCGAGGCCCAGGTGATCCGCACCTACCTCGAAACCGTCACCGAGCTGCCCTGGTCGGAGACGAGCGAAGAGCGGCTCGACCAGGAACGCGCCGCGACGATTCTCGACGAGGACCACTACGGCCTCGCCGACGTCAAGGACCGGGTCTTGGAGTTCCTGGCCGTGCGGCAGCTGCGCCTGGCGCGCCTTGCCCGGGAGGCCGAAGCCGAGGCGGCGGAGGCCGGCGAGCACGAGACGGTCGACGTCGACGCCGTCACGGCCGAAGCGGCTCCCGAGGAAGCGGACGGCGCCGAAGCGGCTGCCGAGGCAGTGTCTGCCGAGGGAGTGTCTCCCCCCCTTGATCCCCCGAGGGGGACGGTGGACGGCAAGGACGAGGACGCCGCGAAGCCCAAGAGCGTCCGGGCGCCGATCCTGCTCTTCGTCGGCCCGCCCGGCGTCGGCAAGACGTCGCTCGCCAAGTCGATCGCCCGCGCCATGGGCCGCAAGTACGTCCGCGTCTCGCTCGGCGGGGCACGCGACGAGGCCGACATCCGCGGCCACCGCCGGACCTACGTCGGCGCCATGCCGGGACGCATCCTCCACGGCATGAAGCAGGCCGGCACCAAGAACCCCGTCTTCCTGCTCGACGAGATCGACAAGCTCGGCGCCTCGTTCCAGGGCGACCCGGCAAGCGCTCTGCTCGAGGTGCTCGACCCGGCGCAGAACGACTCCTTCACCGACCACTACCTGGGCGTGCCCTTCGACCTCTCGGAGGTGCTGTTTATCTGCACGGCCAACTTCCCGCAGTCGATTCCGGGGCCGCTCAAGGACCGCATGGAGCTCGTCGAGTTCGACGGCTACACGGAGCGCGAAAAGCAGGCGATCGCCGGGCAGTACCTGGTCCCGCGCCAGCTCGAGCAGTCGGGCCTCGACGAGGAGCAGATCCGCATCACGGACGAGGCCATGGGGCGCCTCATCTCGGAGTACACCCGCGAAGCGGGGGTGCGCCAATTGGAGCGCGAGATCGGACGCCTGGCCCGCAAGGTGGCACGGCGGATCGCGGGCGGTGAAACCGAAGGCCTCGAGGTCTCGGCGGAGCAGGTGCGCGAGCTCCTCGGACGTCCCAAGGTCCATCCCGAGAAAAAGGCGGAGCGCGACCAGGTGGGTGTGGCGACCGGCATGTACTACACGCCGAGCGGCGGCGACATCATGTTCGTCGAGGCGACGACGATGGCGGGCAAGGGCGAGCTGATCCTGACCGGCCAGCTCGGCGACGTGATGAAGGAATCGGCACGGGCTGCCTGGTCCTACGCCCGCTCCAACGCGGCGGCGCTTCACGTCGGCGAGGAGAGCTTCGAACGCGACCTCCACGTCCACTGCCCGTCGGGAGCGATCCCCAAGGACGGTCCTTCGGCGGGCATCACGATGGCGACGGCGGTGGTCTCCGCCCTCTCGGGACGGCCGATACGCCACGACCTGGCGATGACCGGCGAGCTCACCCTCTCGGGCCGGGTGCTGCCGATCGGTGGCGTCAAGGAGAAGGTCCTCGGCGGGGTGCGTGCCGGGATTCGCTCCTTCGTCCTGCCGGCGGAAAACGAGCCCGACCTGGAGGACTTACCCGAGGAGGTGCGCGACGAGATCGAGGTGGTCGCCGTCCACGAGCTCGGCGAGGTGCTGGCCCTGGCGCTGCGCGACGCGAAGTACGAGGAGGGGAAGCTTCTCTTCGGAGATCAGCGTCCGGAAGACGTCGTGCCGTTGACGCACTGAGGACGGCTCACCCGACGCACCGCCGGAGCTCGCGCCGGCCCCACCCGGGGCTAAAGCCCCGGGCTATGAATGAGAAGAACCCTGAAGGGTCCTCCCAGAGGGACTTGCCACCCAGAAGGTCAAATGCGCCCCTCAAGCTTGCGCTGCATCGCCTCGGCCCGCAGGTAGTAGTCCTGGTCGTGAAGCTTTGACGCGGCCGCGGCGTCGAGGATCACCGTGACCTGGCGGTGCATCTGGAGCGCCGAGGCCGGAAGGTGCGCCGCGACCGGACCCTCGATCATGGCGGCGACGGCGTCGGCTTTCGACTCGTCGAGGGCGAGGAGAAAGCAGCGGCGGGCGTCGAGGATCGTCCCCAGGCCCATGGTGATGGCGGCCTCCGGATGGCCCGAGCCAAGCTCCGGAAGGTCCCGCTCGTTGGCGAGCAAGGTGTCGCGGGTCAAGGCCTTGACCCGCGTCAGGCTCCGGAGCGACGAGCCAGGCTCGTTGAAGCCCAGGTGGCCGTTTTTTCCCAGGCCGAGGAGCTGGAGGTCGATGCCCCCAGCCTCCCAGATCAGGCTCTCGTAGTGGTCGGCCTCGGCGAAGAGGTCCTCGGCCAAGCCGTTGGGCAGGTGCACCGAATCCGGCGGCAGGTCGGTCGCCGTGACGAGGTTCTCCTGCATGAATTGGTGAAAGCTGCGCGGGTCCTCGGGCGCCACCCCGACGTATTCGTCGAGGTTGAAGGTCACGACCTCTGCCAGCGTCAGCCCCTCCTCACGGTGCAGCCGGACGAGCTCCGCGTAGAAGGGCACCATCGTGCGCCCCGTCGCCAGGCCGAGGACCGAGGCCGGCTGGGAACGGATCAGCTGCGCGATCCAGGACGCGGCGGTCCTGTAGACGGCTTCGGCGGTTTCTTCGATGACGACTCTCACGGCGCGAGATCCTACCAACGCCGTCCGCGGAGCGACACGCTCTTCGCTTCGAGCGCCGCCGCTCAGAACCGGACGAGGGCCGAGGCCCAGTGAAAGCCCGCCCCGAAGGCGGTGACCAGCACCAGGTCGCCCTCCCGGACGCGGCCCTCGTCGAACGCCTGGCGTAAGGCCAGGGGGACGGAGGCCGAGCCCGTGTTGCCGTAGTCCTGGACGTTGACGAAGACCTTTTCCGGCGGCACGCCCAGCGCCTTCCCCACCGCGTTGATGATGCGCAGGTTCGCCTGGTGGGGGACGACGAGGGCGACGTCGCCGAGCTCGCGTCCGGCTTTCGCGAGGACCCGGCGCGAGGATTCGCTCATGTGCCGGACGGCTTCCTTGAAGACTTCGCGGCCTTTCATCACGAGGCGTTGCTGGAGGTTCTTGCGCGCCCGCTCGAGGGTGAAAGGCTTTCTCGTACCCCCCACCTCCAGGCTGAGGATGCCGGCGCGGCTGCCGTCGGTCCCGGCGTCGACCGCCAGCACCTCCCCGACCCCGTCGACCTCGCCGACGACGGCGGCGCCGGCGGCGTCGCCGAAGAGCACGCAGGTCGAGCGGTCGTGCCAGTCCATGATGCGGGTCAGGAGCTCGACACCGACGAGGAGCACCCTGGAACGTCCTGTCAGCACCCGCGAGCAGGCGATGTCGAGCCCCTGGACCCAGCCGGCGCAGCCGCTGCCGCCCAGGTCGTAGGCCGGGACGTGGCGCGTCCCGAGGCGGTGCTGGACAAAAGCCGCGGTGTCGGGGATGGGGACCTCGGGGGTGTCGGTGGCGACGATGATCTCGTCGATGTCGGCGGCGGTGAGGCCGGCGTCGGCGAGGGCGCGCTCGGCCGCGGCGACGGCGAGGTCGGCGGTCGACTCGTCCGGCGCGGCGACGCGGCGGCGCTTGATGCCGGTACGGGCGGTGATCCACTCGTCGCTCGTGTCGACGTAGCGCGACCACTCCTCGTTCGGCATAACGCGCTCAGGGGTGTAGGCGCCGAGGCCCAGGATGCCGGCTCTTTTGGTCCCTTTCGAGATCATGACGAGAGCGAGCGTACCACTAGGCGAAGCCGTAGTGGGTCGCGACGTCGCAGACCGGACGGTAGCCGATCTTGAGATAGATGCTGTTCGACGTCGGGTTGGCGAGATCGGTGTAGAGGAAGCAGTAGCGGTTTCCTTCGGTGAGGAGGCGCCGGGTGATCTCGGCGGTGCAGGCCGTGGCGTAGCCGTGGCCCCGGAGCTTGCTCGGTGTGTAGACCAGGTAGATGCGCACACCGTTGGGAGTCGGCCCGGCCCAGCCCGCCATCGTCACGACCTCACCACCGTCTTCCCAGAGGAGGATCGCGCGCTCGGCGATCCGCTCCCTGGCCATCCTCGGACCGTCCATGGGAAAACCGACCTCTTTCCCGAAGCGAGATATCCAGCCGGCGACGTGGTCGGCGTCGTCTTCCTTCGCCCAGCGCGCTGTGCCCGGACATTCCCGCAAGCCCGGCTCGATCTCCTCCAGGCAGTGGATCCGCTGGCGCATGGAGTGCTTGGCCGTCTTTCCCGTACGGCGCTCCCAGAGCTCGGCGAAGAGATCCGCCGTCGGCTCGGGCGCCGAGACGCCGCCCACGGCCAGCGGGCCTTCCGCGAGGTGCTCGACCAGCTCTTCCACGGCCTCGGCCGTCGCCCGCGTCATCATGACGGTGAACGGGCTGACAAGCGCCGCCGCGGCGATCGACCGTTCGCCGGCGACCGTCGCCTCGTCGTCGATCACCGTCGCGAGGCCGCTGCCCTCCGGCATGCCCCCGGTGGCCCATTCTGCGGCGGTGCCGAGCAGGAAATGGTTCTCCGCTTCGTCGAGAAGCAGGGAGCTCTTGGCCTCGTCGAGGAAGGCCCGGGCCGAGGAATGGAAGCGGACCTGCATGACGTTCAGGAGCTCCCCCCGAGCGACCATTCGACGCCTACGGGTCCCGCGTTGACGACCGGCGTCTCGCCGAGCGTGAGCTTCTGCCCGGCGCTCGCGTGGATGTGGCCGCAGACCACGAGCCGGGGACGCTTCTCCAGGATGGCGTCGCGTACCGCGAGGCTGCCGAGGCTGCGCCCGTGCCCGTCGACGTCGCCCGCTCCCTTGGGGGGCGAATGGGAGACGAGGACCGCGCCGTAGGGACACGCCGCCAGGAGCTCCTTGGCCTCCTCGTCGCTGAAATCATAGCTCCACGGCCCAAAGGGGGTGACCGGGATGCCGCCGCCCAGGCCGAAGAAGGGGACGCCGTCGATCGTGACGGCTTCGCCGTGAAGCACGCGGGCCTGTGGCCAGGCGCTCGTCGCCGCGCGGAGCTCCTCCAGCGTCTCGTTGTTGCCGGGCACGAGCACCGCCGGGCGGTCGATCGCCTGAAGCACCTCGATCGTGGTCTCGATACCGCGGCGTACGCTCGCGAAGTCACCCGCTCCGACGACGACGTCGACGGCTTCGGCGCGTTCGACGAGGCTCCGGGCCGCGGCGCGGTTGCGGTGCAGGTCGCTGAAGAGGAGCAGGCGCATCACGCCTCGATCCTACCGTGCCTCAGGCCTATTCGTAGTGAAGCGCTCGCACGGGGTCGATCCGCGTCGCCCGCCGGGCCGGCCACAGGACGGCGAAAAGCGCCACCGGCAGAAGCGTCGCCACCGTGGCGCCGAACGTCATGAGGTCACGCGCCTCGACACCGTAGAGGAGGCTTTCCATCAGCTGTGCCGCCCAGAAGGCGCCCAGAAGCCCCAGCGCCGTCCCGGCGAGGGCCAGGGCGAGGCCCTGTCCCAGCACCAGGACGCGGATCCTTCCCCGGTCGGCGCCGAGCGCCATGCGGATGCCGATCTCGCGCGTCCGGCGGTTGACCATAAACGACAGGACGCCGTAGATCCCGACCGCCGCGAGGAGCAGCGCCAGGGCCGAGAACGAGCCCATCAGCCACATCACGAACCGTGGCTGCGCCACCGCGACGCCGAGGACGTCGCCCATGGTGCGGACGTTGGTGACCGGCAGGCGCGGATCGAGCCGCTTTACCTCGGAGCGCACCTGGGCGGCGAGCGAGAGCGGATCGACCGCGGCGCGCGCCACGAGGGTCATCGAACGGCGAACCCCGAAGACGGCTCCGAACTGCGCGTCGGGGACGTAGACCTTCGTCTTGATCTCGCCGTCGATACCGTTGTGGCGCAGATCGCCGACGATGCCGACGATCCTCCGCCAGCCCTCCTCGCCGCCGACGCGGATCCGGCGGCCGATCGGATCCTCGGCCGGCCAGTAGGTCTCGGCCATGCGTTCGTTGATCACCGCCACCGGGAGGCTGGAGGCGCGGTCGGTGTCGTCGAAGAAGCGTCCGTCGCCGAGCCGGATACCCATCGTTTCGAAGTAGCCCGGCGACGCGACCTGCCAGTCGCCTTTGGGGTTGCGTCCGTTGGGCTCCCGCGGCCGGCCCTCGATGCGGACCCCCGCGTCGCCGATCGTCGTGGCGAGCGGCAGGATGCGCACGACTCGCGGGGCAACGTCCTGCGGGAGAGCGATGGGCTGGGGAAGGTCACGACCCGGACCTACGGGCCGAAGGATCGGCTCTTGACCGAGACCGATCCGCTCGGCAATACGACGACCTACGTCTACGACGCCAACGGAGATCTGAGCTCGGTCACCGATCCGTTGGGCAACACCATGGCGTTTACCTATGACGACCTCGGCCACCCGACGACGCTCACCGATCCCCGGGGCAAGCTGACGAGAAGCACCCACGACGCCCGCGGCAACTTGACGTCAATCATCGACCCACTCGGCGCGGTGACAACCTTTGACTACGACGCGCGGGGGATTCTGTTGACCGAGACCGACGCCGCCGGGAACGTCACGAGCTTCGCCTACGACGCCTTCGGCAACCAGGTCCGGACCGTGGACGCCCTGGGCACCGAGACGACGTCCACCTACGGGGCGAACGGCGACGTCACTTCGCAGACGACGAGCCGATCGTTGCCGGACGGGTCGACCGAGACCCTGACGACGACCTTCACCGTCGATGCTCTGGGCCGGGTGACCGCGACAACCCTGCCCGACGGCTCGACGACGAGCACCACCTACGATCCTCTCGGCGCAGTGCTGTCGACCATCGACGCCTTGGGCCGCGAGACCACTCTCGGCTACGACGCGGCGGGGCGCCAGACCGAGACCGTCTACTCCGACGGCACTAGTGAGGCCCGTGACTACGACGCCTTGGGGCGGTTGGCGGCCGTCACCGATCGTGCCGGCCGGATCACCAGCTGGAGCTACGACGCGGCGGGCCGGCTTGTCACCACCAGGTATGCCGACGGCACCACGACGTCGTCGATCTACGACGATGCCGGTCGCCTCGTCGCTGACACGGACGCTCGCGGACACACGACGACCTACGTCCTCGACCCGGCCGGCCGCCGCACCCAGGTCATCGGCGCTCTCGGCCATGCGACGACCTTTGCCTACGACGCCGCCGGCAACCAGATCGCTGCCACCGACGCGCTGGGCAACACGACGACTTTCACCTACGATGACGTCAGTCGCCTTGTCAGGACCACCCTGCCCGACGCAACCACCATTTCGCGCGAGTACGACGAGATCGGCCGCCTGGTCGCCGAGATCGACCAGGCAGGCGTACGAACTGACTTCGGCTACGACCCACTGGCTCGCGTCGTCCAGGTGACCGACGCCCTGGGCGGGATCACCCAATACACCTACGACGAGCAAGGTAACCGTACTTCGCAGACTGATGCCAAAAACCACACCACGAGCTTCACCTACGACGAAGTCAGTCGACTGACGAGCCGGATCTTGCCCGGCGGTGTCGCTGAGATCTTTACCTACGACGAGGCTGGAAATCGCGTCAGCCGCATCGATTACAACGGTGTCACCACCGCATACACCTATGACGTCAATGGTCGACTGATCCGTCGGAGCTACTCCGACGGTACCCAGGTCGACTTTACTTATACCCCGTCTGGCCAGCGAGAGACCGTCACGGACTCTCGCGGTGTGACCACCTATGCCTACGACGAACGGGGCCGGCTGATCTCCATGAGCGCGCCCCAAGGCTGGACTTTGCGCTATGCCTGGGACGCGGCCGGCAACCGGACCGCATTGACGGCCGATCTCGGCGACCAGGGCATTCCCACCACCGCGTACACCTACGACGCCCTCGGCCGCATGGCCTCGATGACAGATGCCCGGGGCGGCGTCTACGCCTACGGCTATGACGCGGCTGGGCGGCGGACTTCGCTGAGCTACCCAAACGGTGTCGTCACCACCTACGCCTACGACGCCGTCCACCGGTTGGTCGATCTCCACACCGAGGCCGACAACGGAACCGTCATCCAGTCCTACGCCTACACTCTCGACCCGACCGGAAATCGCCAGTCGGTGGCCGAGCAGGACGGGACCGTGAGAGCGTGGGAGTACGACGATCTGTACCGGTTGACTCGGGAGCGGGTGAGCGACGGCGACGGGGTGTTGGTTTATGAAAACTCCTTCTCCTACGACCCCGTCGGCAACCGGACCCAGCAAGTCCGGACCACCTCAGACGGTTCGACCGGCACCATCACTTACTCCTACGACGTTCGGGATCGGCTGCTGAGCCAAACGGTCGTGGGCGGGGCGGTGACGACTTACGGCTGGGATGCGAACGGTAACCTGCTCAGCGAGGTGGGACCGGGCGGAATGACCACCTACGGATGGGACGTCGAGAACCGCCTGGTGTCGGCTGAGCTGCCGGACGGTAAGATCACCGAAAACACCTACGACGCTGACGGTGTCCGGATGGCGGTGGCACAGACTCCCGAGTTCGGCGGGCCAACGACGACGACCGACTACGTGACCGATACCTCTGGGCTGAGCCAGGTGATCGCCGAGATCGTCGCCGGGGTGCTGGACGTCAATTACGTCTGGGGCGAGGAGCGGCTGGGGTTGCTGCGGGCAAGCGAAGAGCGGTATGTCCACGCCGATCACATCGGTTCACTGCGGGCATTGACGGCACCGATCGCGGCGGTCGCCGACACCTATACATATGAGGCTTTCGGCAACCTGCTGGAGCACGCTGGCGACGACCCTAACCCATTCCTGTTCGCGGGTGAGCAACGGGATCTTGCCACTGACTTCTACTATTTGCGGGCACGGTGGCTTTCGGCGAGCTTGGGCAGATTCGTCAGCTCTGACACATGGCCACATGTCGAGAGTAAACCGTCGACTCTCAATCGCTATCTGTATGTGCGGGCGAACCCGTCAAATGCCACGGATCCGACGGGACTCTTTGAAGCTTCACTGGGTGGATTGGTCGCCGCCATGGCGATCGGCGCGGCGGTCTTCGGCGCCCACGCCTACATCACTACCGGGAGCATCTCATACGCGGCTCGCAAGGCCGTTCTCGGGGCTTTGGTCGGAGCTACGTTCGGGGAATTCCGCGACGTACGAAACCGGAAAGTGGTTCGCCGAGAAGTTGCCACATGCCATCAGGTGGGGAGAGCTATTAGGCAGGTTTAAAAAACTCAAGGCAAGTGAGTGGGTAGTCGTTGAGGTGCGGGTACTCGCGCCACAAGCGCAGAGATTCATGCGTCTCGAGACGCTCGGCGGGATCGGCCCGGCTCGATTCGCTGAGCTTCAGCAGATCAACTCTGCCCTCCAAGGGATCTCCATGGTCTACCCATAGATCCATCTCATGAGCTGAGGATACCCAATTGACGACGACAAAGAAACCGAGCTATGACGAGTTGCGTCGTCTCTTCGTAGAGGGCGTAGAGCGCACGCTGGTCAAGGCCCAAGCGCAGGTGAAGGAGGATCTGCCCACCCATTTGTCTTTTCTTCTGGCCGTAAGCTCGGAGCCGTACACCTATGACGATATCGACGGGGTCTTGGCCAGGTTGTGTCCGTCTGGGGCTTTTCCGCGGATTGTTGATCTTGCGGTCTGCGGAGTCAGGGGGAATGAGACGGTGATCTGGGTATGCCCCTCAGCGCTTCCGCTAACCACC
The DNA here is from genome assembly GCA_965371445.1 of uncultured bacterium. Classification (GTDB taxonomy): domain Bacteria; phylum Acidobacteriota; class Thermoanaerobaculia; order Multivoradales; family J023; genus DASWIG01. The sequence continues at coordinate 74,806 of CBDUYN010000021.1, read as the reverse complement.
GATCTGGATCAAACCTGGAATCAGCCCGCGGGCGCTGGACCCTTCAAGGCTCAGGGGCTGGCGTTGCCAGCACAGCTATGGGATAAAGAACAGCCTTTCCGACTCTCGGATCTGGCAGAAGCTCTTTCCTGTATTGGAGTAGAAAGCTCTGAGCCGTGACGGAGGAAGACGCCCAGCAGTTTTGAGAGTAGCCAAACGACGAGCACCAGGTCGATCAGAAGCGCGATCCCCAAGAGCGCCGAATCGGCCTGGGAGCTCCAGGTCGTCTTCATAGTGGATCACGCTCTACAACGCGACATGTCGCACCTCCTTGATCTCGTCGGAGCTGGCGCAGCAGCCGGATTCGTGCTTGTGCATCGACCTGTTCATACTGACGGCAGACAGACCGGTGAGGTCCCCGGCTGGACCGAGCTCCTCGGCGCGGCCTGGACCGCCAAGCCCCCCAGGTACCTGACCGAGCCGGTGGACGGCGAGAACGTCTTGAAAGCCACCTGAACGGGCGACCAGGCAAGCGGTCGATTCTCCTCGATCTTGAGCTTCCCATGCTCCAACAGCAGAGGTATCACCAGTTCTGGTGGTTCATGGTACGCTGGGGGGTGTAGTGTAGAGACATGAGATCCGAATTGAAAAAGGTCTTCTTCCGGCAAGTGCGATTGCGGATAGGCCCGTTGGCAGGGGAGCTCGACCTGAATGGGGTCGATGAGTGGGAGCCGCCATGGGCGGAGGCGGTTTGTGACTTCAAATCTGCTTCGCACCGCTTGCGGGTGACCCTAGGCAATGGCCACTTGGCGACGGTCGACGCCACCTGGGCGAGAATCGACCGGCGGCGCTGGCTCTGGGGCCATAAGCTCACCGAGCTCGGCTGCACAGTCTTGGGCGAGGCTTTGGAGCTAGGTCCCCGCAACGAGTTGACGATCTCGGAGGCCGGCATCAACCACAGCAGCGGTGTCGGCGTGAGCTTCGAGTGCGACGCGGCCGGCCGGATCACACGGATCGTCGATCCCGCCGGAGTGGCGCGGGAGTATTCCTACGCTGCGGCCGGCGACCTCGTGTCGTTCGTGGATCCGTTGACGGCGACGACGAGCTTCTCCTACGACGACAGCCATCTCCTGCTCGATTTCCAGGACCCCCTCGGCCGGAAACCGATCCGCAACGAGTACGACGACGCGGGCCGCCTGGTAAGAACCATCGACGCCACGGGACGTGCGATCTCGATGAACCACGATCTCGGAACCAGGACGGAGGTCGTCACCAATCGTCTCGGCCAGAAACGGATCCTGAAATACGACGATCGGGGAAACATCCTTCGCGAAACGGACGAAAGTGGTGTCGTGACCGTCTTTACCCACGACGACAACGACAACTTGCTGAGCGAAACGGATCCTTTGGGGCGAGTCACCACCTACACGTACGACAGCAACAACGATCTCGTCAGCCGAACGGATCCGGCGGGACAAGTGACGAGCTTCAGCTACAGCAGCCGGGGTCAGATTCCGGTGACCACCACTGCGAGCTTTGATTCTCGCGACCGCATCACCTCGGTCAACGCCGAGAGCTTCGTCTGGGACGCGGACGGCAATCTGACAGGCCGGTCCGGCACCGAGAGCGTCTCCTATCGCTGGGATTTCGAAAACCGCCTGGTGGGTGCTTTTCTCCCGGACGGCACCGAGGTCGCCATCGACTATGACGTCGACGGCAATCGGGTCCGGACCGAGGTCACACCTCCGGGTGGCCCGGCCGCGGCGGTCGACTACTTGGTCGACACCAGCGAGCCTCTGAGTCAGGTCATCCTCGAAAGCGACGCCGCCGGCGTCGTTCTCGCCCGGTATACCAGGGGAGATCGTCTCCTCGCCGCCAACCGTCCCCCGAGCGGCGAGAAGCGCTTCTACCATGGCGACGGTCTCGGCTCGATCCGGGTGCTCACCGATCCCTCCGGCACCGTGACCGATCGCTATGCCTACAGCGCTTTCGGCGTCCTTCTCGAGCACGTGGGCGACGATCCCAATCCCTTCCAATTCGCTGGCGAGCCTTTCGAGGCGAGCCTGGCCCTGTCCTACAACCGCGCACGGTGGCTGGATCCCGAAGCGGGCCGGTTTCTCTCGATGGATCCCTACGGCGGCGTCGATCGGGAGCCCATGAGCCTTCATCGGTACCTGTACGCGAGCGCCGACCCGGTGAACATGTTGGATCCATCCGGAGAATTCAACATCTGGGCGGTCCTCGCGATCGTGCTTCTCGTCGTCCTGATTCTCTATACAGTGGATTACGCGGAAAAACGGTCCGGGAGAAAACACAGAGAGAAGATGAGCTCTGCGGCACGACTGCGGGAGCTATCGGACTTCGTCCAATCGAGAGACGCTGCTGCCATGGACGGCATGCGAAGTATTTTCGGTCCGTGTATTGCCGACCGAGTCGAGTATTGCGGTCCGATCTGTGTACAACAGGATGGAATTACCTGCCAAGTAGGACCGCCTCCCGCGAAGAAAGGCATCGATCTCACTACATGCAAGTGGGACGTCTGCAGTGACCCGAATACTGATACGGTAGGGATCTACCACTGCCATGTGAACCGGGGCGATTACAGCGAAAGCTTCAGCACAATCGATACCCTTACGGTCAAGAGCAGCCGGCCGTTGTACTTGATTACACCCAAGGGCGTCATGAAGAAGTACGTGCCCTACTTGGGGGCGGTCGAGATCGGGAGGATCGATGAGTAGAAGACAGAACGAAGCTCCTGGAGGCTTACCTGGCCTTCGCTGGATCTGCACTCTGGTCTTGACGACTACGATGGTTTCCTGTGGACCGACCCACGATCGTGACGAAGAACCAGCGGTCTCGCTCATTCAGCTAATCGCGACGCCCAAGGCCTATCACGAGAAGATGGTCACTGTTGCGGGGGTCCTGTCGTTGCGTTTCGAGGATAGGGCACTCTACTTCAGCGAAGCGGACCATTCCCGGAGCTTGGCCATGAACTCGATTTGGCTGGACCTCGAACCCGAGCAAAGCGAAATCTACCAGTCTCTCGAAGGGCAGTACGTTGTGATCGAAGGAAGATTCGATGCAGAGAATCGAGGTCATCTCAACCTTTGGTCCGGTTCGATCGGGGAAGTCCGCTGGATTCGTCAACTACCGACCGTGGAAGAGTTTCGACAGCAGCAGATGCCGAACGAGTGACGAGATGTTCAGAAGGACGCCGGCGCCAAGGAGCTTCGCGAGGCGCGGTGCGCCGCTCACCGTCCATTGGGCGGTCGACGACGGTCGGGAGACGGTGACCAAGACGTTCTATCCGCGGTTCACCCACGTCGACCGGGAGGCGGACTACGAGCGGGCGTACGCGGTGTTCAAGGAGCGGTACGGGCTTTGACGACACGAGTCGAGTAGCCGAGCCGGGACCTTCCACGGAGCGCGTCATCTGGTTTTCTCGGGGGCGTCGGCCGAGAGTCGGGGGGGCCGGCAACCAATCTGCCCTCTTCACCGTATCCATCGGCAGAGAGCCGGAAACGGACCTTCAAACCCTCTCGCCACGGCCGGAATCTAATCTCGGCCGGGAAGCATGACGCCCCCGCCGCCCGAAGGAGGACAGGAGATGCTCGACTCTTTACGCCAGGAAATCGTCTACGCCGCCCGCGCGCTGCGCCGCCGGCCCGGATTCACCGTCCTCGTGGCGGCGACGCTCGCCCTCGGTATTGGTGCCAACACGGCGATTTTCACCGTCGTCAACGCGGTGCTCTTGAAGCCTCTGCCCTACGAAGACACGGGCAGCCTGGTCATGGTCTGGAGCCGCTGGGAGGCCTTTGACAAGACCTGGGTCTCGGTGGCCGAGTACCTCGACTACCGCGACCGTCTCGAATCGCTCGACGACGCCGCGGCCTTCTACAGCGGCCTGCGCCGCAGCCTCACCGGCGACTTCGAGCCCCAGAGCTTCGCGGCGGCCGGGGTGACGGCCAACCTCTTCGAGGTCTTCGGCGTCGAGCCGGTGGCCGGACGCACGTTCACGGCCGAGGAGGACCTGCCCAACGGCCCGGCCGTCGCGATGATCGACGAGGGACTGTGGCGCGACCTCTACGGCGCCGCAATGGGCTCTACGTCGCCGAACGCCTCGCCCCCGGCCGCACGGCGACCGAGGCGAACGGCGAGCTCAAGCTCATGACCGAACGCTGGATGACCGACGGCCTCTATCCCGCGGAGATGCAGTTCTCGGCCTTCGCCCTCCCGGTCGAGGAGGAGGTGGCGAGCGGGATGCGCGGATCCCGGGCTCATGATCCGCAGCTTCGCCAAGCTCCAGGCGATCGATCCCGGCTTCGACGCCGGCGGCGTCCTGGCGATGGATCTGAGCCTACCGCGGGCGAGCTACGAGGAGGAAGGTGCGGTAATCGCCTTCTACGACGAGCTGCGCCACCGCGTCGAAGCCCTGCCCGGGGTCGAGCGCGCCGCTCACGTACTTGACGATCCGGGTTAGGCCGAGTTGGTTGGTCATCACCTCGCGACGGGCGTCAAGGTCGTGCCCCAGAGCAAGCTTTTCCCCGAGCGCGTCGATGACCTTGATCATTCGACCTTCTTCGTCGTACTCGGTGCGAACGGCACGCACGCCCAAGGCGTTGCGAATATCTTCCAAGTAGTGATCACGATAAACAAACTGGGTTTCCGCACCCGCCCGGCCGGTATTCTGAATCAAGTCCCCGGCAGAGTCATAGCCATAAACAATAGTGTTACCCCGCGGATCGACGATTTTCCGAATGCGCCCCTCCGAGTCCCTGACGAAATCTATTCCTACTCCACTCGAGTGGGTAATTCCTGCCGTAGAAATTTCCAACGCATTGCCGCTCAAATCTTCAAGATGGGTGACGCCCGTATCCAAGTTCAGATGGAAAACCCGGCCGTCTCGCGTTACCAGCCGTACATTCTGAGGCACATACACTCCTTGGGAGGCAGGATCGACGACCCGATCCGTGCCGTTGGCAAAGAATACTTCAGTACTATCAAGAATTGTCAGCGTGCTGCCCGGCACCGGACCATCGACGAACTCAAAGGAAGCCTCGGCGAAACAACCTCCGAGCGTCGGCGCGCCGCGATGCAATCTCAGGGCAAAGCGATAGATCTCACGGTCCGACAGACGAATTGTCGTCAGATGAGACTTCCTCTCGGTGATCGAGTCGCAGGGCAAGAAACCAGTACTGAATTGCCAGCCGTCACCAGGAAGACGATTGTTGCGGTACGACCCTTGGTGGATGTCCAGAGCCCAGCCAACGCCGAAGTCGCCCTGGCGCTTGTCCCGACTGTCGTAGGTGCGAACCACCTCGATGTCGAGGCCCGAGAGCGGAATCGCCAAGTCGACGAAAGTCAACGTGAAACGGCCCATCTTCATGTTGCCTTCAACCGACACCGCGATCGGCTCACCCTCGACCGTCCGCCCTTGGTAATCCGACGCCGTCAACCGGATCTCATAGAGCCCGTTCAGCAAAAGCGTCGGATCGAAAACTCCGAGCTTCCCCGAGGCCACCGGCACCACCCCCGACTCGATCTCCAACCAGTCCCCGTCGCCAATGGCCCGGTAGGAGAGCGTCCACTCCTTGAGCAACGCGCTCTCCACCGTCCCCAGGACGTCGGTCGGCGCCGTTATGACCGCCAGGTCTTCCGGCACCGTCAACGACACCGACGGCGGCGCGCCCTCGTTCGCGATCGTGAGCTCCGCGTCCTCCGTCGCCAGGACCCAATAAGCCCGGCCCGGACGCAGCTCCGCCAGGTCGTTCGCCCAACTTGGCACCTCGACGTCGTAGATCTTCCACGGATCGTCCGCGTCGTAGGACTCGTAGGCCATCACTCGGATGTACTTGCCGTCGATCGACCGAAGGGCGTTGCGAACCGGACGCGCCTGCCCTGCCGGAAAGCCCACCAGGTTCCAGCCCGTACACAGCTCGAACGTCACCGACGCCGGCAGCTCTCCCTCGGGCAGCAGGTCGACGGGAAGCGTCGCCTCGAGCCACAGTCCCGTCGTCGGGTCGATCGCCTCAAGGTCGCTCGCCTCGGGGTTCTCCGGGTCGTAGAGCTTCCAGGGGTCGGCGGCGTCGCAGGCGTCGTGCGACATGACGTGCGTGTAGCCGCCCGCGATCGACTCCAGGACGGTCGCGGGATCCGTCGCCTCCCGGGCCTTGGGCAAGGAAACCAGGTTCCAGCCCGGCACCAGCAGGATCTCGTGAAGCGCGTTCTTGCCCGCGATCAATTCCGGTGCGACCTCGAACGGTGCCGGCTGCGGACGCTCCGCCGCCTTGTAGTCCGGCTTCGTCGGCATCGGCGGCTGCGGCTCACCGCCGCCACCGCCCGGCCCGGAGAGGCCCAGCGCACCGGCCACCGCCCACGACGCCACCTCCCATTCCCAGGCCAGCTCTTCGCCCGCCGCCGACGCGCTCGCCCAGAGCGGCTCCCACGCCCGACGCCACGCCGAGCGCCAGCGCCCCAGAGGGCGCCGGGCCTCGTCGAACCCGTGCTCGACCCACTCGCCGATCGGCGGCGGGTCCGGCTCCACGGTGAAGCCCGCCTCCTGAAGCGCCAACACCGGATACCCCTGGACGAGGAGCAGCAGGCATAGAACCTGTACGATCGACTTGCGCATCTTGCGTCCCAAGTCACTCATGATTGGCCTCCATTATCTCCCAAGGCGTCCGCCGGATCAGCCCTTGCCGCCGTTGCCGTTGCCATTGCCGTTCCCATTGCCATTGCCGTTGCCGTTGCCGCCACCACCGCCGTCGTCCTCAGAACACTGGGTGTTGTTGTAGGCGTCGAGCTGGTCTTTGATCCAGTGGCCGTACTCGCGGTCAGCGCCCCGCGGGTCGCTCCCCGGCGGGAAGACCGCGAGGAAGGCGTCGGCCTCTTCGACGATCGGCAGGACGGAAGGATCGCCGCCGCGGGCCAGGTTCAGCTTCGTCGCCACCAGCTGCAAGGCGATGTGAAGCGACGCGTCGGGTCCCTTGTACTCGAGGAAGGCAAGGAGCTCCTCGAATTCGTATTCGACGCCGCCCATCTCCAGCCAGTAGACCGGCCACACCTCTGTGTGGTTCTTCCAGTAACCGTGGGAACGCGGACAGAAGTCGTCGTTTAGGATCGTCCCCACTCCCTGCGGATTCAGGACGACCAAACCGCCGCCGCTTACCGCGTTGAAGAGATCCGCCACGAAGGTCTCGTCGGGCTCGTCGATCTCGTCGCCCACCACCGGGACGGCCAGCGTCTGCTCCGTGGTCCCCACCGGGAAGGTGAGGTGACCACTCGTCGTCAGGTAGTCCTCGACCGCAAAGGCCGTGCCGTCGGCCGTCGTGTATTCGACGTCGACCTGGTGCTCCCAGGCACAGGAGAGGTTGACGGTGAAGACAGCGTTGCTCAATCCGCTGTCGGCCTCGTAGACCTGGACGTCGTCGATCACGAGCGTCGGCGCGCGGTGCGAGCGCAGGACGAGCGCATCGACGAAGGCGTCGTTGTCCTCGCCCGCGAAGCGCGTCGCGATGAGACTCACCCGGATCCAACCGGTGGCCACCGGCGCCGTCCGGACATCGGCGAGGCGAGTCCATTCGAACGGGCTCGTGACCTCGCCCGAGTCGTAGGCGTCGAGCACCACCAGGTTCGACACGTCGCGGTACTCGACCCGGATCCGCACCACGTCGGGCGGCACCTCGTCGAAGGTGCGGACGAAGCCCTCAAAGGCGAAGACCTGCCCGCCCGCCGCGCCAGTCATGGTCGGGCGCGCCTCCGGCGCGACGCTTGCCGCGTAGGAACGTACGTCGACGTCCTGGTAGAGCTCGGAGAGGCCGCTTGAGCCGGCGAAGAACGTGACCCGGCCGTCGACAGGCTCGGGCGGCGAGAAGCGCCGCTGCCAGTCGCTGCCGGCCGCGTGGGCCCAGCCCGGGATCTCGACGTCCGCGCCACGGCGCTCGGCGTTTGGGTTCACCAGCAGGTTCGGTCCTTCGCAGACCTCGTCGTCGAAGATCGTGCCTAAACCGGTGCCGTCCGCGATCGTCGTCTCGACCGCGTTCGCGAGCTCGACGGTAAAGCTCTCCTCCAGCTCTTCAAGGATCACGTCACCTACCACCGCCACCGCGAAGGTCTGCTCAGACGTAAACGCCGGGAAGACCAGGGTGCCGGAGGCGGCGAGATAGTCCTCGCCCTCGGTGGCCATGCCGGACAACGTCGCGTAATCGACACGGATCTCGCGGTCGGCCTGGGTCGAAAGCGCTACGGTGAAAACAGCGTCGGCGGTGCCGGAGTCGCCCTCCTCGACCGCAACGTCGTCGATCGAGATCAACGCTTCGTCGTCGTCGACGATTGTCCCTTCGCCGTTGCCGTCGGCGAGGACCACGTGTTGCGGGTCCGCTAGCTCGACGGTGAAGGTCTCGTCGAGCTCGTCGATGAGATCGCCCGCAACCGGCACACTCACCGTGGCGGTGAGCGAGCCCGACGGGATCGTCGCCGTGCCGGTGGCGGCGACGTAGTCGCTGCCGGCCAGGGCCGTCACGTCGGCCGTGGCGTAGCCCACCGTGACGTCGAAGCCGCTCTCGGCCGTCAGCGTCAGCGTGAAGGCCGCGCCGCCGGCGCTCTCGACGACGGTCACATCGTCGATCGAAACCAACGGCGGCTCGTCGTCGTCGAGGATCGTGCCGGTACCAAGCGCCGTCGCCAGGACGGCGTTCACCGGGCCGATCAGTTGGACGGTGAAGGTCTCGTCGGGCTCGTCGACGAGGTCGCCGAGGACCGGCACCGTGATCGACGCCGCCAGGTTGCCCGCCGGAATCAGAACCGCACCGGCCGCGCCCTGGTAGTCGGCTCCGGCCAGAGCGGTGACGTCCGAGCTCTGGTAGCTCACGGTGACGTCGAAACCGCTCGGACCGGAAAGGGTGACCGCGAAGACGGCATCTGTGTTGCCCTCGGTAACCGTCACGCCGGCGATCGAGACGAAGGGAGGCTCGTCGTCGTCGAGGATCGTGCCGAGGCCGCTTGAGTCGGCGAGAACCGCGCCGGCGGCCCCGGCGAGCTCGACCGTGAAGGTCTCGTCGGGCTCGTCGAGGAGATCCGAAAGGATCGTCACCGGAACCGTATGGCTGGTCTCTCCCGGCGCGAAGGCCACCTCGCCCGAAGCGCTCTCATAGTCGGCACCGGCTGTGGCCGTGGAATCCGCCGTCGCGAAGCTCACCGTCGCCGGACGGTTGCCCGCCCGCGACAAGCTGACGGTGAAGACGGCGGTACCGTCGCTCTCGCCGACCGTGACGTCGTCGACCGTGGCCTCCGCCGTAATGAAGACCTCCGTCGCCGTCGGATCACCTACGGGCTCCGTGTCGGGATCGTCGCTCGGTACCGGCTCGAGCTCGGCGCTCGTCACCGTCGCCTGGTTCGAGACCGCGGTCTCCTCCCACGGAAACGGATCGGCGATCGTCGCCCGGAAGGTCACCGCGGCGGGCTCGGCGCCGGCGGCGACCACGCCTAGGTCGACTTCTATCGGATCCTCACTGAGCACGACGCCCGGCGACGCCTGAACCGTGCCCGGCACGAGCGCCAGGTGGGCGCCCAGCGTGTCGGTCAGGACGACGCTCGTCGCACCGGTATTGCCGGTGTTCTTGACCTCGATCCGGTAGAGGAGCTCGTCGCTCGGCGAGGCGACCGAGTCGCCGTCGTGGTCCGCGAAGAGCGCGTCGCTCTTCTCGACCACCAGCACCGGCGCGGCGGTGATCACCGTCACCGTCGGATCCGCGTCGCCGCCGGCGTCGGGATCGTCGGTCAGGACGGCGTCCAGACCGTCGGCCGCCACGGCGCCCTGGTTCGAAATCTCGGCGACCCCGGCCGGGATCGGATTCGTGACCTGGACGCGGAAGGTGATCGTGACCTCGGCGCCGGCCGCGATCTCGCCGACGTCGACCTCGACCGATTCCTCGGACGGGTCCTCGCCGACGTCGACCGTCCCGGCGCTCGCCTTGACCGAGCCCGCTACGAGCGTCGTGTGCTCGGGCACCGGGTCGAGGAAGTAGACGCCGGTCGCCGTAGTCGAGCCGAGGTTCGACAGCGTGACCGTATAGGCGATCTCGTCGCCCGGCGACGGCACGCCGTCGCCGTCGTGGTCGGCGGCGAGGGCGTCGGTCTTCTTCGCCACCAGCCGCGGTGCCGCCGTGACCTGGGTCAGAGTCGGATCGGCCGCGCCGTCGACGTCGGGATCGTCGGTCAGGAGCGCCGGTAGTTGGTCGCTCAGGACCGTGCCCTGGTTCGAGACCGTGTCGACGTCGAGCGGGAACGGGTGGACGATCACGACGTCGAAAGTCACGACCGCCGAATGGCCGGCGGCCAGGAGGCCGATATCGACCTCAACCGGCTCCTCGGTGACCACGTCGCCGAGGCTCGACGTGACCGAGCCCGCCACCAGGACGGTGTGCGCGGGAATCAAGTCGCGCACCAGGACGCCGGAAGCGTCGCCGTTGCCGGTGTTCGAGGCGGTCAAGGTGTAGCGCAGGGTGTCGCCCGGCGACGCTACGCCATCGCCGTCGCTGTCGACGGCCAGATCGTCGGTCTTGACGGCCACAAGCTCCGGCTCCGCCGGCGGACCCGGTAGCTCGGTGAGGTCGGTCGCCGTGTTGTCGGCCGGGTTCGTGTCGGTGCCGGAGCCCGGCGTCACCGTCACCGTGAAGGCGAGGGTGCCGCCGGCCGCCGCGTCGATGGTGCCGGTGACCTCAAGGGTCACGGCGTCGCCGGTGTCGAGCGCAAGGTCCGTCCACTCGCCGTTCGCCGCGTCGTAGACGCCCTCGGACGGCGCGTACGCGACGCCGTTCAAGGCCGGCGGCAGGGCGTGGTCGAGGGTGAGCCGCGACAGGAAGCCGGCCCCGGCGTTCTCGACTCGCACCGTGTAGACGCTCGTCGCCCCGGGCACCGTTTCGGCGAGACCGTCGGTGACGGAGACGACGAGGTCCGGATTCGATTCGCGTCCCATCTTCTGGCCCAGGGCCTCGGCGAATTCCACCTCGTTACGAACGATCATCACGAAGCCGTCGGCGCCGCCGGACGGCCGCGGATGGATCATCTCGCCGAGCACCGCCGCGTCGGGCTCGGGGCCGACGCCGATGGCGTTGATCGCGTCGATGCCAGCGAGGATCGCCTTCTCGCGAGCCTCCTCGCGCACCCGCCCCTCGGCGTCGGTCGAGACGTCGAGCACCTGCTTGCGGCTCGACGGCTGGGTGAGGAGCGCGGCCGCCAGCTCGAAGCAACTGTCGACGTTGGTGCCGCAGCGGCCTGTCGGCGACTCGCAATCCGGGGCGTTACGGATGGCCCGGGCTACCCGCGGCGCGGTGTGCCGATCGAGGACGGTCGGCGGCACCTGGACCCACGCGCTGTCCTCGAAGGTGAGGATCGTCAGCCGTACCGTCGAGTCGCGCGGTACCAGGGCGGGATCCTCCACGGCCGCCGCCGCGCCGTCGAGCTGGGTGTAGAACCTTCCCGCGTCCGTCATGCTGGAGCTGGCGTCCATGCAGAGGCCGAGGTCGAGGACGATGTTGTCGTCGTCGCTCAGGAAGGCCATGGCCTCGCGCCTCGCCAGCGCCGCGGCTCCCGAAGGGATCGAGCCGGGATCGAGCTCCAGCCTGAAGCTCTCCTCCGGGTCGATCTCCGTGTCGTCGAGAATCGGCACCGCCACGCTCTTTAAGACCTCGCCAGGCGCGAAGACGAACGTCCCGGTGACCGGCTGGTAGTCGGCGCCGGCCAGGGCCTCGCCGTCGCGCGTCGTATAGGGGATCTCGACGTTCACCGCGGCGCGGCAGGAGAGCCGCACCTGGAAGAGCGCCTCGCCGGCCGGATCGCCCTCGGTCACGTAGACGTCTTCGACGCTCGCCGCCGGCACGGCAAGGGGCCGAAGCGAGACGTTGTCGAAGTAGACGTCGGTCGTCTCGCCCCGCACGCGTTCCGCCCGCAGGCGCAGGCGCAGCCACCCGGTGCCCGGCGGCACGATCAGCTCCTCGGTAAAGATGTTCCAGAGGCCGTTCGGCAACGTGACGGCCTCACTGTCGTGGCTGGCGAGGACGACCGTGTTGCTCGCGTCGCGAAATTCGAGGACGACGCGAGGATGGTCGTCCTCCTCCCACGGCGAGTACGCGACGCGGGTCTCGTACCGGAGGCGAAGCGAAAGGCCGGCCGCCACCGCGTCGGCAAAGAGGCTCACGTCGACGTCCTGGGCCAGCTCGGCCACCGGAACCTCAAGCGACGCGAACGACGCGACGTTCTGGTCGATCACACCGCTTCCGGCGCTCCGCCGCCAAGAGCCCTCGACCGGTACCCAGCCGGCGGGCGTGTCGTCGGCGTTCCAGACTTCGGCGTCGCCGTTGGTGAGCAGGTTCGGCCCCAGGCACGTCCCGTCGTCGTCGTTGTCGAGGATCGTCACGGCGACGAAGGGGGAAGTCGAGACGACGTTCTGCGAGACCGAGAACGGGATGCGTAGCCAGAACGACTCGTCGCCTTCCACGAGGTTGTCGCCGACGATCGTAAAGGTCACGACCTTGACGCTCTCCTCCGGTGCGAAGGTCACCGTCGCCGCGTTGACGACGAAATCGTCACCGCTCGATGCCGTGGCGTTCTGGCTGACGAAGTCGACGCTCGCCCACTGCCCGTTGGGCGGCGAGAGCCGCAGGACCGCGTAGCCTTCCGTAATCTCCCCGGCGTCAGGCTCGGCGACCACGACGTCGTCGACGTAGAGGAGCCGCTGGGTGTCGTCGTCGACGACCTCGACCTCGGCCCGGGTGTGGGCCAGCGGCGCGTGGGCGGAGCTCGTGAGGTCGACGTAGAAGCTTTCCTTGGGCTCGTAGCCGAGGTCGTTCATGACCGTCACCGGGAATCGCTTCACCGTCTCCCCCGGAGCGAAGACGACCTGGCCCGTGGCCGACACGTAGTCGGAGCCGGCGAGCGCCGTGCCGTCGGCGGTCACAAATCCCACCACGACCTCTTCGTCGGCCGGGCAGGCAAGGATCACCTCGACGTCGAATTCCTTGGTACCGGCGTCCCCTTCCGGTACCTTGACGTCGGGTACGAAAACGGTGGGCACGCCCAGGGCGCGCAGCGCCAGGGCGTCGAAGGCGAAGTCGTCGTCGCGGGTCACGAGCCGCACACGGACGGTCCGCGTCTCGCGTGGCGCGACGAGCAGGTCGCTCACCGGCTGCCAGGCGGTATGGCTCCCGGCAAGGTCGCCCGAGTCGAAAGCCGCCAGGAGCTCGCCGCCGGCGCCGAGGTACTCGACGACGACGCGGGCGAGGTCGGAGGTGACGTTCTCGGCCCGGACGAATCCTGCGAAGAGGAAGCGCTGCACGCCGGCGTCGAGGCGCCAGGCGAGGCGCGAGACATCGACGTCCTGGGCCAGCTCCTGATCGCCCGTCCCGGTGGCCTTGAGGACGTTCTCGCCGTCCACCGGCTGGGTCAGGAACTTGGGAGGCTTGGCGGTCCAGGCGGTGCCGAGGACCTCGGTCCAGCCGGGGACCTCGCCGCCGGCGAGGGCCTCCTCGCCGCCGCCGTTGAGCAGGAGGTTCGTGCTCGGGCAGTCGTCGTCGTCGACGGCGAAGCCGATGGCCTCGCTGCGGCCGAGATGGACGTGGGTGGGATTTGTGATCTCGACGAAGAGCGATTCGGTCGCCTCCGGGACGAGGTCGCCCAGGATCGGCACCTCGATCGTCGCCCCGGTCTTGCCGGACGCGAAGCTGAGCGTGCCGGAAGTCGCCTCGTAGTCCTGGCCGGCGATCGCCGTGCCGTCGGACGTCGCATAGTCGACGGTGACCGTCTTCGAGCTCGGGAGCGACAGGGTGACGGTGAAGACCAGCTTGCCGGGGCTTTCCGGGCCACCCTCGACCGCGCTCGTGTCGGCGATCGAGACCGAGATGTCGTCGTTGAGGATGCAGGCGCTCTGCCTTTCCCGAAAGAGCGTCCCGCTGGTCGTCGAGGTCAGGAAGAAGTCGAAGCACTCGTCACTCTCCTGGAGCGTGTCGCCCACCACCGGGACGGCAACCTGCTTCAACCTCTCGCCGGGGAGGAATCGGAGCGTTCCCGTACTCTCCAGGAAGTCCTCGCCGGCGCTCGCCGTGCCGCCTTCCGTCGCGTAGCCCACGCGGACCTCGACGTTGGTCGGCCGGCTCAGCTCGATTCGGAAGAGGATCGACGTCGTCCCGGTGTCGCCTTCGGCCACCGAGGTGGCGGGAAGGACCTTGACCCGAAGCTCGCTTCCGGTGATCGTGGCGACGCCAGCGGCGTCGGCCACGGCCGCCTCGGTCGAGGCCCCGAGCCGCAATTCGAAGGTCTCCGCCTCCTCCTCCAAGGTGTCGCCGACGACGGCGACCGTGACGCTCTTGTGGGTCTCTCCCGGTAGGAAGACGAGGCTGCCGCTCGTCGCCGCGTAGTCCGCCGGCGCGGTCGCGGTGCCGTCGGCCGTGAAGTAGTCGACGCTGACCGGCAGGTAATGAGGACAGACCAGGTCGACGCTGAACGTGGCACCCACCGTCCCGGTGTCGCCCTCCTCCACCACGACGTCCCGGACCGTGAGCACCGGAACCTCGAGGGATTGGAGCGAGATCACGTCGAACGTTGAATTGGAGTAGAAGGTCCCGTTGGCGTGGGAAATCAACCGGATGCGAACCGTTCGCGTCCCCGCAGGAGCGTCGAAGACCTTGGCGAAACGCGGTGAGGACCGCCAGGAGGAGTCGGGTTGGACGTCGAGGAAATACGACGCGCTCTCGAGGACCGTCTGGCCGGTGGCGTCGCGGAGCTCGACGAGAATCTCCGGCTGACCGGAGGTACCGTGGCGCCGTAGATAACCCTCGAAGCGGAACTGTTGCAGGCCCAGGTCGATGCGCTCGGCAAAGCCCGAGACGTCAACGTCCTGGTAGAGCTCGCGATAGGCACCGCCCAGCGCGCCGAGGGAACGAGTCCCGTCGATACCTGTGCTCCAATAGGACCAGAGACCTATCGGTGTCCAGCCGAAGATCTCGTCGTTGCCCCCAACGTTACCGCCACCGTTTGTGACCAGGTTGGCGCTCGCCGGGCAGTCGTAGTCGTCGTCCTCGATCACGACCTCGAAGCGCTCCGACTGGACGGAGCCGTTCGACGTGTCGTAGAGCTCGATGAAGAAGCTCTCGTCGCCCTCCTGGAACGTGTCGGCGAGATGGAGCACCGGCAGGGGCTGGACGACGTCGCCCGGCTTGAACGTCAAGGTTCCGGTGCGGCTCTTGACGTCCTGGCCGACGATGGCGCTGCCGCTCACCAGGCGGTACTTGACGCTCGCGGTACGGGTCACCGGACCCGGCAGGGAGACCCGGAAGAGGTTGGGGCCGAGGTGCGAGAACTGCGGCATGGGGGGGTCGCCCTCGACGATCGAGCCGCCCTCGGCGACGAACAAGGCGTCGTCGGAGACGATCAGGCCGTCGCCGACCGCGTCGCGCAGCGCAGCGCCCTGCGGCGAGGAAAGCTCGACCGTGAACGCTTCGTGCGTCTCGCCGATCGTGTCGTTCACGATCTCGACCACGGCATGATGGCTGGTCTCTCCCGGCGCGAAGGTGATCACCCCCGAGGCAGGCAGGTAGTCGCTCCCCGCCACCGCGGTGCCGTCCTTGGCTTCCCAAACGAGCGAAACCTCTTGATCGCTCGGACACGACAAAGTCACCGGAAAAGACGCCTCGGTCATACCGCTGTCGCCTTCGAAGGCCCGCACGTCGCCGATCGAGATCTTGGGACCTTCGGCGCCGTCGCAGAAATCGACCTCGCAGATGTATTGCAAGCTGGAACCGACGTCCTCGGCGGAGAAACCGTAGAAGACCTCCTCGACACCGCTGAAGATTCCGTTGACCAGGTCGCGTTCGTAGAAGAGCTGCTCGTGGTCGTCGAAATGGACGTCGAGCGTGCGGCTCAGGTGGTTCCAGATCACCCGTAGCTCGTGCTCCTGACCGTCTTTTGCCGTGGCGCCGCCGGGCAAGAAGGAGGTCGACGTCGGGCTCCCCGGCATGAAATCCACCCCTCCGGCATGCCAGATGCCGTTGTCGAGCACGGCGATGTGGTCCTCGGCCGGGTGCGGAGCGAAGAGGGCGCCCCGGGTCCACATTTCGACCCCCACCCCGGGTTTGACGGGCTGTCCGAGGGTACTGTTCCCCTTCGCAAAGGCTCCCTTGTTTTGCAGCATGAAGACGAGGCCGCCGCGTGCCGTCGACGGATCGCCGAGATAGAAGCGGAAACGCTTGTCGAAGCTCCGGCTGAGATCGACCTGCTGCTTGTTCCAGGCCCAGATCCTCCTCCAGTCACGCTCGCCGTCGGTCAGGACCAGACATTGCTCCACCGGCTCCGGTGCGTAGGACGAGTTGCTGTTGGAAAGGATAGTGATGTACCACCGGTCGTCGTCGGCGATCAGGACGTCGGCGGCCGCGTCGAGGATCTCGCCGCCCACGGCGCCGGAAAGCGTCACGGTGAATCGCTCGTCGCGCTCGCCGAGCGTGTCGGCGATCACCGGTACGTGGATCACCCGCGCGGTCGTCCCCGGCGGGAAGACGAGGGTGCCGGCTGCGGCCAGGTAGTCCTCGCCCGCCACTGCCGTGACGTCGGCGGTCGCGTAGTCGACCCGCACCTCCTCGGAGCTCGGACGGCTCAAGACGACGGTCACCTCCGCCTCGCCCGCGTTCTCGCGCACCGCGGCGTCGGTGGCCGAGATCAGCACCCCGTCGTCGTCGAAGATCGTCCCGGTGCCCTCGGGCCGTGCCAGGGTGGCGTTGACCGCGCCCGACAGCAGCACCAGGAACCTTTCGTGCTCCTCCTCCTCGGCGTCGCCGTAGACCGTGACCGCGACTTTCGCCGAGGTCGATCCGGCCGGCACGACGAGCGTGCCCGAGACCGCCTCGTAGTCGACGCCGGCCGTCGCCGTGACGTCGAGCGTGCCGTAGCCGACCTCGACGTCGCGGTCGCTCGGCAGCGACAGCTCGACCGGGAAGAGCCACCGCGTGCCGCCGGCGTCGCCCTCGAGCTCGGTGACGTCGCCGATCGAGATCTCCACCAGGTCGTCGTCGCGGATCGTCGCCGCGCCCTCGGCGTCGGCCAGGGTGGCGCGCACCGGGTTCGAGAGTCGCAACAAGAAGCTCTCGTCGTCCTCGCCGAGCTGGTCGCCCACGACCGCGACCGTCACCGTGCGCAGGGTCTCGCCCGGCGCGAAGGTCAAGGTCCCGCTCACTGCCTGGTAGTCGACGCCGCTCGCCGCGCTCGCCCCGACGCTCGTGTAGCCGACCTCGACGCTACGGCCCGAGGGCGCCGAGAGCGTCACCTCAAAAACCGCCTCGGCCCGGTCCGGCGCCCCGGTACCCGAGTCGCCCTCGAGGACCGTGACGTCACCGGCCGAGATCTCGACCTCGCCGTCGTCGTCGCGGATCGTGATCGTGCCCAAGGCGTCGAGGACGACGGCATTTGCGGGCGCGCTCAGGACGACGCCGAAGCTCTCGTCGTCCTCGTCGGTTACGTCGCCCACGACGTCGATCGAAAGCGTCGCCTCGAGCGCGCCGGCCGGGAAGGTGAGCGTGCCGCTTCGGCCGAGGAAGTCGGTGCCGTCCTCCGCCGTGCCCGGAACGGTCGCGTAGCCCACGGTGACGTCGCCCGAGCCGGGGCAGGCCAGGGTGAAGCTCAGGTGGGCCGCACCGGCGCCGTTGCCTTCGTCGACGACCACGTCGCCGGCGCGCAGCGTCCGTTGGGCGAGCGAGCGGACGGCCAGCAGGTCGAAGGCCACCGCCGCGCCCGACAGGCTGTCGTTGCCGATCGTGACGCGCAGCGTCCGCGTCCCCGCCGGGACGCCACGCACCTCGCCGAGCATCTGCCAACCGGCGACGTCGGCCGTCCCCACCGCCTGGAAGGCGTCGAGGACGAGGCCCGCGCCGTCGAGCATCTCGACGGCAAGGCGCCCGATCTCCTCGCCCGGCGCCGGCGCGCCGGCGGCGCGCACGAAAGCGTCGAAGGCGAAGGACTGGGCCCCGGCGTCGACCGAGTCGGCGAAGGCCGTAATCGCCACGTCCTGGGTGAGGACGGAGCTCGCGGCGAGGACGAAGTAGGCCGTGCCGGTGAGCGGCTCGGGGTCGCCGAAGCCACGGTAGACCTGGCCGGCCGCCGTCCAGCCGGGGGGCTCGAGGCCGGGACCGTCGTCCTCGGCGCCGGGGTTGGACAGCAGGTTGGGGCTCGCGCAGCCCTCCTCGTCGACGATCGTGCCGACGCCGTAAGGATCGCCCGGCAGGGCGCCCTCGGGCGTGCCCAGGACGACGAGGAAGACCTCGTCGACCTCGAGCTCGGTGTCGCCGAGGATCGGCACGACCACTTCCTTCGCCGTCTCGCCCGCCGCGAAGACGAGCTCGCCCTCGGTCTGCGTGAAGTCGAGGCCGGCCAACGCGCTCGAGTCCCGCGTCGCGTAGGGCACCGTCACGGCCTCCTCCGCGGCCGAGGACTGCGTCTCCCCCCCTTGGTCCCCCCAAGGGGACAGCGTCACCGGGAAGCGGGCCAGGCGGCTCCCCGAGTCGCCCTCGACCACCATCGCGTCGCCGACCGAGACGCCGCGCCCGACGGTGAACGGCCGGCTCGAAAGCGTCACCTCGCCCGCCGGGACCAGGGCCTTCAGGACCGCCAGGTAGCCGGCCGGCGGCAGCTCCAGCGAGTCGAAGACCGAGCCACCCTCGCGGGCCGTGCCACGCGGCAGGTCGAAGGTCGTGTCGGCGAAGTCGATCACCGCCTCACTCGCCAGGTCGACCAGGTCGACGCGGACGACGAGGCCGGCGAAACCGGCGTTGCCCGTGTGCTCGACGCTCCACGACGCCACGAGCGGCGCGCCGGCCCCGAGCAGCGAAGGCGTCACCGTGAGCTCGCCGTCGAGGCCGGCTCCGGTCTCGGCGCTCGACTCGACGGTGAACGCCGCCGAGGAGAACGCGACCAGCTTGCCGTTGGCGTCGCGCACCGCGACGTTCGCCGTGTAGGAGCCGGGGGCGGCGTTGGCAACCGGCCAGGTCGCGGCGAGCGGCGCCGTCTCGCCCGGGGCGAGCGGCGGCAAGGTCCCCGGCTGCGAGAAGACCGGGACGAACTGCGCGTCGACGATCGTCTCCTCGGTTACCAGACCGCTCAGAGGCGTGTTGAGCCCGACGTTCGACACCGCGCCCGCCAGGCTCACGGTCTCCTCCGGGCCGTAGGCGGCGCGGTCGGCGAAGAGCGTCGCCTCGACGCGCACGTCGGCCTGGATGCTGAAGCCGGCGACGCCACGCGCCCGCGCCACCTCGCCCTCGTAGAGCTCGGCGAGGACCGCGTAGGGACCCGCCGCCAGAAGGCCCGTATTCCACGTAAAGCCGAAGGCCGTCTCGCCCGGCACGAGCGTCACCGCCTGGTCGGTGAGGACCACGAGCGGTGCGCCGTAGGGGTCGAGGACCTGGGCCAGAAGCCGTAGCCCGGCCGGCACCGCCGTCGAATTACCGGCCACGAGCTCCACCGCGACGTCGGACGCGGGCGCATAGGCCACGCGGTCAGTCAACGCCGCGAGCCGGAGCGGCGAGCCGGTCACGGAAAGCTCGTTCGCCGCCACGTTGTTCGACTCGTCAAGCTCGGCGACCGCACCGTCGGGATCGAGGACGACGTCGAGCGCCAGGAAGCCCGGACGTCCGAGGGTCTCGAGCAGGTAGATCACGTCGACCGCCTCGCCCGCCGCCAGGCCGGCCAGGTGGTCGATTCGCCCGACCTCGGCGCCGTGGACCCGGAAAGCGGCCACGAAGCCGCCGGCGAGCGCCGCGCCGCGGTTGACCACGTGGGCCGTCAAGGCGACGTCAGTACCCTCCGGCACCGTCGAGCCGCCGACCGCGAGGCTTTCGGCCGCGAGATCCGGAGCGCCGGGGGCCAAAAGCACGAGCGCGGCCGTGGCCGTGTTGTTCGAGGAGCTCGTCTCCTGGACGAGGCCCGTCGGGTCGATGCGGACGGTGAGCGCGTAGGAGCCGGCCGCAAGGCCCCGGCTCTCCCACGGCACCGTCACGTCGACCGTCACGCCGGGAGACACCTCGGGCAGGACGAGCTGGGTCGGGAAGGGCGCCGCCGGATCCGTGGTGACCTCGACCGTCGCCGCCGGCGCGACCGCGTAGCCGTCGTTGCGCACGCTCAACGTCAGCGGCACAAGCTGGCCGGACTGCGCCGTCGTCGGCGCGGCGAGGTCGACCGCCACGAGGTCGGGCAAGAGCACCTCGGAGATCAGGAATTCGACCGTGTTGTCGGCCTCGTCGCATTCGCTCACCTCGCCCAGGGAGTCGATCACCGCGGTGACGAGGGTCGCGCCGTCGGTCGGCAGCTGCCAGGTCGTCGTGAAGTCGTGCCAGCGTCCGGCGGGAAGCCCCCGGTCGGTCACCACCTCGAGGACCGGCTCGCCCGCACCGGGCGAGCCGACGTAGAAGGCCACCGACACCCGCCCGGCGCCGGCCGGGCCGCCGTTGCCGAGGCGCAGGGTGATCGGGATCCCCGCAGTCGAAGCGGCGCCGAGGCGTGGCGCCGCGACGGTGAGGTTCGGGAGGTAGGCGTCGGGCGGAGGGAGCTGCTGGTTGACGCGGAAGGTGTTGCCCGCCGCGGAGTCCCGCGACCAACTGGGCACCTCCGACGCCGGCACCGTGCCGTCGGCGAGGACGTTCGTCACGTGGCAGCCGTACTGGTTCCACACCGGACGCGTCCCCTGCCAGCCGGGATGGCCGAGCACGTGCAGGCCCCGGCTGCCGGTCTCGCCGTTGAAGCCCGTGTTCGACACCACCAGGATCTCGGCCCGTCCGTCGCCGTCGACGTCGGCCACCACCGGGTATTCAGACGCCGTCTTCGACGTGTTGGGCCGGCTGTAGAGCACCTCGCCGCTCCTGCCGTCGAGGATCCGGAAGGTCCAGTTGTCGAGGTAGAGCACCTCGCGGGCGCCGTCGCCGTCGAGGTCGAAAGCGCTCGCCGAGGTGATGGCGGCCTGGTCGTCGGTCCACCTCTCCCAGAGCACCGAGAGGTTGGCGCGGAAGGCCACGAGGCGCGTGTCGCCCGCCACCAGGATCTCGGCGAGGCCGTCGCCGTCGAGATCGGCCACCGTGGGCGCGCCGCCCCAGAAGGTGGCGCGTTCGAGCGGCACGATCGGGATCAACGAAACCGGACCGGCCTCGACCGTGCCGTCGTGGCCCAGGATCATCACCTGGTTCGACGACACGTAGACGATCTCCGGATAGGGGTCGGCGTCGAAGTTGGCGACGGCCGAGAAGCCGTCGTCCATGAGCCGGTCGGGGGCTTCGTGGTCCCAGACCACCTCGAGGACGCCATTGAGGAGACGGTAGACGGTGTCGCCGGCCACGACCTCGGCGATGCCGTCGAGGTCGACGTCGGCGACGATCGAATGCGGGTAGCCGAAAGCGCCCGGCACCAGCACGGTGCCGAGCGGCCCGTAGAAGTTCTGGTTCTGGCCCTTGTTTGTAGTGCCCTTGGCGATCAGCTCGCCGGTGTTCGAGAGAACGGTACGCCCGACGACGATCTCGGGCACGCCGTCGCCCGTCAGGTCACCGACCGAGATCGAGCCCGGGCGGCGGTTGCCGAGGCCTTCGACGCCGCTCGCCGTCGTCCACAGCGGCTGGCCCTCGTGGCTGAGGGCGAGGAGCCGTCCGTCGTGGAGGCTCACCAGGACCTCGGCGACGCCGTCGCCGTCGAGGTCGGCGGCGGCGAGGTTGTTGAGCACCGTCGACGGAAGCGTGTAGGGCACCGAGGAGCGGAACGTCCAGACGCGGTTGCCGTCGAGGCCGCTGACGGCGAAGACGGCGACGCCGTCCTTGTCCTCGCCCGGGAAGACGACGTCGGGCGTGTCGCGGCTGTCGATCGTGCCGTCGCCGTTGTCGTCCGTCAGCTGGACGACGATGGGCGCGGTCTCGATCTCGATGCCGGGCAGGTACCACTCCTCCACCGGCTCGAACGACGGCGCCGGCGCGTCTGTCAGGCAATTGCCGAAGACGGGAACCCGGTTGTTGTCCTCGCGCTTCTCGGCGATCGTGTCGTCGGGATCGACCTCGAGCCAGAGGAGGGGGTGGTAAAAAGCGGCCGTGTGCGGCTCGCCGAAAAGCGTCCGTACGATGGCGCTCGCCACCGGCAAGGGGCCGGCGAAGAGCGTCGAGTCGATGACGGGATCGCCGTCGCCAGCTTCGCCGTCGCCGTCCTTGTCCTCGAAGATGCGCAGCGCGACCGGCACGTCGACGTCGGTGTCGCCGTCGTTGCGGATCTCGACGACGAGGCTCCCTTCGAGGACGAGCGAGGTCGGCGACTGCTCGAGACCGCTCGCGTCGAGGATCGTGACGACGAGGTCGGGACCGCTCGCCGGAGGCGCGGCGAGCTCGCGCGACGCGCGGTTGTTCTCCTCGCTGAGCTCCAGGATGTCGTTTCGGAAGTCGGCGACGGCGACGAGGTCGTGCCATCCCTCGGTGCTCGTCCAGGTGAAGCGGAGCTGGCGGTTGCCGGAGGCGGGGACCTCGTCGAGAAGGGTGGAGAAGAGCGAGACGTTCTTCTCGGGATCGCCCAGGAAGACCTCGACGGGGACGTCAAACGCGGTGCCGAGCCCGGCGTTGCGGACGGTGACCGTCACCTCGACGTCGTCGCCGGCGAGAACCTCTTCGGGGACGACGGAGAGGTTGTCAAAGCCGATCGCGAGGTCGGGGAGGTCGTAGTCAGGAGCTTCGAGCGTCGTAGTATTCGTAGCCGTATTGTTGCTGAGCACGGGATCGAGGCCGTGGGTACCGTCGTCGATGACGCTTGCTGTTGCGGCAAGCTCAATGAAGGCAAGCGGCGCGGCCGGACGCACCTTGACGGTAAACGCCCGAGAGAGAGTTTCGCTCACCCCGAGCGTCGTCTCGGGCCAGGTGACGGAAGCACCGTCGGGAGCGCCGCCGTCGCTAGCGGAAAGAAAGCTCGTCTGCGCCGGCAGAGTGGCGCTCAGCACGACGCCAGTGACATCGCTAGGACCGAGGCTCTCGACCACCAGGCTATAAGTGAGGGTATCGCCGCGGGCCACAGAGTCGAGTCCGTCGTCGATCGTCACCGCAAGATCACTGCCAGGGACGGCGGTCAAGTCGAGACGCTGGATGATGCTGCCCTGAAAGATACCGCTCTGCGGCACCTCCGAGCCCGCTACCCGAAAGACGACGGTCTGTCCGTCCACGCCGCCTTCGATCTCCAGGGTGCTGGCGACGTCGCCGGGCACGTCGATGCGGAAGGCGGTGCCCTCAGGAGAGGTGAAGACGCTCTCGGCTGCGAGCTCAACGCCATCGATCACCGCGGAGACCAGGATGCCGGTGTCCACCGGGTTGCCATCGACGGTGACCGTTCCGAAGAAGCTGGAGGTCAGGAGTGGGGGATCTTCGGCTCCGGCGCCAACTGCCAGGATGATCAAGAACAGAGGACCTGTCAACCTCAGTGAGGCGCGCTTCTTGAAATTACACATCATTCAGCTCCTAACTCCGGTTCACCGCAACGACTGAGCGCCAGCGGATTGATGAAAAGCTGCTTTCCCGACGGAGGGGCGGTAGGTCGCGGTGCCCAGGCACTGCCGACCAATCGACACGAATGTCAGCAAGGGGCCAGGCCTGACATGGTTCGCCATCTCAGCTGCCAGCCCCAGTCTCTTCTGCGACCTGATCTACTTCTTTCAGGTCATCTTCCAACGAGTGCACGGCGATCCAGGAAGGAGGATAGGAAAGATAGGGTCCTGTCAGCTTGTTGATAATTCGGCTCTCAAGCTCTCGGAGATTCTCCGGCTGTCTTTCCACTCTTAGATGGAGAGCCGCCGACGTTCCCGGCGCAACGATCAGCCAGTCGCTGCCACCGAGCTCCAGCTCAGCCCCGCGGATCTCTCCTTCGTACTTGAACTCGGGCTCGAGCGCCGCCGTCGACACGGTGCCGAAATCCATCATCTCCTGCTCCAGCAGGGATTCCTGATTCGGCTCGTAAACCGGCGAATGAGGTTTCAAGACAAGCAATATCTCCCCTTTCGTCACTCTGAGCACGACGTTGGAACCCAGATTGAAAACTACCCAGCGATCCTTCTCGCGCAAACGGAAAATGACTGAGTACAGGAGAGCACCGACACCCTTTGCGGCCGCTTCAGGAAAGGTATTGATCGCCTCCCGGCCAGCCTCAACGAGAAGCGATCGGCACCTGTTGAGTGTGGGAGATGCGACACCTTCGTAGCGTGCGCTGACTGCTTGGAAGAACGCTCCGCAAAGACGGGCTGGGCTAATCGATTGAGGAGAAGATAAAAGCCATTGATCCTGATAGGTCACCATGGGTAATACCAACATTGCTAGAGCGGAGGACACCTGGCCAAACCAGCGAGTGTTTTGGGGGAGGGGATCGATGTTCAGGTACATCATCGCGGTCTTCTCCATCAAGGAACCGTCGCGTTATAAACGAACGTCACCCGGCATTGCCAGCAAGCTCAATTCTGGTTAGTGCTGAGGCTTGGCCCAGTATCTCCCGCGGCGGAGTGATTCAAGTGTTACAGCCCCCTAGCTCCTGCAAATTGTCCTGGGCGACAGCGTTTTGCGGTTCGATCTCGAGAACCTTCTCGTAGAGCCGACGTTTCTCTCCATCCTCCCGGGCCAGAGCCGCCTGAAGGAGCAACCCCTGAACATTTTGGGGATCGAGGCCATGAGCTTTCACGGCTTGGCCCTGGGCCTGCTCTTGTTCGCCGCAAAGCCAGAAAACAAACCCAAGTTCCGCCGCAATATCTGCCATATCCGGCAGCAGTTCCTCGAGCTTCCTGTAAACGGCTATCGAAATTTCCGGATGTGGGGTGAAATCCTCAGCCAACTTTCGTAACCCAGGAATATCGTCCGTTTCCTGTAGAAGACTGTGAAATTCCCTGCCGTCTTCTACAAGTCGCGACGCCAGAGTCTGCAATTCATCGATTTTTGATCTCTCCTTCATACCTTGCTCCTCACGGTACGAATGCGGTGTTAATGATCTTGGAACCGTCCGCATACTCGAACCATCGTATTGTCGTCAGCCATCTGGAACCACTTGCGCTTTGGATCTCGACGGTGGATTCGAAAAAAGCACCGTTGGGCTTGATTCCTGCAGGGCGAACTCTGCTGGAGATCTGCCGCACGGCATCGATCAGCATCTTCCGCTGCTCGGACCAGGTCGGCGCCAGCCGGTTCAGGTTGTGCTTGGGCACGTTGACGTGCGGGTCTTTGACGTCGATCCGGCCCTTGCCGCCGGCACCGCCACCGCTGCCGCCACCACCGCCGCCGCCGTCCGAGGAGGACGACATCAGGTAGTGCGTTGCCGCCGGGATGGCCACCGAGCCGATGATCCAGTCGGCGCGGATCACCACCGCCTGTCCGATGACCGTACTCGTCCCGGCTCCCGCGACGGCAAAGCCGCCGCCGGCCGCACCGCCGAGCCCGCCCCCGAAGAAGGCGAGGAAGGCCCCGAGCGTGTTCATCGCCGCCGCGAAACGTAGCTGTGCCGCTTCCTCCGGCGTCGTCACCCGGAACGAGCGGAAGACGTTGATCAACGCCATGGCGCTGTTGCCGAGGAACGAGGCGATCGCCAGCGCGGCCATCACGCCCGAGAACGAGATGTTGAACAGGCCCGTCGGATCGGTGCGGTTGACCGGGTCGTTCTGAGCGTAGGTGTATTTGTGGAGAGAGGCGGGGTCGAAGCCGTTGCCCGGGAACGGGTCCGAGCTCAGGAAACGAGCGTTGCCGGGATCCATCCACCGGGCCCGCAGGAAGTAGTAGCCGGTCGCCGAATCGCGCGCCGCCCCCGTGAAGAGGTAGGGGTTGGGATCGGATCCCACGTGCTCGACGATTTCGCCGAAGGCCGAGTAGGTGTAGCGATCGGTGACAGTCCCAGCCTCGTCGGTGAGGCGCCGGATCGAGCCCAGGCCGTCGGCGTGGAAATAGCGCGGTGTCGCGCCGCGGATCACCGCGAGCAGATCGAGCCCGCGGACGTAGTAGGCCGTCACCGCGCTGGCGACGGACTCGGTGACGACCTGGCTCAATCCGTCGAGGCCGGCCGGGTCCACCAGGAAGTCGGTCACCGTCGCCGCCCCGCCGCCGGACGGTGTAACCCGAGTGCGAACGCGGTTGCCGTCGATGTCGTACTCATGCTCGACGAGCGTGCTGTCGCCCAGGCTGACGCTCGACAGGCGGTCCTCGGCGTCCCAGGTGAGAGCGGTGCCGCCGATCGCCGTCAGGTTGCCGTTTGCGTCCCAGCTGTAGCTTGCGCCGCCGCCGGTCAGCAGCCGGTCGCGCACGTCGTAGGTGAACGAGCCCGTGACCGTGCCGCCAGCGTCGGTCGTGGTCGCGCTCAGCCGGTTGCCGGTCGGTCCCCAGGTGAACACCGCCTCCAGAGCCGTGACGCCGGCCTCGCTGACCGTCTCCCGGGTGAGGCGATACAGAGCGTCGTACTCGTAGAGGCGCGTGACGCCGCCGTCCTCGTCGACGCGGGTCCGTTGGCCGGCCGGAGCGAGGGTGTAGGCGTAGGACTGGATCACCTCGCCGGCGCCGTTCGTGGTCGCGAGCGTGCTGAGACGGTCCAGGGCGTCATAACCGTAGGAGGTGACGGCGCCGTTGGGATAGGTGAGCGAGGCACGGTTGCCGTTCAGGTCGTAGCCGTGGACGTAGCTTCGGCCCTGTGAGTCCATCACCTCCACCAGCCGGCCGAGGGCGTCGTAGGCGTAGCTCGTCGCCAGGGTGGTCGTGCCGAGCACCGCCTCGAGACGGGTACGGCGGCCCGCCGCGTCGTACTCATAGACCAGCCGCCGGCCGTCGGGACGCACGAGCTTCGTCAGCCGGTCGCGGACGTCATAGGTGTAGGAGGTGGTCCCGAAGCCGTCGGTCACGCTCTGGCGGCGCCCGGTCGCGGTGTAGGTCAAGCTCGTCGTGGTGCCGTCAGGAAAGCGCTTTTCGACCAGCCGCGACGCCGCGTCATAGTAGAAGCTCGTCGTCGCTCCCGAAAAATCGGTCCAGCCCCGGAGGTTGCCCGCCGGATCGTAAGTCATCGACTCCGACTCGCCGCTCGGCAGCGTCCGCCGGGTAAGCCGGCCCAGGCTGTTGTATTCGAAGGTCGTAGCACGGCCGGCGGCATCGATCTGGGAGGTCTGGTTGCCGAATTCGTCGTAGGTGAAGCGGGTCTTGAGGCCCGCGGCGTCCGTGACCTCGACCGGCCGGCCGGACGCGTCGTACCTCACCGAGCTCACCTGACCCGCCGCGTCTTGCTCGGAGACCTTGCGTCCCTGCTTGTCGTAGGTCAGGACGTTCTTGGTGCCGTCGGCGAAAATCCGCCGGGCCAGGCGGTTGGCTTGGTCGTACTTGAAGGCCGTCGTGAAGCCGCGCGGGCCGGTGACGGCGGTCTGGTTGCCGTTCGCGTCGTAGGCGAAGCGCACCGTCTGGCCGAGGACATCGGTCCTTTCGGTCATCCGGCCGCTGGCATCGTAGGCAAAGCTCGTCGTCTCCCCGAGCTCGCCGAGCGCGGCGATCTTCTGCCCGGCGACGTCGTACACCGACGAAGTGACCGTGCCGTCGGGAAAGGTGGTCGTCAGCAGCCGACCGAGCGCGTCGTAGGCGAAAAGGGTGGTCCGGCCGGCCCGGTCGGTGTGAGAGGCGATCCGGCCCTCGGCGTCATAGGTTTGGCTCTCGACGCTACCGTTGGGAAAGGTCGTCGCGACCCGCCGGCCCTGGGCGTCGTAGGCGAAGCTCGTGGTGCCGCCAAGCTTGTCGGTGCGTGCGGTGACGTTGCCGTTGCCGTCGTAGGTGGTGGTGGTCGTGGTGCCGTCGGGATCGGTCACGGCGCTCAGGCGGCTGGCCTCGTAGGTGAAGCTCGCCGTGACCGTCTCGACACCCGCGGCCGTAGTGCGCACCCGCGACTCGGTGAGCGGATTGCCGAGGGAGTCGTAGGTAAAGGTCGCCTCGGCTTCCGTGGGCTCGACGAGCCGCGCCAGGTTGCCGAAGCCGTCGTACTCGTAGTGCAGCATGCCGCCGCTGGGGTCGGTCATCGAGAGCAGGTTGCCGGCACTGTCGTAGGCATAGCTCGTGACGTTGCCCAGGGGGTCGGTCGTCGAGAGCAGGTTGCCCGAGCCGTCATAGACATTCACCGTCACCTGGCCCCGCGCGTCGATGAAGGTGAGCGGCTGCAAACGGGGGCTGTAGGTGTAGGCAATCTCGTGGCCCAGGGGATCGCGCAAGCTCGCTAGGTTGCTGGCACCGTCGTAGGCGCGTGTCACGCTCCGGCCCAGGGGATCGGTCTCGGTCAAGACGTTGCCGCTGCCGTCGAAGGTGCGCGTCGTCACCCCACCGCTCTCGTCGGTCTCGCGGACGACGTTGCCCCGCTCGTCGTACTCGAAGATCCGGGTCTGTCCCAGGCGATTGATCTGCACCTCGCGACGGGCGTCGAGGTCGTGGACGAACTCGATCGCCGTGCCGAACGCGTCGATCGTGCGGGTCAGCCGGCCGTCGTCGTCGTACTCATTGCGGACCGCGCGGTTGCCGAGGGGGTCCTCGACCTCCAGGAGGACGTGGTCGAGGTCGTAGGTGTAGCGCGTCGTCGCGGCGGCGCGGTCGCTCACCGCGGAGAGGTCGCCGGCCGCGTCGTACACGTAGTCGATGCCGGCGCCCTGCGGGTCGACGAGCCGCTCGATGCGGCCTTCGCCGTCGCGCACGAAGGTGATGCCGCGGCCGCTCGAATGCTCGATACCCCCGGGGCCGATGTCGAGGACGTTGCCGTTACGGTCCTCGAGGCGGGTCACCCCGACGTCGAGGTCGAGGTCGAAGAGGCGGCCGTCGGGGGTCGTCAACCGGACGCCCTGAGGCTCGAAGGACTCCAGGGTGTCGACGTCGATGACGAAGTCGCTTTCGTTCTGGTAGATGACCTCGTTGTTGCCCAGGACCTGGAGCGTCGTGCCCGGGAGCGGTCCGTCGACGAAGTCGAAGTTCGCCTCGGCAAAGCAACCGCCGAGCGTCGCCGCCGGCCTCGTGAGCCGTAGCCGGAAGAGATAGATCTCCCGGTCGGAGAGACGGATCGTCGTCAGGTGGGACTTCGTCTCCTGGACGTTCTGGCAAGGCAAGAAACCCGAGGTGATCTGCCAGCCGTCGCCCGGCTCACGGTTGTTGTGATACGAGCCCTGGCGGATGTCGAGCCGCCAGCCGACGCCGAAGTCGCGTTGCGCTTTGTCACGGCTGTCGTAGGTGCGGACTACCTCGACGTCCAGGCCCGAGAGGGGAATCGCCAGGTCGATGAAGGAGAGCGTGAAGTTCCCAATCTTCATATTGCCTTCGACCGACACCGCGATCGGCTCGCCCACGACCGTCCGGCCCTGGTAGTCCGACGCCGTCAACTGAATTTCATAAAGCCCGTTGAGCAGAAGCGTCGGGTCGAAGACTCCGAGCTGCCCCGACGCCACGGGCACCACCCCCGACGCGATCTCGATCCACTCCCCTTCCCCGACCGCCCGGTAGGAAAGCACCCAACCTTTGAGCAGCGCGCTCTCCACCGTCCCCAGCACGTCGGTCGGCGCGGTGATGACCGCAAGGTCTTCCGGCACGGTCAGTGACACCGATGGCGCCGGGCCGTCGTTGGCGAAGGTCACCGTCGCGGGCTCCGTCACCAGCACCCAGTAGCCCCGACCAGGCTCCATCATCTCCAGGTCGTTCGCCCAACTCGGCACCGCGACGTCGAAGAATTCCCAAGGATCTTGCGGATCTGCCGCGTCATAGCCAAAAACTCGAATGTACTTGCCCTCGATCGAGGAGAGGGCGTTGCGCACCGGGCGCGCCTGCCCCGCCGGAAAGCCGATCAGGTTCCAGCCTTCACAGAGCTCGAAGGTCGTCGTGGACGGCAGCGTCCCGTCCGAGAGGAGGTCCACGGGAAGGGTCGCCTCGGCCCAGAAGCCCATCCGGTGATCGAGAGCCGTCAGGTCGCTCGCGGCGGAGTCGTTCGGGTCGTAGACCTTCCACGGGTCCGTCGTGTCGCAGGCGTCGTAGGCATAGATCCGCTCGTAGCCGCCGCCGATCGTCTCCAGGACCGACGCTGGCGAGGTGTCCGACGGCTCCTCAGGAACCGAGAGCAGGTTCCAGCCCGGTACGAGAGGGATCTCGTCGAGCGCCGCCTTGAGCGCCCGGTCCGGGTCCGCCAGGAAGGTCTCGGCCGGCAGACGCGACGACGCCTCCTTGGCGAAGCCCGGAGGCTCTGGTGGGCCGCTCGGGACGTCGCCCGGGATGGCCATCGCACCACCTCCGCCGGCCATCGCCCAAAGCAGGAGCCCCGCGTCCCGGCCGGCGGCACGGACCGTCGACGTCCAGCGCTCCGCCAGAGGCCTGCCGGCGGAGAGCACCCGTTCCCAGGGCCGAGCCCGCGATCCGTCCGCTCTCCCCACCTCGTCGAGCCAGCTCAGGGCCCGCTCCGCGAACGGCGGTACGTGCGGCTCCGCCCGGACGTCCAACTGCTCCAAGGCCCACACGGGATAGCCCTGAAAAAGAAGAAGGACGCAGAGCGTCCGGATGAGGGTGGCTCGAATCCAGGGTCGCTGACGAGAGCTTGTAGTCATATGTTCGGTCCTGAGTGCCGGCGGGATCCCCGTCCGACGTGGTCCATGGGAGGCTCTCAGGCCGGCTCACGGCAAAGAGCCCGTCGACAACAGGCCCTCTTGGGAGAACAACATGGAGGAATGCCTGCGAGATGTCAGAACTGCGTCGTGAAGGCGGAGAGTCGTAAGACTAATCCGCAGTATAGGCGGCACGACCGTCCGATGATAGCCTGACTTTCTGAGAAAATCAAGTGCATTTTCGTCAAATTCCTGGCAAATCGAGGAGATTCTCTGACGATATCTCTGGGAAACAGAGATTTGCCGTTGTATTCGCAAATCCGCATATTTCTATGTTCGATCATTGGTCGTCTGAGCCGCTCCAGTTGGCCCCAGGCGTCGCTGGACGAGGACTCGCCGGTGGCGAGATCCACGGCCGGCCAGCTCAGGGTGCTGGCGTCGATCAGGACCTCCAGGTCGGCGGCCGGGGGGCTCATGAGGTCAATCCTCGTGTGGGCTCCGGCCTGCCAGACCGCGGCCCCGAACGCCTCGATCTGGCCGATCCTGAAGACCACCGTCTCCCCGTCAACCGCGCCCTCGACACCGGTGGTGTCGGCGATGTCGCCGGGTACATTGAGGCGGTAGACGCTCCCCTCGACCGCATCGAACGACTCGGTCAGCTCATAGGCGGTGACGCCGACGAGGGCGGTGACGGTGACGCCGGCAGGGACGGCGTTGCCGTCGACCTTCACGGTGCCGTAGAAGTTGGAGGAGAGCCTTGGCGCGTCGGCCTGGGCTCCGAAGGCCAGGAGGGCCAACATCGTCAACCCTTGTATTCGGAGGTTGTTCTTGCCGTTCATCGTTTCGTCCCTGTTATTTGCCGTGCGTTCAAAGCCGCCACAAAACACTTCTCCCTATTCTCAACAGCCGTAATCCGTCTCCTTTTCGACCCGATCCCCTCCCCGCCATCTGAAAGCCCCCTGACCCTGTTCGGGCTGTCACCAGGACCGAGCGATGAAGAGGTCAATCCGCGACTCCTTCATCGATCACGGTGACACCACTCTCTTCCAGGAATTTTTTCAGTGATGCGTGAATCTTAGCCGCAGCGTTATAGTCGATCGGACCTACGAGGCGGGTCCACCCCGAAGTCGAACCAAGAGGATCTGAAGACTCCAAGTCCGGCACACCGTCGCCATTGAACAACCAGACCGAGCCCAACAAGTCTTCAGGCTTACCGTAGTTGAATTGGAGAACGAGAGTACACAGAGTCAAACCTGTCATAGAACCGCCTTTACCAATTCGCGAGCGAGAACGACGCCCGGGCCGGATACCGGGTAGAACGTGGTAACCTTGCCACCATGGATCACGAGCGTTACGGTAAGGCCGTTCGACAGGACAATCCTCTGACCCGCATTTCCACTGACGGCGAACTTGGACACAGCCTCCCGCAGCAAAGTAAGCATTTCACCAGGAGAAACATTAGACGGAAAAAACGACGTAACTTTCACCTTGGATCCATCCCAGAATCCCGTAAGATGACGACGAAGAATGTGTTTGAACCCTACATTCTTGTTACCCTTCTCCAAAGTAACAATCGCTCCGTCAGCGCTTCTCATGAAGAGCTTACCCTGGCTAGAGGCGAACCACTTTGAAAAATCTGTCGCTACGCGCTCTACGCCGCCGGCGGCAAAGGCCTTTCCGATCACCTTCCCCCCCACTCTGGTCACCATCTGAACAGGAAGCTTGACGACCTTCGCAAGAAAGGCGCCGGGGATAAAGGACGCCAAATCCCACCATTCGAACCATCGAAATCTGGCCAGATTGTGATCGGTTATCTGGAGGTAAATAGCGCTAATGATCTTCCCGATTGCATAACTGGCTACGGTCGACGCCACGTAGGCCTGGACACCGATGCTGACCGAGAGGCCGAGAGCGCTGAACTCCCTTCCGGTCGGATCTACGAAATGCTGCGGGCTCGCGGCGGCATAGAGATACCTGTGGAGCGAAATGGGCTCAAAAAGCGAGCCGAGCTCAGGGTCCATACTGACAAATCGCCCTGCTCCGGAATCCAGCCACCGCGCTCTGTTGTAGTAGAATCCGACGTTCGGATCGTACGGTTCCCCGGCGAACTGATAGGGTTGCTCATCCGATCCTGAATGCTCGACGAGCTCTCCAAACGCGGTGTACTCATAGCGGTCGGTCACCGCGCCCGTCGCGTCGCTGAGCAGTCGAACCGACCCCAATCCGTCCGTATGGAAGTATCGCGCCTCACCGGAACCTGGTCGATACAAGCTGATCAGTTCGTCATTCGACCGCACGTAAACCACCTGCAACACCCCGGCCACCACCTCCCCCACGACATGGCTGAGAAAACCACGAGTGTTGACAAGGTAGTCGACCGACGCCGTCGGCCCACCGGGAGGTGTGACGCGGGTCTGAACCCGGTTCCCGTCCACATCATAAACCGTCTCGGCGACGGTTCCATCCGCCAGCGTCACCGATGTCAGGCACTGATTAGAATCCCATTCCAGGACCTGCCCGTCCCGTGTGGTCAGGTTGCCGTTCTTGTTCCACGCATAGCTGGTGTCTCCAGCCGTCGTCAACAATCGGTCCCGCTCGTCATACGTCGATATTTCAACCGGCGCTTCGGCCCCTTGGTCGATGGTCTGTGACAAGCGGTTGCCCACCGGGTCATAGACAAAATCCCGCTGGTACGACAACTCCCCGCCGGGGTGGGTAACCCGATCCTGGGTCAACCGGTACAAAGCGTCGTAGGCATAAGCCTGCACCGTCCCGGCGACTTCTTCGACCCGCGTTCGATGCCCGGTCGGTGCCAACGTATAGGCATAACTTTGCAGCACGTTCGGCGCGGCATCGCGGGTCTCGAGCAGGGTCAACCGATTGAGGGCGTCGTAGGTGTAGCTCGTCGTCAGCCCATTGGCGTGTTCGAGCCTGGCTCGGCTGCCGTTGGCGTCGTAGGCATAAGTGCTGACCCGATCTTGGGGATCGGTGACCATCCTCAGGCGGTTGAGGGCGTCGTAGCTATAGGAGGTCGTGAAGCTCGACGTACTGATCGTGGCTGTCAGACTCGCGAGATTGCCCTGCGGGTCGTAGGTATAGGTCAGCCGATGACCGGTAGGATCTTGTTTCTCCACCAGCCGGTCGCGGTCGTCGTAGGCGTAGGTAGTGACCCCGCGGGCGTCTGTCGTGCCCGCGCGTTGACCGGTGGCCGTGTAGGAAAAGAGAGCTTCGGAGCCCTCTGGATAGACACGACGTACCAACCGCTGATTGACGTCGTATTCGAAGGTGTGAGTTTGGCCGGCGAAGTCGGTATGCGACGCCAGGGTACCATCGACGTTGTAGACCCTCGACTCGCGCGAGCCGTCGGGCAAGAGACGGGCGAGTTGGCGGCCGAGGCGGTCGTATTCGAAGCGGGTGGTGTGGCTGTTGGCGTCGGTCTGGGTGAGATGGTTGCCGAGCTCGTCATAGGTGTAGACAGTGACCTGGTCGAGAGCATCTTTGACACTCGTCAAGCGACCCAGACCATCATAGCCGAATCGAGTGGTGACGCCCGCCTGGTCGGTCTCGCTGACTCTCCGGCTGAGGGCGTCGTAGCCGAGCTGGGTGGTGCTTCCGTCGGGGAAGGTTGTGGTGACCAGGCGATCGAGCTCGTCGTAGGTGAAGTGAGTTGTGTTGCCACGGGCGTCGGCGACCGAGTTTTGGTTGCCGTTCGCGTCGTAGATGAAGCGGGTGGTCTGATCGAGGGCATTTGTCACGCTGGTGCGACGGCCACCGTCGTCGTAGGCGTAGGTGGTGGGATTGCCGCGCGCGTCTGTGGTCCTGGTGAGCTGACCGGCGAGATCGTAGATCTGGCTCTGGGTCGCGCCGTCCGGGTAGGTGGTGGTGAGCAATCGGCCGGCGGCGGTGTAGACGAAGCGGGTCACCCGTCCCAGGCGATCGGTCTGAGTGAGGACGCGGCCCTCGGCGTCGTAGGTCTGGCTCTGGGTGGTCGTGTCGGGGAAGGTCGTCCCCGTCAGCCGTCCCATCAGGCCGTAAGTCATGGTGGTGACCCGGCCCAGGGCGTCGGTATGGCTTCGCACCTTGCCAAGCGCGTCGTAGGCGGTGCTCGTGGTGGAAGCGTCGACGAAGGTGGTCTGGATGACCCGGTCGAGCGCGTCGTAGGCGAAGGCGGTCACCAGGATTTCTGTGGAGCCGTCGGCAAGCGTGCGGGTGCGGCTCGCGGTGAGCCGGTTGCCGTTTGCGTCGTAACTAAACGTGGTGACGTTGCCCAGGGAATCGGTTTCGGTGAGTTGGTCGCCTCGGGCGTTGTAGGTGAAGGTGGTGGTCTGGTTCAGCGCGTCGGTCAAGGTCAGCCGGTTGCCAGCCGCGTCGTAAGTGAGGCGCGTGGTCTGGTTCAGCGCGTCGGTGGTGGTGAGCCAGTTGCCGGCCGCGTCGTAGGTGAAGGTGGTGATATTCCCCCTGGAATCGGTGAAGGTGAGGATCTGACCGCGGCTGTTGTACGTGTAGGTGGTCGTCTGCCCCAGCGCGTCGGTCAAGGTCAGGGGGTCGTTGTTGCTGTTGTAGGTGTAGGTCTTGGTGCGTCCGAGCGGGTCCTTTTCGGTGAGGAGGTTGTCCGCGCCGTCGAAGGTGCGTTCGGTGGCCGCGCCCACCTCGTCGGTTTCGCGGACCACGTTGCCGCGGGAGTCGTAATCCAGCAACCGGGAGTGACCAAGACGGTCAGTGACGACCTCGCGGCGGTTGTTGAGGTCATGGTCGAGGACGATGGTCTTGCCGAAGGCGTCAGTATGACGGATGAGACGGCCGTCTTCGTCGTAGTCGTTGCGAACCGGCTCGACTCCGCGCGGATCCTCGAGGTGATCGAACAGATGAGGAAACAGAGTGGAATAACCGAAGCGGCTGGTGTTGCCGACCCGATCGGTGACGCTGTCGAGGTCGCCCGCCGCGGTATAGCCGTAGAGGATCTCGGCGCCGCGGGGATCGGTGATCCTGGTAATCCTACCTTCGGCGTCCCGCTCAAAGTCGATGCCGACGCCCGAGGAGTGGGTGATGCCCGCGGTGGTGATCCGGACTTTGTTGCCGTAGAGGTCTTCGAGCTTGGTCACACCGTCGGCCAGGTCAAGCTCGAAGATGCGACCGTCGCGGGTACGCAGACGTACGTCTTTAGGGACGTAGGGCTCCTGCGAGTCGGGATCGACAGCCTCGTCAGAGCCGTTGGCAT
This sequence comes from uncultured bacterium, assembly GCA_965371445.1. Classification (GTDB taxonomy): domain Bacteria; phylum Acidobacteriota; class Thermoanaerobaculia; order Multivoradales; family J023; genus DASWIG01. Next base: position 39,020 of record CBDUYN010000021.1, on the reverse strand, counting down.
AGAAGACGGTTTTATTACCGAGAACCTCGAGGGTCGTGCCAGGTAGCGGTCCATCGACGTAGTCGAACGCGGCACTGGCAAAGCAGCCGCCGAGCACCGGCCCGGTGTCGTCCAACTTGAGCCGGAACCGGTAGATCTCGCGGTCGGAAAGGCGGATGGTCGTCAGGTGGGCCTTGGTCTCGATCGCCGACTGACACGGCAGAAAACCCTCGACGATCTGCCATCCGTCCCCCGGCGGGCGGTTATTTCGGTACGAACCCTGGCGGATGTCCAGCGTCCACCCCTGACCGAAATCGCCCTTCACCAACCGCTGCCGGCTGTCGTAAGTCCGCACCACCTCAATGTCTAGACCCGAGAGGGGAATCGCGAGATCGACGAAGCTGAGCGTGAAATGCCCAATCTTCATGTTGCCTTCGACCGACACCGCGATCGGCACACCCTCGACCGTCCGCCCCTGGTAGTCCGACGCCGTCAACCGAATCTCATAAAGCCCGTTCAGCAAAAGCGTCGGATCGAACACCCCGAGCTTCCCCGACGACACCGGCACCACCCCCGACGCGATCTCGAGCCAGTCGGCGTCCCCGATCGCCCGATAGGAAAGCGTCCATTCCTTGAGCAACGCGCTCTCCACCGTCCCCAGGACGTCGGTCGGCGCCGTGATGACCGCGAGATCCTCCGGCACCGTCAACGACACCGACGGCGCTGGCCCGTCGTTGGCTATGGTCACCGTCGCGGACTCCGTCACCAGCACCCAGTAGCCGCGCCCCGGTTCCATCACCTCCAGGTCGTTCGCCCAGCCCGGCACGTTGACGTCGTAGATCTTCCACGGATCGTCCGCGTCCAGCGCCTCGTAGAGCAGCACCCGGATGTACTTGCCCTCGATCGAAGAGAGAGCGTTGCGCACCGGCCGCGCCTGCCCCGCCGGAAAGCCGATCAGGTTCCAGCCCACGCAGAGCTCGAAGCTCGTCGTGGCAGGAAGCGTCCCGTCCGAGAGGAGGTCCACGGGAAGGGTCGCGTCGGCCCAGAAGCCCATCCGGTGATCGAGAGCCGTCAGGTCGCTCGCGGCGGAGTCGTTCGGGTCGTAGACCTTCCACGGGTCCGTCGTGTCGCAGGCGTCGTAAGCATAGATCCGCTCGTAGCCGCCGCCGATCGTCTCCAGGACCGACGCCGGCGAGGTGTCCGACGGCTCCTCGGGGACCGAGAGCAGATTCCAGCCCGGGACGAGAGGGATCTCGTCAAGCGCTGCCTTGAGCGTCCGGTTCGGATCCGCCGGAAAGGTCTTGGCCGGCTGCCGCGACGTCTGCTTGGCAAAGCCCGGGGGCTCCGGTGGGCCGCTCGAAGCGTCGCCGGGAAGGGCCATCGCCCCACCTCCGCCAGCGATCGACCAAAGCAGAAGCCCCGCGTCCCGGCCGGCGGCATGAACCGTCGACGTCCAGCGCTCCGCCACAGGTCTGCCGGCGGAGAGCACCCGTTCCCAGGACCGAGCCCACGACCCGTCCGTTCTCCCCACGTCGCTGAGCCAGCTCAGGGCCCGCTCCGCCAACGGTGGTAAGTGCGGCTCCGCCCGGACGTCCGACTGCTCCAAGGCCCACACGGGATAGCCCTGAAAAAGAAGAAGGACGCAGAGCGTCCGGATGAGGGTGGCTCGAATCCACGGTCGCTGACGAGAGGTTGTAGTCATTTGCTCGGTCCTCGGAGCCGGCGGGATCTCCGTCCGGCTGGTCCATTGGAGGCTCTCAGACGTGCTCAGAGGCAAGAGCCAGTCGGCAACAGGCCATCTTGGGAGAAAATCATGGAGGAATGCCTGTGCGGTCTCAGGCTTGCGCCGCGAAGGCTGAATGCCGTAAGAGAAATCCGCAGCCTAGGCGGCGAAGTCGTCCGATGATAGCCTTATCATCGGAGAAAAGCAAGTCCGAATTTCGTCCCATATCTTGCTAAATCGGGGAGATTCTCCGACGAACACTCTGAAATACAGAGATTTCCCGGGTATATTCGCAAATCTGCATATTTCTATAACGGGTTAGGGCGTCGCTAACGGCGGGGCTGGCGCGGATCGAGCCTCTGGTGGAGGCTCGCCAAACTGACGCCGACGCGCACCGCCCGAAGCCGACGCCACCGCCCCGAAGAACCCGCTCCACCACCTGCTCGACGTCCACCCCCTCGACGACTCCGTCGCAACGGTGCCAAAGGGGGTGGTGGAACTGAAGGGAGGACTGAGGGGAGCCATGACTCCTCGATTTGAGAAGCCGGTCTTCAGGCCCTGAAAACCGGCTCCTCCAACGAAAGGGCCGGTCGCAAGGTGTCGCGACAGGCTCTGCAAGAAAAACGCCCATCTTCAACCCCGCTGATGCGTCCCTCAAAAAGAAATCCTCGTCGGCAACCCTCGACGATGAACTACTGAAAAAATTCCCCCATCCTCAACCCTCGCCGATACGGCCCTGGAAAGAAAAATCCTCGTCGGCAACCATTGCTGATGCGCCCCTCAAAAAGAAATCTCCGTCGGCAACCATTGCTGATACGCCCCTCAAAAAGTAATTCCCGTCGGCAGCCCTCGGCGGTGCGATCCCAAAAACAAAAGTCCGTTTTCACCCTCCGAAGACAGACTCTGCAAACGGAAAAGTCCATCGCCAGACCCTCAAGTCCACCTCTTTCGTCGACCGGTCACGGCGTCAGGGCCGAGAGCGAGCCCATCAGCGCCGGCGTCCCGCCGGCTCTTCGTCCCGAAGGGACGTTGTCTTTTCGGTCCCGAAGGGCCGCGCTGGGAGCGCCGGCGTCCCGCCGGCCAGGGGACGTCAGTCCCCTGTCTTCTTGTTCGTCAAAGACCTCGAAAGGAAGACGTGGGGGACTTCGTCCCCCACGGCCGGCGGGACGCCGGCGCTCCCAGCGCGTCCCTTCGGGACGAGAGCGCGTCCCTTCGGGACGAGAGCGCGTCCCTTCGGGACGAGAAGAGGCAACGTCCCTTCGGGACGAGAAGAGCCGGCGGGACGCCCGCCGGCGCTCCCAACGATTCTTACCGGCCTTTCCAGGCGCTGCTCCAACGCCAATCTTCCGCCGTCGCCACCAGGCCCGCCTTTACAGGGTTCCCTTTGATGTAGCGAAACGCCCACGCGTAGTGGTCGTCGTCGCGGATGAACCGGTCGTGGTACTCCCGCTGCCAGAAATTGCCTTTACGCTTCAAGATCCGGTTGGCCTCCTTCGACGTGAACGACTTCCACGAATGGAGAACCTCTTCGAGCGGATGGGCCGGCAAGATCTCGATCATGGTGTGGACATGATTTGGCATGACACACCAGCACAGGAGTCGGTAACGCTCGGCGTCGAAGTACAGAAGGGAGTCCTCGACCATTTTCGCGATTCTCGGGTCGCGCAGGTGGCACTTGCCGACGCCAAGGTCAAGCATGGCGGCGATGCGTTTCTCCTTTTCTGTCTGACGTTCCTTCGCTGGCAACACGGCCAACTCCCTCTCGCACTTGTCGAGGAAAACGCGAGGTAGAGAATCGACAAGACGAAAGGTGACGGCCTGCACGAGGCCGGGCTCGTCGAAGTGCGGAAGATAGCCACGGCTTCGCCACGGAGTCCGCTGGGAGCGAGCTCGTTGGTCGCGGGCACGCTGAGAACGAAACCATCCTACGTGCGTGTCCAAATCCTTCATTACTCAGCTTGCTTCAGAAGTAACTCCGTTCCGAATGAACGTTGCCTTCCCGTCCCGAAGGGACGCGCTGGGAGCGCCGGCGTCCCGCCGGCTCTTCGTCCCGAAGGGACGCCGTGGCCGCGCCCTCACGCTGTCCGCCGGTCGATCAGGCTGCCGCGCCGCTCCGGCGGACCATGGCGGCGCTCGACGGCGCTGGCGAGCACGTGCTCCGGCTCCAGCCCACAAAGGCGGAGGAAGTTCTCCAAGAGCACCGGACCCACCGGAGTCAGCACCGACTCGGGGTGGAACTGGACGCCCCAGTACGGCAGCTCGCGGTGACGCATAGCCATGACGGTTCCGTCGTCGGTCCAGGCGATGGCCCGGAGCGTCCGGGGTACCGTCTCCTCGGGGACGGCGAGGCTATGGTAGCGGGTCGCGTCGAAGGGGTTCGGCAAGCCTTCGAAGATCTCGTCGGGCCGGTAGCTGATCTTCGAAGTCTTGCCGTGCATCAGCTCGTGCGCCCGTTCGACGGTGGCGCCGAATGCCGCGCCCAGGCATTGGTGGCCCAGGCAGACGCCGAGGATCGGGATCTCGCTACGGCGGCCGAGGACCTCCAGGCACACTCCGGCGCCTTCGGGGCGCCCCGGTCCGGGCGAGAGGACGATGCCGGCGGGCTGGCGGGCCAGGAGGTCGTCGACCGGCTCGGCGTCGTTGCGTACGACCTCGACCTCGGCCCCCGACTCGCGCAGGAGCTGCACCAGGTTGTAGGTGAACGAATCGTAGTTGTCGATCAAAAGGATCATTCTCTATCCTCCAGCTTGCGCGCAAGCTCCACCGCGGCGAGAAGCCCCGCGGCCTTACTTTCGGTTTCGCGTTCTTCCGCGGCGGGGTCCGAGTCGGCGACGATTCCGGCTCCGGCGGTGACCGAGGTCTCGCCGTCCTTGACGACCAGCGTACGGATGGTGATGCAGGTGTCGACGTCGCCGGAGAAGGAGAAATAGCCGACCGCGCCGGCGTAGGGACCGCGCGCCTCGGGCTCCAGCTCGTCGATGATCTCCATGGCTCGGATCTTGGGCGCTCCCGAGACCGTGCCGGCGGGAAAGCAGGCGAGGAGCGCGTCGAGCCCGTCGTGCGACGGGTCGAGGTCGGCCTCGACCGAGGAGACGAGATGCATCACGTGGCTGTAGCGTTCGACCTCCATGAAGCTCGCCACCCGGACGGTCCCGGGGCAGCCGATCTTTCCGAGGTCGTTACGTCCGAGGTCGACCAGCATCACGTGCTCGGCCCGTTCCTTGGGGTCGTCCATCAGGTCCTCGGCGAGGCGCCGGTCGCCCTCGGCGTCGATGCCCCGCGGCCGGGTCCCGGCGATCGGACGCGTCTCGACGCGAGTCCCGGCCTTGCGGACCAGCATCTCCGGCGAGGCGCCGACGAGCGTCACGTCGGGCAGGGCGAGCATCACCATGTAGGGGCTCGGGTTCACCATACGCAGCGCCCGGTAGATGGCGAGCGGCGACGGCGAGTCGCGTACCGTCCAGCGCCGCGCCAGGACCACCTGGAAGATGTCGCCGGCCCGGATGTACTCCTTGGCCTTGCGTACCGCCTGGCGGAACTCCTTGCCCTCGATCGAGGTCTCCGGAGGCATTTGCGGCCGCGTCGGCTCTGCCGGCATGGCGACCGCCCGCGTGCCCGTGTCCTGGGTCAGGATCCGCGACAGCCGTCCCAGGTCGCGTTCGGCGGCCGATGCCGAGACCTCGCCTTCGATCTCGTTGGCGATCGCCAGGATCCGTTGCTGGGCATGGTCAAAAACGACCAGGGTGTCGAAGCGGGCGAGGACCGCGAGCGGTAGCTCGAAAGGATCGCTCGGACGATCCGGCAGGTGCTCGATCAGGCGCACCGTGTCGTAGCCGAAAAAACCCACATAGCCGCCGGTGAAAGGGATCGGCCCAGGGGCGCTGCGGATCGAGTGGAGCACCGTGCGCAGCGACTTGAGCGGTGGTCCCGGGAGCGCCCTCGAACGGCCGCCCTTCTGCTGCTCGACCCGGTCCCTGTAGACCCGGTAGATCTCCCGCGGCTTGGCGCCGAGAAAGCTGAAGCGCGAGACCTGCTCGCCTCCCGAGACGCTCTCGAGGAGGAACCGGTTGGGCGAGATCGCCTCCAACCGGCGATAGACGGCGAGCGGCGTCAGGCTGTCGCCGAGAAACTCCCGGACGTGGACGACGGCCCGGCGCGGCTCGATCGAGACGCGTTCCGACTTGGCGGCCGAAGGCCTGGCACGGGAGCGGACGCGGCCGGGGCGGGCCACGACTTGTTCGGTGGTGTTCATTTCTGTCCCCCATGACGTCGCTGCAGCTCTTCGCCGAGGCGCGTCGGGTCGACGTCGCGGGCGAGCAGCAGGACGAGCAGGTGATAAAGAAGGTCCGAAGCCTCGGCGACGAGCCCGGCGTCGTCCTCCTCTCCGGTCAGGGCGGCGATCACGGTCTCGGTGGCCTCCTCGCCGACTTTCTGGGCGATGCGCGGCAAGCCTTTGGCCAGCAACCGTGCGGTGTAGCTCGCTTCAGGATCGGCATCGCGCCGCGTCTCGAGGACGCGGTAGAGCCAGCCTAGCTCGAGCCGCGCCGGGTTGGGCTCGAAACAGCTCCGCGTGCCGAGGTGGCAGGCGGGTCCGGCCGGATGGACCGTCAAGAGCACCGTGTCGCGGTCGCAGTCGGTCTTCGCGCCGACGACCCGGAGCGTGTTGCCCGAGGTCGCGCCTTTTTTCCACAGCTCCCGGCGCGAGCGGCTCCAGAAGTGGGCCTCTCCGGTCTCGAACGTCTTCTCCATGGCCTCGCGGTTGGCGTAGGCCAGCATCAGGACGGCTCCCGAGGCCTCGTCCTGGACGACGACCGGGAGGAGCCCTTTATCGTCGTAGCGAAGCGACTCGGCGTCGAGGTCGAAACGCGTGCTCATCCGTTCGTCTCCGACTCTTCTCGCATGGCGAAGCCTCGCTCGGCGAGGAAGCGTTTCACCTCGCCGACGGTGTAGGTCCCCTGGTGGAAGATCGAAGCGGCGAGCACCGCCGCCGATCCCGCCTCGAGGGCGTCGGCCAGGTGCTCGGTCGTCCCGGCGCCGCCCGAGGCGATGACCGGCACCGGCGTCGAGGCGCTCACCCGGCGGAGCAGCTCCAGGTCGTAACCGGCCCGGGTGCCGTCGCTGTCGATCGAGGTCAGAAGAATCTCCCCGGCACCGCGCTCGACGCCTTTGCGGATCCACTCTACGGCGTCGAGCCCGCGGGGCCGCCGGCCGCCGTGGGTGACGACCTCCCAGCAGGTGCTTTCCCCCTCGCCCTGGCGCCTGGCGTCGACCGAGAGGACGACGCACTGGCTGCCGAAGCGTTCGGCGAGCTCGTCTATGAGCTCGGGCCGGTCGACGGCGGCGGTGTTGACGGCCACCTTGTCGGCACCGGCCAGGAGCAGGCGCCGGGCGTCTTTGACCTTGCGTACGCCGCCGCCCACGGCGAGCGGGATGAAGACCTGCTCGGCGGTGCGCCGTACCCAGTCGAGGTCGGTGTCGCGGTGCTCGGGGGCGGCGGTGATGTCGAGGAAGACGATCTCGTCGGCGCCCTGGGCGTCGTAACGCGCCGCGGTCTCGGCCGGGTCGCCCTGGTCGCGCAGGTTCTTGAAGCGCACGCCTTTGACGACGCGTCCGTCGCGGACGTCGAGGCAGGGGATGATGCGGTGGGTGAGGCCGGTCGGAGGGCTCATTCGTTCCCCGCCCCCCGGCACGCGGCGAGCGCCTCCTCGACGGCAAAGACCCCCTCGTAAAGCGCCTTGCCGACGATCGCGCCGCCGATTTCCGGCGCCCGCGCCGCGGCCCGCAGGTCTTCGAGCGAGCAGATGCCGCCGGAGACGAGCGCCGGCAGGCCGCAGGCCGCTCCGATGCGGCGCGTCATGTCGATGTTGGGGCCTTCGAGGGTCCCGTCGCGCTCGACGTCGGTCACCAGCACCGAGGGACAGTTGAGGCCGCGCAGCCGCCGGCAAAGCTCCTTGAGCGAGATGGGAGCCGTCTCCCGCCAGCCGGCGATCCGTAGCTCTCCCTCGGCGACCTCGACCGCGGGCACGACCTTGCCCGGAAAGGCCTCGACGATCCACAGGAACGACTCGAAGTCGCGGACGACGAGCGATCCCAGGATGACCCGCCGGCACCCGGCTTTGAGAGCCCACTCGACGCTCACCTTGTCGCGCAGGCCGCCGCCGAGCTCGATCGCCGGACGCCCGCGGCCGGCGAGCTCGGCGATCAGGTCGCGCTGCGGCTCGAGGCCGAAAACGGCGTCGAGGTCGACGACGTGGACGAGGTCGATGCCCGCCGCGCCGCAGCGCTCCAGCATGACGAGCGGGTCGACGTCGTAGACCGTCCGCCGTTCGTCGTCGCCCTGGGTGAGCCGTACGACGCCGCCGTAGCGCAGGTCAATCGCCGGGATCAGCTCCATGGCAAATCTCCAGGTAGTTGCGTAAGAGCCGGAGGCCCGTGCGGCCGCTCTTCTCGGGGTGGAACTGGGTACCCAGAACGCGTCCGCGTCCGGCGATCGCGGTGAATTCGACACCGTGGGTGGCCATGGCCAGGGCGATGCCGTCGTCGAGGTCGCGCGGGGCGTAGCTGTGGACGAAGTAGACGTAGCTTCCCGCGGCGACACCGGCGAGAAAAGGATGGATCTCGCTCGTGCCGTCGAGGCGGCCGCCGTGGAGACGGCCGCCGTGGATTCGGTTCCAGCCGATGTGGGGCAGGGCGACACCGTCGTCGAGGCGGCGGACGCCCCCCGGCAAAAGGCCGAGGCCGTCGGTGGTGCCGAACTCCTCGCTCGAGTCGAAGAGGAGCTGGTAGCCGATGCAGATACCGAGCAGCCAGGCGCCCTGGGCGAGGGCCTCGCCGAGGGCCTCCTCCAGGGCGCCCCGCAGCCGCTCACGCGGCGGCCGGAAGGCCCCGACCCCGGGCAGGAGCAGGCAACGCGACGCGGCGACGGCCCTGGCGTCGTCGGTCACCTCGACGTCGGCCCCGACATGGCGCAGGGCGCGCTCCAGGTTGCCGAGGTTGCCGACCCCGGCGTCGAGGATCGTGGCCTTCACAGACGTCCCCTTGGGGGGAGTGAGGGGGGAGCTCAGGCTCATACGGTAAGCGTTCCTTTGGTCGAGGGTACGCCGCCCGATCCGGGTCGCAGGGCGACGGCCTGGCGCAGCGCCAGGGCGACGGCCTTGAAGGCCGCCTCCGCTGCGTGGTGGCCGTTGCGCGCCCGCAGGACTTCGAGGTGAAGCGTCAGGCGCCCGCGTTCGGCGAAGGCCTGGAAAAAATCGGCGACGAGCGTCAGGGGAAACTCTCGCGTCACCCAGACCTGCGCGAGCTCCGGCGGTACCTGGTAGTGGAAGAAGCCGCGTCCCGAGAGGTCGACGACGGCACGCGCCAGGGCCTCGTCGAGGGGCGCGTAGGCGTGGGCGAAGCGCACGATGCCGCGCTTCTCGCCGAGCGCCGAGGCCAGGGCCTCACCGAGGACGATGCCGACGTCCTCGACCGTGTGGTGGAGGTCGGTCTCGGTGTCGCCGCTCGCCACGAGCTCGATCCCGAAGCCGCCGTGTTTTGTCAGGGCGTCGAGCAGGTGGCGAAAAAAACCGTCCGGGACGTCGATCGAGCGCTCGCCGCCGTCGAGCCGTAGCTCGGTCCGGACGCGGGTCTCGCCGGTCCGGCGCTCGATCGAGCCGTTGCGTCCGTCCCCTTGGGGGGAGCGAGGGGGGGATACGCGGCTCATCGGCCCTTCTCCTTCATCTCGGCGAAGATCTCCAGGATGGCGCGGCGCGTCTCGCGCAGCGCGATGCCGGTGCCGACCGAGAAGCGCAGGCACTCGGCGAGCACCGGATGGCCGCCCAGGACCCGGACCCGGATGCCGCGTGCACCGAGAGCCCGCCCGATCTCGGGCGCCTCCGTATGGCGGACGAGGACGAAGTTGGCCTGCGACGGATAGACCGTGAAGCCCACGTCGTCGAGCATCTCCGCCCACTGGACGCGGCGTCCCTTCAGGACCTCGATGCGGCGGCGGGAGGCGGCCTCCTCGCGGACCAGGACCTCGGCGGCCGTGGCGGTCAGGAAGTTGACGTTGTAGGGGCTCTTGACCTTGGCGAGCTCGGCGACGAGCGCCGGGTCGGCGAGGAGATAGCCCAGGCGCAGGCCGGCCATCGCCCAGGCCTTGGAAAAGGTGCGAAAGAGAATCAGGTGACGGTGGCGCTTCAACAAGGGACGGTAGTCCTGGTCGCAGAACTCACCGTAGGCGTTGTCGAGGAGAAGCGGTGCCTGGAGCGTTTGTAGCAGCTCGTCGATTGCCTCGACCGAAGCGGTGTCGCCCGTCGGGTTGTTCGGCGAGCAGAGGAGGACGGGCCACTGCGGGCTTTCGCCGGACAGTTGTTGAAGCCTTCGTAGCGGCAGCCGGAGGTTCTCCTCGGAGGCGATCCAGTGGCCCACGGCCCCGGCCCTCGCGAGCAGCGCCCCGTAGAGGCTGAAGCTCGGCCGGGTCAGGAGCACCACGCCGCCGGGCTGGACGAAGGTCGACAGCGCGACGCTTAGGAGCTCGCCCGAGCCGTTGCCGACGAGCACGCCGTCCGACGGCCAGTCGTGGTAGCGCCCGAGGGCCCGGCGCAGGGATTCGCTGTGGAAGTCGGGGTAGCGGGCCCAGGGCCGGCGCAGGAGCTCCTCGGCGACGCGCCGTTTGATCGGCAGAGGCAGCTCGAAGGGCACCTCGTTCTGGTCGAGCTTGTGGCGCGACTTCGAGAGGTCGAGGTGATAGGCCTTCAAGGCCCGGACCTCGGTGCGGACGCTCTCGAGTGGATCGAAGCTCATGGTTCCTCCTCGTCGAAGCGCAGGCGCTTGCGGGCCGCGGCGGCGTGTGCCGGCAGGCCCTCGACGTCGGCCAGGGTCGCCGCGGCGGCGGCCCAGCGGGCCGCGGCTCCGGTTGCGAAACGCACCACGTGGCTGCGGCGTACGAAGTCCTCGACGCCGAGGGCCGAGGCGAAACGCGCCGTGCCGACGGTGGGGAGGATGTGGTTGGGGCCGGCGACATAGTCGCCGAAGACCTCAGGGGTCGCCGCGCCGACGAAGATGGCGCCTGCGTTGCGGATCCTCTCGACGAGCGCCTCGGCCGAGCTTCCCACCAGCTGCAGGTGCTCGGGGGCGATCGTTTCGACGAGGTCCAAGGCCTCCTCCATGTCGGTGACGACGAGCGCCGCTCCCTGGCCGGCGAGGGCGGCGCGGGCCACCTCGGCGGTCGCCAGCTCGTCGAGCTGTCGCCGGAGCTCACGCCCGACGTCCTTGGCGAGGCGGTTCTCGTCGGTCACCAGCACCGCGAGCGCCTGGGGATCGTGCTCGGCCTGGGCCAGGAGATCGGCGGCGACGAGCTCCGGCGAGGCCTCGCGGTCGGCGACGATCACCACCTCGCTCGGCCCGGCGATGCCGTCGATCGCCACGTCGCCTGTGACCAGGTGCTTGGCCGCGGTGACCCAGGCGTTGCCGGGCCCGACGATCTTGTCGACCCGCGGGATCGATTCGGTGCCGTAAGCGAGAGCGGCGACGGCGTGGGCGCCGCCCATCCCGTAGACCTCCTCGACACCGAGGCGCGCCACGGTGTAGCGGAGCGCGGCGCTTGCGTCCCAGGTCGCCGGTGGCGTGGCGATCGCGATCTCGCCCACGCCGGCCAGCCGGGCCGGCACCACCGCCATCACCATCGACGACGGGTAGGCGGCGCGTCCGCCCGGGACGTAGACGCCCACCCGGCCGAGCGGCTGCCGGCGCTCTTGAAGCTCCACGCCCTCGGCTTCGAGGCGAAAGCCCTCATGGACCTGGCGCTCGTGATAGCGCTCGACGGCACCGACGGCACGGTCGAGAGCTTCGCGAAAACCGGAAGGAAGCTCACCGGGATCTGACTCCGGCCGTCGCCGCAGCTCTCCCGGCGAGGCGAGCCGCACCCCGTCGTAGCGCCGGACGGCCTTGACGAGCGCGGTGTCGCCACCGCGCCGCACCGTCTCGACGATGCGCGCCGCACGGTCGAGGAAGGCTTCGTCCAGGAAGCCTTCGCCGCGGTGCTCGAGCTTCTCGAGGAGCTTTTGCCCCTGCCGGGAGCTCGCCTTGACGATTTTCCACAGAGCCATCAGTCCACCACCTCCATTTCTTCGAATCGGTCGAGGAGCCGGTTGAGCTCTTCGCGGTGCTCTTGATACGCGGCGCGGTTGACCACGAACGACGGCGCCACCTCGCGGACGACGCGCAGCTCCTTCAAGTCGTTCTCGGCCAGGGTTCGACCCGTCTGCACGATATCAAGGGCGATCTCCGCGAGGTCGAGCAGCGGCGCCAGCTCGACGGACCCCGAGAGCTTCAGGACCTCGGCCCCCCAGCTCTCGCCGGCCAGGAGCCGCCGGGCCGTCTCGGGGTACTTCGTTGCCAACCGTACCTGCTGGCCGGGCCGCGGCAGGGCGCCCTCGCGGCCGACGAGCGACAGCCGGCAGCGGCCGTCCTTGAAGCGCGCCGGCACCAGGAGGTCGCCCCCGAGCTCCTCCAGGACGTCGGTGCCGACGACGCCGCAGTCGGCGATGCCGTGCTCGACGTAGAGCGGCAGGTCCCAGTCCTTCAAGTAGAGGACCTCGAGGCCGTCTTCGGGGAGCTCGACGCGCAGCCGCCGATCGCCCTTCCCGATCCCCGCGAGGCCGAGGCCGGCGGCACGAAAAGCGTCCAGGGCGCTCGAGAGGTTGCGTCCCTTGGGAAGGGCGAGACGGATCATGGCACCTCCCCGCCGTTCTCGCCGGCCTCGCTCAGGCGGTCGAGGCTCAGGGAAAAACCGGCGGCGGTCGTCTCGACGTCGAGGCGCCGGAAGAGGCGGTCGTAGCGTCCGCCGCCGCCCACCGGCTCGGCGGAGCCGCTGGCGAAGGCGCGGAACACGAGACCGTCGTAATAGGGCCGGGTGTGGAGCTTGCGGCGCAGCTTCGTGGCGAGCACCTGGTCGGCGAACTCCGCCAGGTCGATCTTGAGCTCGATCTCCGGGAACGCCGGCCCCAGCTCCCGGGTGAGACTGGTGAGCCGTTCGAGGCGGGCGCCGGCTTCCTCACCCAGGGCGGCGGGATCCGACGGCGTGCCGCGGAGGACGACCTCCCGGAGCGTCTCGCCGCCGGGACGCGTGGCCGAACGCTCGCGGCGCACCACGGCGGCCGTTAAGGCCGCGGCGTCAACCTGGGCGTCGAGGAGCTGGTCGAGGGCCCCGGCAAAGCCCAGCACGACGAGCATGCGCCGCCTCGAGACACACGTCGAGAGAAGCTCCAGACATTGTCGGAGGACGGTCCTCTCGGCCTCTTCGCCGTCGTCGCCGATGATCTCGGCGCCCAGCTGGTAGAGCTCGCGCTGGCGTCCCGGCCGCTCCTCCTGGCAGCGCAGGACGTCGCCGCGGTAAAAGAGCTTGAGCGGCAGCTCGAGGGCCTTCAGGCGGGGGGCGAGAAGCCGCGCCAGCATGGGCGTGAAGTCGCTGCGCAAGGCCAGGACCTCGCCGTCGCGGTCGACGAAGCGATAGAGCTCTGCGGCTTTCGTCCGGCCCGGCATCTCCTCGTAAGGGTCGAGGTAGTCGAGCACCGGCAGGACGACCTCGGTGAATCCGCCCTGGCCGAGGCGCTCGACGAGCCTTTCCTCGAGGCGGCGCCGGCGCCGGGCGCTGTCGAAAAAAAGGGCGGCGACGCCGGTCGGAAGCGAGGCGGAGACCTTCATTCGTCCTCCGCGAGGCCGAGGAGGTCGCGCGCCAGGGGCTCGTTGAGCTCCCTGGCGTTCATGAGCCGGAACTGCTCCAGGGCCTGGTAGAGGAGGACCCGCCGGCCGCCGAAGGCGCGTAGGCCCAGCGCCCGCGCTTCTCGGACGAGCCGCGTCGCGTGCCGGTCGTAGACCAGGTCGACGATCGTCGCGTCGCGTCGGACTTTTTCGACGTCGAAGGGCAGCTCGTCCTCGCGGCGGTGTCCGAGGGCCGTGGCGTGGACCAGGATGTCGAAGCGCGACGGATCGAGCTCGGCGAGCGGCACGAAGGGCAGCAGCATCTCCTGCGAGGCGCGCTCGCCGCGCTCGCGGCCGCGGTTGACGAGGGTCACCTCGGCGCCGGCGAGCTGCAGGCCGTAGGCCGACGCCTTGCCGGCGCCGCCGCAGCCGATGACCGCCGCCATCTTGTCCACCATCTCGACGCCGTTCGCCGCCAGGAGGGCCGAGACCCCTTCGGGATCGGTGGTCTCCGCCTCCCAGACGCCGTCGTCGTTGCGCACCAGGGTGTTGGCCGCGGCGACGTGCTGGGAGCGCGGGCTGGAGACCCCGGAGACCGCCAGGGCGACCTCCTTGTAGGGCGACGTCACCGAGAGGCCTTTCAGAGGAAAGCCGAGGCCGTCGGGGCCCTCTGCTTCCACGACGTCGAGCCAGAAGTCGCCGAACGACTCGACGTGGAACGGCACGTAAAGCGCCGGGACCCCGAGGGCGCGGTAGGCGCCGTTGTGGAGCCGCGGCGAGAGCGAGTGAAGCACCGGGCGGCCCGCGATGCCGAAAAGGTGCTTTACTTCGCGCAGGTACGGCATTCCGTAGTCGCTGATGAGCCGCGAGACCGGGAGCTGCCCCGGGGCCGCCGGCGTCGTGCCGAAAGAGCCGTAGACCAGGGGCGAGCCCATGTAGGGCGCCAGGATTCGCGTCCACACGCCCACCTCGCCGGCCGAGAAGGCGACGACGTCGTCGCGGCGTAGCGACTGGAGGAGCTCCAGGGGCCTCAGGCCGTCGCCGTGCTCTTTCGCGGTCGGGATCAGCTTGTAGTAGCGCGCCTCGGTGGCGGCGAGCTTTTCGAAGCGTCCGCGCAGCTCCGTCGAGCGGGTCGTGGGGCCGTGCCAGGAGATGAGGCGGCGCTCGGCCGGGATCTCGACCAGGAGCTCGGGGAAAAGGTCGCGGTCTCCCTCGAGGTCGACCAGGTCGTAGGTCCTGGCGGCGGCGGCGAGTTTTTTGCGCCGTCCTTGCTTGCCGCCCTCGTAGGCACCGCCTTCGGCGCGGCTCCTCAAGGTGTAGACGAGCCGGCCCCCGAAGCGGTCGCGTAGCCAGTCCGGATCGACCTTGCCGAGGAGGTCGGCGCGCACCTCGAGCGTTCCCACCTCCGGCGGCAGCTCGCGAATCTCGTTGCCGCTGTCGGTTGGCGGGGACGTCAGCGTAGCGACCAGGTCCGTCTTTTTCACTGAACGAAAAACCTCTCTCCGGGACTCCCGGAAAGAGGTCGACTTGGGTCTCATCCTCGTCCCGGGCCCACGGTCGCCGGGACGGTGGTCCCGGCCTCAGGGGCCGTGATGATCGACGCCATGCCACCAGCCGCGCGGCGGCGCGGTCTCTTTGTGGCCGCCGGGAGCGGCAACGTAGGGCTGGGCCTGAGACGTCATCGGTGAAACTCTTGTTCGTTCCGAGCCTGAAGGGGCATCCGGTAAGCTGAGATTTAAGCAGCTCGCTTCGGGCGTGTCAAGCTGGGCCGGGGGTGGTAGAGGCGACGCGGATCTCGTAGTCTTGCGAAGCCCCATGAGCGAGCCACTCCAACTCGAGCTCTTCGCGTTGCCGCAACGCGACGATGCTCCGGACGAAGATCCCGAGGAGGCTCTCGCGAGACGCCTGGACGAGGCCCTGGACGGCGCTCTCCACTCCGTCGTCCTGACGGACAACCGGAGCCGAATCGTCTCGGCGCGGCCGCGGTCCGGAGCTTTGGAGGTCCGTATCCACCGTTCGTTTCTCGGCGCTCCCGAGAAGACCCTGGTCCAGGTGGCGAAGCTCCTGGGCGGCGCTCGCGGCGCGGCGCGGCGCCGGGCGCTTGCCGCGATCCGCGAGCACTTCGACCGTCACCGGGGCGAGCGGCGTCCGCGCCGCCGGGTCCTGCGCCAGGAGGGGCGTTGCTTCGACTTGGTGGAGATCTTGGACGAGCTGAACCGCCGTTTCTTCGACGGCCGCTTGGAGCTCGTCATCACCTGGGGACGTAAGGTTTCAAAGCGGCGGCGCCGCGGTCAGGGGATCTCGGTACGCCTCGGCAGCTACCACGACGGCGAAGGGCTGATCCGCATCCACCCGGCCCTCGACCATGCGAGCGTGCCGCGTTACGTCGTCGAGTCGGTGGTCTACCACGAGATGCTTCACGCCGTCCTTCCGGCGAGCCGTGGCCCCGGCGGCCGGCGGCGGCTCCATACGCCGGAGTTCCGGCGCCACGAGCGGGAATTTCCTGAGTATGAGCGGGCCGAGCGCTGGATCGCGTCGAACCTCGAGCGCCTGGCGAAGCGGCGGTAGGGCGGGTGGGTGGTGGCCAGCCACTTCACTCCGCCGTAGCCCCCTGAGCTCATCTTCCCCTGGACCACTCCGCAGGTGTGATCTATAGTCATACCTGGAGGATGTGAGCCATGCAAGCAAAGATCGCGATCACCATCCAAGAGTCTCTGCTGGCGCAGCTTGACGAGTTGGTCCTGGGAGACACGTTCAAGAGCCGCAGCCAGGCTGTCCAGGAGGCTGTCCGGGAGATGTTGAGCCGGCTCCGACGCGGTAGGTTGGCGCGGGAGTGCGCGAAGTTGGATCCTGCCGTGGAGAGAGATTTGGCCGAAGAAGGACTCTCCGCCGAGCTCGCGACGTGGCCGGAATATTGAGAGGCGAGATCCGCTGGGCGGATCTCGACCCCACACGAGGAAGCGAGCAGGCAGGACACCGGCCTGTCCTCATCCTCAGCCACGATGTCTTCAACGAGCGTTCCGGCACGGTCATCGCCGTGGCGATCACCAGCCAAGCTCAGCGTCCGGGCTTTCCTCTGACGCTGGAGATCCGCTCACGGAAGTTGCCCAAGCGCTCGTGGGTCAAGATCAGCCAGATTCGGACACTGGCCGTGGAGAGGATCGGGCGACCTCTGGCCCGAATCTCGCCCGAGGAAGTGACACGGGTCGTGGAGGGCCTGAACGAGATCCTCGGAGATTGACCGGCGCGCCGATCCCGATCCACTGTTACGTACCACTACCCGCGGCCTCGAGCACGTCCATGACCTGGAAGAGGACCGTCGATCACGTTCGCCACGTCGCGGCTCTCCCGTGATGAGGTGCGGATCAGGATCCATCCTTGACGGAAGGACAGATTCATGGGAATCTGTCCTCCGATCAAGGACAAATTCTCATGAATCGAACCCTCAAGGAAGGATCGATGACCCTCTCCGACACCCTTGGACAGCTGATCGCCGACTTCGAGGAGCGCGAGTTGCCCGAGCCCACCCGACGTTCTCTCGAGCTGCCGGCTTTGCCTGCCAAGATCGACGTCGTCCTTGGGATGCGCCGCAGCGGCGCGAGGCCGCGGGCACCTGCTGGAGACCGTGGTCTACCTGGAGCTGCGCCGCCGGGGGTTCAGCGTCTCGTACGTGACGACGAAGTCGGGCTGGGAGGTGGATTTCCTCGCCGAACGATCGCCGGGAAGAGAACGCGAGCTGCTTCAAGTCTGCGTCGAGCTCTCGGAGCCCAGGACACGCCAGCGCGAGCTGCGCGCTCTTGAGGAAGCCATGACGGAGCATTCCGTCCACCGGGGAACGGTCGTGACCCTGGAAGAAGAAGGTGAAGTCGAGCTCGGCGGACACCGGGCGCGGATCGTGCCGGCTTGGCGCTGGCTGCTGGAACCGAGCTCGGCAGCGGGTTCGTGACCCTTGGGAGGTCCGGAGCGCGGGCGTCCCGTCCGTCGTGGGGACGAAGTCCCCAGATGATTCCGGGCTGCCAGCCTAGAGTGGCAACTCGGCGAGGCGAAACCAACGCTCGACCTCCGCCGGCGCCACCGTCCGCCGCCCCTGGACGAGCCGCCGCCGCGCGCCGATCTCCCGTCGATGACGCCACAGCCAGGCGTAGGCCGGAAGCGACGTCCGCTCAAAGAGGACGACGTAGACCAAAGCCCCCAGGTCGCGCGCCAAGGTCGGGACGAACGTCCGCAGAAAGCTCCGCCCCGTCTGGTGGTAGGCCCGGAGCAGGTAACGGTGGCGCAAGGTGTTGCGGTTGAGCGTCGCCGGCTGCCGCCGGCGCCGCTCGGGGAGCACCGAACGCCGGTGCTCGGCCACCGCCCGTGGCTCGTAGACCACCTCCCAGCCTCGCTCCCGCAGACGGAAGCAAAGCTCGGCGTCCTCACGGAAGGAGTGGAAGCCCGGGTCGAAGATTTCACAGTCGAGAGCCACGTCCTTGAGGGCTTCGCGGCTCCAGAGGGTGGCGGCGCCGGTGGCGCCGAAGACCCGCTCGGCTTCCATGTACTGGCCGCGGTCGACCTCTCCGGAGCCCCGGTCGAGATGACGCCAGGTCGTCTTCAAGACCATGCCGCAGGCGTCGAGGCGCGGCGGCTTGCCCGCCGCCGCCGGACGCACCAGCCGCGGCGTCACCGCGCCGAGGCGTAGCTCGGCCGAGGAGCGGAAGCGCTCGAGCAAGACGCCGAGCAAGCCGCTCCCGGGACGGGTGTCGGCGTTGAGCGTCAGGAAGTAGGGGGAGTCGCTGCGCCGAAACGCCTCGTTCATCCCGCCGGCAAAGCCCAGGTTCTCGGCCAGGGGGACGACGGTCTTCTTGACGTCGCCAAGATCCGTCCCGCGGGCCACCTCGACGCTTCGGTCGGTGCTCGCGCAGTCGACGACGACAACCGCGAAACCGCGGTGCTCCTGGGCGGCGAGGGCCGCGAAGCAGCCCGGGAGGTCGGCTGCCGAGCCGTAGGTGACGATGGCGACGGTGACTTCGGGAGTCATGGTTCCTCCCGGGAGAAGCGCTCTCGGAGCTCCCGCGGCCGCCGCCAGGCGCTCGCCGCGCCGAGGATGACCGCCAAGAGGCCGAAGGCGGCTTCACGGCGGCTCTTGGCGTTCTGCGGGCACCGCAGCGGTAGGGCGAGGAGGCGCAGCGACATCCCCAGCGGCAGGAGGCAGCGTAGAACGAAGGCCCAGAAGCCGCCGTGGTGAATCGCCAGGTACCGTGACAGGTTCCGGTAATAGATCCATCGGAACGGTCCGTAGCCGAGCGCCGGAAGCGACGCGCCGCCGGCGTGGCGCCAGCGCGAGCGCGGCTCGTACAGCAGGCGGCGGCCCGCGGCGGCAAGCCTCTTGGCGAGGTCGACGTCCTCGAACCAGGCCGGGAAGAAACCCGGGTCGAGGCCGCCGAGCTCGACGAGCACCGAGCGCCGAATCGCCAGGGCGGCCCCGGCCGGCTGAGCGATCGGCGTGCCGCGCTCCGGCTCGACGCGGGGACCGGCGACGGTGGGCAAGAGAAACGCCTGGAGGAGGAGCTTGCCGACCGACGGGAGCGGACGTAGCTGCCAGCGGCAGCGCGATCGTCCCGCCTCGTCGACGAGCGCCGGGACGACGCCGGCCGCGTGTGTCCACTCGTCCAGCGCTTCCAGGAGCCGCTTGACGGCGTCCGGCTCCGGCCGGACGTCAGGGTTCAGAATCAGGATCCATTCGCCCCGCGCCTCCTCGACTCCGCGGTTGACGGCACCGCCGAAACCGAGGTTTTTCCCGGGATCGATCCGCCGTGCCGGGTTCTTGAGCTCGGCGAGCGAGGAGCTGTTGTCGACGACGAGGATCTCGCAGCCTGCCGCTTCGCCCCAGGCGTCGAGGAGCTCGCTCAGGTGCTCCTCGTCACGCCAGTGGACGACGACGGCGGAGAGAAGCGGCTCGGCTGTCCCCTTGGGGGGACCCAGGGGGGGAGACACTGTCCCCTTGGGGGGACCCAGGGGGGGAGACACTGTCATCTCAGTCGGCCAGGAGCTGCTCGAGGCGCGCTGTCACCATCTGCAGCGCCACCCGATTGGCGCCGCCTTCGGGCACGATGACGTCGGCCCAGCGCTTCGACGGCTCGACGAACTCGAGATGCATGGGCCGGACCGTCCCCATGTACTGGCGCAGGACGTCCTCCAGGGCCCGGCCGCGTTCGTTGATGTCGCGCAGGATCCGCCGCTTCAAGCGCACGTCGGCGTCGGTGTCGACGTAGATCTTGAAGTCGAGGAGCTCGCGGATGTCGGGTTCGGCAAGAAGCATGATGCCCTCGGCCATGATCACCTGACGCGCCTCGATCCGCCGGGTCTCGCTCTTGCGCCGGTGGGTGACGAAGTCGTAGATCGGCGCCTCGATCGGCTTGCCCGCCTTGAGCGTCCGCAGGTGCGCGACGAGAAGGGGCGTGTCAAAGGCCGCCGGGTGGTCGAAGTTGTGGTGCAGCAGGTGCTCTTCGTCCTTCCAGTCGATGTCGCGGTAGTAGTTGTCCTGGGGAAGGAAGGCGAGCCTTCCTTCCCCGACCGCGTCGAGGAGGGCATGAGCTACCGTGGTCTTGCCGGAGCCGGTGCCTCCGGCGACGCCCAGGATGACGGGTGAGCTCGACATGAGCCGATTCTAGTTGATCTCGCCCACGTCCGGTGGCTCGATCGCTTCCTGGATCGGCCCGAAGTTGCTCTCGTAGAGCTTCAGGTTGTGGTCGAGGGCGCGGATCAGGCGCTTCAGGTGACCGGGGCTCGTGATGATCCGCGCGGTGACCGCCCCCTGGGGGGGCACCATGTTGATGAAGTCGAGGATGAACTCCTCCCGGGTGTGGCTCACCCGCACCAGGTTCGAGTAACGGCCCTTGAGCTCCTCGTCGCCGATCTTGACGTTCATTCCCTTGCCGGGATTCTGCTGCTCTGCCATCGTAGATTCCTCTCACGGTTCCTCGCCCACCGCCTGCGCCTTGAAGCCGTCGGAGAACGACCAGGTGTGCCGCGGGAAGTAGATTCCTATTCCACGCTCGGCGGCGGTGACGCTGAACGTGAGTAGCCTACGCCGGTAGTCGTACGGGGTGCCGTCGCGGGCGTGGACCGCGACGTCGAGCAGGTACTCGCCCGGCGCCAGGCGCAAATCGCCGCAATGGACCTCCGCCACGACGTCGCCGGCGGCGAGGCGCGCCGGAGCGTGGCCGTCGAGGTCCGTGTTCGAGCCCCAGACCTCGATGCCGCGCGGTGTCGAGACGGCGACGCCGAAGACGACGTCGTCGAGGTCCCGGTGGGCGCGTCCCTCGATGCGGAAAGAGACGTCCTCGCCGGTCCGCAGGTGATAGCGCTCCTCGCCGCCGGCGATGAGGCGCACCTCGTCGATCGAGGCTTCGCCCGAGCCCCAGCGCAGGATCGGTCCCGCGGCCTCTTGCGTCGCGCCTTCCTTCCCGGTCTCTTGCGGCTTCTCCTTGGCCTCCTGGTGGGCACGGCCCTCGGCCTCGGCCACCGATTGGCGGTAGGCGTCGACCACCCGCCGGGGATGGCCCTCAAGCTTCTTGCGGCCGCGCTCGATCCAGACCGCCCGGTCGCAGACCGATTCGACGAGCTCGAGCGAGTGGCTGACGAGAAGGAGGGTGTTGCCCTCGGCGAGGAATTCCTCGATGCTCCGCAGGCAGCGGTGGGCAAAGGACTCGTCGCCTACCGAGAGGACCTCGTCGACCAGGAGGATCTCCGGGTCGGTGTGGATCGCGACGGCGAAGCCGAGGCGCACGTACATGCCCGAGGAGTAGTTCTTGACCGGCTCCTCGATGAAGTCGGCGAGGCCCGAGAACTCGACGATCTCTTCGTAGCGCCGCTCGATCTCGCGGCGCGAGAGGCCGAGGACGGCACCGTTGATGTAGATGTTCTCGCGCCCCGAGATCTCGGGATGGAAGCCCGCCCCGAGCTCGATCAGGGCCGCCGTCCGGCCACGGACCTCGCAGCTCCCGCGGGTCGGCCTCAGGATCCCGGCGACGATTTTGAGCAGCGTCGACTTGCCGGAGCCGTTGGAGCCGACGAGGCCCACGGCCTCGCCACGTTCCACCGTGAAGGAGACGTCGGAGAGGGCCGGGATCGAGTCTTTCTCCGCCAGCCCGCCGACCAGCGAACGTTCCAGAAGAGCGCTCTTCAGGGTGCGGAGCTTTCGCCCCGCCGTGCTCCGGCGAAAGAGCTTCGAGAGCCCCTCGACGTGGATGGCGACGCTCATACGGCTTCCACCAGGGTCTCGCTCAGGCGCTCGAAGAGCCAGGCCCCGGCCGCCCAGACGGCAAGCGAGACGCCGAGCATGGCCGTCCAGGCCAGGGCAGAGGGCACGCGGCCGAAAAAGACGGTGTCCTGATAGGCCTGGATGAAGGGTGTCAGGGGGTTCAGGGTCACGACGGTTTGAACCAGGGGGAATTTCTCCAGCCGTTCCAGGGTGTAGAGAATGGGAGTCATGAAAAACAGCAGCGTCAGCAGGTTCGAAAGGAGGTCGCGGACGTCCTTGAAATGAGCGTTCAAGGCCGCGGAGCCGAGGGCCAGGCCGGCGATCAGGGGTAGCTGGACGAGGACGACAAAGGGCAGGAGAAGCGCCGCCCAGCCTCCCGCCTCGTAGCCGTAGAAGCGCAGCACGAGAAAAGCCGCCGCGATGACCGGCAAGGCGAAGGCGAAGTGGATCAGGTTCGCGAGCACCGGCACCATCGGCAGGAGCTCGGCCGGGAAGGCGGCCTTGCGGATCAGGCCGGAGTTTGCCATGAGCGACGACGTGCCCTCAAGCCACGAGCTCTGCAGCCAGATCCAGGGAAAGAGCCCCGTCACCAGGAAAAGGCCGTAGGGCGTGACGTTGTCGTCGCGCGGGTCGAAGATCGTCGAGAAGACGAAGGTATAGACCACGAGCAGCATCAGTGGATTGACGAGCGACCAGAGGTATCCGAGGACGGACCCCCGGTAGCGCGCTTTGAGCTCCCGGGCGGTCAGGGTTCGCAGAAGGCTCCGATAGCGGAAGATGCGGCGGGTGATGGCGAACATCGCGGGTCGGGGCCTCCGGGGGGCCGGGAAAAAGCACGAGCGAGGTGCCCTCGCCTCCCCGCTGGGTGGCAAGGACCTCCCAGGATCCCGGCGGCTCAGCCTCCTTTCACGGAGGAGGCTTCGCGGCGAATCTGCTCGAGCCGGCGCTGGAGCTCTTCGCGCTTGCGGCGCAGCTCGTCCTTGCGCTTCTTGACGCGCTCGTTGTAGTCGTAAAGCCCGAGGTCCTCGCCGATGACGTAGACCCTGGGGTACTTCTGGACGTCGCCTTTTTCGTTGAACTGAATCGAGCCGGTCACGCCCTCGAACTCCTGGATCTCGCGCATGCCGTCGTGCACCTCGCCGGGCAGCGCCGGAGGATGCCTCTGGATGGCCTCCACCAGGACCTTGAAGGCATCGTAGCCGTGGGCGGCGTAGATGTCGGGGTCGATGCCGTACTTCTCCCGAAAGGGTTTGACGAAACGCTGGACGTGAGCGAACTCGCTATCGGAGTCAAAGAAGGTCTGCGTCAGGAACACTCCCTCAGCGTCCTGGCCGATGCGGGCGATGGCCGAGGTGGCGGCAAAGGCGCTGGTGGTCAGGATCTTGCCCTCGAAGCTCTTGCGCCGCAGCTCCTGGATCATCCCGCCGACGCCGGTCCCGTAGGCCGCGAGGTAGACAGCGTCGGGTTTCAAGGTCATGATCCGTTCGGCGATGCCGCCGAAGTCGCTGGTGTGCGGCGGGATCTCGATGACTTCCATGACCTCGCCGCCGTCCTTTTCGAAGGCGGTCCGGAAGACGCTCTGGATCCCCTTGCCGTAGGTGCGCTCGACGACGACGACGATCGTCTTGTTGTCGACGATGGCGAAGTTGGCCATCTTGTTGGCGGCCGTGAAATCGGACGGCCAGATCCGGTAGAAGTTGCGGGAGACGCCCGTGAGCTCGGGCGAGGAGGCCGACGGGGACAGCAAGACGCGATCGTAACGGTCGGCCGCCTCGATCATCTTCTGGACCTCGTCGGTGGTGACGCCGCCGATGACGGCGAAGGCCCCGGCGCTGTAGAGCTCCCGGAGCTTTTCGGCCGCGCGCTCCGGATCGCTCTCGGAGTCGGCGATCGGCATGAGCTCGATGGGGACTTTGTTGTCGGCCCGGAGCTCCGCGTAGGCGATCTCGATGCCCCTCTGGATGGACTCGCCGTAGGCCTGGTCGACCCCGGTCGCCGGGACGACAGCCCCCAGACGAACTGTCTTGTCCGGGCAGGCGAGCAACAGAAGGGTCGAAGCTGAAACGACTGAAAGCGCCAAGAGACGCGCTGCAGTGGGTCTCATCTGGTCCTACCCCTTTGCTATCGGTGACTTCGTGTCGAACTACCCCTTCAGTTGTAACCGAGCCCCGGGATGGTGTCAAGTCGCCCCGGGCCGCGAAGACGCGCTATGATAGAGAGCGTGAGCGACCAAGACAAGCTGAAGACCCGCTGTCCGGACTGTGGATCGGAGTTGGTGATCGACCGGGCCACCGGCGCGGTGCTTTTCCACAAGGCGGCCAAAGAGCCCCTGGCCGGCGGCAAGGACTTCGACACCCTGCTGGCCGGCCTCGGCGAGTCGAAGGCCCGGGCCGAGGAGCTCTTCGAGCGCGAGGTCGGGGCCTACAAAGACCGTGACCGGCTGCTCGAGGAGAAGTTTCGCGAGGCCGTGGAACGGGCGAAGGAAGCTGACGACGAGGAGCTGCCGCCGCGTCCCTGGGAGCTGGACTAGCCGGATCGGGCGCCACGGCGGGCCCGAAATCTGCTAAGATGGCCCGCCATGACGACGACCGCCGCTCTGCGGCAACCGATCGAGCCTCTCGAAGACCTGGCACAGCGCCTCGAGCCCCGCTTGAAGCAGCTCGTCGCCCGCTACCGGATCCCTGCCCAGGACGCTGAGGATCTCGTGCAGACGGCGCTGATTGCGACGCTGCGCAATTACGCGATACTGGTGGATCCCGAAGGCTGGCTGATCCGCACCGTGATCAACCAATGCCTGATGTACCACCGGAGCCGGCGACGAAGGCCCGAGGAGCCGCTCGATCTCGACACGACCGAGCTGGTGCCGGTGCCTTCACCGGAGGAGCGGCTCGTTGACCGCGAGGAGATCGAAACCCGGCTCGCGAAGCTTCCGCCGGTCTGCCGTCAGCTGTTCCGGCTGCGCTTTCTCTACGGCTTCAACGCCAAGGAAGTGGCCGAGCTCATGGGACGTAAGGTCTCGAACGTCTACGCCACGACCCACCGGTGCACCAAGCTCCTCCAGGAGGTTCGTACTCTTCCCCCACCGGGCGGCGGAGGACGTGCCAGGCGCAGGCAGGTGACGTGATGAGCGTCGAAGTCCTGAAAGCGACGCCACCGCCTCGGCCTTACCGCTTCGAGCTCCTGCCGGAAGATGCCACGGCCTCGGCCCTGGAGCTCTTGGAGCAGCCGGTCGAGGGGAGCGCCGAGAGCGGCGAGGTCGCCGACGCCATCGAGCGCGGCCTGCGTCATGCCATGGCTTTTGCGGAGGCGCAGGAGAACGAGCGGCGTGCCGCCTTGATCCTCTTCTCCCAACTCGCCCACCTCCCCGTTGGCGAGATGAAGGATCGGATCAAGAGTCATCGGCCCCGCTTCCGCTCGACCGAGCTCTTGGGGCTACTCTTCGACCGCTGTGCCGACGAGGTGCATCGCGATCCGCGGCCTGCGGTGGAGCTTGGCGAGCTCGCCGTGCTGGCCGCCGAGAACCTCGACGAGGCCTTCCTGGCCGGGGCGATCTGGCACGACGTCCTCGCCGAGAGCCTGGCCGTGGCCGCCGACACGCAGCGCCATGCCGGTGACTGCGGCGGTGCCGAGGCGACGTTTCGGGAAGCCGAGCGCCACCTGGCGGCGGGCAGCGGGACGCTTCTCGTGCGCGCCGAGCTCCTGATCAAGAAAGCGTCCCTCGGCTGCGACCAGGAACGCTACGAGACGGGCCTCGCCTCGATCCGTCAGGCTCTGGCGATCCTACGAGCCGGCACCGAAGGAACGGCGATCGCCCGGGCGCTCGTCGCCAAGGGCCGACTGCTCGCCGAGAGCGGCCGTCCCGCCGCGGCGTTGCCGCTCTACGAGGAAGCCCTGGAGCTCGTCGAAGGGAGTTACGACCGAGCCCTGGAGCTCGCGGCAGATCACAACCTCGCGGCCGCCCTCTGGGCCCTCGGACGCTTCGCCGAGGCCCGGCCGCCGCTCGCCAGGGCGTCGCGGAGCGTACGTCTTCTCGCCCGTCCCCTGGGACGATTGCGGGTGCGATGGCTGGAGGCGCGCCTCGACCGAGGTGAAGGCGACCTCGAAAGCGCCGCGGCCGGTCTGGAGGAAGCCCGCACCGGCCTCCTCGGTTTGGGCCGGCGCTCCGCGGCCGCACAGGTGGGCGTCGAGCTCTCCGAGCTCGGCTCCGCGCCGGGACGGACCCGCGTCGCGGGACGCCGGGGCGCCCGGCGCCTTCTCGAACCCCTTTCCACTCTGCTCGGCCCTCGAGGTGGTGCCGCCAAAACGGCGCGTGTGCGTGGCGTCGGAGATCCTTCCTGGTAGGCTACCGGCCTTCTCCCTTGCGCTCCGCGGCGCGAGAGGCTAACCTCTTTATTCTTAGATCTGAGGTCAGCAAAGCTCGGCTTCCGAGGGCAAGATGCCCATCGAGCCGCCGAGCTCAGCCCCATATGGCGCTTCGTCGACGCCACAGACAAGAGTCAACGATTCGAATGAACCCCGGAGGAAAAATGGCAGCCCAACCCCAGAAGCTCACCGCCATCCGTGAGCCCTTCACGAAGGCTCGCCTCTTCGCCGCGATCAGTGAAGAGACGGGCCTTTCCAAGAAAGACGTCACCGCAGTCTACGATTCCCTGACCACCATCATGCACCGCCACCTGAAGAAGCGCGCCACCGGAGCTTTCACGCTACCCGGTCTCGCCAAGTTCACCGTGGTCTCCAAGAAGGCCACGAAAGCCCAGACCAAGCCAAACCCCTTCAAGCCCGGCGAGATGATGACCGTGGCCGCCAAGCCGGCCCGCCGCCTGGTCAAGATTCGGGCCCTCAAGGGCCTCAAGGAGATGTCGGAGTCCTGAGGCCTGGATGGGCAAGAGACGACGCGCGGGGAAACCCACTTGGACGCCGTACCGGGCCGTAGAACGGCCGGTGCGGCGTTTCCCTTCCGGGACCCCCTACCGACTGGCTCTCGCTTACCCGTCGACCTATGAGGTCGGCATGTCGAGCCTCGGCTTCCAGCGAGTCTACGAGCTGGTGCACGAGGCCGACGGCTGGAGCGCCGAGCGCTTTTTTACCGACGGCGCCGGGGTGCCGGGTCGCGGCATGCCGCGCTCGGTGGAGAGGGAGACGCCGCTCGCCGATTTCGGCTGCGTGGCCTTCTCGGTCTCTTTTGAGGAGGACTACGTCCACCTGCTCCAGCTCCTGGAGCGCGGAGGCATTCCGCTGCGCCGGCGCGAGCGCCACCGAGACGATCCCTTGGTCGTCCTCGGCGGGGCCTGCGCGGCGATCAACCCGCTGCCGATGGCGCAGTTCATCGACGTTTTCGCCCTCGGCGCCGCCGAGAACCTCCTCGCCGACCTGCTCGCGGCCCTTGCCGAAGAGCAAGACCGGGAAGCGGTCTGCGAGCGGCTCGCCTCGACGCCGGGCTTTTTCGTGCCCGCCTACCACGACCCGGAGGGCGGCGCTCTACCGGGCAAGCTCCGCAAGCTCGAGCTGACTGCCGAGCAGATGGCGGCTCCAGGGCACCTGCCCACGACCGCCGTCGTCACGGCGCGCACCGAATTCGCCTCCAAATTCCTGGTCGAGATGTCGCGCGGCTGTCCCGAGAAGTGCCGCTACTGCTGGGCCACGTTCGGCATGGGGAAGTTTCGCTGGCACCCTACCGAGTACATCCTGGATTCCCTGGAGCGGGGACGTAGCGTCACCGACGAGGTCGGTTTCGTGGCCACCGCGGTCGGGGATCATCCCGAGATCGGCCGCATCTTGACGGAAGCCTACCAGGCGGGCTTTGGCGCCTCGGTGTCGTCGATCCGCATCCCGGCGGTGACCGAGGAAGTGCTCGCGCCGCTCTACGCTTCGGGAGGGCGTTCGATCACCCTGGCGCCCGAGACCGGCAGCGACCAGCTGCGCCGCGCCTTGAACAAGCCCATCCCCAACGAGCTCCTGCGCGAGAAGGTGCGGCTCATCTTCCGCCACGGCTTCGCCCACCTGAAGCTCTACTTCATCGTCGGCCTGCCGGGCGAGACGATGGACGACGTCGAAGCGATCCTCACCCTCGTCGGCGAGTGCCGCAAGATCTTGCTGGAGGAGGGGGTGCCCCGGGGCGCGGTGGGCCACATCCATCTCGGCTTGAACGTCCTGATCCCCAAGCCCTACACCCCCTACCAGCGTGAGGCGATGGAGGAGGAGGCGAGCCTGAAGCGGAAGATCTCGGTGCTCCGGAAGGGAGCCGCCAGGTTGCCCAACGTCTCGATCTCCACCATGTCGATCCGCCAGGCCGTGTGGCAGACCTACCTCAGCCGAGCCGGCAGCGACGCCGCCTGTGCCCTCGAAGAGGTGGCCGGCGGCGCAAGCGTCGCCGCCACCTTGCGCCGCTACGGCGAACGCATCCATGACGAGGTCTACCGCGAATTCCCTGCCAAGCTCCGCTGGCACTTCCTGCGCACGGGCTGAGGGGTGCAGAGCGGGGTGGCCCGCGCCGCATCCGTCGTCCGTACGCCCCGGCGGACACCTTGTCGCCGCCGGTGGACACACCCGCGCCGCCGCTCTGCTATGCTCCGCGCCATGTGGCGGAAGCTCCTGGGCGCGATCGGCTGTCTTTCCTACCTAGGGATGCTGGGGGTGATCTTCGGCCTCGTCGCCTACGTCGCCTTCAGCCAGTTCGTGCGCCGCGGCGTCACGCCGACGCCGGAGCTTTTCGGCCTCGCCGAGGAGGAGGCGGCGGCGCTCCTGGCCGACCAGGGCCTGCGGGTCTCCTGGTCGGAGGAGGACGACCGGTACGACGAGCGAGTGCCGGCGGGACACGCGCTGCTCCAGAGGCCGAGGGCCGGGACCCTCGTCAAGCGCGGCAGCTCGGTCGTCGTCATCCTGTCGCGGGGGCCCCAGCTCCTGGAGGTCCCCGACGTCACCGGCAACGCCCTCCAGGCGGCGCAGGTCACCTTGACGGCGGCGGGCCTCGGCCTGGGCCGGACCTTCAACGTCTACACCGCCGAGGGCGCCGGCGGCGCGGTCGTCGCCCAGCGTCCGGCCGGCGCCGAACGGGTCGAACGTGCCGCCACCGTCGACCTCTTCCTGGCCGGCGAGAACGCTGGCGAGACGTTCGTGATGCCTGATCTCGTCGAGGAGAGCTACGGCGAGGTGCGGAGCTTTTTTGAGAGCCGCGGCTTCCGGATCGGCCGGGTGAGCTACGAGAGCTACGAGGGCATCGCGCCGGGGACGGTGTTGCGCCAATTCCCCCAGGCCGGCCATCCGCTGCGCCGCGGCGAGGTGATCGCACTCAGCGTGGTCGCGGCACCGCCGGGGAGCGAGGCCGCGGAGGACGGCACCGACGCCGCCGAAAACGGCGCGGAGCCGACGCCATGAAGATCGCACCCTCGATCCTGGCGGCCGACATGGCCGAGCTCGGCAACGCTCTCAAGAGCTGCGAGGCGGGCGGTGCCGACGCCGTCCACTTCGACGTCATGGACGGTCATTTCGTCCCCAACCTGAGCTTCGGCATCCCGGTCCTGGAGGCGCTCGCCAAGAGGACCCGGCTGCCGATCGACGTCCACCTGATGGTCGAGCGCCCGGAGCGCCTGCTCGCCGAATACCTGCGGGCGGGCGCGGCCTGGGTCTCCGTACACTGGGAAGCCGCGAGCCACCTCGACCGCCTGCTCTCCGAGATCCGCGAGGGCGGCGCCCGTGCCGGCGTGGCTTTGAACCCCGCGACTCCGGTGGAGCTGCTCGGCGACTGCCTCCACAACCTCGACTTCGTGCTCCTGATGTCGGTCAATCCGGGCTTCTCGGGACAGAGCTTCCTGCCCCGGGTCCTCGAGAAGGCACGAACCTTGCGTAAGCTCATCGACCAACGCTGCCTCGACGTCGAGATCGAGATGGACGGCGGCATCGGAGCGGCAAACATCCGCGAAGTCGCCCGTGCGGGCGTCGACGTCAGCGTCGCCGGATCGGCGGTCTTTGGCACCGGCGACCCCGCGGCAACCCTGCGAGAGCTTCAACGAGCCCAGGAACTATCATGAGATCGACCCAGAGAACGACTTTCCTTCTTCTCCTCCTCCTCCCCCTGTCGTGGGCCGTCGTCGGCTGCGGCGGCGAGAGCGAGGACCCCATCTTGCGCCTGTCCTCCGCCGAGGCCTTGGAGCAGGGCAAGGCCTACCTCGCCGAGGAGAAATACGCCAAGGCGGGCTCGCTTTTGATCCACGCTTTCGAGGTGGAGCCCAATTCGAAACACGGCCGCGAGGCCTTGCTGCTCGCCGCCGACGCGCTCTATCTCCGCGGCGGCAGCGAGAGCTACATCAAGTGCGAGGCCAAGTACCGCGATTTCTTGAACCGCTTCCCGACGAGCGATCGCTCGGGCTACGCCCAGTACCAGGTCGCCAACTGCCTGGCCCAGCGAGTGGAAAAGCCCGACCGCGACCAGAAGGTCACCCGACAGGCCCTGGCGGCCTACGGGGAGCTCCTGCGGCTCTACCCCACGAGCCCCTTCTCGGCCGAGGCTCGGAGCAAGATCGTGGAGGTCACGAACCGTATGGCGACTCACGAGCTCGTGATCGGCGACTTCTATCTGAGCTTCCTCAACTGTCCCGCTTCGATCGCCCGGCTTGAGCACCTGCAGGAGGAGTTCCCGAGCTACGAAGACATGGAAAAAGTTTACTTCGCGCTCGGTATGTCCTATGAGCTGTGCAACCGCAGCGAGGACGCCGAAGCGACGTTTGACGATCTCCAGCGGCGCTATCCCGAGAGCGAGTACCTGATCGGCCTCGACAAAAAGCGCCAGAAGTACGCGAAGCGCTCCGCAAAATTCCGGAGCAAGCAGGAGAAACAGCGCAACAAGATGATGAAGAAGGGCAGGGGTTGAGCTTTTCCTCTCCGTGGCTCGCCTGGCTCACGGCGGCGCTCGTCGCCGCCGGGGCCTACGCCGCACCGGCCGGTGGAGACCAGGGCCGGGAGGAGGAGCTGCGGCGGCGCGTCGCTGAGCTCGAGCGTCACAAGCGGGTCAGCGACGTCGAGATCGCGCGGCTTCGCCAGGAGATCGCGCGGCTGCAAAGGGAGCTGGAGGCCGCGCAGGAAGAGGCCGAAATGGCGCGGCGCGACGCCGATCAGGCACGTGCCGAGCGTCTCGAGGCCATGGAAGAGGGGCTCGTGCCGTCCTCCGCTATCGAGGAGGCCGACGTGCCCGACGAGGAGCTGGAGCTTGCCGACGTCGCTCCCGCTCCGGCCGCGGCGGCTCGTCCCGGGCCCGCGGCGCCGCCGGAGGCCGTGGCGCCCACACCGCCGGTGCCGGTGGATCGCGTCACCGCGGAGGCCCGCGAGCTCTACGACGAAAGCTACACGCTTTTCCACGAGCGGCGCTACGCCGCCGCCGCGGCGAGCTTCGGCCGCTTCCTGGAGCTTCATCCGCGGACCAACCTCTCGGACAACGCCCAGTTCTGGATCGGCGAGTGCCGCTATGCCCAGGGCGACTACGACGGGGCCCTGACGGCCTTCATGGCGACGGTCGAGCGTTACCCGGCGGGCAACAAGGTCCCCGACGCGCTGGTCAAGGCGGGTAAGTGTCTCGAGGGCCTGGGCGACAAGGACGGCGCCGTCGAGACCTACCGCGAGATCGTCAGGCGGTTCGAAGGAACGGTGGCCGCCGCCGTCGCCGGGGAGCGTCTCGCCGAGCTCGAAGCCCCGTAGGGCAGGCTCTTATGCCGAGCACGGCATAAGAGCCTGCCCTACTTCGGATCGCCTCCGGCGAGCCGCCCGGGACGCCGGACCTCGTGCCTCCCTCCAACGCCGGGCGTCAGCCGAGACCCGGCGACCGTATTGCCTAGCCGGTGCTGTCAATGCTAGCATTGCAGTCGTTGACGACACACCCGGAGGCGTAATGGCTCAAATCACCGTCCGCAGACTCGACAGCAGCCTGGTGCAGCGGCTGAAGGTCCGCGCTGCCCAGAACAACCGGTCGGCCGAAGCAGAGCACAGGGCGATCCTCGAGGCGGTGTTGCGGCCGGAGAAGACAGCGTTCTGGGAGACGGCCGCGCGGCTGCGAAGCGCGACCCCGGGACGCCCCGCGACAGACTCCGCGATCCTTGTCCGTAGAGACCGCGACAGGGATCACGAGGCGGATCCGTCGCTTCTGTGACGTCGTCAGGCAGGACGGCAGGTATCGGGATCACGTCTGTCTGCTCGGCGAGTGGCGCCGCTCGACCTCTTCTTGAGGAACAAATCTGGTTGTCGCCTCGTTTCCGTCTGCTCGACCGTTCCTTCCGGGAGGCGGCTTTAGCCCGGGCCGCGATCGGCGTCTTTTCATCTATAGCACGGGCCTTTAGGCCCGTTGCGGAGGTCGGCCGCGCCTCGACAGACCGTCGTGCTTCAACCGACCGCCATACCTCGCGCCGCCCCCGCGCGGGGCTAAAGCCCCGTGCTATAGATGAAAAGAACCCTGAAGGGTCCTCCCAGCCAAGCCTGCCTTGTTCCTACCTGCTATGGCGTCGCGTAGCGACGTACGATGCTCTTGAGGACCTCCCCGGCTTCCCTCATCCGCCGTACCTCTGCTATCCTCCCCGCCGAGGACTGGGGAGTGATGAAGCAGAGACGCCGAAACCAACCTGTCAAGCCGCCACCGGACGCCGGTGACCTGGGGGGCTGCGTATTCCGACGAAGCCGACCACCCATTCCGACGGAAGTCGACCACCTCCTTCGCCGCTCCATCGGCTCCGGCGTGAAAGGCCGCAGAGCCGCTCTGGGAGCGGCTCTCCCTCTCTCCCCCCAGGGCGTGGCGTGGCCTCTTCCAGGGTGGTCGGTTTGCCTCGGAACGGTGGTCGGCTTGCCTCGGAATACGCACTGGGCCGCGCCTCCGGCTCCCGGGCCCGAGCCGGGGTCGCCAGGACCCCTGCCAGGAGGGAAAAGCTCCTCGAGCAATCCGCGGAAGAGACGCTCCGACGCATCCGGGCCGACGCCGGCCGTGCGAGCCAGCGTCTCAAGCCGCTTCTCCGCACCATCGCCCGCCGCCTCACCGATCCCGACTTCAACGTCACCGCCCTCTGGCGGGACCACGGGATCACCGACAAGGCCGCCGCGTCGTGGTTCGCGGAGGTCGGACCCACGCCTCGCGTCTACATCGAGGAGGCTCGGCTGGGGATCGCCGGCTGGCTGCTCACCCGGACGCGCTTTCCGCTGTGGCAGGTGGCCCAGGAGAGCGGATACGCCTGCGACGCCACCCTCTGCCGGGCCATCAAGCGGCGGGTGGATACCACTCCGGACCAATACCGCCGGTCGCGCCCGCCGCCCGAGAGCCTGGTGCCGGACCTCGAAGCCCGGGTCTCTTGCGGCCTGACCGGTGAGCTCGTCCAACGAGACGGCTTCTCGCTCCTGCTCGAGATGGAAGCCATGGTCGAGCGACTGCGGCGCTTCTACGACGCCGGGAACCTCGTTCCGGTCCTGACGTCCGGCGCCGACTTCGAGGAGTACCTCGTCGAGCGGAAGATCTGGCCGGAGGTCGCCGATCAGCCTTTTGAGCGGCAGAGGCTCCTGGTGAGGAGCTGCCGCCTGGCGACGCCGGCTTTCTACGAGTTCCTGCACCGGAAGTCCCGCGAGGAAGGACGCGCCAACCGTCAACGCGGGCTGGAGCTCGCCCAACTGGCCTTCGACAGTGTCGGATCTCTCGGGGGGCGCTACCCCAATCTCCAGCCTCAGTCCCGGGCGTGGCTCGGCAACGCCCGGCGGCTGAAGCTCGACTTCCTCGGCGCGGATCGGGACGTCCAGCAGGCCGTCGAGCAGATCCGGCACAGTCCGGATGCGACCACCGTCGGGATCGTCCACTGGCTGAAGGGCACCCTGCGCATGACCCAGCGCCGTCAGGACGACGCGATCGAGTGTTTTGAGACCGCCTATTCCGCCTTCGAGCAGCAAGGTGATTCTGAGTGGCTGATCAAGACCTTGTTGCACAAAGTTACAGCGCTGGCTTATGCCGAAAGGCATGACGAGGCTCTTCAACCTCTTGAAGAGGCGGCAGCTCTACTAGATCCGGAAACCGAAGGAACCCTGTCGTTTACGGTAGAGTATTTCGTAGTGTTCGCGTTAGAAAGGGCTGAGCGCTTCGAGGCCGCCGCGGAGCGCATTGAAGCTCTGAAGAGAATCAAAGTCGACTCCGATTTATGGCGCTGCCAAGTTCAGTGGCTCGATGCCAGTATCGACTACGGTCTAGGAAGACCCGCCGCAGAGTCTAAATTCCTCTCGGTCCTGCGCGGAATTGAGTCGCTCGACGAACCTCTCTACGAGTCGCTCCTGCTTCTTGACTTGGTAATCCTATTCGCCGAAAGAGGGCGATCGGCGAAGGTGATCGAGATCGCCGGTGGAGTACTCTCTGTGTTCTCCGCACTAAGGCTCTCTAAAGAGACAATGGCCAGCCTGAAGCTTCTCAGCGATGCCATCTCGCGAATGAGGGTCACCACCAGTGTCCTTAAGGACTTTCGGGCTTGTTTGCGCAGAGATCCTTTGGTAGACCTGGGGCAGAGGTCACCCTCTGCCCCATAAGATTTGCGTCAGCCGGCGAGGTCGAGGCCCGGCGGCGAGCCAGCCTTGATTCCACTCTTCGCGCTCATCCGAATCTCCTTCGCGGTCTGAGGATCGAGGCTGGCCGAACCCCCCCCGTGGTTCAGCACCAGGGCATGCTTTTTTCCACGGCCGGCTCGCTGTCTTTTCCTCGATCTTCCAAGGTTTGGCCCCACCTTCGGCCCGGGGACCACGATAGCGGAGCGTCGGGCGTTTTGTATACGTCTTTGTCATTTTGCCCGGCTCCGGCGGGCAAGGTACCGGGCGAAACGTAGGCACGGCTCCGGGGCCGGTCTGGCATGCTGGCCGTCGTAAGGAGGTCACAGCATGGCCATGAGCGACGAGGAGCTCACTACCCAACGTCCGAACCCTCCCGCCTTCGGCCCGTCGTTTCAGTGGGCGGGGAGCCCTACGACTCTCTCTCAGACCGGACACACACTCCTTCTCTCTCTCCCAGCAGGGTTCCCCACGCGCCCCGGGGCACCTCCGCCATTTCGCTTCGTGTTGGCCAGCCCCGGGGCGCCTTTTTCACCCTCTCTCTGTTTCTTCCAGCCGAACCCGGGCGGGAGGCCATGCCATGAGCCGGACCACCAGCATGTACGAGGCCGTCCCATGAACGGCACTTCCCCATTTCGGCCCCGGGTGCGGGTTGCCTGCTCGTGGGCGCCCGCATCCGGCCGCTTTTTCGGTGGGCGGGGCGGTGGGCCATGAGGGAAGCAGAGCTCTTGGCGACGCGTAGGCGGACAGACCGGCTGGCGAAACGGGTCGACCGGCTCCTCGCGGACATCCGCGCCGAGATCGAGCGCGCCGAGGCGTCGCCGTCCCTGCATGCGGTAGGCGTCCTGACGTTCCTCGAGGAGGCGACGTCCCTTCTCGATCACGCGGGGCTTCGAATGGGATGGTGGCTTCCCGAAGGTGAGCCCCAAGGCAACGGACTCGCCGACAGCAATCCTGGTGACGCCCTCAGCGCTCCTGAGCTCTACGCGGCCGTGCGCTACGTCGCGGTCCAGTCGCCTTCTCTGGTCCCGGCTCTGGTATGGGCCATCAGCTCCTCCCCCGAGCTGGTGGCCGCGCTCTCCGGCGCGCCCCCGGCTTCGGGCGAGCTTGCGGCTCTGGCGGCGCAGGACGAAACCCTCGCCGCCGTCGTCGCCGCGAGCCTGGCAAAGGCTCGTCGCGAACGATCCCGGAGGGGTAATCGTGGCCGAGGACTCGACCGAAGATTTCAGGCTACAGGAGCCCGAAGCGCAGAGAGCCCTGGCCTCCCTGGCGGTCGAGCTCGCCTTCATCCGCGGGAAGCTGGTGAGGATGCGAGCCGGCCTGGACCGCGATTGGCCCGACGAGATGTACGACGACGACTTGCCGCCGAGCCTGGCCTACTGGCTTTTCGGCGCCGCCGGGGCTCTTCTTGACGATCACGTGGTGCCCGGCATGGAGCTGGCACGGTGGGCGGCAGCCGTCACTGAGAAATCCGCGCGGTCGGACTGGGAGGCTCGAAATCAAGGTCGTCAAAGAAAGGAGAACGGATTACATGAGTACTGAAGGCTACGCCGGAAGCGTCCGGAGGGCGGTGGTGGCAATCCTGTACCGCGCGATGAAGAAGGAGTCCTGGGTCGCCTTATGTCGGCAGATTCGAAAGCTCGACGAGGCTATCATCGAGCGCGACAAGGGTTTCGACGCTCACGCCAAGCTTTACTTCTCATGTTGGCAAAAGCTCGCCGACTTTTCCGACAGACTGCCGGCGGCGTCGGAGGATGATCTGGTTGCGCTTCTCGAGCTAAGCGAAATCACAGCTTTTCTCCGCTACGTCACCGAATCCTTTGAGGTCCCGGAGCTCGTCGCGGCTGCCTTGGAGTGGTTCGACGAGCTTGTCGAAGCCGATGCCGGCGCCGGCAGCTGACCACGATACCGAGACCTCTGAAAGAACGGGCAGCATGAAAATCGCTGAAACTCACCTCACTTCCAAACGACTTCAGAGAGGTCTCAGCACCGGTTTCGATTCCGCGACCTCTCTGCGGATCCTGATCCATCTCGGCCGCCGTTGCGCTGTGTGCTCGCAAGCAGTCACCGCCTTCACCGGCCAGAAAGCAGGGGCCGCCGACAAGGCCGTGGCAACCGGCGCGTCCGGCAGCGTCGGCACCTGGCCTGATCCTGTCGTGCTCGCGCTCCGGCGCTGGATCGGCGTCCTACGCAACGACTCTCACTTTCCGGTGGTCGTCACGCCATCCCATCTCTTCTGGGCCGAGCGACTGCCCTCCGACCCACAAGTGTTCTGCCGCGTGGCGATCGAAGAGGCGTTTCTCGCCACGTTCATGAGCCACGGCGACGCCGGTGCCCGCGAGGGATTTCGATCGTTTGTCGAGACCCTTGACGATCCGGCGTTCGAACAGCTCGGCACAGGGCGATGGCACGACGCACGGGCCGTGGCCCACGCGTTCCTCTCCTATGCTCTCCGCGGAGACTGGGCCGCTCTTCTGGAGCAGGAAGCTCTTACCCGAGGACATCTCAAAGAGGGAAGCGGCGATTCGGAGGTGCATGCGGTAGCGTTGCTCCATCTCGGGCAAGCCTGTGAATTCACCTACGGTTACGCATCCGACCGGTTCGATTACAGCGAGGCGGAGCAGCACCTGCTACGGTATCTTGAGACGACAAGGAGCCCTGGCCACTTGGCGGATCTGCGGGTCTCTCAAGGTGGCAGTCTCTACTGGAGAAACGAGCTCCCTCGTGCGCTGGAGAAGCTCACCCAGGCGCTCCCCCTGATTCCCGCACCGTGTAAGTGGCTGCGGTTCTTCACGGTGTGTAAGCTCGCCAGGCTGGGGATCAGGCTCGGCAATGCCAAGCTCGTAGAGCGTCACTTGCTGGAAGCGGAGAAGCTTGCAAAGCGATATTTTGACGACGAGCAAGGTGTCCTTTTTCACCTGCGCGGCCAGGTGGAGATGGAAGCCGGCCGATTCCCGCTGGCCGAGGGGAAGCTCCGGGAGGCCCTGGGCCGCTTCCGTCGAGCTGGCTGGCGCGACAGGACGGTACACGTGTTGCGCGATCTCCGGACGCTCTACCTGAGGACCGACCGTGCCGAGGACCTCACGAGCTTACGGGCCGACCTGCGGGCGCTCTTTCTTGACGACGGGCGGCCCTGGGATTGCCGCGAGAAATGCGGCATCTTCCTGCTCGCCGAAGAGCTGGAGGACCTTCCTTGGGTACGCGAGCAGCTCAAGGGCGAAGAGATGGTCGACTGACAGGAACGAACCGAGGGTCAGATGAGAACTGTCGAGACCAGTACACGCTACTCCGAGCTCAGCGACGCCGAAGTGTTACGACGACTCCTGATGCTCCGGCGGCCCGGCCGGGCGCTGAAGCTTCTGCACGGCGGCCTCATGTCCTTTCTTTGGATGGAAGATCTGCGGGAGCAAGGCTTCTCGTCCGTCTGTCAGCGAAAGATCGGGGCGGCACAGTACATGGTTTGCAGGTTCGCCGGGCAAGCCGTCGGGAAAGAACCGCTGTCGAGCGCCCCCGGACCTGTGGTGCGTTTTCTCTTCCTCAAAGACTCGAAGCCGCACAAGCAAGTACGTGGGCTGCTCTTTCTCGACGAGGACGCAAGGGGGCTCGGGTCCTACACCTTGGATCGACCTTGCCCGAAAAGGCCGACGTCGGAGCTGCGAGATGCGTTGAAGGCGGCGGTGAAACGCGAGGCGAGCTGGCTTGTGCTCTTCCACATCCGGCCCGGTGGCGACCCCGACGCCACGGGCGAGGAGGCGGATCTCGCCGAGCGGCTGCGCGCGCCGGCACGGGCTCTGGGGATGGAGATCGCCGACAGTTGGGTGATCACGGGTCCTGCCCGGTGGCGCGCTCTGGGTCCGGGATCCCTGCCGGAGACGCCGCTGCGGGGCCGTGGCCATCTCGTCGGCTCCCGGGAGATTACTTTGGCCGAAATTCGTGAACGTCTCGACGATCTCCTCTACCCAGGGCGACGGCCTCCGGCTGGGGGACTGCCCGCGGTCAGGGAGCTTCTGAAGGCGGCGAGCACCTTCCGGGACCTTGCAGCCACACCACCGGACGAGCTTTACCACCCCGGCCTTTCATTCC
The DNA here is from genome assembly GCA_965371445.1 of uncultured bacterium. Lineage (GTDB taxonomy): Bacteria > Acidobacteriota > Thermoanaerobaculia > Multivoradales > J023 > DASWIG01. The sequence continues at coordinate 768 of CBDUYN010000021.1, read as the reverse complement.
AGGCCAACCAGGCACTCTCCGCACTCCTGGAGCTGACCCGGCGGCTAGGTCAGACCGAGGTGGCCTACCGGGCACTGGCCGGCGGTCCCGAGTGGCTGGCCCGCGAGAATCTCCCGGAGCTTCGCCGTTGCACCGGTGAGCAGGTGTGGCTCCTGGCGCTCGACCCGTACCGTCGAACGGTCTGGCGACAGCTCGTCCCGCTGGCCACGCTGGAAGACGGCGCGGAATTGGCGCGGCTCGTCCTGCGGGTGGCTCTGAAGCACGAAGTGTCGCGGCTGGTGCCCTTGTGGTTCCATCCGGAGGCTCCGCCCCGGGACCTGGCGGAGAAGCTCGCTTCCGAAGTGGAGAAGGATCTTTCCTCCGTGGGCGCTCGGTGCGACGGCTTTCTCGCGCTCAGTGCCGACGGAAGCTGGATCGGTCAGGGGCAAAGCGGCAAGCTGGTGACGGAGGTAGTCGCTTCTTGAGGACCTCCGGGGCTTCCCTCATCCGCCGTACCTCTGCTATCCTCCCCGGCGAGGACCGGGGAGTGATGAAGCAGAGACGCCGAAACCAACTCGTCAAGCCGCCACCGGACGCCGGTGACCCGGGCCGCGCCTCCGGCCCCCGGGCCCGAGCCAGGGCCGCCAGGACCCCTGTCAGGACGGAAGAGCTCCGCGAGCAATCCGCGGAAGAGACGCTCCAACGCATCCGGGCCGACGCCGGCCGTGCGAGCAAGCGTCTCAAGCCGCTTCTCCGCACCATCGCCCGCCGCCTCACCGATCCCGACTT
>CBDUYN010000020.1:0-90556 GCA_965371445.1 uncultured bacterium | reverse complement strand
GGTTTTAAAAGACCTGCCGGAGAAAACCGAGCAAACCCTTTTCTGCGAGCTCGGCGCCAAGCAGCGCAAGCTCTACGACGAGCTACGCGACCACTATCGCGCCGAGCTCAGCCGGCGCATCGAGACAGTCGGCATGAAGCGGGTCAAGATCCACGTCCTCGAGGCGCTTTTGCGTCTGCGCCAGGCGGCCTGCCATCCGGGGCTCGTCGACAAGGCGCTCGCGAACGGTGCGAGCGCCAAGCTCGACGTGCTCTGCGAGCAGCTCGCCGAGGTCGTCGACGAAGGACACAAGGCTCTCGTTTTCTCTCAGTTCACGAGCCTCCTGGCGCTCCTGCGCCCCCGTCTCGACGCGGCGGGCCTGGTCTACGAATACCTGGACGGCCAGACCCGCAAACGCCAGGAGCGGGTCGACCGTTTCCAGGGCGACCCGGACTGTCCGCTCTTCCTCGTCAGCTTGAAGGCCGGCGGCCTGGGGCTCAACTTGACGGCGGCGGACTACGTCTACATCCTCGACCCGTGGTGGAACCCGGCGGTCGAGGCCCAGGCGGTGGACCGCGCCCACCGCATCGGCCAGACGCGTCCGGTTTTTGCCTACCGGCTGATCGCCAGCGAGACCGTAGAGGAAAAAATCCTCGCGCTCCAGCAGTCGAAGCGCCAGCTCGCCGACGCCATCCTCGCCGCCGACCGCAGCATGATCGGCGCGCTGACGGCCGAGGACCTGCGGTTTTTGCTGAGCTGAAGCCGAAGCGTCTTGGTGGCGAGCGGCGAAGAACCCCTCGTCAAGACGACGAGGGCATGGCGAGCGAACGCTATTTGGGCGCCGGTAGTACGGCCTGTGCCCAGGCTGGCACCAGGTCCGATGCGCGAACGAGCGCACCGTTCTCGAATCGCGCCACGAAACGATAAGGAGCCTCGGGGAGGTCATTGCGGAGCACGGTGCTCGCCTGGCGCTCTTCATCGGCCAGCTGCCGCGCCGCTTCGTCTGCCGCCAGACCCGACAGCTTGGGAGGCCAGATACGCGTCGCCGCGCGCAATTCCGCGGCAATCCGATCGGCGTTGATGAACGGAATCGCGAGGGACCCAAGGTAGGCTTCATAGAACGTGGACTTGCCGGCCCCGTTCGAGCCAGCGAGCATCACCAGCAGCGGTGCCGCGGAGCTCTCGGCCGCGTGATCAAGCAGCGCGGCGAGCTCAGCGAGCGCCTCGTCCAGCAACATCTCAGGCTGGCGACTCCGTGACAGGCTCGTCCGCGACGAACGCCTGGTCTACGATTCGGCCTACGACTCGTCGCCCATCCGGCCACACCTGTAGCACTCGATTCTCTCTTCCGGGCACGGCTCCGTAGACCGGCTTGCTCGTGTTGCGAATCACCTTCAGAGCCGCGGCACGTGACGCCCCCATGAGCCCGAGACCGTATCTGCCCGAGGGGGTGAAGCACTCGGCGTATCGCAAGAGGCCGCGCTGGAAGAAAAGCTCGGGACCCGAGCAGCTCCAAGCTCTCCTGGCTTTCACCAACACCGTCGACTTCGGGGCAGGGACCGGTGAGCTCGCGAGCCCGCAGGCACTGAGCCGCTGGCTGGCGAAGCGGCGCCTCCTGTCTCAGGACGTCGAGCTCGACGACGGCGCGCTCGAACAAGCGAAGCAGGTCTGCGCCGGCCTGCGGTCTCTGTTTGCCACGAACAACGGCGCGGCCTTGAGCCGCGACAGCGTCCGCCACCTCGACACCGCGGCGGCCCGATCTTCGGTCCGTTTCCGCTTCGAGGACGACGGCTCACCCTTTCTCGAGGCGACGAATCGTGACGTCGACGGCGCGCTCGCCAGCCCCCTCACGGACTTCATCCGGGCCTGTTTCGAGGGCACCTGGCGGCGGCTCAAGATCTGCGAGGACGAGGAATGCCGCCGCGCCTTCTACGACGATTCGCGCAACCGGACGGGCCGATGGTGCTCGAAACGCTGCGGCGATCGCAACGCCGCCAGGCACCACCGGCGGCGGCGCAAGTCGTAGCAGCAGTCCCACCGCCCCAGGCATGACTTCTTCGCGTCAGGAGCCAAAGTTTTTGGGTCGTGACGAAACCTCTCGTCATCAGGAGCCAGAGTTTCTGGGTCCTGACAAGCCGCGCTCTTCGTCAGGAGCCAAAGTTTTTGGGTCCTGACAAGCCGCACTCGTCATCAGGAGCCAAAGTTTTTGGGTCCTGACAAGCTGCGCTCTTCATCAGGAGCCAGAGTTTTTGGGTCCTGACGAGCCACTCTTTGTCAGGAGTCAAAGTTTTTGGGTCGTGATGGAAGCCCTCATCATCACGAGCCAAGGTTTCTAGCTCCTGACGTAGGCCCCGCCGCGATCCGGGCCGTCAGCGGGCAGGTGAATGGGACCGGACCGGAGACGGTTCGGGCCAGATGACCGCGGGCCAAGTCGAGCGCCACCGCGATCCCCGCGAGAGCTTCCCGCGCTTCCGGGGCCTTCATTTCTTGCCCTCGCGGGTAGTGGGTCGACCCACTACCCCCTCCCGAGCTTGCTAGACGGCAAGCCAGAGACGGCGCAGCTCTGTCCTGTAGTCGCCGGACGCCTCAGGGCTCCAACGGCTGAGGGTGGGGATTGACGGTCCCCGTCGTTCCTGTCCGAACACCCCGGCCGGACGCTGAAAGCGTGTCCTCCGCCATCAAAAGATCCAAGGGTTGGGTAGCCTGCTACCTTTTCCCCCTACGGATTAGCCGGGGACATCCACAATGCCAGCCTGACCAGAACGGATAGCCGGCTGAATTCTCATAGCCTCTCGATCCCAACTTGCCCAACATCCTCCTAAGGAGTAGACTGGATCCGGACGTAAGGAAGAAGCCATGCCCACCAGCACCCGACCCGCACCATCACAGAGCTCGGCCACGACGCTAACCGAAGGGCGAAGCGCAGACCGGCTCTTGGAGGAAATCCGTCAGCACACCCGTGCCGGGCAGATTCGCACCGCCCAACGCCTTGCCTGCGAAGCTACGGCCAAATACCCCGAGAATCCAGACATCCGGAAGGCCCACCTCATCCTCGCCGGAGATCGGGCGACAACCAGACCAGGAACAGGACGGAGCCTGCGTGAGGAATACGCATGGCTGCAGAGCCCGCCGGCCGAATATCGAGGCCGCTGGGTCGCGTTGGTCGGTGCCACAGTCGTCGCTGCGGCGGACACCCTCGAAGAGCTTCAAGCGTCCCTTCCCTCCCATCTGGGACAGACTCCCTTGGCGGTTCAGATTGCCACGTGAAGACTTCCTGCTCGAGGCGCGAGAGGGGCCTTTCGCAAATGGCGTCTCCGAGTACGTAGATGCGCGGCCAGGGTTAGAAGAACCTCTCTCCAGGGTCTACGTCCCATTCCAGCCGGAGGGCACCGACATCTGACAGCTGGCTTTGGTGGACACCGGAGGCCATTTCTTTTGATTGTTCTCCAATTGACGATGACAATGGTCGTCCTGGTCGCTTCCGGCCTTCTGTTGAAAACCCTCGTCAATCTTGAGAGCATTGATACCGGGTTTCCAGCCGACAACGTGCTGGTTGCTTCGTTGGAGCTTGACGCTGGGACGTATGGTCATTTTGGAGTAACGGAATTCTACAGCGGACTCGTGGAAGGGCTCTATTCTTTGCCGGACGTTCAGAGTGTCGGGCTGGCGGCTGCATTGCCTTTGTTGGGTGCTGGCTCGCGCGATGACGCTGGTCCTGCGTTCATCTACCGATCCGCTCGCCTTGGTGCCGGGAGTCCGAAAGGTTGTCAGCGATATCGATCCTAACGTCCCTTTGTCTAACGTCAGCTCGTTGAGGAAGCGACTCTCTTCTGGGATCAGTCTTGAGCGTCAAACCGCGGTTATCTTCGCCTTTCTCGCAGGTATAGCGATTATCCTCACCTTGATCGGTCTTCAAGGTTGTCTCGCACAGCACCTCGCTCGACGTACTCACGAGATTGGCGTCCGCATTGCTTGTGGCGCGTCGCCTTGGCGGATAGCCCGACAGGTTGTCGTACGTGGCTTGATCCTCGTTGGCGGTGGAATTGTCGGCGGAATTCTCGCCTCCCGTTTTGCGACGCGCTGGATCGCCAACCGGCTGTACGGCGTCAACGCTCAAGACCTCGGGGCATATCTGATGGCGGCAATGATGATCACACTGACGGCTTTCGTGATTTCGCTGTTGTCAGCAAGGCAAGCTATTCGAACCGACATCGTGGCGACGCTGCGCCAACTCTGACGACGGGGATACGACTCGACCTGGCGGCCTTCGGCGACCTCCATCAGGCCAAGACCCGTCGTGACGATCCTGGCATTTCAGTTCGACCCCCAATTGTTTTCCGGGGAAAAATCCGAGGCCGAGATCGTCGCCAAAGTCGCCGCCGAAGTCATGGACTCGACCCCTCGGCGAATGGCGGACCAGACCATCGCCTGGCTCTCTCGCATTCACGAGGAGTTGCTGGGCACGGGCCGGCGCTACCGGACGCTGAAGGTCGAGCGCATCGCTGCCAACCGTGGTCTTCGCCGCACGGCGGCGAAGACGAGGACGGCGGTGGCCGGCGTCCGCGACCACGTCTTCTCGGTCTATGGACCGGAGTTCGAAGTCTCCCGGGTTCCTTGTACCGGAGGGTCGGCGGTCGCGGCGGCGGTGCCGGACGGGATCTACCGACGAAGGGGAGGGGGCCAGCTCCGTAGGCTCGACAGCCTGGGAAGATCCGTGAAGGACGGCCACAGGCTCCTTCACCGCCCGGCACACGGGCGATCTGGCCGGCCAAAACGGCAGTGAAGAGGTGTCACAGCTTTTCCGACGTCGCGGAAAGACTTGTGAGACCCTCGGAGAGATCGTCCCACGCCATGGCAAGAGTACGCAGAGCTGTCACAACCTCCCGAACGCCGTGGGAAGATCTGTGGGAGGGCGTCACGTCTTCCCGGACGTCGTGGGGAGAGCTGTGAGGGCGCGTTACGACTCGCTCCGTTCCCGCCGGCCGCTTCGGATTCTGGTAGCGTTGGGCTCCACGCAAGACATCGGGGGAGACCATCATGACGCAGAGAGCTACCCTACCTTTACTCTTCATCCTGGCCCTCGCCCTGGCGGCACAGGCCGAGGAACCGGCGGAGGAGCCGCAAACCGGGACCCGCTACAAGATCGGCCTCGAGTTCAAGAGCCACTACCGCGACAGCGACCGGGCGCGATTCCCGTCGCCCTTTCCGTTCCCGTCGGACTTTCTGCCGCCGGGCGCCGCCATGGCCTGGCTCGAGACCGTCGAGCCCGGGAGCCACGTGGAGGTCTCGACGGTGACGATCGTGGGCGAGGTCGAGTGGCGCGACGACCTGGCCGCGCGGGTCAAGGTCGACGTCATCGACCGCTACGACCGCAATCCGACCTCCGACGACGATGAGGTCGACCTCGACGAGCTCTGGCTGCGCTACGGCCGCGAGGTGGAGCCCGGAGAGCTCGCCGAGGGGAGCTCGTTCTACGTCAAGGCCGGCAAGATCCCCAAGTTCGAGCGCCAGGACGACCGTCACCTGGAGAGCTACGGCCTGATCTCGACCGCCTTCAACCGCTTCGAGGACATCGGCCTGGAGGTGGGCGCCTCCCTCGGCCGCCACGTCTACCTGAGGGCGTCGTTCACCCAGGGCAATCCTCTCTTTTTCCGCGACCCCAACGCTCTCGCCGGCGACAACGGCGTCGAGATCTTCAACCTTCCGGCCGGCGCGGCGCCCAACCCGGTGCCGGAGCTGGGCTCGGGCTTCCCGATCTTCTACGACGCCGACGTCGACGAGATCGGCTTCGAGAACCCGGAGACCGGCCTGGGGCTCGGCTTGCGCTTCGGCGGCGCCGCCGGTTCCTGGGCGGTGGACCTCCTGGCCTGGGTCTACGAGCGCGACCTGGCGGCGACGGTCGATCTCGACAACACCTTCTACGGCGGCGACCTGGATCTGCTCCTGGGTCCCGGCAACCTGACGCCGCTGCCGGTCACCGGTAACGAGAAGCGTGAGGTCGGCGCCAACGTCTGGGTCTACGCCGGAGGGTTCTCCTTTTTCGGGCAGTACGTCGACCAGGATCTCGCGGGCCTCGACCGCAAGGGCTTCGAGGTCGAAGCGGCCTGGAGCTTCGACCTGCCGCTTGTCTGGTACCTCGGCGGCCGCCAGGTCTTGGCGTGGATCGCACCGGCGGTGCGTTACTCCGAGCTCGATCCGGACTTCGCCCTGCACCCGATCTATCCGGCACCGAGCGTCGCCTGGGATTGGGAGAAGCTCGACTTCGGCTTGCGCCTCGGCGTCTACCCGGGCGTCGAGCTGACCGTCGAGTGGCAGGACAACACCTTCGTTCGTCTCGGCAAAAAGGAGTCGGCCGACGAATTCCTCCTCACCCTGGCGATCGATTTGGACCACGAGCGCTAGATATGCTATAACGTCGTACCGAGGCTGGGGCGAGGCAATGGAAGATGGCTCGCGAGAAGAAGAAATCCCGCACCAAGAAACAGCTGCTCCCCCAGGACGTCCTCGAAGGACGCCTCAAGGTGGACCCGCTGGAGCTCTACCGGTTGATCCACCGCGTCAATCCGACGAACCGACGCCTTTCTCGCCCGGCGGCCCAGCGGCGCTACGACGAGAAGCACAAGCTCCAGAGCTTCCTGGTGCTGCATTTCGGCGAGGAGCACGTCGTGGTCTCGCGTTCCGAGAAGGAAGGCGTGGTGCGCTTCGACCACCCGTCGGGTATTCTCGACGCCTGTCACGCGCCACTCGCGGAGCTCGAGCCGGAGGCCCGTTCCTGGATCCAGCGGCGGCTCGACATGGAAGGCGGCGGCGAGGACGACGTGCTTCGTCTCCCCGACTCCGGCGACGGCGCGCACGAGGCTCCACCCGAAGACCTCCTGAGCACGGCCCGGCGCTCGCTTGCCGAATTCGACTACACGAACGCCGAGCGCCTCCTGAGGCAGGCTATCGACGCCGGGGAAGGCGGCGTCGAGGCCGTCGTCGAGCTGCTGGCGTTGCAGGTCGAGACGCTGGGGCTCGACGAGGAGGCGCTCAACCTGCGCCCGCGGCTCCACGGTGCGGCCGGTGACGACGTCGATGTCCGCTCGCTGTTGGCGCTGGCCGCCGCGCGCCAGGGCCACCTCGAGCTGGCGGAGAAGCTGGTGACCGGCTTGGGCGACTCGGGCGCCGCGACGTCTCAGAAGCGGCGGACGGCGGCCTACGCGGCCCTCGCCGCCGGGGCCGTCGGCGCCGGCGACGAGGCGGCGGCCAGGCGGTGGCTTGCCGAGCTCGTCGACTGCGATCCGTTCTACGAGGCGGTCGCCACCGTCCGCGCCGGTCTCGAGCGTCTGGCGGAGGCTGGGATGCAGGAGGTGGAAGCCGAGCTCGCCGAGCTCTATCGCGAGCGAGGCTGCCTCGAAGCCGCCGCCGCCGCGCGGACGCTTGCTGACCGCTGGCCGGGAAGCGAGGTGGCGCGCCGCATCCTCCGCGAGGCGGGTGAGCTGCGTCGGGAAACGGCGATCGCCGAGCACCTCGAGATCGCCGACCGGGCGCTCACCGAGGAGGACTTCGACACGGCTGTGCGTCATTACGAGGCCGTCCTCGCCGAGGACGCGGACGTCCCCGACATTCCACGGCGCCTTGAGCAGGCTCGCCGGGGCGCCCGGGAACAGGCCGAGGCGTCGGCCGTCGGCGGCGTCGAGCGGCGTTTTGCCGAAGGCGGCCTGCGGCGCGCGCTCCTCGCTTACCTCGAGTTGCCGGAGGCCCTGCGCGGACGCCTCCGCTCGCGGCTTCAGGAGAAGGACGTGCGCTCCGCCGTCGACGACCTCGACGCCGTCGACTCGGCCCATCCCAGGCTAAAAGCCCCCGCGGCGGCCGCCGCCGTCCTGGCGCTGCGCGAGGCGGAGGGGCTCTTCGCCCAGGACCGCGTCGACGAGGCCTACGCCGCCCTCGGACCCCACCAGGAGATCCTGGCCGCCGTGGCGCGGACGTCTGCTCTCCGGCAGGAGATCGTGCAACGCCTGATGGAGGAAAGGGTGGAAAGAAACCACGAGCGGGTCCGGCAGGTCGAGGACTCCTTCAAGGGCGAGGGTGCGGTCGCCATCCGGGAGCCCGAGAAGATCCTGGAGCTCATCGCCGAGATCGACGCGGATTACCTGACTCCCGAGTACCGGCTATGGCTCGAGGCGGCGGAGGCCTCGATGCGGCGGGCGATAGAGCTTCACGGCCTCGCCGAGTCCTACAAGAGAGATTTGAAGGCGGGCGATCTCTTCGCCGCGCGGCAGAACGTGCGGCAATACAGGGAGCTCGCGACGCGCCTGCTGCCGGCGTCGATGGCCAAGACTTGGAAGTCTCCGGGCCAGTTCCTCGACGCCGAGATCAAGAGGGCCTGGCAGTTGAAGCACGAGAGTTGGCGTCTCGGCAAGAAGCTGGCGCCCTACCCGGGCATCTTGCAGCCCAGGCCGAGGCCCGGCCAGGAGTGGAGGAGCGAGAACCGTTGGCTCGACGACGAGGGACGGCGTCTCGTCGTCGCGCATGCGTTCGTCGACTGGCTCTTCGTGCGCATCCTCGACGTCCGGAGCGGCAAGCTCCTGGAACGGCTCTCGATGAACACCCCGAAGCCGCTGGGCGCGCCGCTCACCACCTGCTGGGACGGCGAGAAGATCCGGATCGGCGGCGCCGACGGCGGTTTCGTCGTCCTGGAGACGAAGGGCTGGAAGATCGCCGAGTGGGAGTGGCTGCCCAAGCACCTGGGCAAGGAGAAGGTCGAGCGTAGCGTCGTCCTTCCTCGTTCGCCCTACGTGTGGGTCTTCTCCCGCGAGCCCGGGGACTCTGACTCGAAGGTTCGGGTCCTCGAGCACGACGCCTGGCGGGTGATGCGCAAGCGGTCCCGAGTGCTGGCTTCTTCGGTGCTCTACGGCCTCCGTCCGGAGGCCTCCGAGGAGGCGTCGCCGGAGCCGGAGCCGCGCTTCTTGCTGGCCGGTAAGAGCGGCAGCTTCTTGTGCGCGGCCCGGGGCCACCTGGATCCCGAGGAGCCCCTGGTCGCCCGCCATGTCCTGGCCGCCGCCGCCGACGGTACCGGGATCGTCGCCCTCGTCTCGCCGCCGGACGGAGATGGCGAGACGAGCGTCGGGCCGCCAGCGGCGAAGAGCGCCGGCCTGGCGAAGGGCGCCGGCCTGGGGTTGGCGCGTTTCGAGCCGGGTCCGGACGGCTGGCGCCGGACGCGCGAGGTGCTTGTGGCGTCGGGTGTTACGACATGCCGGCCCGCGATGGTCGCCGCCCGGGGGATGGTCTGGACGCTTGTCGACGCCACCGACGGCGAGACGTGGATGATCGCCTTCCTGGCCGAGAGCCTGGAGCCGCTTTATTCCCTGCGGGTGCCGCACGTCTCGGCGCTCGCCGGGGACCGCCACGGACGTCACGCGGCCCTTCTGCTCGACGGTGAGCTCGGTCCGGAGGTGGTCTACCTGGGCCGCGACGAGCCGCGGTTACGATGGCAGTGGAGGCCGCTCGTCGAGCGCCGCTTGCCGATCGTCGATCTGCACATGAGGTGTGTGAGCCAGGCGGTCAAGGCGCTCGAAGGCGGGCGTGAGGCGGTGGAGAGGTGGGCCGACCTGCCGCCGTCCGAGCGCCGGCGGCTTTTGCTCGGGATGGCGCGTGAGAGCTCCGAGGAGAGCCTGAAAGGCATGATCCTCCAGGCCTACGCCCTGCACGACGACGACGCCGTCTTGGCGCGAGAGTTTCTCGCTGCCCTCGCCCGCCGCCATCCCGAGAACCTCGACGTCGTCTTTCTGCTCGGCGAATGGAAGTGCCGCGTCGCCTCGGCCAGCGAGTCCCTGGAGGACTGGAAAGAAGCGCTCCAGATGGTCTTGGGGATCGATCCTGACTGGGTGACGGTGTGCCTGAGGCATTTCCACCATGTCCAGGGTGTGGGGTACCTGTTGGCGGGAGACTTCGACAAGGCGTGCCAGTCGTTCGAGGCAGGGCTCGCCCACAAGGACGCCGACTGTGACCTGAAGCCGTTGCTGGAGCTGGCGAAGCCGATGAAGGGCGAGCCGCCGAAGGCTTCCGCGTGGAACGTCAAGCAGCCGGTGGCGCGCCAGCTGATCGGCGCTCTACGCACCGCCGGCGCGGCTTTTCGCCGCGACGACGACAAGGCGGTGGTCGCGGCGCTCGAACGGCCGGCCGTCTGGCTCGCCGCCGAGACCGAGACCCTGATCCGGCTGGCGTTGGCCCACATCGAGTTGACGGACGATCCCGCGGAGGCCAGCTTCGAGGCGCGGCTCGCCCTGTCGTTCTTGCTGGAAGTGATCAAGGTGAAAGGACCGCGTCGCATCCCGTCGGCGGACCTGAGGACCGCGGCCGAGAGCTTGAAGGAGGCGGAAGATGCCGTCCGCAAGTGGCTCGCCATCGTCGCGGAGACGGAAGCGGAGCACCTGAAAGAGACGGGTGAGAAGGTCAAGCAGCTGGAAGCTTCTGGTGCTTGACGGCGCGGCTGGCGGGCCTAGCCAGGCTGGGATATCATCTCGGCGTGAGCTTTCCCAGCGAGTTTCTCGAAGACAAGTACGAGGTGCTCTCGAAGATGCGGGAGGGCGGCATGGGCGAGATCTACAAGGTCCGCCACCGCCTGCTCGACGAAGAGCGGGTCATCAAGCTCATTCGCCAGAAGCACGCCGGCGACGAAGATCTGCGCAAGCGCTTCGAGAACGAGGCGCGTACCGCGATCCGGCTCCGCCATCCCGGGATCGCCCAGATTTACGACCTGGCCATCGCTCCCGACGACACCGCCGTCATCGTGATGGAATTGATCGACGGCTTCTCGCTCCAGGACCTCCTGAAGCGCGGCCTGCCGGAGCTGGGACTGGTGATCGAGGTCGCCGAGCAGGGGCTGCGGGCCCTGGAGTTCCTGCACCAGAAGGGGTACGTGCACCGCGACGTCTCGCCCGACAACCTGATGCTGACCCGCGGCCACGACGGCCGGCCGCTCGTCAAGCTGATCGACCTGGGGATCGCCAAGCGGCTCGGACCGAGCAGCATCAAGACCGCCACCGGAATGTTCCTCGGCAAGGCCCGCTACAGCTCGCCGGAGCAGTTCGGCCACGGAGAGATCGGTGCCTGGAGCGACGTCTACTCCTTCGGGGTGATGCTCTACGAGCTTCTGACCGGGGTCCGGCCGGTGGCTGGCGACGAGCTCTCGCAGCTCATTGCCGGTCACCTCTTCCGTCCTCCGCTCGACTTTGCCGAGAGCGACCCCGGTGGACGGGTGCCCGCCGAGCTGCGCGAGGTCGTCCTGCACGCTCTCGCCAAGGAGGTCGAGGATCGCATCGGCTCGGCCGCGGAGTTGGGGGCGCAGCTCGCTGCCTTCCGGCGTCCGTTTCCTTCGCCGTTCGACGGCGACGCGACGATGATCGAGCCCTCCATGCCGGTGGCCACCGGAGTGGCGACGTCACCGGTGGGGACGGCGGCCGAAGGCACGCTCCTCGTGGGGACGGCGGCCGAGCCCACCGTACCGATGCCGGAGAGCCAGGCCCCGGAGGCGGAGACGGAGCCCGAAACCTCGGTCACGAAGCACACCGTCCGCCCAGCACGGCGTTCCCGGGCCGGGCGGCTGGGATCAGCGGCGGTCGTAGCGCTGGCCGTGGTCGCGGTGCTCGTCGGCTTCGGCTGGCGATTCCTGAAACCGTCGCCGCCGTCGCCGCGCGACGCGTTCCGCCTGGGGGTGCTCGAAGTCCGCGCCGAGAACTGGGCCGCCGCCACGAGCCACCTGCGCGTCGCCGCCGAGGGCGACCCACGCTCCGACGCACAAGCCGTCGAGGTCACGGACGGTGTGGCCGTGGCCTACCTGCCGCACTACTTCCTGGGACGCTCGCTCTTCCGGATGAACAACTACGTGCCGGCCCTTCAGGCCTGGAAGAGGTCGGAAGAGGAGGGCGTCGTCCAGGGAGCTCCCCAATGGGGCGGGCTCATCGCGGGGCGTTCGGAGGTCGTCGACATCCTGCGCGAGGAGTTGGAGGTGGCCGAGGCCCACCTGGAGGCCTCGGCCGACCTTGCGGGCATGGTGACAGAGATGCTGGAAGACGCCGTACTGGGGCCGGTCTGGGACGCCGAGCCGGAGCTCGCGGACCGGGCGCGCGGCGCCGTGGAGGAATTCGAACGCCTGAGCGGTCAGCTCGGCGAGCTCAAGGGCGGCACCGTCGACCTGGGCGATCCTCGAACGGCGACGAGGCTTCTCGACGTCCGCAGCCGGGCGGGCAAGCTACGGCGGGACCTCGCGGACCTCCCCAACGAGACTCTGGATGCCAGCGAAAAGTTCACCGGCGTCGCGCAATAGCGTGGACTAACCTCGCGGCACCAGGACGAAGTCCCCGGCTTCATGGCCGGCGTGGCGGATCGGGGCGTAGCCGGGTTGCTGGCGCAGCCCCAGCGCCCGGGCCCGGAAGCGGACCCGGGCTTCGACCTCGCGATGGAGGTCGGCACCGGGCATGTCGTCGCCGTTGAGCTCCAGGACGCGCAGAAAAGCCTGGGCAAAGATCGAGTGATCGCCGCCGCCTTCGTCGAGGACGGGCCGGAGGCCGCCGGAGGTGAGCACCGTCCGCGAGCGTTTGCCGGCGATCTCGGCGAGGCGCGCGGCGCGTTCCTCGCCGCTCGCCTCGACGTCGACGCGGGCCATGCCTGAGCGCGTCAGGGTCCCCGAGTAGCAGGAGTCGGAGACCACCAGGACGTGACGCGCCGCGATGACGTCGAGCATGTCGGAGACCGCCTCGTTGGGGATCCACCGCGCCGGGTCGTCCGCGGCGCCGTCGACCCCGATCCAGTAGCCTCGGCCGTTCGAGACCTTGCCGTGTCCGGCGTAGTAGACGAGGAGGTGGTCGTCCTCGTCGAGGGTCTCCCTCAGGCCGTTCAGGGCGTTTAGGATCTCGAAGTGGGTGGGGTCGGCGAGGAGCGTCGTTCGGTAGCCGTAGCGCTCTTCCAGGAGCCGCGCGATCGCTCTGCCGTCGGCGGCGGCGGTCCTGAGCGGCTGCAGGTTCTCGTAGGCGGCGACGCTGATGACAAGGGCGTAGTGGTCCGGCGAGACGGTGACGGCGCTTCGCGTGGCCAGCCGGGGCGCTGCCACGGGCGCCGGCGCGGACGCGTCCCCTCCAGGCTCGATGACAAGCGCCGCTTCGGCGGTGCGTCCGCGGCGGTCCTCGGCCTCGACGCTGACCTCGGTGCGTCCTCGACAGGCGACGGTCACCGTGAAGAAGCCGTTGTCGTCGACCTCGCGGGCGACGCCGTCGACCGTGAGCTTCGAGAGGCCGGCCGGTGCCGTGACGCGGCCGGTGATCGCCAGCTCCCGGGCCCCGGCGGGGACCGGCACGAGGATCGGACCGCGGGTCCCCAGCACCTCGGGCTCGACGATGGTGATCGAGGGGCCCGCGACCTCGATGGCCGTCAGCTGCGCCAGGCGGTCTTTGTAGCGATCGACGGTGCTGCGGATCTCGGCGAGGTTGGCCTCGCGTTGCTGGAGCTCGTCGGCGAGCTCCTGGCTCTCTTCGGCGCCCTGGCGTCGGGCTTCCTCCAATCTCTTGCGTAGCCTCTCGACCTCTCGCTCGGCGTCTCCCAGGCGCGAGCGGGCCTGGGCGAGCTCGCTCCGGACCGCGTCGAGCTCCTGGCGCAGGCTCTTCGTTTCGCGGCGAAGCTCGGCTTCCTGCACGGTCCAGTCGAGCACCACGGCTTCCTCCAGCCCGGCCGAGCGGCGGTACCACTGAAGCGCTACCTCATGGTCCTGCTCCACTCCCAGGCCCAACTCGTAGAGGTGGCCGAGGTTGATCTGGGCGCGGACGTCGCCGGCCTCGGCGGCTTTCTGGTACCAGATCGCCGACACCTGGTAGTCGGGAGTACCGGCGAGGCCCTTCTCAAAAATCTCGCCGACGTAGGTCTGGGCGCGGGCGTCGCCGGCCTCGGCGGCGGGGAGCCAGACCTGGAGCGCCGCGGCGTAGCTCGCGCGGTCCGACTCGACGTACTCGCCGCCGCGGATCCGGCAGTCGATGGCGGTCGTTCGCACCGGACGGCGTGCCGTCACGTAGGTGGTGCGCTGTCCGAGGCGGCGCACCTGCCCCGGCAGCAGACAGGCGACGACCTGGAGGTCCTCGGCGGTCTGGGGCTCGTTCTTCTTCTTCCGGGCTTCGGCCACCTCGCCCGGGAGCAAGAAGGCTCCTGCCAGGCTGAAAAGGAGAAGGAGATGAAGTTGCCGATTCTTTTTCATGACGCCTCCTTGGACCGCTGAGCCCCCATGGGTGCTATTCTATCTCCAGAGCTTGCTCGGCCCAAGTTATACCGTCGGCGCCGCCGGCCTGAAGGAAGGGGATAGACATGGCTTCCCGATCAAACGGTCTCTCGACTGCTCGTCTGGTGCTTGCCGGCGTCGTGCTTGTTGCCTTGCCCGGCATCGCTGCCGCCGCCACTCTGAGCTTCGTCGAGGAGGTTTACACGGCCCCGGAGGGCGCGAGCGACCTTTCGGTGATGCTCGTTTTGGAGGCGTCCCGCAACGAGTGCCCGGGCACGCTCGTCTTGCCGGAAGGGTTCTTCAACCTGGAGGCGGTGTCGACGGGCAGCGCCACCGGCGGCAAGGATTTTGTCGAAGGACCGTCGGAGAACCTGCCGCCCGGCGGTGGCGGCGTCTCGCCGATCGAGATCGGCGCCGTGATGCGCAGCCTGATCCTCGACGACGACATCGACGAAGCCGACGAGACTTTCGAGCTGGCGATCGTCGATACGATGTCCATCGATTGCATGGTCAGCGGAGTCCCCTCTCCCTTGACCCTCGACGCGGGCAAATCAGCGACCGTCACGATCGTGGACGACGACGATCCGCCGGAGGTGGCGATCGGCGGCGCCTCCGCCATGGAGAAGGAGGGGGACGCCGGGACGAGAGTCTTCGTCTTCGACGTGACGCTTAGCGGTCCCAGCGGGCTGAAGGTCAGCGTCTTCTATGGGACCGAGGACGGGAGCGCGGTCTCCGGGGGCTTGAAAGCGGCCGACACTCCGGACTACGTGGCGAGCTCGGGAACCATCGAGCTCGCGCCCGGCGAGACCTCGGCGACGATCGAGGTCGAGGTGATCGGAGACGTCCGCTTCGAGATGGACGAAACCTTCTCCGTAATCATCGCGGACCCGCTCAACGCCACCCTCGGCGAGGAAGAGGCCTTTGGGCTCATCTTGAACGACGACCCGCTGCCGACGCTTTCGGTCAAGGACGTCCGGGTGAGCGAAGGCGACACCGGGACGACGGCCGCCCTCTTCGTCGTGGTGCTCGACGGCGAGACGGACCGCGAGGTCCGGGTGGGCTACTCGACCCGCGACCGCGGCGCGACGTCCCGCGGCCAGACCCCCGACTTCGAAGCGACGTCCGGGTCGCTCGTCTTCCCTCCGGGGACGAGCTCCCTTGAGGTCGCGGTCGACGTTTTTGGCGACACGATCGACGAAGGCGACGAGAAGTTCCTCCTGACCCTCTCCGGTGCCGAGGACGCGACGATCGCCGACGGCGAAGGACAGGCGACGATCGTCGACGACGACCGCTCGCCCTCGCTTTCGATCAGCGACACGAGCGGCGCCGAGGGCGAGGACCTAACGATCACCCCCTTCACCTTCCGCGTCACGCTCTCGGAGGCGAGCGGCCGCAGCGTCAGCGTCGTTTACCGGACCCGCGAAGGCACCGCGCTCCAGGGCGAGGACTTCCGGGGCCAGGCGGGGCGGTTGACCTTTGCCGCCGGCGAGACCGTCCAGGAGGTCACGATCGAGGTGATCGGCGACCGCGAGGAGGAGGGCGACGAGCGTTTCTTCGTCGACTTGAGCGATGCGCAAAGCGCCGGGATCGCCGACGGCGAGGGAGTCGGCACGATCACGAACGACGACGAACGCCCGGCGGCCGAGGTGCGGATCGCCTCCGGCGACGGCCAGACGGGACGCGTCAACCAGCCCCTCGCGGAGCCGTTGGTCGTCGAGGTCCTCGACGCCGACGGCGCTCC
Organism: uncultured bacterium; assembly: GCA_965371445.1. Classification (GTDB taxonomy): domain Bacteria; phylum Acidobacteriota; class Thermoanaerobaculia; order Multivoradales; family J023; genus DASWIG01. Next base: position 74,594 of record CBDUYN010000020.1, on the reverse strand, counting down.
TGTGGCGGGTGCCGAGGTGAGCTGGGAGGTGACGAGCGGCGACGCCTCGCTCGCCGCTGCCGCGACGGAGACCGGCGACGACGGCCGGTCGTCGAACCAGGTGACGCTGGGAGAGCGGACCGGCGACGTCGTCGTCACGGCAAGCGTCGAAGGGGTCGCCGATCCGGTCCGGTTCACCCTGTCGGCGCGGGTGGCGGATTCCTCCCAGTTCGACGAGGTGGCCTCCCCCGTGGCTTCGGCGATGAACGTGATCTGCTCTCGTTCCGACCTGCCGTCGAGCCTGCGCGCGGTCTGTAACGACGTGGCGGGGGCGGGAAGCCGGCAAGAAGAAGCGCTGCGGGCCATCGCTCCGGAAGAGGTCTCGTCGCAGGGCTCGGTCGCGATCGACTCCCAGGCGACCCAGCTGCGCAACGTCGGGGCGCGGCTCGAAGCGCTTCGCTCCGGCGCGCGCGTCTCCTCGACCGTGGCGCTTCAGCTCGGCGACGTGCGGCTTTCGCCCACCCAGATCGCCGGGCTCCTCGGACAAGGCGGACGCCAGGACCTCGATCCCGCGGAGCTCGTCGACCGGCAGATGCGGCGTGCCCTCTACGGCGGCGGCGCCGTCCAGGAGCCGGCGCCGCCGGCGACGGGCTCGTCTTCAGGCCTGGGCGGACGGCTGGGCTTTTTCGTCAACGGTACGCTGGGTGAGGGGAACCGTCCCGGCACCGTTCGGGAAACGGGTTTTGACTTCGACACCGAGGGCCTGACGGCCGGCGTCGACTACCGTTTGAGCGACCGCTCGAGCCTCGGCGTCGCCGTGGGCTACGTCTCGGACGACGTCGAGCTCCAGGCCGACGGCGGCGGCCTCGACGTCGACGGATTGAGCCTCTCGCTCTACGGCACCTATTACCTTGAGCACTTCTACGTCGAAGGCATGCTCGGCTTCGGCTCGAACGACTTCGACATGGAGCGGGTGATCCACTTCCTCGACGAACGGCACGTGGCGCGCGCCGCCCCCGGCGGCGACCAGCTGTCGGCGAGCGTCGGCCTGGGGTACGACGCCGCGGTCGGCTCCTGGACCCTGGGCGGCTTCGGCCGCCTCGACTACGTCGACGTGTCGATCGACGGCTTCGACGAGACGGGGGCTCCGGGCTTCAACCTGTCGGTCGGCGCCCAGGACGTCGAGTCGTTGGTCGCCAGCCTGGGCTTCCAGCTCGGCTATGCGGCGAGCGTCGGCTGGGGCGTCGTCCAGCCGACGATGCGCCTCGGCCTGCACCACCAGCTCGAGGACGACAGCCGGCCGATTCAGGCGAGCTTCGTCGAGGATCCGGGCGGCACGGTCTTCGCCATTCCCACGGACGATCCCGACCGCGACTACTTCCAGCTCGGCCTGGGGCTTTCGGCGGTCTTCCGGGGTGGACGTCAGGCGTTCGTCTTCTACGAGAAGGACCTTGACCGCGACGACTTGAACCTCTACCTGATTACGGTGGGCCTGCGTCTGGAGTTCTGAGCAGGTGAGCCTCCACGTCTGAGTCACGATCCATGTCTTCCGTCTGCTGGCCCCGGGCGGCGAACCGCTTGCCACCCCTGCCCTATGCGAGCCAGCAGGCGGCTTGAGGCTCAGCCGTCTACTCTCCGACCATCTTCAGAGCGCGATTCAAGACTCGATCAGAGAGGTACATCCCCGATGAGCGCAGCTCCTCGAGAACCGGTCGCGCTTCGGGAATCCGTCCCTGCTGCTTTGCTGATAGCACCAAACCCAACGTTCCGATCCTGCAAGCTGTAGGTAATCCACCATGTCCGTCTTGGAGAGGAAGATCAACGGAGATGCATTCACCGCCGGAGGCTTAGCCACGCTCCAACTCCCGGGCCAGATCGTCGAAGTCGACGGTGAAGACGTCGACTTCCTCCCGAGCCAGCATCCGGAGGAGCTCGCTGCGGTTGAGATCCGCGATCTGCGCTGCCTTCTCCTGGGAAATCCGAGCGCGCTGGTACCAGTGGATCGCCGCCGCGATCCGGAGCTCTTGGACGAACTCGTCCGGAGACCGGCGAAGGGCCGAGAAGACGTCCTCGGGCAGTTGCATCGTCAGTGTCGTCATCTGCTACCTCCGATCTTCCTCCGGAGTCCCACGCTCCCCTCCTCTTTTGTCGCTCCCAAGCTCCCAGGGTGCGGCCTCGAAGACAAGCAGTAGTATAGCGAAAGCCTGAGGTGAATCGCGAGCCGCCTACGGCGAGGACGACGCCCCCCTCTTCTTCGGCCGCGAGCCGGTGACAGGCGAGCACGCGAGTGGCTCGAGGTAGACTACCAGCCCTCAGCTCAGCTCACCTCGGGAGGAACGCTTGCCCACCCTTCGCCTCACCCAGCACACCGAAGCCGACGCCACCTTCCGTGTCGTTCTTGAGCTCCTCGGCGGCGTCCGTCAGACGGCGGAGGCCAGCTTCGCCTTCGACCTCACCGAGGACGACGAGAAAGACCTCCGCTGGTACCTCGAGGACTACCTCCAGTGGCCCCAGCACCCGGCCCCCAAAATCGCCGCCCGCGTCGAGGGACGCATGGAGGAGCTGGGGACGGGGCTTTTCCAAGCCGTCTTCCAGGCCAACGACGACACCCGCGAGCTGTGGTCGGCCGTGCGTCACGAGCTCGCCTCGACGCGTGTCGAGGTCGTGACCGGCGTCGACGGCGCGACGGCGCTGCCCTGGGAGCTGCTGCGCGATCCCCGCACCGAGACGTCGCTGGCGCTTCATGCCGGCTCCTTCGTCCGCGCGCAACCGACGGCGGCGCGGCGTCCGCGGCTGCCGGACGGCGAGGACGGACGCGTCCGGATCCTGCTCGTCATCTGCCGTCCGGGCGGCGAGGACGACGTCCCGTTCCGTTCGGTGGCGGCGCGCATCGTCAAGGGGCTCGACGAGTCGGCCCGCGACGCTTTCGAGCTCGACGTGCTGCGTCCACCGACCTTCGAGGGCTTCGCCGAGGCGCTGCGCCGGGCGCACCAGGCCGGACGTCCCTACCACGTCGTCCACTTCGACGGACACGGCGCCCACCTCGACCTCGCCGGCGACGAGCCCCTGGAGCTCGACGCGCGACGCTTCTCGTCCCAGGTCTACCCGCGGACCGCGCGTCCGGGACGCCACGGCTACCTGGTCTTCGAGAACCCCGAGATCGAGGACAACCAACGTCTCGTCGACGGACCCGAGCTCGCCGAGCTGCTGGTCGAGACCGGCGTCCCGGTGCTGATCCTGAACGCTTGCCGCTCGGCACACGCCGAGGCGTCCGGCGGCGACGAGCTCGCCGTCGACGCCTCCGATCCCCACCGCCGTGCCAGGGCCTGGGGATCGCTCGCCCAGGAGGTCATGGACGCCGGCGTCTGCGGCGTGGTGGCGATGCGCTACAACGTCTACGTGGTGACGGCGGCGCAGTTCGTCGCCGACCTCTACGCATCGCTGGTGCGCGGCCGGACCCTGGGCGAGGCCGTCACCCTGGGACGCAAGCAACTCCACGCCGAGCCGCTGCGCGCACTCGGCTTCGAGGCGCTGCCCCTCCAGGACTGGACCGTCCCCGTCGTCTACGAGGCGGCGCCGATCGCCCTCTTTCCCGAAACCACGGACGACGGCAAGCTCACCATCCGTCTTACCGACGACACCACATCCTCAGGCAGCCTCGACCCAGACCTGCCGCCCACTCCCGACGCGGGCTTCTTCGGGCGTGACGAGACCCTGCTGGCGCTCGACCGCGCCTTCGACCGTCACCAGATCGTCCTGCTCCACGCCTACGCCGGCAGCGGCAAGACGGCGACGGTGGCCGAGTTCGCGCGCTGGTACGCGTTGACCGGAGGCGTCGAGGGTCCGGTGCTCTTCACCTCGTTCGAGCAATACCTGCCGCTCGCGCGGGTGCTCGACCGCGTCGGACAGACCTTCGGCCAGATGCTCGAGCAGTCGGGCGTCCACTGGCTGGCCCTCGACGACGCCACCCGGCGTCAGGTGGCGCTCCAGGTCCTGGCCCAGGTGCCGGTGCTGTGGATCTGGGACAACGTCGAGCCGGTGACGGGCTTCCCGTCAGGGACGGAGTCGGCCTGGAGCGAGGACGAGCAGCGCGAGCTCGTCGGCTTCCTGCGCGCCGCCCGCGACACGAAAGCGCGTTTCGTCCTGACGTCGCGTCGCGACGAGCGCGACTGGCTCGGCGACTTGCCGGCGCGCATCGCGGTGCCGCCGATGCCGTTGACGGAGCGGGTCCGTCTGGCGAGCGCCCTGGCCGCCAAGGTGGGACGGCCGCCGGTGGTGATGAAGGAGTGGCGTCCGCTGCTCGACTTCTCGGCGGGCAACCCGCTGACCCTGACCGTCCTGGTGGGCCAGGCCCTGCGTGACGGCATCGAAGGCAAGAACGCCGTCGGGGACTTTGTCCGCCGCTTGCGCACGGGCGAGGCGGCGTTCGAGGACGAGGCCGGCGAGGGACGGTCGCGTTCGCTGGGGGCGTCGCTGGGGTACGGCTTCGAGCACGCGTTCGACGAGGAGGAACGGCGTCGGCTGGCTTTGCTGCACCTCTTCCAGGGGTTTGTGGACGTGGACGCGCTCAAAGGGATGGGAGAACCCGAGGCGTCGTGGTGTCTCCCGGAGGTGCGCGGCCTGAGCCGCGACGACGGCATCGCGCTGCTCGACCGCGCCGCCGAGGTGGGGCTGCTGAGGCGTCAGGGCGGGGGATACTACGGGATCCATCCGGCGCTGCCGTGGTTCTTTCGCGGGCTCTTCGAGCGCTTCTACGCCGGCTCGAAGGAGGCGGCCGTCCGGGCTTTCGTCGAGGCTATGGGGGAGCTGGGGAACTACTACTGGAGGCAATACGAGGACGGGAACCGCGACGTGATCGACGCGCTTCGAGCCGAGGAGGCGAACCTGCTTCAGGCGCGTCGGTTGGCGCGGGTCCATGGTTGGTGGAATCGTGTCACTGGCAACATGCAGGGTCTGCGCATACTCTACGCCCACACCGGTCGCCGGGCGGAGTGGAAGCGGCTCGTCGAGGAGATCGTGCCGGACTTTATCGATCCCGGTACGGAGGGTCCGCTGGCGGGGCGGGAGGAAAAGTGGGGCCTGGTGAATGAGTATCGGGTGAGGCTGGCTTACGAGGAGCGGAATTGGGCCGAGGCCGAAAGACTGCAGCAGGCTGATGTGGCCTGGGAGCGGCAGCGTGCTGCGCCATTCCTGAATCGGGCGCGTGAGTCGCTGGACGGAGAGGAGCGCAATAGCGTGCGCTCGCTGGCCGTTTCGGTGGAAACACTCGGCCATATTCGGCGTGAAATGATGCGTGAGGAGTGCGTATCTGCCTATCAAGAGGCGATAGATCTTTTCTTAGCCATAGGTGCTCAACAGGAAGCCGCGGCTATAGCCTTCAATCTCGGCCATGCCTACAAGGATCTTTCCGCTATCCGTGATCTCGATAAAGCCGAGCACTGGTACCGGCGCGGCCTGGAGCTGACGGCTGAACAGGATCGAATGGGACGCGGCCGATGTCTCGGGCAGTTGGGCTCCGTGGCCATCGAACGTTTCCAGGAAGCCCGAAGCTGCAAGAGCGGTGAAGACGAGCTTCTGCGTCGTCTGAACGAGGCCGTCGGTTTCTACCACCAAGCCCTCGAGTTCTTTCCGGCGGACGCGGTTGATGATCTTGCGGTTACCCACGGTGAGCTTGGTAATATCTATCAATCGGCGGGCGACCTCGATCGTGCCCTGCCGCATTACCGCGATGCGATCCGCTACCGGGAGAAGCAGGGCAACGTCTACGATGCCTCTGGCACCCGCTTCAACGTTGCCGTCGGCCTTGAAGGTGCGGGGCGTCTGCAAGACGCCTTGGCGTACGCTCGGGCCGCTCTGCGTGGGTTCGAGAGCTATGGGGAGTCGGCGGGGGAGATGATTCAACGGGCGCGTCAGTTGGTTGAGGAGATTGAGGAGGGTCTTCGGCGGGGGACCTCACCCCAACCCTCTCCCCTCAAGACATAAGACGAAGAGGGAGAGGGGGCCAGAGAAGAGCCGGAGAAGAGGCAGAGGGGAGAAGAACGACGGGGAGTCGGAGAAGAGACCGAGCCGGCCGCCCTTCACCTTCCGTCGGACGTGAGCTCCTGGACCACGTCCAAGACATGCCGGTTGAACTCGTCCGGCCGTTCGAGCATCGGGTAGTGACCCATGTGTGTCATGACGACGACGTTGAAATCGGCTTTGATCTTCTTGATCGAGGCCACGTCGGTTGGAAAGAGATCGCCGTTGACCGCCGCTTCCGGCGCTGTTGGGAGCTACGACCTCACCTCTCCCTGGGGTCTCCGGCGCTGTTGGGACCTACGACCTCACCTCTCCCTGGGGTCTCCGGCGGTGTTGGGAGCTACGACCTCACCTCTCCCTGGGGTCTCCGGAGCCTTCCGGGGGGTCGACCTCACCTGACCGGACGGTACCTGAACGTCCGGGAGAGACGCCCCCCGGTTGAGCCCAGGGTCAGCCCGCTCTCCGGAAGGGTTGACCTCACTTGACCGAACGGTAAAGCCCGGCCCCGGAAGGGGCACCCTGACGTGACGGCAGGGTCGCCCGCATCGCCAGGAGAGGCACCCTCATTTGAGGGCAGGGTCGCCCGCATCGCCAGGAGAGGCACCCTCCTTTGACCGCAGGGTCTCCTGAGTTACCGGAGGGTTCGGCCCGGCCTGTGGAAAACCTCCGCGACAAGCGGCGGCCTTGAGATTTCTTCAAACCCGCGGGCCTCGGCCCCCTGCGGGTCCGGCCGCTTTCGACCGTGAACCGACCGAGCGTTCAAATTCTCAAAAAGCACGACGGGTCCTCAGCCGCGAGCTTTCTGCTCGTAGTCTTTTCACATGGACGCGGCACCGCCCGCCACCCGGGAGGCCGGGAGAAGCCGCGACCGCCACACCGGCACCGGACCCGACGCGATCGTCGCGACGAAAGTCCGAACCCAAGACGGCCCGCCGCCGGTCGGGCAAGAAAGAAGGATGTGTATCATGCAGGCAAGAATGTCCAAAGAAGTCACGGACCGAACGAGGGCGTGTTTGTTCGTCCTCTCGGCGTTCGTGAAACAGGGGGCGAGTGTGGCCGAGAAGCTCCTCGACTTCATCAACCCTTACCTCGGCGAGGGGACTGAGGCCCCGAGTTTTCCGGTCCTCTTCACCAGCTTCGCGGCGGTCTTGAGGGCGGTCCTATCTGGAGATGTACCACCGACGTCACCTGGAACGCTGGAGAAGGTTCGTCCTCAGACGGGCGACTACCCGCACACCGTGGCGACGACCTGGTCGATGAGCTTCGAGGAGGTCGCGAAGGCTTCGGAAGCGTCCGCGGACTTGCTGCGGGTCCTTGCATTCCTTGCCCCGGACGCGATTCCGCTCGAGATCTTCGACGAGGGCGCCGCGGAACTCGGTCCGGCGCTCGCCGAAGCTCTGGCCGGCGAGGACGTCGCGGAGGTCTGGGTACCGCTCTTGAGGTACTCGCTCGTCGAGCGAGAGGTGGAGGACCGGACGATAAGTGTCCACCGTATGGTGCAGGCGGTGGTTCGTGACGGGCTTGGCGAAGAAGGCAAGACGAGCCCCCAGGACGGTGACCCGCCTTCTGCCGCGGAGGCAGGAGATCAGCCGACATCGTTGCCGTCGTCGAACGCGACGCCGTCACCGACGAAGGCCTTGCTGCTCCACGCCTCGTCCGCCTCCGAACCGATCTGCGTCCGGCTGGGCTTTCGGCGGCTGTGCCCGTTCGACTTCTACGAGTACCGCGCGCCATGAGCCGCTGAACCTGTGGCGGAGCGCCTTCCTGACGCCGGGCGGCAACGGCAGATGTGGTATCCTGGTGGCGAGGAAGGAGACCCACCATGATCCGAGGCGTGCTGCAACAGGGGACGATCCAACTCCTGGGCCCCGTGCCGGCCGATTGGCGAGAGGGGCAGGTCCTGGTGATCGAACCCGAACCGGAAGAGCGGGACGACGAAACGTCGGCTCTCCTCAATGAGATCGACAGGGCGGCTCAGGAGATTCCCGCCGAGGACCATGCTCGTTTCCTAGAGAGCCTTGCCGAGCAGAGGACCGCTTCGAAAGAGCTCGTCCGCCGACAGATGGGACGCTGATGGCCGGCTACCTTCTGGACGCCAACCATGTTGGCCAGACGGTTACTCGTAGCACACAGGTTCGCAAGCGACTGGAAGCAGCTCGAAAGGCCGGGGAACGGCTGGGGACCTGTGTGCCTGTGCTCTGCGAGATCGAAGCCGGTATTCAGCAAGTGAGTCGGCCTGAGGAGTACCGCACCCACCTCAAACGACTCTTTCGGTTCGTCAAGATCTGGCCACTCGAGATGGAAACGGCACTCCTCTACGGGGAGGTTTACCAGGAGCTCCGCGGAAAAGGACGGACGCTTTCGCAGGTCGACATGATCGTGGCGGCGAGGACGACACGGCGTCCACCTTGGGTTGAAACCCTGGCGGTCCGGCGTGCCGGCTACCCTCTGACGTCGGCCTGGCGGTCTTCTCGCAAGTCGAGCAGTCTTTGTAGCTCTTTGAGTTCTGCCTGAAGTTCTTTCCCTTCCATTGTTTTCATACTCCCCTGGAGCCTGGAGCTAGCCTGATGGGCCGCACTGAGACCCTGAACCCGCGCGCTCCGGATCATGATTTCTGCTTGCTCGTCGGCCGTAGCCGCGCTCCGGATCATGATTTTCGCCTGGTGCTCGGCCGTCTCCGCTTGCTTGTTGGCGGCTTCGGCCGTCTTCCTGAGCTCGTCGATCGAGGTCTTCAGCTCCTCACGTTGAAGCTTCAGGGTCCACAGGAGCGCGATCAGGGCCGCGAGCCCTACGACCGGATTGAGCACCCCGCCGAAGTAGTCGCCAAACTGCCCCCACGTTGACCCTTGCGTGGAAAGCGGCCCGAAGAACCAGACGCCGTAGAGAAGCCTACGAGACGGTAGAGCACCTTGACCGCAGGGTCAGGCCGCGGCGGTTCCGTCTTGGGGCGGCGGCACTCCGGACAGTCGGGCGGCGGTAGCGGACGGCCGCACCCCGGGCAGGCATCGGCGCTCACGACGCGGCCTCCCCTTCGTCGTCCTGGCGCCGCTCCGGCGTCAGGACGGCGGCGGTTTCGATGTCGAGGCGCAAGGCGACGCCTTGGTGAGAGGTGGTGTCGGTCATGGGGATCTAGGACGCCGGCGGCGGACGTCCGCCGCCGAAGACAAGGCCAAGGCGAGGCCGAACAAACCTCCTGAGGACGACCATCCACCGCTCGAGGCTTCATCAAGAGGCTCTCGGGTCCTTGGCCTTGCCACCCAGAACGCGCGCTATAATCCCACCATGTCCTCCGATGACCCCTCGCACGCAGACCTATCGCTGGAGATCGCCGGCAACCTGGACGGCCAGGTCGTCACCGGCGGCATCAAGGCCAAAAAGGTCCACGTCGGCGACGTCCACCACCACCCCGCGCCCCCGCCCCCACCCAAGTCCCTCTGGAACGTCCCCCGCCGCGACTCCTACTTCACCGGACGCGCCGACGTCCTCGCCGAGCTCCACGAAGCCCTCCGGGGCGGCGGACGGGCCGTCCTCGGACAGGCGATCCAGGGACTTGGCGGCATTGGCAAGACCCAGACAGCGGTCGAGTACTGCCACCGGCACCGAGAGGGCTACGCCGCCGTCTTCTGGATCCGTTCGGAGACCGAGGCCGCGGTGGGTCCGCCCGAACGGATGGTGGTGTGACCGGTCGAGCTTACCAACTTATGTCCGTCGGCGAGTAAAGCGCGGTACCGTCCAACCGGGAAAAGTCTTGATCGGCGGAAGCGATCGCCTGAATGTTCAGCAAGCGAGCGGTTGCGGCGAGCAGGGAATCGTTGGTTAGGAATCCCAGGCTTTTTCTGAGCGAAGTCGCTTCCGAAAGAACCGGGAGATCCAGCGCCACGATATCGATCTCCATCTGAGATATCTGGTCGACTTGCTCCTGGTAGAGGCTCAGCTCGCGGACGACGTCGTCCTCGCAGCGACAAAGGAAATCCCGACACTCGGCGGAGGTTCCCGTGAAGTGGTAGATGAAGATCGGGGCGTCAATGAGGACCCGGGTGCCGGATTTGACCTGATCAAGCGTCGAGGAGACCATCTTCGTCGCTCAGGATCTCATGGACTCGGGCAGGATCCAGCCGTAAAGCGCCCCAACTCGCCTGGACGACGCTTGACGCTTCGCCGGTCTTGGACGCGGAGAGGGCTACGACGGTCGGGCCGTGCTGACGCTGCGAGGTGGAAAGAGGAACCACGATCACCGAGCGCCAAATCTCGGCCTTGTTGAATCCATCGTGGGACACGACCACCACCGGCCGGTGACCCTTCTGCTCGGAGCCGGATCTGGGCTCGAGCAGCCCCCAGCGGACTTCACCACGCCTCATCGTCGTCGAGCCGCAGTAGCTCCTCCGTCGCGGCCTGCTCCAGTTGCGGGTCGAGGTCGACCTCGGTACCGCCATAGGTCGTGGCGAAACGATGGATCTCTTCTTCCAGGCGGGCTCGGCGGCGCTTGGCGAGCCAGTCCTCGAGAGCCGACCGGACGATCCGAGTGGCAGGGACTCCCAGGCTTCGCGACTCCGCGAAGAGGGCTTCATGTAGCTCCGGCGGCATCGGCAGGTTCAGCTTCTTGACAGTCATGACGTCCCTCTTGCTTGGCTCGATCGACGGGCTCAGGTACTCGATCCGTTCGAGGCCTTTCCAGGTCTCCTCCTTGGAGGGCTTCTTGCCGGAGAGCTCTTCGCGGTCGGTCGCGGCGCGGGCCAGGTAGTCGGCCATGGCTCTGAGCCCGCCGCGCGGCTTAGCGCTTGCGAGATCGGCGTCGGCGCCTGGAACGCTTTGCGGCGAGCCGCTTTCGGGCCTGCTCGACGAAGTCGGCGGCCATCGCCTGGGAGACCCTCGGCAGAAGCCCTCGCACCGTCTCCGGATCCGCCTGAGCCAGGTGCTCCATCGTCTCGATGCCACCTCCGGCGAGCAGCTCGACGCGCCGTTCGCCAAGGCCCGAAATCAGGCTTAAGGGAGGCGAGGCGGCGGCCTGCGTCTCCGGCAACGGTTCGGGGACCGGCACGGCAGCCTGCGGCTTGGGCTCCGGCGGGGAAGGCTCCGGCTCCGGCGGAGGAGGCTCGGGCTCCGGCGGCGCGTCAGCTTGCGGCTCGGGCTCCGGCGGCACGGCGACGGGCCGGAGCGCGGCTCCCGGCCGTGCCGACCGCAGCAGCGTGGCGTCGGCGAGCGGCGCCCCGCCGAAGCGCAGCAACGGCTCGCCGCAGCTCGCACATTCGCCCGCCACGACCGCCCGTCCCGCGACGGTAACCAACGCCTGCGTCTTCTTCATCTTCTGCTCGCAGCCGCAGCAGCTGCAGAAGCAGGCGTCGTCGGCGAGCTCGCCGGGCTGGCAGCCCGGCGGTGTGGGGCTGCACAGACCGGTCGCCGGGAAGGCCGGCGGCGGGATCTCGACGAGCTCCCAATCCACCTGGAGATCCCGGACGGCGAGCGCTCCCGAAGTCTCGGCGATGAAGCTCAACGGCGCTTCGACGGATTCGGGGAACCGTAGCCCGAGTTGCCGGACCTGGATTCCTGTGGAGGCCGGAAGGACCAGCTCCACCTGCGCGCTCGCGGCGTCCTCCGGGACCGTCCCGCGGGCGTTCCGGCCCTCGAAGCCCGGCGTCGCGATCGCGAGGCTCGTCACCGAGCCCGTAGGCGTGGCGTCGCCGCGCAGCCATAGCAGCCGGCCCTCGGCTGCGGCCGGCGCGGCTGGCTCGGCGTCGACCGGCAAAGAGAAGACACGGCCGTCGAGCTCCAGCTCGAAGTCCCGGGAGGCTTTGGCCGGGACCGTTTGCAAGAGGGTGAGGGGCTCGCTCGGGGACACGTTGTGGAGCGCGCCGTCGTCCGCGAGCCGTAGCGTCGAGCCGTTGCCGGCTTCCGGACGCGTCTGCCAGCCGACGAGCTCTCCCGTCGCCGCGGAGACGCCGAAGTCGGCGTCGAGCAAAGCCTCTTGTGTGCCGCGCAGGGAAACCCCGTTGAGAACGACCCCGCCCTCGGGAACGAGGAAGCGCACCTCCGCCTGGGTCGAGCCAGGGGGCGCGACGACCCGCAGGCGGTGGAGCAAGGGCGGATCTTTCCAAACGTCACCTCGTCGAACGGGGAGGGGGTCCGTGCGCAGAAGCCCGCAATACCTGCTCAGCCACGAGATCTCGCCCACGGCGTCCTCGGCGCCGGCCAGGGCGGAGAAGCTGAGCTCGTAGGGACACGACCCGGCCACGCCCACGACCTGGGAGAGCGCGGTCACCGGAGCCCCGCATCCGAAGTCACCGAGAAAAGCGCCGCCGAGCCCCCTTCTCGAGATCGAGCCCGAGGTCAGAGACCATTCGGCCGGCAAGCCGGGGAGAGGCAGGGCCACGGCGGAGGCCAAAGGAGTGAAATCGTTAGCCGACGGGATCCATTCTGTGAAGTCGCCGTTGGCCAGGTGCTCGCTCTCGCTACAGACAGGCCGCGCGGTCTCGTTGAGATATCGATTGAAGGCGGTGCCGATCTCCGGAAAGTCCAGGCTCAGATCGACCCGTTCCTGGGCGTCGAAACGGGCCAGGCTCACCCGTTGCGCTTTCTCGCCCTCGCCCGCCAGGATCTCGACAGGCATCCGGAACGTCGGTGGACGGTGACGCAGCCGGAAGAGGGCGACCGACGGTTCCTCGGATTTCGGCGCCAAACTCTGCCGCCAGGAAAGCCCACCGTCGCGGCTCTGCTGCAGGCTCGGCTCCGCCGCCTTCGCCTTCCGGACGGACAGCTGCGCCTCGCCCTCCAGGCTACGGAGAGCGAGCCAGGAGGTCCCGGCGAGCTGGAGCTCCGCCGGCAGGGCGACGCTCACCCAGGTCGGCTCTCCGGCCGACTCGCGCTCGAGCCCGAAGGGCACCGGCGCCGACAGCAGCGACCTGCCGCCGGGCTTGCCGTCGGTGTCCTCCACGAAGTCGAGCTCCAGCCGTACGGTGCGGTCGACGGCAGCGAGCAGCAGGTCGACGCCGTCGGCCGCGACGACTTCGGCGAAGTCCAGGAGCTGGGCCTGGGCGAGCTCGGGCGACACGTCCACCATCTCGGAGTCGGCCTCGACCGGACCGGTCGGTCCCACGGCGACACGGCTTTCGGTGAAGGACCCTGTCGCCCGGCCGCTGGTGGCGACGATCCAGGCGTTCGTCGGCACGACGACGCTGAGCGGATTTCGCCGCGTCACCGGGACGCTCCCGTGATCGAAGCGCAGAGCGACCTCGTCGAGCCCGTCGGGGAGCGCGCTCTGCCGGCACACCACCTCGAACTCGAAGCGCATCTCGAGACGGGCGATGGTGTCGGAGTGGAGGGTGAGCGGGACGGCGTAGAATCCGTTCTCGACCTTGGCGTCGGCCAGAAAGGCCTGGAGCACGGCGGCGAAGTCGGGGCTTGGGATCGTCTGGCTCAGCTCGCCCGGGTGGGTCCAGAACGGCGCCGCCCCGCCCAGGCTCAGGCGGACGTTCGACGGCAGGCTGCGGATCGTGACGGAAGAGACGTTCGCCCCCGTTCCCGTCAGCTTGAAGCGGGTGACCGTCAGGCCGGGGAGCGGATAGGGCTCCGAGCCGCTGAGCTCGAAGGCGGGGCCGCCGCCCAGGGCGCCGCGATCGTTGACCTCGGCCCAGACGCCGCCGCCGGGGTCCACCTCGAGCGTCGTGAGGTCGGGGATCGAGCCGCTGACTTCGACGAGGGTGCGGCGAGCGTGGAAATCCACCTCGACCCAATCCGTCGGTGTCGGCACGTGCTTCGTCGCACCCCAGTCGCCGGTGCCGTTGCTGAAGCTCAGGGATTCCGTGAACCGGTCTTCCCCTGCGGCGACCTCGCGGCCGGGGGTCAGAAAAGCCCGCGCGGCGAGGACCCGGGCCCCGGCCGGCAGCCGCCGCAGAACGAGCTCGCGATCTCCTTCGAAAGGTAGCTCGCGGCTGTCGTAACGATCCGTTATGATCATCTTGGGCTCCCTGATATCCTTTCACTTCACCAGCGATTCGGCCCGGAACTGAGTCGCTCAGCACTTGAGCAGCAGCATGAGCTTGAGCTCGTTCCTGACGTCTTCGATCTGTTGGTCGAGCCGTGGCAGTCCCGGAAATTCGTTCTGGTCCGGAGCGAAGAGCTCGGGGGAATAGACCGGTCGATTGAGCAGCGTCACACCCAGGGTATCGTAATCGAATTGACAGACCTGGATCTGCGTCGGCGCCGGCGTCGGGCACCCGCCGTTTTCCACGCTCGAGGAGGAAGAATCGCCTGCGCGGTCAGCGCGGTCGGGCTCGGCGCCGGGTGTGCGCCCATAATAGGGAGGAGAAGGAGGAGGAGGCTCGGGGAGGAAACTTGGGTACAGAACTGCGGTGGCGGCGGTCTCCAGGTTGATTGGACCTACATAATTTCCCCACAAGACGGGGGGCGGCTCGGGCCCCGGCGTGACGAGGGCCGTGGTGTCCACCCCGGGATAGTTGATCGTCCGGCATGGTTGCCACTTGATCCAGATGTCGTCCCAGTGGCCCTTCTGCTTGATTTTCTTGATGCTCATCTCCTCCCGGCAGCACTTGTCGAACCACGGCGAGTGACAGTACTGGTTGTCGTCGAACTCGTCGTTGGGCTCGGAAAAGAGCGCTTTCCAGAGCTCGGTCAAGACGTCGGAAAGGGCGGAGGTTCCGGTGTAGGCTACTTGGTAGCGCGCCAGGATCTCTCTGAAGGGGACCCGCCACGCAGGTGCGTTCTTGGCCTGGATCTCCATGGATCCCTTCTGGCCGTCGGCGGTGGTGTAGCGAATCTTGTTCTCGGAAGAGTGGTAGGCGTAAAACGACGCCCACGCCGGGTAGGTGTCCTCGTCTTCACAACAGACGACCGGGAAGTAGTCCAACTGGTAGGCGTCGACCAGCGGGCAGACGCCCAGACCGTGCGGGATCACTCTCAGCTCGTCGACCTTGAGCCGCAGGAAGAGCTTCATGTAGCCGCTCTGTGCACGGATCGCCGCCACCGCTCGGCGGACGATCTCCTCGGCGAGCTCCTCGGCCGACTGGCCGCCGAGCTTCTCGGCATCGCCGGCCTGCGCCACCGAGTCGATGCCGGCGACGCCCTCCTCGACCTTGCCGCGGATGTCGGCTTTGATCAACCGTTGGAGCTCGTTCCAGATCTCCGATGTGATCAGGTTTCCGGGTTGTTGCTCGATGTAGGGGGTGTCTTCCAACATGTTCATTTCTCCTCTGTGGGGGTGATTGTGGAAGGAAGCTCGGCGCGATCGCGGGTAACCCGGGCCACGACCCCGGCGGCCTTGGCTTGCAGCACACCGATCGGTCCGGGCTGGATGAGCTTTTCGGCGGACGCGGCGAGCTCCGGTCCGCGGACTGCCTGGCGGGCGTTTTCGAAACGCGCTCCGGCATAGTGAATCGTGACCTCGTAGAGTCCCGGGCCGTCCGGACGCACGGAGACGGCGATCTCGTTGCCCCAGGCCCCGGCCTCGCGGGCGCGGATCTCGAGGAAGCCGTCGAGCCCCTCGGCCGCGAGGTAGAGGGCCGCCGATCGCGTCGCGTCGCCCAGGGTCAGGAAGCGCGGCTTGCGGAAAGGCGCTGCCACCGGCTCCCAGCCCAACGGCACCAGAGCCACCGGCTCCGGTGCCGCCTCGACCAGGGTCGAATCCTCCTGGATGCGGCGGATCAGGTGGCTCTCGTCGACCGGGGGCTCGAGCGCCACGCCGGTGTAGACCTCGCCGGGGGCGACGCCGAAACGTTGCTCATTGAAGCGCCCGCCGAAACGCGCTTCGAGGTCGGCCGGCAGGTTGACCTCGAAGGCCCCGGGACGGTGATGCTGCCAGCGGAAGACGAGCTCGACGCCCGGCGAGATGATCTCCGGCGGAGCGAAGATCGCCCCACCGGCCTCCGGCTCCGCTGGCGCGAAGTGGCTGGCGTCGAAGACGCCATACTCCCGGCAGGGCTCGCCCAGGAAGGTGTCGACGTCGAAGTGGGCGGCGTCGAAGCGGCTCGCCACGCAGTCGAGATAGAACCAGCTCGAACGCCCCCGCGGCAGCGACAGGACGCTCTCCCGGTCAACCGGATCGCCCGGGTGGAGGGGCTCGACGAGGATCTCCGCGGCCGGCACCGGCCGCGTCTCCCCCGTGCCGGTGGTCACCTCGGCAGCGAGACCCGAGCCCGGATCCCGCCACAGACGGACGGCGCCACCCGCCTCCACGATGGTCAAAACCCGTGCCTTGATCCCCAGGCCGCGGTGGACCAGGGCAGCTCCGAACACCCCCTGGGGAGCACGAAATCCGACCTCGAGGAACGCCTCGGCGGCGCCGGCGTTGCGCACCGTGAAGGCAGCGGCAGTGTATCCCCCCCTTGATCCCCCCGAGGGGACATAAGTGACCGTTCTGGCGATCTCCGCGGGCTCCGGCGGATACTCGACCACCTCCAGGTAACGCAGGGGCAGGAGCTCGAGGCGGCTGGTCTCGCCGGCCGTCGGCGAGGTGAGCTCGATCCGGTCGTCGCCGGTTCTGGCGGCGAGGCCTGGAAAGACCTCGTCGAGAGCGGCGAGGACCTCGTCGAGGAAGGTCATCGGCGCCACCACGCCGCCGACGTCGATCTCGACCGCAGGCGCGCCGTCGACGGCCAGGCGGAGCCGTCGCCGCTCGCCGAGGTCGACCGGGGCGAGGAGGTCGACCTCGCCAGTGAGGATCGCGGGGGCCGGCGCCGTCCCGGTCGTCACCTCCTCGACCGCGCCGAAGAGCCGCGTCCGGGCGTCGCCGCCGGTGCGGCGTTCGAGGGCGATGCGGCTACCCAGACCTGTGGTCGGCGAGGTCAGGACCAGGCGATTGCCGTCGACCGTGGCGATCGCCTCGCCCACGGCCTGATCGATGGCGGTGGCGGCCTCCTCCAAGGTGACGGCGTCGGGCGCCGCCGCTTGCGCGGTGCAGTCGACGTCGACCGCGGCCCCACCGTCGATCGCGAGGCGCAGGAAGCGGACCGTCGAGAGGTCGGCGGGCAGCGGCTCGACCGCGTGGCCTCGGATCGCGGCGGGCCGCGCCGGAAGGCCCTGGTAGGAGCGCGGCGCGGCGATGCCGAAGAGGGCGGCTGTGGTGTCGGGACCGGCCGGGACGGCAAGCTCGATGCGGCTCGCCACGCCCGTGGAGCGGGAGCTCAGGACGAGCCGGGTGCCGTCGTGCGCGGCGACCGGGCCGCCGCCCAGGGCCAGGTTGATCGCGGTCACCAGCTGGTCGAGGCTCAGGGTGGCGGGGTCCTCGGTGAGGACGATCTCCACCGCCGCCTCGCCGTCGACGCCCAGGAGGACCGCGGCGCCGCCTGCGAGGGCGGCACCGCCCGTGAGGTCGGCGGTCCCCGTGAACGTCACGCTCGTTTCGTCGCTGCCGCGGAAAGTGCCCGGCTCGACGCCCAGAAGGGTGTCCGTGGCGTCGGTGGCGCGCGGCGCCTCAAAGGCGATGCGGCTCGCGGCGCCTTGCGTCGGCGACGTCAGCGTCAGGTGGCGTTTGTCGTGGGAGGCCACCGGAGCCTCGTCCGTCGGCGGGTTGAGCGCGGTATTGACGCTCTCCACCAGCTCGGCGAGGGTAGTCGCCCGCGGACGCAGGCCGGCGACGTCGATCTCGACCGCTTCGCGGCCATCGATCGCGAGACGCAAATAGCGCTCCTCGCGCAGGTCGACGCCGCGGCTCAGGTCCGTCGTGCCGGACACGCGCGCGGCCGTGGCCGCCGTGCCCTGAGCTGTCCGGTCGAGGTAGCCGAAGAGGGCCGGCGCCGCCTCGTCGGTCACCCGCGCCCGGCTGACGAAGCGTCGACGGCGCACCGCGACGAGCGGCTCGAGCGTCAGGCTACCGCCGTCGGCGTGGAGAGACCTCAGGGTGAGGTGCGTCCCGTCGTGGGAGGCGACGCCGGGCGCGGTGGCCTGGTCGATGCCGGTGACGAGCTCGTCGAGGGTGACGGTGCCCGGATCGTCGGCAGCGGCGAGGAGGTCGATCTCGACCGGCGCCTCACCGTCGACCGCGAGCTGAAGGGCTCCCCGCGCCCGCAGGTCGACGCCGGTGGCGAGGCTCACCGTGCCCGTCAGACGGGCGGGCACTGCGTCGGCGCCCTGGTAGACCCGCGGGGCGACGCAGAAGATCTCGCCGCTGACGTCCTCGCCGGGGGCCATCTTGAGGAAGGCGACGCGGCTCGACGGTCCGTTCTTCGTAGACGTCACGGTCACGAAGCGGCCGTCGTGGCTTGCCACCTCGGCCCCCAGGGCGGCGTTGATCGCGGCAACGATCTCGGCCGGCTGGGTGCGCGCCGGATCCCCTCCGGAGCAGTCGACGACGACGCCGGCCGCGGCGTCGAGCCGCAGCCGGATCGTGGAGCGCGCGCTCAGGTCGACGCTGGCGGCGAGGTCGACCCGGCCGACCACACGGGCCGGCTGCTCGGCCACACCGAAGAAGGCGGAGGCCGCGAGGGGACCGAAGAGGCGCGCTCGGGCGTCCTGGGCCGCCGGGCTCTGCAAGACAATGCTGCTGCCCGTGCCCGAGGTGGGGGACGTGAGGGTCAGGGACTGGCCGTCGTGGCTCGCCACCGCGGCGCCCAGAGCGCCGTCGATCGCGGCGGCGATCTCGTCGAGGGTGGTGGCGCCGGGGACGGCGCCGGCGCAGTTCACCTCCGCCAGGAGGGAGCCGTCGACGACGAGGCGCAGATAGCGCTCGTCGCTGAGATCGATCCCCCCTCCCAGGTCGACGCTGCCGGTGACTTCGGCCGGGCGGGCCGCCGTGCCGCGGTAGCCGCGGGGGGCGAGCCCGAGGAGCGTTGTGGCGACGTCGCCGGCGCCCTCGCGGACCTCCAGGCGGCTGGCGAGGCCGAGCTTCGGGGAAGCAAGGGTCAGAAAGCGCTCGTCGTGCGTCGCCACCGGGCCGGCGGTCGCGGTGTTGATCGCCTCCACGGCGTCCTGGAGGGAGGTGGCGGCGGCGAGGTCGACCTCCACCAGCGGAGCGGTGTCGACCTTGAGGCGCAGGATCGACGAGTCGCCGAGCGCCAGGCCGCCGCTGAGGTCCGTGGTGCCCACCACCCGGGCCGGCGCCTCGTCGCGTCCCGTGGCGCGGACGGAGCGCGCCCCGAGGACGAGCTCGGCGGCATCGTCGGCGCGGAGCTCGCGGGTGATGAGCTCGTCGCTGGCGCGGCTCCACCAGCCGTCGAGCTCGCCCTTGCCGTCGGCAATGTGCAGGCCGAGGACCTCGGCCGTCACCCTGAGGATGCCCTGGACGGTCACGGTGCCTTCGAGGAAGGTGCGGACGTAGCGCTTCAGGTGCTCGCGGAACTCCTCGACGCTCTCATCGGGCCGCGGGGCGAGGCCGTAGAGGGCGGCGAAGAGCTCCAGGTCGTGGATCTCCTCGGCGCCGCGGTCGGCGTGGTCGACCCAGTGGGCGCGCATCAGGGCGGCGAGGCTGTTCTCTGCCAGGAGCAGCTCGCGGCCCGGAGCGTCGATCAGGGCACGCAGGGCGGAGAGCACCGGCGCGGCCTGAAACGTCCCCGGCAGGTAGCCGAGGATGCGCTCGGTCTTGGTCGCCATCTCAGCCGGCCCCCTCCCCGCCTTCCCGGAGGACGATGTCGGCCGGCTTCATGTCGAGCACCACGAACCAGGGTTCGCCATCGACCGTGGCGGAGACCTGGAACTCGCCCTTCTCGATGTCCTCGTCGCTGGCCCGCTGGCCGGCGCTCTTCCCGGCGCCGCTCGCCTCCACCAGGTCGCGGTTCGCTGTCCGCGCCCCGGTGGGCGCCAGGGGCGCGGCCTCCTCGAGCAGGAGCGAGAAGGCGTCGCTCAGCTTGTCCGAGGGCGTCGCGGCGACGGTCTCGAGCAGGCGGGCGCTCAGGGTCGCGGCGTCGCCCTGGCCCAGTTCGCTGACAAAAGCGAGGACGTCGACGATCTTGGGGTCGGAGACCTCCCGCACCGATTCGATGGCCTTCAGCAGCTCCTTGCCCTCGGCCGGCTGGCCGCTGGTGAGGCCGTCGACGTAGGTCTGAAGCGCGGCGATCACCTCTTCCTTCACCTTGTCCTTGCCGGCCGCCGTGAGCCCGCCGGCGATCGTCGCCCTCAGGCGGGGCGTGAAGAAGACGTAGCGCGCCACGACGGTGACCCGCACCCCGGCGGCGCGGGTCTCCTCGACCGCCGCGCGCACCCCCGGAAAGCGCTCCGGCTCGGCCTCGACGAGCACCGCCGCGGTCCCCGGGTCGGAGCGTTTCGCCGGCGGTCCCGCCGGGTCCCAGAACTCGATCGGCTTGGCCCGCAGCTCGCGGATCACCCGGTCGAGGGCAAAGAGGGTGGCCTTGCCGGAGCCGCGCAGGGCGACCTTGGCGCGCAGTCGCAGCTCCTCGTCGGTCTCGTCGCCGGCGGCGCGTTGCGTCGCCTCGAGGTTGGTCACCCGGGCGATGCCGGCGGCCGGCAGGACCAGCTCGGTCATCGCTCCGGACGCCACCAGACCGGCGTCGCCGGGAAAGTCGACGCCGGCTCGCACCGGCACGTCGATGCGCGCCTGGCCGGCCTGGAGGGTGCGCGGCTGGGTGGTCTCGAAGAGCACGTCGCCCTTCTTGTTGGCGAGCGGCGTGCCCTCGGCGATGGTGACGTTGCCGGCGACGCCGGTTTCGCGGAAGAAGGTGACCAGACCCTCCGCGAACTCGCTCGTCTTGCGGCTGACGCCGAGGATCGCCACCACGAGATCGAGCGCTTTGCCCTCGGCGGTGTCGATGAACGCCGAGCGATAGGCGCCGTTGATCTGCTCATAGACGGTGGCGATCTCGCGCCCGATCGCTTCCTCGACGGTGCGGGTCACGCTGCCGACGTTCAAGTCGTTCAGGGGCGAGCGGCTGTCGCGCCGGAAGTAGTCGACGTAGAAGGTGGTCTCGTCGTCGGGACGCCTGCCGCCGTCGAGCCAGGCGACGCCGTTGTCGCCTTCGCTGAACTCGAAGTCGACCTCCTTCAAGAAGGTGTGGCGACGTTCCTCGGCCGTGCCGGTGACCCCGCGCACGTCGCGGGCGGGCTCGGCCAGGGGGTAAAGGTCGGCCTTGACGTCGAAGGGAATCGGCTCGTTGACCACGCCGCCGGCGGTGGCGGTCAGGAGGTCGTCGACGATCTCCTGGTAGGGACGTTCGCTCAGGTTGTGGGTCTCTGCGTTCACGGGTTGGCGCCTCCGTCGAGGAAGAAGGGGAAGACCAGGTTCAGGATCGTGTCGCTTCGAAGCGGCTTCAAACGGACGTCGACGTCGATGCGGGCCGGCTCGCTGCGCCGGGTGCGGACGTCGACCGAGACGATCTCGCCGACCCGCGGCTCGGCCTGCAGGGCCTGGAGCACGAAGAGCTTGGCCAGGTTGCGGTTCGACTCGGTGTTGGGCTCGCCGATGAGCTCGTAGAGCCGCGAGCCGTAGGCTCGGTGGCCGAGCACGGCGAGCTCGCCCTGGCGCGTCAGAAAACGCAGCAGGAGGGCCTGCTTCAGGTTGTCGACCCCCTCAAAGCGCTCGAGGTCGACCTGGCCGGTCTCGGGCCGCTGCCGGGTCGCCAGGTCTTCGCCGCGCTCCCGGTCGTTCTGGTGCTCGAGGTTCTTCAGCAGACGCAGGTCGTTGCCGAAACGTTCTTCTACAAGGGCCATCCGATCCTCCTCCTTCAGGGCGGCCACTGGTCGTTGATGAAGGGCGCCGCCGGCGGCCCCAGGATGGTGAGGATGCCGGGCGGCGTCGGGATGCGGTCGCCGAGGCGCACCAGGGCCCGGCCGCTGACCGTCACGCCGCTCGACGCCAGGGGACCGATCGGCACCACGTAGGGGATGCCGCTCACCGAGTTGACCATCTGGCACAGCGAGCCGGCGGTCGCCAGAGGCAGGCCGGCGGCGGTGACGAACGGCGGCAGCACGGCGAGGATCACCCCGCTGTCGGGGGGACCGGCGGCACCCGGGGTCAGCAGGACGGCGGTGCCGATGGAGACGGGAGGTCCGGGCATGAAGTTCTCCTAGGGCGAAAATGAGGTGATTCCCTTGACGTTGACCGTCGCCCCCTGCAGGGTCGACGACACGCCGCCGTTGACGGTGGCCCCGGTGTTGGCTTTCAAGGTGGCACTGGTGCCGGCTTCGATGTCGGCCGAGGTCTGGCTCTTGACGGTGACGCTCTGGCCTTCGAGGGTGAGGCCGCGCCGCGCCTTGAGCGTCATCGCCCCGGCCGCCTCGATGGTCAGGTCGCCGTCCTGGTTCATGGTGATCTGGGTCGAGCCCGCGACGACGGTGACCTTGCCGCCGCTCGAGCCCGGCTGGTCGAGCTTCATCTCGGTCTTGCCGGCGGTGGCGCGCACGGTGTCGTCGGTCAGGTGGAGGGCGATCTTGGGCGTCATCTCGACCAGAATCTCGCGCGGCGGCGACTGGTCCTGGTGGTTACGGATCGCCGCCTTGACGGTCTTGTCGTCGGCCTCGGCCAGGGGCAGGCGAAAGATGACCTCGTCGGTGGTGTTCGCCGGCGGACGGTCCTCGTCGTTGTAGAGGCGTCCGATCACGATCGGCTGGTTGACGTCGCCCTTGTCGAAGGCCAGGAGCACCAGGTCGCCGACGTTGGGGATGGCCGCGGTGCCGATGTGGCCGGTCGCCACCGGCACCCTTTTGAGGAGCAGACCGCTGTTTTTCAAGCGGACGTCGCAGCCGTAGTTGTCGGTGTCGTCCGCGGCGGCGTGCGGGTAGACCTCCTCCACGACGCCGAGCTCGGCGACCCGCAGGCGGCGGAGCTCGTCGCGGATGATGGCCTGGAGGGTGGTGACGACGCCGGACATGCTCAGACCACCACCCCTTGCTCGAAGCTGCGGAAACCGATCTCGGTGAGAAAGCCCCCGCGCTTGGTGATGCGGTGAGTGACGCTTCTCACCTGGAAGAAGGTGTTGAGCTCCTCGTCGGGGAGCTCGCGCAGGCGGATAGAGTCGCCGAGGCGCACCTGGGGCCGCCCGAAAGTGAGGAGACGGCCGCGCAGGCGCCGCCGCTCAAGGGCTGTATAGGCTGCGTGAGCAGCGGTGTGGGCGGCCTCGCGGGTGCGTAGCGCCGGCCGCTCGAGGAGGAGCGCCGGCTCGTCGCTGCCGGCGGCGCCCTTGTAGCGGTCGAAGTCCTTGGTCAGCCAGGCCCACGACTCCTCGCCGCGCGCGGCGCCGGGGCTCTCGCCCCAGGCCTCGACCTGGCCGGCGCGCGGCGGCGTCTCCAGGGTCTCGAGCTCGATGACGTGCTCGGCGTATTTGAAAACGTGCGCCGTCGCTCCACCGGCGAAACGCTGGAAGACGAGCTCGCCGTCGGAGTCGACGTAGAGGTCGAAGCCCGACAGCTCGGCGAGGTCGCGCAGGTGGTGGTAGACGCTGCGCCGGCCGTCGACGACGTAGGCCGGGAAGTCGATGCCGTCCTCGGCGGTGGCGACGTCGACCCCGGCCCGGCCCGCCAGGTCGCGGACGATCTCGCCCGCCTTCTTGGCCTCGAAGGTCTCGTCGACGTAGGTGCGCAGCAAGGCGTCGGCGGCGGAGAGACCCACGATTCGACTCGTCTCGAGCCCGGGGCTCACGGTGAGGACCGTGCCGCTCATGACCTGGGTGAGCTCGTCGTCGGCGGCGTCGCCGAGCTCGATCGTGGCGTCGTCCTCGCGCTCGGGGTTGAGCGACCCGACCTGGCCGAGCACCAAGGTGAAGCGGTCGGCCGGGGTCTCCATGTCGAGGGCGACCTCGAGGTCGACGACGGTGCTGGCCTGGGGCTCGTCGGTGGTGTCGACGCGCTGGCCGCCCAGGGTGAGTTTGTAGGCGGGAGTGAGCATCCTCAGCGCTCCTCTCTTTCCAACCGCTCTCGGAGGCTTGCGGCGGCACCCTTTGCCGCGGCAACCGCGTGTTGCACATGCTTGTCGCCGGCAGCGCCTTTACGGGAGATGAATCCCGCCAGGCAGGCCCTGGCTTGCTCATCGCCGATCGCAGCCAGCACCGGTGCCAGTCTGGCGACGGCGCCCATCTCGCCGTGCTCCATCATCTGCTCGGTCAAGGCGACCACCTTCGCCGCAGCTTCGCGAGTCCCGACTCGACCTAGAGCGACGGCGGCAGCGAGTTGGATCCGGACGTTTTCGTCATCGAGCGCAGCGATGATCGTTGCAACGGCCTCTCGATCTTCCGGCCCGATGGTTTCGGCCAAGAGTTGCAGGGCACCGAGCACGACCTGCTCAGGTCGATTTCCGGGCAACTCTTCCAGCGGCGGGAAAGCCGGCCGGCCCTTGCTCCGGACGATAGCGGCCATGATCGGGACTAGCCGCGGATCTTTCATCTTCTCGTGCGTGCCACGATCCGCGGTACCGCTGTAGAGGATCTGATAGACGCCACGAACCAACTCGTCGGGGCTCAGCTCGTCGATTCTTTCGAGGATCGTCGTCATGGGTCTTGTCCTTCTCAGGGAACCACGCCACTTACGTTGTTCATGATCGTTTCACACTGCTCTTCGGGAATGCGTTTCTTGGAAGTTACAGTGCTATCAGCGAAATCTACCTGCCCCTGAGCACTCTGGAAAAAGAGGTTGGTGCTGATCGCTGACGAGGCATCGTGAAAACTATTCAACAATATATGCATCATCTCGTGAGGAAAAGTAAAGGCCTCGTCGCTCTCGGCTTCGATGACGATCACATTGAAGACGTCATCCCCAGGGTTCGGGTCGGTATAAGTCACTCGCGGATACGCGATCGCGGTGGCAGCCGCACCATCGATTCGATTGACATAGAAGATCTGCACCGTATCCGTACGAGGACCCGCTGGATGATTGGCCCTCCTGATGTTGAGGTCGCTCTCGATCAAGGCCCTCTCTTCCGGGTCGAGCGATCCGCGGTCGACGAGCTGGCCCGGATTGACGCTCAGTCCGCTGACGCCGCTAAGGATCACCGCTGCGGGAATATCGGCTGCGGCGGCCGTTTCGATGCTTACGTCGAAATGAATGCAGCACTGCATGTAAGCCTGTTGCAGACGGCGCACCCGTTCCTCCACATCATCCTCGGTGGTGACCGCATCGCCGGCCGTGTCGCGCAAGATCACGATGTTGACCGGAATCGTCTTGATGCACTCGGGGTCGCAAACCGAAATCCGACCCAGCTCGCTACCATCGTACTCCACCACGACATGGCCGCCGATATCGGCCCGCAGCAGCGGATCGTTGAGGCTGCCGTTGGCGATGCCACGCGCCTGGAAAGGGGTGGCGCCGACTGCCGAGCCGTTGTTCTGTTCTCCGTTGTCGATCTCGTCCGCGACCAGCAGCGCCGGGTTGGTCCGATCGTTGGTGACGTCGTGGGCGCGGAACAAGCCGGGATCGTTGGGATCCTCCCTCAGCTCGAGCTCGACGGTGGGAAGATTGGCACCGTGCTGCGCGATGTCTGCGGCCGCCCTGTCGAGCGCCTTCATCTGAGCGCGGACACTGCCGGCCCCGCGCCGGTCCAGATCGGTGATCTGGACGAAGAAGCGGTCGGGATCCCGATCGATGAAATCCGCCAGCACGACAGGGCCGGGGCCGAAGGCGTTCTGCCAGTTGGCGACCTCGAGAAAAGCGAGACGCTCCTCGGCGTCGGCCGGATCGACAGGATTGCGCTTGGGGCCGATGAAATCGAGCCAGCGCCTCTCGCAAGGCGTATTCCAGTCCGTGTAGCGCGAGCAGTCGGTCACCGAGGCCGGCGCCGGCCGGGGCGGCCGGGGGAAGACCAGGGACTCCACCCGCCGGTTCTTCTCGCTGCGGCCGGGGAAAGGCACTCCACCCCGGACGTCGATCGGGTGATGCTCGCCACAGCTGAGCCAGCGCGGCGGCGTCAGGAAGCGGTTGGCCGGAACCTGAGCGCCTTCGTGGGCGATGTACTCGCTGAACAGGCGCTCCAGGAAGACGTCGTCGACGATGGAATTGTCGCCCAGACCGTGTCGGTTCTTGAAGGCCCGGACCGCCCGGTTGGTCTCGGCGTCGATCACCCGGGTCAGGTGGTGGCAGTAGAAACCCAGGTCGAGGAGCATGAACTGGATCTCCGTCGCCCCCCAGCTTTCCAGCGGGTCGTGGAAGAGGTTCAGCCAGATCGAGCGTACCGGGTTGTCCGGATCGGCAGGGTTCCCCGTGAAGAAGCCGTAAACGGCCTTGGCCCGGCGAACGCCCAACTGGTTGGTGTAGGCGACCCTGCCCGGCAGGTCGGTGTGCCCCACCGGCAAAAGCCGCCAGCTCGCCGGCGCCCTCTGCATGAAATCGGCCACGGCTCTCAAAGCCCGCTTGTCGGCCGGTCGGACGAACGACTTGTCGAACTCGAAGTGTACCCTGCTCAGAAGCAGGCAGCCTTCCCGAGAGACGATCACGTGGAAGTCCGACGAGCCGTCGAGCCGTTTGCACAAGACGTTGCCCTTGGCCGTCTCCGGGGCCTGGCCCTCGAGGCGCGCCACGTGAGGCTCCTGGAGCTCAAAGGTATAGACCCCGATGCCTTTGGGCTTTTTCGGGTACGCGAACGATCCATCGGCCTGCGTCCGACCGTTGATCGGGGTTCCCGCCCGCACGGCACCGCTGCGCGGCACCTCCCCGTCCATGAACTCGCCGTCGGGGGCGATGAGGACGTACCTGGCGTTGGCGAACGGCGTCCCGTCCTCGAACTTGATCGAGCCCCGCACGACGACGGTACCCGGCTCGGCCGGCTGGACCAGCCACTTGCCCTTCTCGTTGGGGTCTCGGGTGATGAAGCAGCAGCGTTTGTTGGGATCGCCGGGTCCCAGGCACCAGGCGCTTCCCACCACCCCCGGTGACGGCAGATCGAAGGTGTCAGGTTTCGGCACCTGGCACGGCAAGGCCTCGGCGCGGACGAAGAGGTGCTCGGTGCGGCGGTTGGGCCGCCAGGCATCCTGGGTGTTTCGCACCGGATCCTTCTCGCCGCAGCCCAGCCACTTCAGGACGCCGCCGTCGCAACCTTCGCTGGCGTTGCGCAAGAGCTGGCTCTCCGGGACGGCCAGGGGATCCTGATCGAGGTAGGCTTCGATCAGGGCGCTCCAGGTCGGATCGTCGACGATGGTGCCCGGAGGGAGACCCCGGCTGGTACGAAAGCTGTTGACGGCCTCGCCGGTCTGCGAATCGTGGTTGCCGTTCACGTTACCGGGATAGAAACCCAGGTCCTGCAGCATGTACTGGTACTCGCGGGTACCCCAGTTGTCCTTGACCGACGGCAGCTCCCCGCCGGGCCGCTGCTGCCGCAGGACGTTCCACTCGGCGAGCGCCGCCGCCCGGTCGCGGCCGAAGGTCAGGCAGGCGAAGGCGCTGCGCCCGCGGCGCTCGGAGAGCGACTGGTTGTAGGCGTCGGAGCCCGACAGGTCCGTGTGGCCGACGACCACGAGCTTTTCCACCGAGTGGTCCTGGGCGTAGTCGGCCACCTGCCGCAGGACGCGCAGCATGCAGGGTTCGACGAAGGCCTTGTCGAAGCGGAAATGGACGATGAAGGCCTTGGCGATCGCTCCGGGCCGCAGGACGATGGTGACCTCGGTCGTCTCGCCGGCGCGCACCACCGCCTCTTCGGAGCCGCTCATCTGCGGCTCGTTGGTCACGGCCTCGGCGGTGTAGCTCCCGGCGGGGAAGTCCTCTTCCGTCCAGACGTTCCCGGTCCGACCGGTCAGGGTACGCACCAGAGGCGTCTCGTCGGCCTCCGTGCCCCGGACGGTCACGGTCACGCGGCTGAAGTCGAAGCCGGGATCGCCCTCGACGATCACCTCCACCACCAGCGTCCCGACGTCTCCGGGCGGCGGCGGTGGCGGCGGCGGTATTACCGGCGGATCCTCCTCCGTGACCGCCGGCGGCTCGGTGTATTCGCGCAGCGTCAAGGCATAGGCGAAGCGCTCGGGCTTGCCCGCCAGCTCGCGCACCGCCAGGTCCTCGATCACCACGTCCTCGACCCGGGTGGCCGAGGCGATGTCCGAGACGAAGGCCACCGGCTCCGCGGCGTGGAACCTCTCCCGTAGCCCGCCGAGCCCCTCGCCGCTCTCCGGTCCCGTCAGGACCCCGGAGACGTTGATCCGCGTGCCACGCCGTCCCAGGCCCTGGAGGAAATCTCCCTCCAGGGCCGGGACCTCGTGGCGGCTCCGGACCTGCTCGCCGTCGGTCTCGATCTCCTGCACCTGCTGGAGCTCGAGATCGCCGAGCATGGGCTTGAGCGGCGGGGACATGGTGGCTGGCGCTCTAGGCCGCCTTCAGCGAGTTGAGGTGGGCGGTGATGGCGTCGATCAGGGAGAGGATCTCGCCCTTGATGGCGTCGAGCGACGGCAAGCTCGTCACCACGTTCGCCACCCCGAGCGCCTTTTCGATTTCTTCAGACTGGTCGGGGAGCAGATCCTTGGAAGCCGTGAGGAGAGCCTTGACCTTCTCGGTGAAAGCCAAGGCGTCGGTGACCTCGGGAATGTTCACGTCAAGCTCCTGGATCTCTGTCTTGAGCTTGCCCATCAAGTCGATCAGCTCGTCGATCAGCTCGTTGATCTGCGGTACCAAGGCGGCCAGCGCCTGGACGGCGGGCTTGATCTTGAGGACGTTCTCGTCGAGAAACTCCTTGAAGTCCTTCAGAACGTCCTTGAGCTCTTGGAACAGGTTCTTCTCGGCCATGACGTCTCCTTGGTTGGGAAGGTTCTCTCAAGCGTCTCCGTTACGGGCCGCTTCGACGTCGCTCTTGAATTGCTGAAGACGTGACAGAAGCCCGCTCAGAGGTTCCACAAAGCGTTCGAGACCGGTGGCGAAGGGAAGCTCGAGATCGAGCCCCTCCACCAGGTCGTCGACGAGGCCCGAGGCTTCGTCGAGGATGTCGCCGTCGAGGGCCGAGACGTCCTCGGGCTCGACAGGCTCGATGTACTCCTGAAGCGTCAGGACGTAGGCGAAGCGGTGGGGCTTGCCGGCCAGCTCCTGGGTCCTGAAGTCGCTGATCACCATCTCCTCGATCTCGGTGTCGGCCACGATGTCGGCGACGAAGGCCACCGGCTCCGCGGCGCGGAATTTCTCCTCGAGCTGCTCGAGAAAGCCCTGGGCGTCGGGTCCGCTGGCGATCCCCCACAGGGCGAGCTGCGTGGGTCCGCGGCCCAGGTTCTGGAGCAGGCTGCCGTCCATGCCGGGGACCTTGAGCTCGGTCAGGGCGCGGCGCTCATAGGTGCCGATCTCCTGCACTTGCACGAGCTCGAGGTCGTCGAGTACCGGTCTCATGTGGCGCTCCTCCCGGCCTTCCTAGACGTCGATCCCGTGCCGGCGAGCTTCCTCGGCGAGGATCTGTTGGAGCTTCGCCGACAGCTCGGAGAGATCGCTGCCAGCCGGTTCCGTGCGGCGGTCCCCGGCGATGCGCAGGGCCCGGGCCGCAGCCGCGGCCGGCGTGAATTCGCCGGCCGTCGCCGGCAGGAGCGACGGCAGCGCCAGTCCGTCGCCCGGCGGCGCGGGCCGCTCCCGCGGTTCGGCCGTCGCGCGGTAAGGCTCGTTGTCGAGCCGCAGCGCCAGCGGCGCCTCTTGCGGCGCGGCTTCCTCGCCGGCGTCTGGCGGCCGTGCCGGCGGCGCTTCGGCGCCGTTCGCGGAACGTGGCGCAGGGCGCCGCGCGGCGTCCGGGTCCGGAGGCCGGGGAGGCGGCTCCGAAACAGCCGACGCCGGCGACGACGACCGCGCGCGGTCCATGGCGCGGGACCCCTCGAGCCAACGCTCCAGCAGGTGCCGGGGCGCGGTTTCCCCGGCGAGGAGCGTCGCCTCGGGACGGTGCGCCGCGACCGCGGCCGGTGTGGCGCCAGGGGCCTTCATCGGAGGCTTCGACGGTCCCGGCCAGCCCTGGCGCAGCGATCGCTGCGCCCGCTGGGCGAGGTCCCCCAGCTGGCGGTGCCGGTGTCCCTCGGGACGGGGCGTGCCGGCGCTCACGGGCGGTGCCGTCCGCTGCCGCGGCCGAGGTTTGGCCGGAGCCGCGGGACGGTCCTTCCGCGAGGGCGGAAGGGTTCCCGCCAGGCGGGAGAGGAGCTCGCGGCTGGCGCGAGCGGGCGGTGTTTTGCCGCCGCCCGGCGCGGCCGTCCGCGATGCGGCGCGCGGCGGTGGGGACGAGGAACGGCGGCGCCGCTCGCCGTGCCGCTCGGGCGGTGTCGTCCGCGTGGCGGACCCTTCCGCCGACGCCGCCGACGCCGACCGCGCGGCGCGCGGTGTGGCCGGCGGAACGCGCGGCATGGCGCGCCGCGCCGGCTCGTCCGGCGCGGCACCGTCGGTTTCGAGCCCGCCGGCGAGCTCCTCGAGACAGTGTCCCCAGAGCGGCTCCTGCCGCAGCCGGGGTGGTGGACCGAGGAGCTCCCGGAGCCATCCGCAGCACCGCTGAAAGACCGCCCGCAGGGCGCCGAGACGGGCCATCCGGACGCTCCAGACGGCCGCGCCGCGGCCGCCGAGGAGGCCGCCGCGGGGCACCGCAAACCAGCGCCGGCCGAGATCGTTCATGGTCCCTCCCCGTTACCGCGGGCCATCTCGACGTAGAGCAACATCTGGCCGACGGTCATGCCGCTGACCTCCTCGGGCGTCCAGCCGAATTCCTTGGCGAGCACGAAGCAGGCCCGGGCCAGGGGGGCCTGGACCAGCTCCTCCAGCTCGTGGCGCGGTGTGCTGATGCCCGAGAGCTCGTTGATCTTCTCGACCAGGAAGCGGGCCAGGCCGGCCGGCAGGCTCGAGACCTGCTCGAGGGCGAGGGACGGCGAGACCAGGGCCTGCTGGATCATCAGGGCGGCCGAGAGCTCCTCGTCGTCGCGCGCCGCCTTGGCGATGCGCTGCAAGCCGCGCACGGTGAGAGGCCGCAGCTCCACCTGGGCGCCGGCCGGGCCGCCGCCCTGCAGCAGCTCGGCGGGGACCTGCACCTCGTGGGTGAGCTCCCCGCCGGCGAGGAGCTCCTCAGCGGAAAGGGTCATGGGCTCGCTCCTCCGGGCTTACGCTTCGGCGAAAGCGACCGTCAGGGGGGTGCCCTCACCGCCGTCGCCGGACCCTTCGCTCTGAAGGACGCTGACGGTGAGCGCCTTGAACGTGACGTTCTCCACGACGAAGTCGTCTTCGGGCATGGTGTAGGCCCAGTTCTCGAACTTGACGCCCTTGAGCTCCACCCCCACCGAGTTGCCGGGCGCGGCGGGATCGCTCAGGGTCACCGTCATGTTGAAGGTGGGCTGGACGTAGGGCTCCGCGACGGCGGTGGGCCTGGCGCCCCGGCCGAGGAGCAGGTAGACGAGCGCGCCGTTGACGTAGGCGCGGTCGACCTTGCCGCTGATGTGGATGTTGCCGGGATGGAGCGAGGTCGGGTGCCGCCGTCCGACCTCGTGGAACTCCTCGAGGTCGGTGTCGACGCGCAGACAGACCCCGGTCACCCGGCCCACGGTCAGGAGCTCGTAGGTGTCGGTGACGGCCTTCGCGTCCTTGCCTTCGGGGGTGTCCTCGTGGGCCAGGGTGAGGGTGCCGTTGGCACCCGTGAAAACGTTGGTCAGTGCCATGATCGTGGGTCTCCTGATTTATTCGAGGAACATCGTGACCTTGATGAAGTCGATGCTGAAGGTCGGTCGCAGCGTCATGGTGACGCGGGCGATGCCACGAATTTCGTCGTCGCGGCTCGCCGAGACCTCGAGCTCGTAGCTGACCAGCAGCTCGTCGTTGACCATCTCGGCCAGGAAGCTGTTGACGGTGGCGCGCAGCGCCGAGCGCACCCGTTCGTTGTTGAGCAGCCCGATGTAGGACTGAGCGGCCGAGCGCACGCCGAACTTGGCGTAGTCGACGATCCGCCGGGTGGTGATCTGCAGCCAGGCGGTGTTGGTCGAGGTGGTGATGCCGCGCACGATGCGGAAGCCCTGGCGGGCCTCCAGCGCCAGCACCCGCGCCAGGACCAGCTGCTTGAGCTGCGCCCGGGTGAATTCGGTCTCGAGCCCGCCGACGTTCAAGACCTTGTTGGTCGGGCTGACGTGCGGCGAGGCGCCGCCCAGAAATCCCGCCACCGCGGCCGCGGCGTAAGCCCCGGACAGGGTCACCTCGACCGGCGGCGAGGCGGCGTTGTCGTTGGTCTTGATCCCCGGCCCGACGTAGATCAGTCGGTCGCTCGCCAGGTTGTGGCCCTGGAGGGTCGAGAAGTCGATGCCGAGCGTGCTGCCGACGACGGCGATGCGATCGCGCTTGACGTCGTCGGAGGAAGCGATCTGGCAATGGCCAGCGAGCTCGTCGCCGAAGCTCGCGTCCTGGCCGGCGGCGACGATGATGTGGGCGTCCTTGTTGAGGAGCTCGTCGAGCCCGTTCTGGTAGATGGCGCCACCGGCGCCGTTGGAACCGCCGACGAGGCGCACGAAAGTCCCCGCCGGAGTCGTCAAGTCGGGCAGCTGCAGGCCGGTCGCCGCCGTTGCCGTGACCCAGGCTGAGTCCGCGAGATCGCGGATCAGGTCGGTGCCGTCGAGGATGGTGTAGACCTCGTCGCTGCCGCGGTAGCGCACGGTCACTTTTCGCGCACCGGCGCTCCGGGAGACCATGTAGGAGGCGACCACAACGTCGTTCGCGTTCAACGGGGTGGCGAAAGTGAGGTCTCCCGAGGTCGGGTTTCCCGAGGTGGTGTCGAGGCTCACCTGGCCGGCCACCGGCCCGCTGTCGTAGACGACCTGCAACGATTCCTCGAGGGTGGCGCCTGCCGCCCGCACGCGGACACGGGTGCGGGCGTTGGGCACGATGGGGCTTTGCCCCAGCGCGACGGTGGTGGTGTTGTCGGCGGCGACGGTGTGCTCGCGGTTCTCGACGAAGGGGTCTTCCTCGGCTGCGGCGACGTTGACCTCGATCTCGTTGCCCCACGTCCCGTGGGTCTTGGCAGTGAGGGTCAGCAGGTCGGGGGCGGCGGGCTCCAGGACCAGGCTGGCGGCGTTGGAGCCTCCGGCGACGCGGACGGCCCAGGCGGTCGTGGCGCCGTGACGGTAGGCCTGCTCGAGGGCCCGGGTGAGGGTGAGCTCGCCAGCGCCGTCGTTCCA
Organism: uncultured bacterium; assembly: GCA_965371445.1. Taxonomy (GTDB): domain Bacteria; phylum Acidobacteriota; class Thermoanaerobaculia; order Multivoradales; family J023; genus DASWIG01. Next base: position 41,640 of record CBDUYN010000020.1, on the reverse strand, counting down.
CGGGTCGTAGTCGCCGAAGACCTCGGTCGCCTCGGCGTAGCTACCGAGCACCACCGGCGTGCCCACCGGGCCCTTGCTGGCGGTGCCCACCACGCCGAGGTTGCCCACCGTGACCCCCTGGGGCACGATGAGCCCTTCGGGGCGCACCTCGATGAAAACTCCTGGTAACACTAGTTCGGGCATTTCTTTTCGTCCTCCTTCCGGGGGGAACGCTCCTTCGTTGTGAGGGAGCTCGTTTTCAGCCGCGCTCGAGGCGCAGGTAGAGCACCGCGACCTGATCGAGAGGCGCGGGCACGATGGAAATCTCGAGACGGTCGTCGTCGCGCGGCAACGGGATGGCCGGGACGAGATCCAGGGCGCGGATCTCGTAGCTGTCGAGGGCTGCATCCTCGTCCCAGTCACCGAGCGTGACGGTGTCGTCGGGGGGGGCAAAGGCGTTGAGAAAATCTGTCAACGAGGCGAACGACACCTCGGCATGGCGCGCCGGCGCCTGCGGGTCCGCCACGGCGTTGAGGAAGTCGTTCAGCGTTGCTGGCGCCGCGGGGGCTCCGGCGGCGCCGTCGAAGGTGCGCAGCAAGTTAACCTGGCCGGCAGGCGTGGCGCCGGGCAGGAAGACCAGGGCCGAGATCCGGCCGAAGCGGCCAGGACCGCGCTGGCGCAGGGCCGGGGCCGTCTCGTTGTCCCAACGCACGGTCGCCCCGGTCACGATGCTCGTCTCGCGTTGCGGCGAATTCCGCTCCTCCGGGTCGCTTTCGACCGGGATGCGGGCGATCAGGCTCTCGGCGCCGTCGGTGTCGCGGTAGTGGTACTCGTAGAGCAGGTGATAGGAGGCCGTCTTGCGCCAGGCCGTGGCGATCACCCCGGTCGACACCTGTTCGGCCAGCGAGGTGTCGCTGGCGGTGAGCTTCAAGAAGCCCTGGCCGCGCAGAACGTCCCGGGCGCTGGAGAGGTCCGCCTGGAGTTGGAGGATCGCCGCGTCGATGTCGGCCACGACGTTGGCCCAGAGCTGGAAGCGCACCACGGCGTCGAGCCGGCCGCCTTTGAGCGCCAGCAGAGGCAAAGGGCCCTGGGTCTCGTTGCCGCGCCACCGACCGAGACCGACAGGCCGTTCCTGCACCCGCACCAGCGAGAGGTTGGGGGGCGGGAGGCTGCCGGCGGGGAGAGGCAGATTGGCCTCGGCCTCGAGCGCGGTGAGCATCTCGTCGATCACCTCGTTCAGGGGTGGCTGGCCGTCGGCGGAGATCGTCAGGGGAGGCATCTCTCAGCTAGACCTCATCTCGCCGGTCGATTTCAGCTCGTCGGGCTTGCTGCCGGTCAGCCGGTAGAGCTGACCGGAGCCGGGCCGTTCCGAGACGCCGACGAAACCCGCGGCGATCAGCTCGTCCAAGGCCTTACGCACCGTATCGAGCTGGCTTTGGAGATGGCGGTCGAAAAGCCACCACTGCATGATCCCCTCCAGGGTGTCTTGGGCCTCGGAATTCTCGACCAGATAGGCCAGGATTTCGCGCGCGGTGGAAGAAAGGTCATCGGTCACAAGAGTCGTTCCAGACTTTTCGAGTGGCAATGCCGATTCCGTAGAGCAAGGTCTGTGCCAGGAGCTGGTGCCCGCATCCGGGGAGCGTGCTAGGCTCGGACAGGACGTTTTTGTCCTTCCCGAGCCGTCCTCCCGGAGGGCGCGGCGACGGCCGGGCGAGACCGCCGGAGCCGCCTGGGGGGATAGGACAAAAATGTCCTGCCGGACGGCCTTTTGTCCTATCCCCCCAGGCGTCCGGGCCGGAGCTCGCCGCGCCTTCCTGCATTCGTTGCAGAAATCCCTTGCATCGCGGTGGAGTCTCTGCTAAGATGGTTGATCTCGTTAGTTGGGATGGTACATTTTAGGCTTCGCAACGTGAGGTGCGAAATGAAGCCTTGGGTTCTTATTCTTGATTTTGCTCCGCGGCTGGAGCTCGCCGAAGAGCTCGTCGGAATTCTGGAAGCCGATTATTCGATCCACTGCCTCGGAGGCGAAAAGGGAGATGCCGGTTCGCCGTTCGGACTTCCTCTCGACGATCTGGCATCCTTGGATGACGGCGAGCTGGTCGCCGCCTTCCTTGTCGAGCCTTTGTCCGCTACGGCGCGGATCGGAGATACGGTGCGTTGGCTGCGCGAGGAGTCCGCGGAGCTTCCCCTCTTTCTGGTGACGCAGGCGGGGGAGCCGCGAGCCGTGGCGGCGCTGCTCGAGTCAGGCGTCAGTGACTTCGTCACGCCGCCGCTCAAGCGCGTCGACATCTTGCCGCGTCTCTGGAGGCTGACCGGAACACGCTCGGCGGACGCTGACCTGCGCCAGCGGCTCAAGGAGAGTCTCGGGCTCCGCCAGCTGATCGGTCATAGCTCGACCTTTCTCGCGGCGATCGAGAGAATCCCACGGATGGCGAAAAGCGACGCCACCGTGCTGATCGCCGGCGAGACCGGCACCGGCAAGGAGGTCTGTGCCCGCGCCATCCACTATCTGAGCCCGCGCTCCGACGCCGTCTTCCTTCCGGTCAACTGCGGCGCCATTCCGCTTGAGCTGATCGAGAGCGAGCTCTTCGGCCACGAGCGCGCCGCCTTCACCGGCGCTTCGAGCTCCCGCCACGGTCTGGTGCACGAGGCGGAGGGCGGCACGCTCTTCCTCGACGAGATCGACGCCCTGCCGCCTTCCGCGCAGGTGAAGCTCCTGCGTTTCCTACAGGAGAAGGAGTACCGGCCTCTGGGTTCGCCGAAGGCCCGCACCGCTGACCTGCGGCTCATCGCGGCCACCAACGCCGAGGTCGAAAAGGCGGTCGCGGGCGGGCAACTGCGCAAGGACCTCTACTACCGGCTCAACGTCCTGCCCTTGTGCCTGCCACCGTTGCGCGAGCGCCAGGAAGACATCCTCCCCCTCGCCCACCACTTTCTCGTCAAGCACGCCTGCGGCCTGGAGCGCGGCGTGTGCACGCTGGCACCGGAGGTCTTCCCGATCCTGGTGGCCTACGACTGGCCAGGCAACGTCCGCGAGCTCGAGCATGTGGTGGAACGCGCCGTGGTGCTCGCCGGGGAGCGCTCGATCATCCGCCGTTGCGACGTCATGCTACCCCGGCAGAGCGGGCCACGCATCGAGACCTTCAAGCAAGGCAAGGCCCGGGCCGTGACCAGGTTCGAGCGCCGGTACATCGAGAACCTTCTCTCTGCCTGCGAGGGCAACATCAGCCGCGCGGCCCGCACCGCGCAGAAGAACCGGCGAGCTTTCTGGGAGCTGATTCGCAAGCACAGCATCGACGCGGCGCGTTTCCGGCCCCAGCCACCGTAGCCCGCCGAGCGGATTCCGAACCTGATATCGTCCCCCACGATCGCCAGGTCTTCGCGCTGGCCGAGGACGGAGGTGGTCGGCTTCCGTCGGAATGGGTGGTCGGATTCGTCGGAATACGCACGGCGCGCGAGTGGAGGCGGACGTCGCTTTCGGCGCCGAAGACGTCCAGGAGCCGCGTCCCTAGCGCGGTCGTGACCGCGGCGGCGGGGCGATAGCTGTAGGGGACGACGTCGATTCGGTGTGTGGCGGCCGAAGCGGCCGCCAGGAGCCTCAGGAGATAGACATCGCTTACCGCGACCGGCAGGCGTTTGGTGAGGCGGGCGGCGCGCCAGGCGGCGAGGGCGGCGACTTGGATGCGCCGTTGGGTTGGTGGCGAGCCCGGCTACGGCGGCCGCTACGAGGGCGGGAGCGAGCAGGCCGCGGCCGAGGCTCGTGATGCGGAGCAGCCGCGGCAAGAAGGGCCAGGATTTTGTGAGCTCCCGGGTCAGCCTCCGGGCGCGTCGGGCGAGCCAGGCGTCGTCATCCTCGGCGCGAGCCTCGCGGGTCGCCCGCCGGCGCTCTTCGAGCTCGAGGAGCCGGCCGCGCGGGTCCGACTCCTCGACGGCGCGCACCAGGACCACGGCCTGAGCCCAAGCCTCCTTCAGCCGCAGCTTCGGTGGCCCGGGGCCACTTTCGGTGGGCGTCGCTACCGTCCCCTTGGGGAAAACGAGGGGGGAGGGCATTAGCCCTCCTTGGCGTCTCCGGCCAGGGTCTCCGGTGGCCAGGGACGGGAAACGACGCAGGTGTTGATGCCGCCGATGCCCATCGAGAGCTTGCCGACGGCGCCGTCTCTGGCGGGGCAGCCGTTGTCAAACGCGTAGCTCTGGTGCACGGTGGCGATGTGCTCGTTGAGCTCGTCGTGTCCGAGCGGGGTGGGGTAGACCTCGCCGCGCTGCCATCCGAGGTACTGGGCGGTCAGCTCCCAGCCGCCACCGGCCGCCATGCCGTGGCCGAAGGTGCCTTTTCGGGCGGTGATGAGCGTGTCCTCGGGCACGAGGTTCCTGACCATCTCGACTTCGTTGAAGTCGCCGGGAGTGGCCGTCGCGTGGAGGTCCCAGGAGACGATGTCCTCTCGTTCGACGGCGGCGGAGTCCAAGGCCATGCGCATGGCCGCGGTCGGCCCTTCCTGCGACGGGGTGATGATGTGGCCGGCGTCGGAGGTGACACCGACGGAAAGAGGTTCCATGCCGAGAGGCTTCATGCCGAGCCTTTGCATGTGCTCGAGCTCGCCGGCGATCCAGATCGCCGCGCCGCCGGAGACGTGGGTCCCGCGCAGCTCGGTCAGAGGTTTGGAGACCTGGCCGTCGGCCGAGATGACCCGGGCCTTGTAGAAGGCTGCGACGAGAAGCGGATGGGGCGGTCCGTCGGTGGCCCCGAGGATCACGGCGTCGGCCTGGTCGGAGCGGATGGCGTCGATGGCGAGCTTCAAGGTGACGCCGAACGTCGAGCAGGCGGCCTGGGGACAGATGGCGAGGCCGTTCAGGCCGCCGAGCATCGAGATCTGGGCCGCCGGGATGTTGTCGATGTTCCAGATCAGGTTGGGCGAGACCGATTCCCAGGGAGGCGGTGGAGCGTTCCACTTCTGCGCCAGGCGCCGCCGGCGGCGCTGCTTCTCGCGGATGGTGGCCTTCTTGCCGGCCTCGATTTCGCCCTCGACGGCCAGAGCCTCGATCTCGCGTAGCTCGACCAGGTACTCGTGGAGCTCCGGCGAGCGCTCGGTCCAGAAGCTCCACCAGGCTTCGTCGACTTCGTCACGGCAGGCGTCGTCGGCGGTCTCCGGAGCCGGGGGTGGCTCGCCGTCGGCTTCCCCGGTTTCAAGGTAGCGCCGGTGGGCGGAGTTGTTCTCCGGCTGGGCCCAGAAACGGTTCCAGCGCCGCTCGGCGTGAAAGAGCGAGAGCACCTGATCCTGCTTGGTACCGAGGTCCCCGAGGCCGGTGCCGACGTAGATGTGGGTGCGGCGGCCGAGGCGCTTCAGCTCCTCCTCGAGCCCGGGGTTCTGGCCCAGGGACTGGATGAAGGCCCCGATGGCGAATTTGACCGGCAGGCCCATCTTGGAGACCAGCTGGGGAAAGCGGTTAGGGGGGAAGCGTTCGTCGATCCAGGGTCGGTAGCCCTCGAAGTCGAACTCCGGTCGCCCGACCAGGAACGAGTCGGGACCGAAGCCGTTGAAGGGCTCGAGCCAGGTCTCGGAGGACTCCAGGTTGTGGGCGAAAGCGTCGATGTTCGGGGAGCGCGGGGCGACGATGCCCCAACCAAAGATGCCGACTCTTCGCAAGGTTCTCTCCTCTTGCGGTCCCCTGTGAGACCGATGGGCGGACCGTCCTGAGCTGGGCGTCCGCGTTTCAAGCCGGGGATTATTCCACAAACCGCCCTAAAGGGGGCGATGCTGAAAAAGCTCTCCTTCGACGAAGCCCAAGCGGCGATAGTATTCTCGTGTACCGACCGAGGAGATGACCGCGAGCCTCTCGAAGCCCTCTGCCGCGGCGCAGCGGGCGGCCTCGTCGACGAGCCGGCGGCCGAGACCGAGGTGCTGGGCGCGCCCGCGTCCGGTGTCGCCGATCGCCACGACCGTCCCGTAGACATGGACCTCGCGGATGATGGCGGCGTGGCCGAGCTCGGCCACGAACGATGGTGCCGCGGGCAGAGCGAGGCGACAGAAACCAACCAGCCGATCGTCGCCCGACCCGGGCTCGGCCAGGGAATGCAGCCATTGCAGGAACACCTCCCGTCCGGTGGCGGTTTCGTAGGTCTCCTGCTCCAGGTGGAGGCGGTCCGGATCGACCGCCGCGTTGCGAATCTCTCGCGCGCGGATGTCCCGGCTGGATCGTCCACGGCGCTCCAGCTCACGTTCGACGATCTGGCGGAAGTTGGTGAGCTTGTTCCCGTCCACGATGTCGTCGCCGGGGATGTCGCGGATCACCCGGGTCAAGCGGCAATAGGCCGGCACCTCTAGAAAACACGCCGTCAAGACCTGGAGGAGCTCGCTCTCGCCGTAGGGCCGCCAGCTCCCGTCCTCGTAGCGCTGCATGAGCTCGGCGCTTTCGATCAGCGAGCAGGGGTAGAGCTTGAGCTCGTCGGGCCGCACCGCCGGATCGTCGAAGAGACGCTTGAAGTCCTCGACGTCGGCCCGCGGGTCCGAGCCGTAGAGATTGGGCATCCAGTGGACGTGCAGCTTGAATCCCGTCCGGCGCAAGAGAGACAATGCGCGGCGCGTGGTCTCGACGTCATGCCCGCGGCGATTCCTTCGCAGGACGTCGTCCGAGAGGCTCTGGACGCCGATCTGGACTTTCGTCGCACCCAACCGGCGCAGGCGAAGGGCCTCCGCCTCACTGACGAGGTCCGGCCGGGTCTCCAGCACGAGGCCCACACAACGGGCGGCGGCGGTCTCGTTCAGCCGCTGAGCTTCGAAGAGCTCTTCCCAGGAAGAGGTCTCCTCCACGCCGGTGAGGTGGCCATCCGTCCTGCGGCGCAAGAAAGCCGTCACGACCTCGTTGTAGGTGCGCTTCCTCGTCCGGCCGTCGACCTCCTCGTCGAGCTCGTCGAAGTCGATCGGTCCGGGAGGCGGCCGTCGGATCTCCTCAGCCGAGGCCCGTGCGGCGTCGAAGTCGTTCATGGCTTCGAAGCAGCGCTTGACGAACCAGACCTGGTAGGGCTCCGGATAGGACGACCAGGTGCCCCCGAGGACGATGAGCTCGACCTTGTCGACCTCATGGCCGGTGTGGTGAAACGCGACGAGCCGGCTCAGGGTCTGTGCGTAGGGGTCGAAGCGGTGCTGGGCCGCCCGCTGAGCGCCCGGCTCCCGGGACAGGTAGCTCTTGGGCATGCGGACGTCGCTGGGGCAGAAGATGCATTCGCCCGGGCAAGGGTAGGGCTTGGTGAGGACGGTCACGGGGGCGACGCCGCTACGGGTGCGGATCGGCTTCATCCGCACCTTCAGGGCGAAGCTCGGCTCGTCGTCGGCAAAAGCGTGGGAGCTCCTGAAGAAGCGGAAGGCGCGAAGGATCTCGCTCTTGGAAAACGCGCCGCCGCGCTCTTTCGGGTGGCGCCGGACGATACGATGGAGCCGCCGCGAATCGAGACGGTCCTCCGCTCCGATCTCACGGATGATCGACACCAGCTGGCGCTCGTGCCGTCGAGGCTCGAAGGGGTAGGGGTTGTAGCTCATGGTGTCTCACCGGGCCCGGCGGGCGGAGAGGATAGCACAGGCGGATCGACAAGGGACATGGACGAGGCAACACGCCAGGCGCTCCTGGACGTAAACCGGCGCTTCTACACCCACCATGCCGAAAGCTTCAGCGGTAGCCGTGGTGGCCCCTGGGACGGATGGCGGCGCCTTTTGCCGCACCTCGCAAGCCCACCGATCCTTCAGATCCTCGACGCGGGATGCGGGAACGCCCGCTTCGCCTCCTTCCTGGCCGACGCCTGGCCGGGCCGGCTCCACTACACCGGGCTCGACAGCTCCAAGAGGCTGATCGCCGCCGCTCGCCGCCGGTTAGCTACCTGCGCCGAGCCGCCGGAAAGACTCCGGGTACGGCTCGAAGAGCACGACCTGATCCAAGACGGTCCGCCCCGCACCCTGGGAGGGTTTCATCTCGTCGTTCTCTTCGGCGTCCTCCACCATGTCCCGGGACGAACCGAACGAGTCGAGCTCGTGAGGCAGCTGGGAAGACTCCTGCTTCCGGGCGCTCTGCTGGCGGTTTCCCTCTGGCGCTTCGACCGGCTGCGGCGATTCGCCGAGAAGCGTGTCTCCTGGAAGAGCTTCCACCGCGGCGGCGTCCGCATCGATCCCGGCCGTCTTGAGGCAGGAGACCACCTCCTCAGTTGGCGCGGAGACACCACGGTCCCGCGGTACTGCCACCTGATGAGCGACTCCGAAGCCGACGAGATCGTCCACTCCTCCGGCCTTCGGCTTGTGGACCAGTTCACCGCCGACGGCGCGAGCGCAGACCTCAATCAATACCTGCTCTTGGGCTCTTGAAATTCGTTGCCTGCGCCTCCGAAGGCAAAGGGGCTTCTGTGCTATGCTGCGTCGGCTCCGGCCGCCTGCGGACCGAGGATCCCGAGAGAACCGTCCATCGATGCCCAACCTGTTTCGAGCCTTGCCCCGCCTCCTGGCGATCACGCTCTGGACGCTGGGCTGGTACGCCCTCCTGGTCTTGTCCCTGTGCCTGCGGCCTTTCGCCGACGCCTGGCAGCTACGGATCCGTAACGCGATCTTCAGGAACTGGGCCCGCGGCTTTTCCTGGATCGCCGGGATGCGGGTCGAGGTCGAGGGCCGACCGCCCTCGGGGCCGTTCTTTGTGGTGTCGAACCATGTGAGCTACATGGACATCATGCTGCTGGGGAGCCAAATCGACGCAGCCTTCGTCGCCAAGGCCGACCTGAGGGGCTGGCCCGTGGCGGGCCGCATCATCGCCGCCGGCGACACGATTTTCATCGATCGGGGGCTCAAGAAAGACATCCTGCGGGTGATGGACATCGTCGGCAAGGAGCTCGACCGGGGGCTCGGTGTCGTGGTCTTCCCGGAGGGGACGAGTGGCAAGGGCGACACGGTGCTCCGCTTCAAACCTTCCCTTCTCGAGTACGCGACCCGCCGTGACCATCCGGTGCACTACGCGGCGTTGAGCTATTCGGCACCGAACGGCGCTCCGCCGGCCCACGAGTGCATCTGCTGGTGGGGAGACGCGCCCTTCGGCCCGCACCTCGTGCGCCTCCTGGGGCTGCCCGGGTTCAAAGCGCGGCTGGTCTTCGGAGCGGAACCGCTTCACGGCACCGACCGCAAAGACCTCTCGGAACGGCTCCGTGCCTCGGTGGCCGAGAGCTTCACGCCCATCGACTGAGGTCAAGGGCGGCGGCGAAGGCCCGGCTCGGCCGCCCTGGCCTTGTCGGCGAAGTCCTCGATCGTGACCATCTCGTTCTCGATCAGGACCTGGACGACGGCTCGGACCATGGCCCGAAGCTCGCGGTAGTTGCGGAAAAAGTCGTCAGAGAGGCCGTCCGCCTCTGCCGCGTCCTCGCCGAGGATCTTGGTGAAGCTCGCCGCGTCGAGCGCCTCCGGCTCGGCGTATTCGTCGAGGTTGCGCAGGTGTGCTTCCGGCCGCGGGAACTGGTAGAGCTCCGCGTAGAACTCCCTCGGCTCAACCTTGATCGTCTCGAGGATCTTGAGCACCTGCTCGACCCGCAGCGCCTTCCCCCGGTTCAGCAGCTGGCTGATGTAGCTGCGTCCCCAATCGAGCTGCCGCTGCACCTGGATCTGGGTGTAGCCGCTCTCGCGGATCTTGCTCCGCAGCAGTGTCAGAATCTGCTTGACTTCTCTGTCCATCGACGCCATCGGCCCGCCATTCTACTGTCCGTGACAGATACTTCAAGGTTTATATTGACATGGCTTCAAGGTCCGGTGAATCTCTGAATATCAGAAATCTCTCTGTTATCCAGAGATTTTTCCCTCTTTCCCGGGTCTTTGGATGCCAAGGATCTCTGGATAGCAGAGATTCCTCCCCGGGGTCTCTTGGCATTCTCAACGCTTCCTTGACATAGACAGCCTCCTTCCGTAGCTGGATCCATGGGTGGTCCCGTGAGACACCGGATGGTGTTGGAGACGAGACCTCCTGCGCTCCAGGGCGGTTGTTTACGCCTTATTACCGCCAAGAGTTAGAATAAGAGCCCCGGCGGGCTTTGTCAAGGGGTAACTGCGCAGCTCGAGGACTGCGGTGCTCCGCCGGGTCCTGTTGCCGACGGGCGGGAGCGGGGGCCCTAGCGCCGCCGCACGAGGATTTCGAGCTGGTCGCCGCGCGGACGGATCTCGCCCACGGTCATGACCTCCGAGCTAAGGTCGAATACGAGCTTCAGCTGGTCGCCGTGGAGGCCCGTGCGGATACGGTCCAGCTCCAGCGTTCCTACGTCGATGCGGCTGTGGTAGGGCAGACGGATACCCAGGAGCACCACCTGCTCCTTGAGTAAGTCGTAAGACAGCGGGTTGTGCTCGAACCGGCCCTGGGGCATGTAGCCGTCGAACCGGACGAGGATCCGGGTTCCTTCGGCCGTTTGCTCGAAGGTGAGCTCTTCTACCTTTGTGGCGGGCGAGGAGGAGGCGCTGGTGGGCCGCAGGCCGGAAGCGGCGGGCCGCAGGTCGGAGGCCTGAACCGGCTCGGGCTCAGGGGGCGGTGCCGGAGTCGGCGGGGACAGGTCCGCCGGCGTCTCGGCGGCGGGAGGCGGAGGTTCCTGGATCTCAGGCTCAGCAGGTGCCGGTAAAGGCTGTGCCACGATCGTCTCGGCGTTCTGAGGAGCTCCCATGGGTGAAGAACCCAGGCCCACCAGGTCCAGGAGCTGATCCTTGTAGAGGAGGCCGCCGACCGCCAGGACGATGATGAGCAAGAGGCCGAGGATCCTACCCTTCGATTCCATGAGCGCGATCTTGAAGAGCCCCATCCTCGAGGTCTCTTCCTCGTCGTCCCACTCGTCGTCCTCCTCGTCCCAGGCATCGTCGGGAGAGTGCTCGCTTTCGGAACCGAAGACCGACGGTGCCGGCTCGGCCGGTGACTCGTCGAACCTGGGGGAGGGAAGCGCGTCGCCGCCCGACTCGTCGTCAGGCAGCTCGTCGCCGGAGACGGTGTTTTCCGGCAGGTCGTCGCCAAACAGTTCGGAATCCATGCCCACAGGTTCCTCCGAGGTGCTTTGAGGTGTGGGGTCGCTGGCCGGAGCCGCCAGGAGGTCGAGCCCCGAGGGGTTGGTGTCGTCAGAGTCGGGTTCCAAGCTCCAAGCGCTACCGGGCCCTGTGTCCTCCTCCTTGAGGGGAGGGAGGACAAGGGTTTCCGGAGGCTCTTCCCCCGCTTCGCCGCTCGGCGAGATCTCCCCGGAGCCTGGGGCTGCGGTCGGCTGGAAGGCCCGGTCGGATTCCGTGGAATCCGGGGTGTCGAAGCTGGTGGGGAAATCGACCGCGCCGATGTCGGGAGCGCCGAATCCGAAGTCCGGCTCTTCCTCGGCGGTGGCGCCGAAGCTCGGCGCCGGTGCGGCTTCGGAGGGGCTTGGGCTCGGGGTGGCGTCGAAAGAGGCCGGCTCAGGGCCGTCTTCAACAGAGACGACGTCGACCGGAGCGGCCTCGATGACGGCCAGCGGAGCTTCCATCGGTTCGATTTTGAGGGCCTCTGAGGATTCCAGCGTAAACCCGCCGTCTTCTTCGACGGCGATCACCTCCGCCGACATGTCCGAGGGCCCTGGCGCCGGGCCGGGGGCCTCTGCTGAAGGGCTCTCGGCCACCGGCGGAGCCACCTCCACGGGGCTGCCCAGGGAATCGCCTTCGAGCTCGAGGCTGTCCAGAGGTTCCAGTTCGCTGAGGGTGGGAGTCGCCGGACGCCTCGGGCCGGTCGGGACGGCGGGTTGCGAGTGAGTCGACGCGGGGTCTTCGCCGGGAGCCACGGCCTTCCGGGACATGGTCGAAGCCGGGTCCTCGCGGGGTGCCGGAGAGCCTCCGACGGGTACGGTTTCGGCACCCGGGGGGATGCGTTCGACCTCGAAAGGCTGGCCCCCGGCTTCCTTTTGCTCGTCGATGATCTTCAAGACGAGCTCGCGGCCTTTGTCATCAATGGCCTGGAAGCGGATGCCCATTCCGGCGGGCTGGTCGGGGCCGGCCGCCTGGCGCCGTACCCAGACCACCTCTCCCAGCGCCTGGCAGAGGCGAAAGCCGTCCGTCAGCTCGAAGTCGCACGCGACCGTGCTGCCCACCGGCTTGGGCTCGGTGGTCTCGAGGAACATCCCGCCCAGCGAGATCTTCGGCCGGTACTCTTCGATGAACGCCGAGAACTTCTCGAAACGCAGATGGACTTTTGCCGCGGGGGACAGAGGCCCCTGTGTGGTGTCGGTGGTGGGGTGCGGCTCCTGTTGGGACACCACTCTATCGAACCAGAGCGCCAGGATTCCTGTCAAGCCGGCTTTCGCCGAGTCAGGGACTTCTCCGGTTGAGGACAGCGCCCGATAGGGCTACCATGGCGAGCTGTGAGGCCCGTGACGCAGCCCCCGTCGATCGATCAGCTGATCCTGCTGCCAGAAGACGCAGCGGTGCGCGCCCACTTCGACGCCCGCAACTGCCAGACGTTGTTTCGGCTGCTCGTTTTCTTCACCTTGGCCGCCGTCGCTCTGGCGCTGGTGATGGGCTTTCGTGAAACCTACGCGGCGTTGATCGTGCCGGCGATCAACCTGGCGGCGATCCGAGGGCTCTACTTGGTCCGCGAGCTACCGGTCTTCACCCATCATTTCCGCGGCTTCCTCCTGGCGTACCTGGTTCTCCAGGCCCTCCTGTGGAAGGCGGTCTATTTCGATCCGGCGGCTCCCATACATCCGGCCGACTTCGCCGCATCCGCCGTGGTCGTTTTTTTCCGTCTGCCGGCGGGGCTCGTCGCGGTCCCCCTCGCCGCGGTCTGGACGCTCTCCGTCGGCCGCAACCTCGTGATCGCGGCGGCGACGAGCACGCCTCTTTCCTATCCGTTGCTGGTCTTTCAGACCGCCCTGACGCTCGTCGTCTTCGCTGTCGTCGTCAACGTGACGAGGCGCCAGCGCAGGGAGCTCCTGATCCGCTGGCGACGGGAGCTGCATCGTCACCGCGAGCAGCGGCGGATGCGCGAGGAGCTCGACGACGCCCGCAGGATCCAGCTCAGCATGCTGCCCGCGAGCGAGCCGAGGATCCCCTGGCTCGACGTCGCCGGGATCTCGATTCCCGCGAGCGAGGTCGGCGGCGACTACTACGACTACTTCACCATCTCCGCGGAGAGCCAGGTGATCGTGGTCGGCGACGTGGCCGGTCACGGAGTGGCGAGCGGTCTCGTGCTCTCCGGGGTCCGCAGCTGTCTTCACCTGCTCCAGGAGACCCCCCTGGAGCCGGCCGAAATCCTCGCCAAGATCGACCGCATGCTGCGGCAGACAACCGGCCACCGGGCTTTCATGACGCTCCTCTACGCGCGGTTCGACCACGACGAAAGGGCCGTGACCTTCGCCGCTGCCGGCCATCCGCCGCCGCTAGTCCGGCACGCCACGAGCGGCGAGGTCGAGGAGCTCGTCTCCGAGGCCCTCCCACTCGGTACCCGGCTGGGCAGCTCGCCGGAGCAGCGCAGCGTCCCCTTCGCTCCCGGCGACATCTTCCTCTTCTTCACCGACGGCATCGCCGAGACGTTGAACGCCCGCCGGGACCTTTTCGGCGACGAACGTCTCCGGAAGCGGCTGCGAGCCGTCTCCGGCGATCGCAGCGCCCGCGAGATTCGCGACACCCTGCTGGGCGACGTCTGGAGCTTCAAGGCCGACGGAGAGCAACTCGACGACGTCACCGTCGTCGTCGCCAAGGTCCGCTAGACCCGGTCGGCCCTTGCTTCTCGCCACCGCGGAGCGGTCTCTGTCAGAGGTCGCGGGGAGGGCGGATTCGGATCGTGCAAAGCCCCCGACCGGGAGGTGAGGAAAAAAACTACAGAAAATCAGCCTGGATGCTTCCCAAACGCAAAAGAACCTGCTATGGTCCTTTGCAGGCCGAGGGTGTACCTGCTTACTCGACCGGACACGATCCCCCCCTCTCTCTCTCTCGCACCCTCGGCCTTTCTGATTTCCCCTAGCAAGTACAAGGCACCTCTCGGGGGTGGCAAGCGGATCGTCGCCCGGTGCCAGCGCCGGAGGTCCTTGGTACCCCCAACGGGATTCGAACCCGTGTCGCCAGCTTGAAAGGCTGGTGTCCTGACCTGGCTAGACGATGGGGGCCTTGAAGGCGTTGCCGAACGGCGAAGTCACGCCGACGTAGCGGAGCGCGAGGGTAGCACATCCGGCTGCTGCTGACCAGCGGCAATCTTTACTTAGAGCCGGCTCAGCCGTTCGAGACGGCGTCGACGATCAGCCGCACCACGCAACCCGCGGCCAGAGCACCCACCGCGGGCCAGAGGCTCAAGGAGCGCTCCCGGATCATGGCCACCGAGAGGCCGCAGAGGAAGGCGCCTGCCACCAGGGCCAACAAACCCCAGGGTGGGGCTAGCGGCAAGGATGGACCGGCGGTGAGGATAAGGCAGGCCAAGGTCGTGACGGCCGTATACAGGACCGCCGAAGCCAGGGCCGGCAGGGAGATGAACCATCGGCTCCGTACCGTCTGGACAGGAGCCTCCAGGATCAAGAGCCCGTGCACCAGGCCAGGAAACCAGAGGGCGAGAGCGAGAGCCGCGAAAAGCATCGCCAGAGCCGCGACGGCCAGAGGCTCCGCCTCAAACGAGATGTCACGGGGGACCCACACCCCGCCAGCGCCCGCCCCGAGCCAGGCGACGGGCACGAGGACTAGCCAGTCCTCCGCCGCGGGCCAGCGCCAGCCGAAAAGCCACGTCCATCCTCGCGAGAGCCTGTGAGTCAAGGCCCAGGCTCCGAATCCGGCGATCAGCGCGGCAACCAGCATCGCCTGGGGACCGCCGGCATCCTCCGGGGCCGTACCCGCCGCCTGCAGCCAGCCCCAGACGGCGGCGCCGGCCGCTGCGGTTAGAACGGCCGTCCACACGAGAGCCATGCTGAAACGTTGTAGACCATGCCAGGGCCGCACCTCCTGGTAGGTCAGCTTCAAAATCTTGGCGATCTCGCGGGGGGTCAGTCCGGTGCCGTGAGGACGTGGCGAGCCGCCGATGTCGTCGGAGCCGCCCCAGCGTTTCTTGGGCGGCCGGCCGTCGACGGCCGGGTCGAGAAGGTTGAGCCGCCGGTAGGAATCCTCCAGGAGGATGCCGGCCAACGAAGCCACACGCCGTAGGGTGTAGTGCTGCGGCGCGCGCTCCAGGGCGATGATTCCGAGGCGCTCGCCCCAGACTTTGCGGAGTCGCCGTTCGACGTCGTAGATGCCGGCGCCGTCGCGGCAGACCACGGCGACTCGGTTCTCTCCGATGTCCACGTGGCCGTACTCCAGCTCGATGCTCGCGTAGTCGGCGAAGTCGCCGGAGGTGTAGACCATCCGGTCGATGGCGAGAAGCATCTCGTGGGTGTAGCGCGCACCGTCGAGCTTGGACCAGGAGCCACTCTGCTTGGCCTCGCGCTCGATGGCGTAGAGCCGCTCGAGACGAGAGCGCTCCTCGCTCAGGCTGGTCTGGGGCAAGCCGCAGACCTCGGCGATCTCGAAGCCGTTCGCGTCGATGGCGCCTTCAAGGCGCAGGAGCGGGACGATCGCGTCACGCGCTTCCGGCGTGAGCTCCCGTACCCGCCGATAGTTGAGCAGCACCCAGATGGCGAAGACCGTGTCGAGGTCCGGCTCGTTGGCATAGATCGTCCAGTCGCCACGGTCGAGGCCCACCCCTTTGAGCACCAGGATCAGGGCCTGCTCACAGGTCGCCAGGGTGAAGGCCCGCAGACAGCCTTCGTGATGGTCGAGGTTGTAGAGGTGTCTGGCGTCGTCGAGGAGGGGACCGAATTGACCGGCTCCGTCGAGCAGGATGACGCGTTCCCCGAGCTTCTTGGCTTCGGTCTCGGAAAAGGCGAACGAGGCGTCGATACGGACCGCGACCCCTGGCGCTTCCCGGCAGCGGAGCGCAACGCCCTCCTCCTCGCCGCGGATCTCATAGCGGTCGGGAAGGTCCTGCTCGGCCGCCGGTCGTGTGTCGGCAGGTCCACGGAAAGGGACCACGCCTTCCAGCTGGAACGGCATGTGCTGGTCCGCCGAGGAGTCGATCTCCTCCCGATCGGTCGTGCCTGGATTCGCGCTCTTCAAAGTGGGGGCTCCGTGCTCAGCCAGTCGATTATACGGCCTTGCACCGGCCAGCCCCTACTCGGAAGCTGTGAGAGGAGGCTCTCAGGGAGCGAAACCGGGGGCCAGCATCGCGGTCATCCGGGCGGGGTCCCTGATCCTCTGCTCCTTCATCCAGGCGTCGGAACGGTGGACCAGCTCCTGGCCCGCGGTGCCGCTCATCAGCTCTCCGAGGCGCCGCCAGGCGGCCGTCGAGTGGAGGCGCATCTCGCAGGATTCGAAGCCGAAAGCCGCCCTCTCCAGGGCTTCGCGAGCCCCGGGAGAGTCCCCTGCGAGGTGAGCCACCGCGGCGCGCAGCAGGGTCGCCAGAGGCCGGGCGAAGGGCAAGCTCTCGCGTTCCAGACGCCGCGCACCGTTTCTCGCCCGTCGCTGGAGCTCAGCTTGCCGCGAACGATCCTGGAGGGCCGCGGCCAAAGAGCTGCGGGAGCGCATCAGGACGGCTTCGAGGCGGACGGGCTGGATCCTGAGCAGCGACGCCTTGCCGAGCGCCGGCCAGAGCCCGTCCATCGTCGCCAGGGCGTCGACGCCGTGTCCCGTGTAGAGGTCCGCCTGGACCCGGGCGGCCGCAACGGTCCAGTGCGGGAGATGGAATCCCTCGTGGTTCCACGAATGGGCGGCTTCGTCGATTTGCCGCCGCGCCTCTTCGGGATCGTCGGCGGCGAGCCAAAAGACGTTCAACCGGGCTCGCAGCTCGTTGGTGCCGTAGACGTTGCCTTGATCGGTGGCTTCGCGCAGGTAGCGAGGCAGGCGACGGCTCACTTCCCCGATCTCGCCGAGGTTCCTCAGAGCACACAGTGCAAATCGACGAGCCGTGGTGATCTCCCAGACCGCGCGCTCGTAGCCGTCGCGAAACATCCCCTCGGAGCGGTCACAGGTCCCCGCGGCCGCGCGCCAGCTGCCGTTGAGGTAGAGGGCGACTCCGTCTTGAAGGGTGGCGAGAGCGTCGGCGTAGGCGTCGCCGATCTTGGCGGCGAGCTCATGGGCGCGTTGACGTAGCCGGGCCGCACGTCGTCGGTCGCGGCTCCCAGCCGCAGATCGAAAACCCACCTCCATCGCCAACGCGCGGGCGACGCGCCTCTGCTCGCCAGCCTCCAGGGCGAGGAGCAGGTGACGGGACTGAAAGTCGGCGGCGCGCCGGACGTCGACCATCTCCAGGCCCGAGGCGATCGCCCAGCAGGTGTCGATGCGCAACAGGCGCCGGGCGGGGATCTGGGCCGCTTCTTGCGCCCGGTACCGGTAGCGGCGTAGCCAGAGATGGAACCTGTGCCAGTAAAGCGAGGTCAAAGAGGAACGACGAGTGGAGGTCATCTCCAGGCCGACGGAGCGTAGGACACTCCTTGCCAGCTCGAGGCCGCGTTCCACGTAACCGGCCATCAGGTACTCCATGGCCGCGCAGCGACGATACTCCAGGCTCTGGCGCCCTTGGGTCAGCTCTGCCAGCTCCAGGTGGAGCTCGGCGGCATCGCGCGTTCTCCCGGCGAGCGCCAGGGAGCTGGCCAGGCCGTGGAGCAGACCCAGCCTTTCGCCCTCATCAAGGTGTCCCAGCTCCAGCGCCCGCCGATAGAGCTGTGCGGCGCAATCGAAAGCGAGCGCCGTCGAGGCGCGCCCTGCCACCTGCTGGGCCAGTCGGCCCGCCTTGACGTCGTCGCCGGCGCGGGCGTAATGCTCCATCAGCGTGTCGGGATCCTCACGCCCGCCCTCTTCGAGCACCACCGCCAAGCGGGCATGGACGTTGCGGGTCTCGTCGTCGTTCATCCCTTCGAGGAGCACCTCGCGGAGACGGTCGTGGGAAAGCTCGACCAGCTCGTCGCCCCCTGAGCCGCGGATCAGGTGGGCGCCCTTCAAGGCTGCCTCCAGGCGTCGGAGGTCGCCGGTGACTTTTGCGGCATGGCAGGCCAGGGTCCAGGCGATCGGTTTGCCGGCCGCGGCCAGCACCCGCAGCAGCCGGCGTGAGCCTTCGGGCATCTGCTCGAGTTGCAGCTCGATCATCTCGGCCAACCGGATGCCAGTGCCCAGGTGGGAGCCGCTGGCCACGGCGTAGCGGCTCAGCTGCTCGACGAGGAAGGGACTGCCATGGGCTTCCAGCACGATCGCTTCGACCAAGGCCTCGGTGCCCTCCTGCGGGCCGAGGGAAAGGCGGGTCAGCTCCCGGGATTCCTGGTCGCTCAATCCAGCCACGGCCAGTTGACGGCAGGTCGTGCTGCCGGTCTGCGCCAGGAGCTCTTGCAGAAACGACCGAGCGTCGACCTCCTCGCTGCGGAAGCTGGCCAGCAGGAGGACCCGGGGCGCATCCGGAGTCTGGATCAGCTCGCGGAGCAGGGTCGCCGAGTCGGCGTCGGCCCACTGAAGGTCGTCGACGTGGAGGACCACGGGGTTGATCGCCACCAGCCGGGTCAAGAGCCGGCGCAGCGCTTCAAGAGCCTGGCGGTGTAAGCTCGCGCGGTCACGCTCTTCGCTTTCCCGGCGCTCGGTCTCGGGCAGGGTCTCGACAGCGTGGGCCACCGGATCGAGGCGCAAGAGGACTGGAAACAGGCGCGCCAGGACGTCGATTCGCGGCGGCAGGAGCTCTTCGACGAGGTTCTTGTTGAGATGGCGCAAGAAACGGCTCAAAGAGTCGACGACGCCGGCGAGAGCTTTGTAGGGTACGGCTTCGTGCTCGAAGCAGCGGCCGGTCAGGAGAACCGCTCGGGTTCGGGCCCGTACCCTCTTCAGGAAAGCGTTGACCAGCGCCGTCTTGCCGATCCCCGAGCTGCCGTGGATGTAGACCGAGACGGCATGCCCTTCCTGAGTGAGGGCGAAAGCGTTGTCGAGGGACGCGAGATGGGCCAGCCGGCCGACCAGCCGGCTTTCACCGGGGCCACGGGTTCTCAGCAACAGCTCGGCCTCGGTGCCACCGAGGCGGCGAACCACCTCGCTTCCGGTCGGCCGATCTGCCGGGTCGATCTCGAGCAGGCTCCGGCAGAGCTCCACCAGATCGGCCGGCAGGTTGTTGTTCAGATCCGCTGGCGAAGGCGCCGCCACGAACTGCTTGTCGATCAGAATGCGCGCCAGGCTCCCGACGAACGGCCAGCGGCCCGTCAAGACCTCGAACAGGACGACGCCGACGGCGTACCAGTCGCTCGCCGGTTGCAGAGGCTCGCCGCGGACCTGCTCGGGCGCCATGTAGGCAGCCGTGCCCGCGAAGCCGAATTCGAGGGACCGTGACGAAGGATTCAGCTGCGTCGCCACTCCGAAGTCGAGGATGACGAGCCTTCCACGAGGCGTCACCAGGACGTTCGACGGTTTCAGGTCGCGGTGGAGCTTTCCGGCGTTGTGGATCGCCTTGACGCCCAAGGCGAGCTGCAGCAGGACGGAGCGCAACCGTGCTCCGTCGAGGGTCTCCGGTACCGGTCCCTTGGCCGGGTCCATTCCCGGCACGTCGAGCGGCGTCGATTCCGCCGCCGGGTAGACATGGCCCTTCAGGCTTTCGCCCTCGACGAGCTCCATCGTGTAGAAGGACTCTTCCCCGTCGACGATGAGCTCGTAGAGCGAGACGAGATTCGGGTGGGAGACGTTGGCGAGGGTCCGGAACTCTTTCTTCAGCTTGTAGAGCGACGAAGGGTCGGGATGGCGCAGAGTCTTGAGCGCGACCATCTCGCCGCGCTTGCGGTCATAGGCTTCGAAGACCTCCCCCATGCCGCCGCCTCCGATACGGCGGCGGATCTCGAATCTTTCGTGCTCCCAATCGTTGCTCGCTCCCACGCTTTCCCCAGACGCCTGGCGGTCAAGGTCGAGCCCGGACAGCTCGGACGACGGCCCAGGATACCATCAAGGCGTCTTCGCTGCCGGCATCTCGCCGCAGAGGATCTGCGCCAGGGACTCGAGGTCGATGTTGCCCCCGGAAACCACGCAGACGATTTTCCCCTTGCCCGCCAGGCCGCCGAGCGCGGCCGCCACCGCCACCGCTCCCGCTCCTTCGGCCACGACACGGGCACGTTCGGCGAGCCGGCGAATCGCGTCGGCCACCGCCTTCGGAGAAACGACGAGAGAACCGGAGAGCAGACGTTCGACCAGCGGCCACATCGGTTCGAGAACGTTGCGCGAGCCGATCCCGTCGACGAAGCTCGGCTGCGTCTCGATCTCCACCGGGCCGCCCGCCTCCCAGGCGGCTTGAAGAGGCGCCGCCGTCGACACCTCGCAGCCGAAGACCCGCGTCTCGGGTTGCAGGAAGCTCAGTGCCGAGGCGATGCCGCAGGCGAGGCCGCCGCCCCCGAACGGTACCAGGACCGTGTCGGCGTCCGGGAGCTGTTCGGCGATCTCCAGGCCGACCGTGGCGTTGCCGGCGATCACCGTCGGATCGCAGACCGGATGGATGAAAAGCCCCGGCAAGTCGTTCGGGACCCGGCCGCAGATCAGCCGCCACCAGTCGTCCCAGGGGACTTTGATGACCTCCGCACCCAGCCTCTCGATCGCCGCGAGCTTGTTCTGGGGCGCCGTGTCGGGGACGACGGCCCGGCAATGCACGCCGAGGCGCCGGGCGTTCCACGCCACCCCCTGGGCCATGTTGCCGGCGCTGGCGGTCCAGACTCCGCCGGCCAGTTGCTCGGGACGCGCCACGATTAGGGCGTTGCTCGCACCCCGTATCTTGAACGAGCCGATGGGTTGGAGGTTCTCCAGCTTGAGATAGACCTCGGCCGGAGCGTCGTCGACGTCGAGTCGCAGGAGCGGCGTGGAAACAGCCGCGTCCGCAATCCGATTGCGGGCGGCACGAATCGCTGCCAGCGGAATGAGTTGCAGGGTCGCCATTGCGAGCTTCTCCGTCCTCCACCTCGTCAGTGCTACCTACCTGGGTCATTCTACTCCACAGCCGGCCGAAAGCTTCCGCAGCTCCACGCTCACCCGTTCGTATTCCTCAAGAAAGTCCTCCCATCCCTGCCAGGGCTCGGCGAGCGCTCCTTGATCGGCACGCGATTCGAGCTCCGCCGCCAGCTCCGCCAGGCGAAGCGCCCCGAAGCTCGTCGAGTTTCCGCGCAGCGAATGGGCCATGTTGACCACCGCGTCGCGGTCGACCGCGGCCATCTTCTGCCGGAGCGACCCGATCGACGGCATGCACTCGAGAAAGGTCTCCGCCATCTGCTCGAGGAACCGCTCGTTGCCGATCTCCTCACCGAGCTCGCGGAGCCGATCGAGGGAGTCCGCGTCGAGGACGGCCGCGGCGCCCTGAGCTTGCGATGTGGATGGGTCTTCCACCTGGTATCCTCCGTTTGAGCTCCGGATCTTACGACGGCGGGCGGGTTCGTGGCGTAGTTTTTTTCCGTCGCTTCTCCGGCGAGCGAGCGTCAAAGCGTCAGGACGGCCAGCGACGGGGTGTCTTCGGTCTCGTGCAGGTGGTAGCCGCGAACCAGAAGCACCTGCTTTCCGGCTTCGGCGAGCTTCTGCTCCCGGAGGATCCTGCCGGCGAGCGCCTGCGGGTCTTCCAGCTCCCGTGGCTCGACCCGCACCGGCAGGGTGCCCCAGGACAGGCACAGCCGGTGGAAAGCGGCGTCTCGGGCGGTGATCGCGAGAACCGGCGCCGCGGGGCGCTCGGAGCTGATGAGCCGTGCCCAGGCGCCGCTTCGCGCCACCACGACGATCGAGCGGACCTTCAAGTCGCGCGACATCTTGGCGGTCGCCCGGGCCACCGCCTCCTGCAGGAGCCCGGGTCCGCTGGAAGGATCGGGGAGCGCGTCGGCGAGGGGGGTCTCGTCGTCCGCGGTGAGCGAAGCGAAAGCCCCCTGTTGCCAGAGGTAGGCCTCGGCTTGCCGCGCCACGCGGTCCATCACCTCCACCGCCTCCACCGGATGGCGTCCGACCGCTGTCTCGGCCGAGAGCATCAGGGCGTCGGCCCCGGAGCCGACCGCGTGCGAGATGTCCGCCACTTCGGCGCGGGTTGGCCGCGCTTCCTCGATCATCGATTCAAGCATCTGGGTCGCCACGATCACCGGCCGGCCCTTCTGCCGCGCCCGGCAGACCAACTGGTCCTGGACCACCGGCACCTGCTCCAAGGGCAGCTCGACACCCAGATCGCCGCGCGCCACCATGATGGCGTAGGCCACGTCGAGGATCGCCTCGATGTCGTCGAGGGCCTCGGGTTTCTCGATCTTGGCGATGATCGCCGCCTCGCAGCCAGCCTCCTGGACAAGGTCTCGCAGCTCCTGGACGTCGGCCGCGCGGCGCACGAACGAGAGGGCGAGGAAATCGACACCGAGCCGGAGCGCGAAAAGGGCGTCGCGCCGATCCTTTTCGGTCAGCGAGGGTGCTGAGACCGCCACCCCGGGGAGGTTCATGCCTTTGCGGTCGCGGAGCTCGCCGCCCACGAGGACCCGACAGGAGATCTCGGTGCCGTCGACCGCGCGCACCTGAAGCTCCAGGCGTCCGTCGTCGAGGAGGATCCTCTCCCCCGGCCGGACGTCGTCGGCGAGCGCCGGGTAGGCGGAAGGGATGAGCCCCGGCTCGCCGAGGACGTCGCGCGTCGTCACCGTCACCGTCTCGCCTTCGACGAGAGGGATCGACCCGCCCTCGAAGCGTCGGGTGCGGATCTTGGGGCCCGAGAGGTCGGCGAGGATCGCCACGGGCCGGCCGGCAGCGGCGGCGCGCAGCCGCTCATAAGCCGCGCGGTGGGTCTCGTGGTCGCCGTGCGACATGTTGAGGCGAAAGACGTTGACGCCCGCCGCGATCAGCCGTTCGGGCACACCCAGCGCGAGCGACGCCGGGCCGACGGTGGCGACGATCCTCGTCCGCCGCCGGATCAGGAGCTGGGCTTCGGGATGGATGGCCATGGGCTGGGATCTTAACCCGAACAGTGTCATGATCGGCCGCCCAAGTGCTTCCGGCGAACGGGGAAAGCGACCCAGAGGAGAGAATGGCCAGCTTTCAAGACATCTTCGAGTGCGTGGGACACACGCCGACCTTTCCGTTGCGGCGCCTTTCCGAGGCGGCGGGCGCCGAGCTCCTGGTCAAAGCCGAGCACCTGAACCCGGGAGGCTCTATCAAAGACCGCGTGGCGCTCGCCATGATCGAAGCGGCGGAGGCGGATGCCACGCTTCGGCCCGGCATGACGATCACCGAGGCGACCGCGGGCAACACCGGCATCGGCCTCGCCTGGATCGCCGCGGCGCGCGGCTACCGCTTCGTCTCCGTGATGACCGAGGCCGACCGCGGACCCAAGACCGAGGCCATGGAGGCGATGGGCGCCGAGGTGGTGCTCCTGCCCCACGGCTTGCAATGGGACAGCGACGAAGGTCCCCTGGGCGTGGCCGGGCGGATCGCCACCGAGCGTGGCGGGGTTTTCGTCAACCAGTTCTCGAACGCCGCCAACCCCGAGGTCCACGAGCGGACGACCGGGGCCGAGATCCTCGCCGAGGCCGGCTCTGGGATCGACGCGGTCGTCCTCGGCATCGGCACCGGAGGCACGGTGACCGGCGTCGGCCGCGCGCTGCGCAAGGCCGGCTCGACGGCTGAGCTGGTCGGTGTGGTCGCCGACGGCTCCTACTTAAGCGACGGCGAAAGCCGAATCGCCGGGATCACGCCCGACTTCGAGCCGGAGATCTTCGACACCAAGCTCGTCGACCGGATCGAGTCGGTGTCGGCCGAAGACGCCGCCGAGGCCGCCCGCCGCCTGGCCCGGCTGGAGGGCGTTCCCGCGGGGCATTCGGGAGGCGCGGGCCTCGTGGCGGCCGAACGAATCGCCCGGCGCCGGCCCGGCGCGCGCGTCCTCTTCCTGGTCGGAGACTCGGCACGTAACTACCCCGAGCTCTGTGGAACGGCTCCCTAACTGGCGGCGGAAATCGAGCAGCTTCGGGCACAGCTTCGTGACGCTGGCTCGAGCTAGACAAGCGATCCAAAGACTTCTTTGACACCGCCCCAACACGCCAGCGCGCACCCGCAGACGCTCCAGGATCTGCTCCTCGTCCTGACCTTGACGACCGTCTGAGACGGTGCCAAGGTCTCGGACATGCCATCTACCCTCAAGAAGCGATTCCCGACGCCTGGGCTTGCGGCCATCCTGCTCCTGGCCTTCGCCAGCCCGGCCACCATGGCCGAACCGGCGTCGACGAGCCTCGTCCTCCTGACTCTCGACACGACCCGCGCCGACGCCCTCGGCGCCTACGGCAGCGAGGCAGAGACGCCGGCCCTCGACGCCCTGGCCCGACGCGGTACCCGCTACGCCCGGGCGCTCACCTCCGCGCCCCTGACGCTGCCGGCCCACGCCTCGCTTCTGACCGGGCTCGAGGCGACGCGCCACGGCATCCTCGACAACGGCACCGCGTCGCTCGACCCGAACGTCGCGACGCTTGCCACCGTCCTCGCCGAGCGCGGCTATCGTACCGGCGCCTTTGTCGCCTCGCGGGTGCTCGACCGGCGCTTCGGGCTCGGCCGCGGCTTCGAGCTCTACGACGACCTGATGACCGCCGAGCACCTGGGGGAGTACGGCTACCCGGAACGCGACGCCGCGGCCGTCACCACCGCCGCGCTCGCCTGGCTCGAAGGCCTGGCGCCGCGGGAGCTCTTCTTCCTCTGGGTCCACTACTACGACCCGCACGCTCCCTACGCCGCGCCCAGCGTCCTGGGCACCGAGCGGCAGCGCTACGCCGGCGAGGTCGCCTACATGGACCGCGAGATCGGCCGCCTCCTCGACGCCGTCGCCGGCCGCGGTGCCGCGGCGCTCGTCGCCGCCGTGGGCGACCACGGCGAGGCCCTGGGCGAGCACGGCGAGCGCACCCACGGGATCTTCCTCTACCGCTCGACGTTGGAGGTGCCGCTCGTCCTCGCCGGCCCCGGCGTCGGCGCCGGGCGTGTCGTCGAGGAGACCGTCGCCGCCCGCCGATTGGCGCCGACCCTTCTGGGGCTTCTAGGGGTTGATTCACTGCTTCCGGGGACTGTCTTGCCGGGCCTTCCGGCGCTCGGTCAGGATCCGCCGCCCGAGCCGGTCTACAGCGCCACCTGGATGCCCGCCTCGGCCTACGGCTGGGCACGGCTTGCCGCGGTCAGCGACCAGCGCTGGCGCCTCGTCCGCGCTCCACGGCCGGAGCTCTACGACTTCGTCGCCGATCCTGCCGAGACCAAAAACCTGGTCGCCGAGAAGCGCGGTGAGGCGCAACGCCTCGCCGCCGAGCTCGAGGCCTTCGAGGAGGGGCTCGACGCCCGGCGTCCGCCGCCGGCGGAGCTCGACGCCGGCCTCGCCGCCGACCTGCGGAGCCTCGGCTACGTCTCTTCGGGGCCGCCGAGCGAGGAAGGGACCCTCGACCCCAAGGACGGCGTCCGCCTGCTCGACGAATTCGAACGCGCCAAAGAGCTCGTGAGCTCCGGCCGCATCGACGAGGGCCGGGCCCGGCTCGCCGACCTGGTCGAGAGGAACCCGCGCAACGTCCCCTTCCTGCGCCGTCTGGCCGGTGCCCAACTGACCTCGGGGCGTGTCGAGGAGGCGTTGAAGACCTTCGCGCGGGCGATCGAGCTCAATCCGCGCCTCGACTTCCTCCACCTGAGCCTCGGCGAGACCTGCCAGCAACTGGGACGCCTCGACGACGCCCGCGCCGCTTATCGACGGACCCTTGAGCTCAATCCCCGCGCCGCCTCGGCCTGGCTCGGCCTGGCCGAGATGGCGGCCCGCGCCGGCGACGCCGCCGAGGAGCGCCGTTTGCTCGAGCAGGCGGTCGAGGTCGGCACGGGGAGCGCCGCGATACGTCTGCGCCTCGGCCAGGTCGCCGCCGCGGCGGGGGAGGCGTCGACCGCCGACGCCCACCTTGCGACCGCCGTCGAGCTGGCGCCTCAGTGGGCTTTGGCCTGGCTCCTGCGCGGCCAGGTGCTTCTTGCAAGCGGCCGGCTCAAGGACGCTCGTCCCTGCCTCGAACGGGCCGTCGCCCTGGCTCCCCATGGCGCCGAGGGACGCGAAGCCCGGCGCCTCCTCCAGGGGCTTTGAGACCATGTCCGGATCCGGAGGGCTACGCGCCGCGCTGAGCGAGCTCGAGGACGTCCTCTTGGGAGACGATCCGGTCGCCGAGCTCGGACGCCGCCTGGCCGGCGAGTCCGGCGCCCTCCTGTCGATCCACGACCCGGCCTTGCTCTTCGAGGTCGAGCTGGGCTTCCTGCTGCGCTCAGGGCCACAGGCCGCGACCCTGGGGCCGTCGCGGCTCCTCGAGCTGGCCCAGGACGGTGCTTCGACGGGTGTCCTGCCGCTGGCCGTGCCCGCGGCGCTCGACCGGACGCTCGCGGCGGCCGCCGTCCGCGTCCGCGAGGCGGGCGCCTGGCGCGACGACGTCCCTCTGTGGTTCTTCCCGTTGCCGCCGCCGCGGCCGGCGGAGCAGTTGCGCGCGCATCTGGGCTCGGCGGTCGCCTTGCCGCCGGCCAGCGAGCTCGTGGCGACGCTCGTTCTTTCCTCGTCGCGGTGGTGGAGGCTCCCGGGCTTCCTCGACGCCGAGCTCACGACGACGATCCACTGCGAGCTGGAGTCGGCCTACGAGGCCGGACGCCTGCCTCTCGAGCGTCCCGGCGTCGGCGCCGCGGAGCGGATCTCGGCTCGCCGTGCCGACTCGGTCTGCTACCTGACGGGCCAGGAGCCGGAGCTCCTCGACGCCGCCCCGAGCGTCGCGGCGCTCGTCCAATGGGCGCTCGCCGAGCTCGCCGGACACCTCCAAGTCGTCCCCGGCACCCACCTCCATGCCCCCGCGAGCGCCATGCTGGCCCGCTACCCGGGACCGTCGGCGGGCTATGCGCCCCACCTCGACAACCCGGGCCACAAGAATGACAACGGCCGCGCCCTGACCTTCCTCCTTTACCTGAACGCCCCCGGCGAGGAGTGCGAAGGCGGGGAGCTGGCCCTATGGGCGACTGGGGAGAAGACCACCCGGCCGCCGGCGGAGGTGCTTGTCCCGCGCGGCGGCTCGGCGGTGGTCTTCGACGCCCGGGCCGTTCCGCACCAGGTGCGTCCGCTGCGCGAGGGCCGGGCGCGTTGGACCTTGGCCCTGTGGTTGAACGACGCGGCGGAGCGCGCGGCGCCGCCGCTCCTCCCGAAATCGCGTCTGAGCCTGACAGATATCCTCCTGCCAATCGCGGAACCGCCGCTTCCCGAGGACACCGTCCTCTTCCACGAGCTCGACGACGAGACGCCGAGCGGTACGATCGTCGTCCGCCGTCGCGGCGCGCCGCCGGTGCGAACGGGGATCGTGACCACTGCCTACCGCGTCGGCGAGGCGCTCGACGCCTGGTGCGCGCACCACCTCGACGCGGGCTTTGACCACCTCGTCGTCACGTTCGACCACCTGGAGGACGACGCGGAAGCGGACGACGCAAGACGCCTTCGCGAGCGATGGCCGGAGGAGCGCCTCACGATCTGGGCCGGAGAGGCGATGCCGGAGCGCTGGCGGACGCTTCCTGAGTCGGCACGCGACGCTCAGCTCCTGGAGCTCGTCGACGGCGGTGGCTCCTCTTATGCCGTCTCGGCGCGGCAGACGTTGAACGCCAGCGTCGCCCTCCACGCGGCGCGCACCGACGAGCTCGGCGGCGCGCCCCTCGACTACCTCCTCCACCTCGACACCGACGAGCTTTTCTATCTCGAGGGTCCGCAGCGCGGCGGCGCTTCTCCCGGCGAGCACTTCGCCGCCGTGTCGGACGCGGGGCTCCTTCTGCTGCGCTACCTGAACCACGAGCTCCTGCTGCCGGAGCGCGAGGGTGCGCCGCGCCGTTTCAAGGTCAACCCACGACTTGCGGCAGCCCGCCTCGGACGTCAGGGATGGTCGAGCCTCGTGCGTCACCTCGCCATGGACCAGGACGACGAGCGTCCCTACTTCACGGGCTACCTGAACGGCAAGTCGGCGGTCGCCGTGGCCGCGGGACGCGCCGCCGCGGGGGTCCACGGGTGGTACCTCGACGGCGCGGAGGCGTCGGCCGTGCGGCTACTTGCCGGGCCGTCGGTGCTTCACCTCAGGTTCGAGTCGCCGGCGGCTCTTCGGCGCAAGTACCTCCCCATTGCCGACGCGCCGGCTCCGTCGGGTCCGGTGCCCTTCGCGCCGGCGCCGGCGGAGGTGGCGGCGGTAGAGCTGATCCGAAGGCTTCGCCGTCAAGGGATCGACGAAGCTGCTCTCGGGAAACGCCTGGAGGACCTGCATCGTCGCATGACGGCTTTCTCCGCCGAAGATGCCGAGCTCTTGGAAGAGGCGGGACTGATCTTCCAGGCTTAGAATCCAGACGATGCTGAACGAGCTCTGCCTCTACTTCGAGCTTTTGATCTATCTGGCGGGTACTTTCCTTTACCTGTTCCTGACCCGCGAGCTGCTGCGCCGGCCGCAGGTCTTGCCGGGCAACTGGCCGCTGCGCGGTATGCTTTTCGTGCTGACGTTCTGGTACGGCCTGACGCTCGTCGACGAGCTGCTCGCTATGCTTTTTGCACCGGTGTCGGACCTCGGCCGCGTCGGCGTGACGATCGACGCCACCCGCGGCTGGGCGTGGCTCCTGACCTTCCCCCTCCTCGTCCACACGCTCGTGGCGCTCGATCAGGACGCCGCGCGTTCGCCGCGGTGGCTGCGTGTCTTGCCTTATCCCGCCTACCTATGGCTCGCGGTCTTCGTGCCGGCGACGATCGATTTCTTTCGCGCGGGCGAGCCACGGCTGGCGGCGGTCAGCCGGGTCATCTTTCCGCAGGTGGCGATCTACTCCGTCGTCCTCCTGGTGGTGGCTGCGGGGTTCGTCCTGCGGTTGAGCGCCCGGGTGCGCGACCGGCGTATGGCCGCTTTTCTGCGGCTTCTGCTCGGCGTCTTCGTGGTGATGGGATCGCTCACGGTCCTTGGTGCCCTCAACGATCCGTGGGCTCCCGAGGCGAGCGGCGCAGAACGCATCCTGCGGACCCTCCTGATGGGCGGACCGCTCTTGCCGGGGGGGCTTTTCGCCTACTTCGTCCAGCGTTACAACCTCCTCCGGCTGTCGCTCTCGCACCGCACGTTGCGGCATTTCACCGCCGTCTTGACGCTGGTCGTCCTCGTCATGCTCGCCGGTCCCGCCCTGGGGCTTGAGGGGATGTCGCTCTTTCGCCGTTTCGTCGCCTGGGGTCTGCTCCTGGCGCTTTTCCTGGGGCTGGCGTACCAGCCGCTCCTCGACCGGGTGCTGCGCCATTCGACGGCCCTGCGCCGTTTCCTGGGCAAAAACGTCACGCCGCGCGACCTGGACCGGTTGATGGTGAGCCTTCAGCGTCCGGACCTCGACGAACGAGAGGCCCTGGAGCGCTCCGCGCAGGAGCTGGGGCAATGGCTGGGGGCGGAGGCCGCCTTCTTGCCCGCTCCGGAAGAGGAAGGCCGCTATCGGCCTTTCTGGGAGCACTACGCGAGCCCGGAGGCGCCGCTCGTCCACCGGCTCGCCCCGGCGACGCCTCAGTTGGCGCTTCTCCTGGACCGCGATGAGCTGCACGCCGTCTTTCCGCTGCGCGTCGAGGAACGCCTGGAGGGGCTCCTGGGGCTCTCGGTCTCCGCCACCGGCGGTGGCTACGACATGGCGGAGCTCGAGGCGGTGCAGCTCCTGATCCGTCAGCTCGCCGCCACCCTGGCGCTGCGTCGCCTGGTGGCGGCGCGCGTCGCCGAGGAGCGGCGCCTGGCCGAGCACGCCGAGCACGAGCGGCTGCGCATGCTGGGACTGGTGGCGGCGTCGCTCGCCCACGAGGTGAAAAACCCCCTGTCGTCGATGAAGGCCCTGGCCCAGGCGCTGCGCGAAGACCTCGCGTCGAGAGGCGGAGACGGCTTGGAGGACGGCGTCGCCGACCTCGACCTGATCCTCGAGCAGGTCGA
The DNA here is from genome assembly GCA_965371445.1 of uncultured bacterium. Lineage (GTDB taxonomy): Bacteria > Acidobacteriota > Thermoanaerobaculia > Multivoradales > J023 > DASWIG01. The sequence goes on along the minus strand of CBDUYN010000020.1, from coordinate 11,771 downwards.
CCGGCTCGACAAGACGACCCGCGAGATCCTCGGCCTGGCCCGTCCGCGGACCGGGGTGGCGACCGAGCTGACGGCGTTGGTGCGTAGCACCCTCTACGTCCTGCGGGCGGAGGCCAAGAAGCGCGGCGTCGAGCTGGCAGACGCCGGCGTCGACGAGCTCGGCGAGGTCGTGGGCTCGGAGACTGCGTGGCAAACCGTGGTCTTCAACCTGATGCTGAATGCGGTCGAGAACACCCCGGCGGGGGGGCGCGCCGAGGTCGAGCTACATGCGACGAAGGGCGGTGTCGTCTTCCTGACGCGGAATCCCGGCGATCTCTCCGAGGAGGCGACGGGGCAGATGTTCGAGCCCTTCGTCAGCGAAGGCGGGACCGGGCTCGGCCTCGCTTTGGTGAAACGTCGGGTCGAGGAGCTGGGAGGCTCGGTCGGGGTCGTTTGTGAAGACGGGGAGGTGGTCTTTCGGGTCGCTGCCGTCAAGGCATAGGGGACCCGCACGGCCACTTCGGATGCGCCACCTCGGATGCGCGGCCTCCCCAGATAATGACGGCTCAAGCCGGGGACGTCACCGAAGAAGCGCCGCCAGCTCCCCGAAGACGGCTTCCGCCGCGCCCACCGCCACGCTGCTGTCGGGTCCGATCTCGAGGTGAAGCGCCGCCGTCATGGCCCGCGCCTCGCCCGGCAGAGGGTCGCCTCTCGACCACCGGACGCTACGCGGCAAGCGCACCAGGGTGAAGAGGTAGACCGAGCCCATCTGGCGCACCATCCGGCGCCGGAAGAGACGGTCCTCGCGGTTGACGCGCAGGACGCCGTCCTCGAGACGCAGGGGACCTGTGAGCTCACCGCCCCGCCGGTTTCTCGTGTCGGCCACGAAGTCCTCGACGACGCGGGTCAAGACCCGTGCGATCAGCCATGCGTTCGTGCGATGGCCGAGCTCGGAGCTCGCCCGGCGGAGGGCCTGGGTAAACGCCTCGCGTCCTCTCTCGTTGCGCTCGAAAGAAACGGTGGCACCGCCGGCGCGGAGCGTCATGGCGTCGCCTTCGAAGCGCAGCCGCCGTTCGACGACGAGCCGTTCCAGGACCCGCGCCACCGCCGCCGGAACGGCCCGCTCCAGGACCGGGGAGCCCGTCTTCGAAAAGAGGAAGATCCGGTCGTCGGGAAAGGAGCGGCGTACCGCTTCGAGATCGTCGCGGAGCGCTCGGGCCGTCCCCCGGCTGCCGGAGACGACGCGTTCCATGCCGTCGAGGACGGCGTCCCGGGCCTCCGGCGTCAGGACGAGCGAGCCGGCGGGAGCGGCTTCGGCGCTGGGAGGCGGTGGGCGGCCCCGGTCGCGGACCGACGACACCAGGCGCGCTTCGACGGCGCGTCCGGTCACCAGCCTCGACGTCGCCTCCGCCAGCTGGACGTTGGTCCACGTCGACGTCGCGCCACCGAGGAGCAGGCTCACCATGTCGCCGCGGATCCGCGTCACCTGGTTGAAGGCCAGGTTCACCCGCTCCGGCGAGATCCCCTGCAAGGCCCCGCGGATGCGCCACGACGCCTCTTCCGTCGTCCCAAAAAGGAGGTGCTCCAGGAGCGGACGCCAGGCGTCGAGGTCGTAGCGGTTCGTCGTGTAGCTGCGCTCCAGCGCCCGCCGGTCGGCGTCGGCGGGCAAGCCCTGGGGCAGGCGTCCGCGGTAGGTGGCGGCGCCGGTCAGCTCGGCGAGGACGCCGCGGTAGCGGACCTGCTCGAAGCGGTCGAGGCTCGTGCAGGCGAGGACCGCCGAGCTTTCCGGGCCGCGTTCGCGGAGCGGCTCGGAAAAAACGAAGCCACCGAGGTCGGGCGCGCCGGGCAGGGGCCAGCCGCCGAGCCAGTGTTGCGTGTCCTCGCCCAGCGCCGGCCAGTCGACCTCGCGGTCGTAGACCACCTCGCCGCCGCCCAGGTCGGCGGCGAGCGCGAGCGTCGCCAGCTCCACCGTGTAGCGGTTGCAGGAAATCTCCAGCGCCGTCCGGAAGTCGACGAGCGAGGTGTGTCCCTCCAGCGTCTGGTAGCCTGTCGGGATGGCGCAGTGGAAAAGCTCGTCGTAGTAGCGCTCGGCCTCGTGGCCGGCGATCATGAAGTCCAGCAGCTCAGGATACGCGTCGGCGATCGCCGCGAAGAGGAAGGGCTTTCCCGCCGAACCGATCGGATGACGCAGCAGGTTCTGGTTGCGCAGCAGGCGGTGGCGGATTTCCGACTCGACGGAAAGCGAGGCGACGTGAGAGGCCTGCGGATAGGTCGCGAGCGCCAAGAGCTCGCCGCTGGTGGCGTCCATCACCGTCAGCCCCGCCGCGAAGGGACGCTCCAGGCCACGCTGCCGGACGAGCTCCGAGGCATAGCCGGCGAAAAGATCCGTCAGCCGCAGCTGGGCGTCGCGGTCGATCGTCAGCTGGACGTCGAAGCTGCCCGAGAGCTCCTCGGCCCTTTCTTCGGGAAGGACCGAGAGGGCCGTGTCGATCGAGCGCGCCACGAGGTCGAGGAAGGGGAAGGACCGCTCGCGGACCGGATCGCCCGCCAGGCCCAGGCCCGGGTCCTCGGTGCGGCGTTCGAGGCGCTGGTTCTGCCGTCGTACGCGGCTCGCCGCCTCCAGGTCCTCGCCGCTCGTGAAGACGAAGGTTTCCGAGAGGCGCACGGGCCGCTCGCCTTCCACCGTCAGCCAGTCGCCGCTTTCGAGCCGCGCGATCATCCCCACCGGCAGCTGGTGGCCCATGAGCCGCACCGACTCGGGAGCGAGCGAGCGCACGCGGTTTTGGACCACGACGTCCTTGCCGGCGTGGTGGAGGCGGGCGGCGGGCTGGCCGCGTCCGCCGGCGAAGTGGAGCAGCACCGTCCTTTCCTTGAAGAGGTCCTCGCCGGAGCCGACCCGTGTCGCCGCCTGCTCGTTGACCGACAGGGGACGGTCGCTCCGCCGTAGGGTGATCGTCCGCCGTGCTGAGCGTAAGACGGCGTCGCTCTGGTGGCCGCGGTAAAGAAGGCTTCCGAGCCAGCGGACGCGACGGGTGAAGGGCAGGTCGATCGCGTGAACGACCGGATTGACGCCCCGCAGCCGGCAGTCGTCGTCGACCACGAAGGCCCAGCCGAAGCCGTCGGGGTCGGCGTTGAAGCGCCGGACGTCAGCGGAGAGGTAGCTGCCGGCGTACCAGGAGCGCTCGCGCGCCGGCGCCTCGGCGAGGCGCTCGGTGATCGCGACCGAGCCTCCCGAGCACTCGGCGGCGAGGTAGCCGCGGCGGATGAGATCGTCGGCCCGCTCGACGTACTCGTCAGGGGCGTAGTAGCGCAGCTGCCGGGCGCCGACGCCGCTACGCCAGTAGAGGAGGGAGGCGAGAAGCGCCAGGAGGACCGCCCAGAAGAGGAGCCTTCTCATGTCGCTCTCCGGCGGGCTTCAGCCGTAAACCCGGCCCAGCTCGATCCGGTGACGCCGTAAGACGACGCCCGCCAGATGCGGCAGGCAAACGAGAGCCCAGACCTCGAGCGCCGTCGCCAGCGGCGCTCCCATCCAGGGGATCAGCGGCACAAACGAAGCGCGGACCATGGTGACGGCGACGACGACGGCGAATCCGACGCCGACGGCGAGCAAGGGCTCGCCCTCGGCCACGGAGAAGCTCCGCAGGTGATGGACGAGGCGTGGTAGCTGGCGCGTTCCGAAAGCCGCCGCGGCGGCGCAGGTCGGCACCGCGAAAAGGGCCGCCAGGTAGCCGAGCGGCGCCACGATCCACCAGCCGACGGCACCGTCGGGAGTCAGTAGGCCGTGGAGCCGGTGGGTGAGGACGAAAAGCAGGAGAGGGAGCGAGGCGACGAGAGCGGTGACGGCGACGAGCCCCAGGTCGCGGGCGTAACCCGCCGCGTCGACGAGCTCCGCCGGTGCCAACAGGACGTTGTGGCCGGCAAACGTCTCGCGGACGATCGTCAGGGCGAAGCCCAGGACCAGGATCGGCAGCAAGGATCGCAGGACGGCGAAGAAAGCACCCAGGACCGGCAGGGCGTCGAAGATCTCGAGCAGGAGGCCCGCCCCCAGGAGGATCGCGAAGGCCGTCAAGGCATCGCCCCGGAAAGGATAGAGGAAAGCCTGCTTCCACGAGTAGGCGGCCGCCAGGGCCCGCTGGTGCGCCAGGGCCTGATCTTCGGCCTCCGGATCCGCGGCGGCGACGGCGACGGGAAGGGCGGTGGAACGCTCGCTCTCTCGGAGTCGCTTGAGCCGGGCACCGAGCGCGGCGAGCTGAGGGTCGTCGGGGAATCGTCTCCTGGTGGTCTGGAGCTGCGCTTCGGCCTCGTTGAGGTTCAGGCCGTCCAGGAACGAGCGGATCGACGCTTTGGCCGTCCCGAGCTCCTGGTTGCGGCGGCGCTCGGCCTCGCCGCGCTCACGGGCACTTTCCGCGGCCTGGAGCATGCCGGCGAGCTCGGGATGCTCGGGGTTGAGCTCGCGCGCCGCCGCGAGGCGCTCGATCGCCAGCTCGTACTTCCCCTGGAGCGACAGCCGTCCGGCCTGGCGGACGAGAGACTCGGCCTCGTTCAAACGGCGCTGGGTCCACTCGAGACGCTTCTTGGCCTGCAAGTCGACCTTCGCCTGGTCGAGCCGGCCGGCGAGCTCCTCGAACGAGGGATCGCGACCCAGGGTGTCGACGGCCTCCTCCAGGGCCCGGGTGGCGCGCGCCATCTCTCCGGCGGCGATCAGGCGCTCGACGTCCTGGCCCGCTTTTTCGATCGCCAGCCGGTGCTCCTGGCCGGCGGCTTCGCGTTCGATCTCGGCCTGGGCCTTCTGCTTCAGCTCCAGGGCCTGCGCGTTCCTGGGGTCGAGGCGGAGAATGCGCTCGGCTTCGAGCAGGGCTCCCTGCCAATTCTTGGAATCGAGGTGGGCCCGGCCCTGATCGACGAAAGCGATGGTCTGCTCGAGGCCCGCTTCGCGCCGCAAGGCCTCGAGCCGGTCGGAAAGCGTCGCGAGTGTCGAGTGCCGGCCGAACTTGACGCCGGCCTCGTGAAGCTCCGCCGCCGCCGCCTCCAGGTCGCCCTGGGCGAGGAGCCCTTCGACGTGCTCGGCGCTCGCCGCCACCGCACGGTTGCGCTCCGCGGCGGCCTCGTGGCGTAGCGCCGCTTTCGTCGTCTGATCCACCATGTCCCGCAGCTCCGGGTCCTGCGGGGCCTGCTTGAGGGCCACCTGCAACACCCCGAGAGCACCGGGATAGTTGGCGCGGCTCACCTCCTCGCGAGCCCGGCGAATCGCCGAGGCGACGTCGACCGGCGCCGAGATCGACTCCACCTCCGCGACACGCCGGCCGAGCTCGGCGAGAGCCGGATCCGGTCCGAGATGCGTCTCGGCACTCGCGATCAGCTGCCGGGCCTGGGCGAACCCCCCGGCTTCGATCGCGGCCTCGATCTGCGCGATCCACGCGGCGCGGGACGATACGGACATGGAGCCTCCGGGGAGAGCGTCTCCGCTTCGAGCGGCGACATCGGGTAGATCCAGAGCCTGGTCACCCTATGCGAGGCCGGCAAAAGGTGTCAACCTGGGCAAACCGGGAGTCATGTGAGTGAAAACCTGTGGTGCATTCCGATCTGAGGCTGTGGGCATTCCAGGGCGACGACATCCAGGGGGAGACAAGCTGTGATCATACCGATCGGCCACGAGGAGAGCGCGACCCGGCGCTGGCCCTGGGTCTCGGGAGCGATGGCGGCGATCTGCCTGGTAGCTTTTTTCCTCTCAAGTATGGCGGATAGCCGGGTCGAGAGGCTCACCGCGGAGCGCGAAGAGGAGGTGTACCAGTACTGGATGGAGCACCCCTACCTGGATATCGACCAGGAGCTGGTCTTCGGGACCTGGGCGCCGATGGTCGAGGAGTACATGCGGGAGGCCATCGACGAGCTCGAGCGCTACAGCGACGAGCTCGCCGCCGAGGCGGGGGTGGATGCGCTCGAGTACAGCGGCTTCGAGGGCGGAGACGACGAGCTCGTCTGGAAAGACCCGAAGCAGCGCGCCGAGGTCGAGCAACAGGAGCTCGACCGGCTGACCGCGGATTGGCGCGAGGTGCGCGACCAGCACCCGATCATGCGCTGGGGTTTCATTCCCGCCAAGGCGAGCTTCTTGACGATCGTGACGTCGATTTTCATGCACTCCGGCTGGATGCACATCCTCGGCAACCTGCTTTTCTTCTGGCTGAGCGGGCCGGCGCTGGAGGACGTCTGGGGACGGCCGGCCTTCCTGGGCCTTTTCCTGATCGGGGGGGTGGTGTCCAATTGTTTCTGGATGGCCCGCTATCCCGAGTCGCTGACGCCCTTGGTCGGGGCGTCGGGAGCGATCGCGGCGCTGATGGGGGCCTTTCTGATCCGGTTCTGGTCGGTGCGGATCAAGTTCTTCTACTTCTTCTTCTTCCGGTTCGGCACCTTCTGGGCTCCGGCTTGGGTGTGGCTCGGCTTCTGGTTCCTGCGCGAGCTTTTCTGGTCGACGACGTGGCTGGAAAAATTCGGCGGCGTCGCCTACTGGGTCCACGTCTCGGGCTTCGGCTTCGGTGCCGCGATCGCGATCGGCATCAAGTGGTTCTCGATCGAGGAACGGATCCTGAAACCCAAGATCGAGACGATTCTGGGCGACGAGACGAACTATGCGGTCGAAAAGGCCCACGGGCTGCGCCAATCGGGACAGACCGAGGAGGCCTGGAGGGTGCTCACCGAGGAGCTCCGGGAGCGTCCTGCGAACCAGGACGCGGTGCTCGCCCTCTGGGACCTGTCGATCCAGCTGGGTCGGGAGCAGACGGCGGCCAAGCCCTTCCTCAAGATGATCCGCCACGAGCTGCGCCAGGGGGAGCTGCTGCTCGGCTTGACCCATTGGGACGAGCTGCGCGAGCGGCTTCCAGAAACGCCGATGGACCTCGACCTACGGATCCGTCTGGGCAACGCCATGCTCGAGGCGGAGCGTGACGAGGAAGCGGCCGGCCTGCTGGCCGCCCTGGAACCGGTGAGCCAAGGGCGCCCTCTGCCCGTGCCGATTCTGACCCGAGCGGCGCGCGTCGCGGCCATCTCGCGCAGCGCGAGCTCCATCGCGCTCTGCGAAGCCCTCCTGGAACGTCCCGGGTTGCCGGAATCGGTCCGTAACGAGATCAGCGGCCTCCTCGCGGACGTCAAGGACATGGGTGTCCGGCAGCCTCCCGAGGCCCCGCCGTCCACCGAAGGGCCATTGCCGTTCAACCCCCAGGCTGAGGCCTTGGCCGACGTGATCGAACGTTCGGCCGCTCCGCAGGCGGCCGCGCCGGCGGCGGTGGTGGCGGCCGCCGTGGTGGCGCCGACGGCCGGTGGCACCGTTTCTCCTCCAGCGCTGCCCGTCCTCGCATCGCCGCAGGCAACAACACCGCCGCCCTTACCTCCACCCGCAACCAGCCCTGCCCTGGTGCGGCCCGCGGCTCCGGCCGCGAGCACGCTCCAAGTCATGGCGTCGGTTCTCCGGGGCCTGACGGCGGAGAAGATTACGATCGACCTCGTCGGCCAGGGAACCAAGGTCATGCCTCTCGATCGCGTGAAGGCGATTTCGGCCGCCGTCGTGGCCCGGGCCGCGCCCCAGAAATCCTACGTGGTGCTCGACCTTCTGGTCGACCCTCCAGGGCAGCCGACGGTGCGGACGATCCGCTTGCGAAGCTTCGAATTCGACGCCCGGACTTTCGTACCCCGGGAAAGCGATCCGCTCAAGGCCCTGGTGGCGGTGATCACCCACCTGCTGAGGGTGACCGGCGCCAGAGCCTTGCCGAATCCGCAGGCGGTGTGCGGCCAGCCCTTTGCCCGCTTCCCGTCGCTCGGCGAGTACGAAGGCCGGGTGCTGGGTGCCCGCTCAGGCCTCGCCTGAGATGGGGACGCGCGGCGCCTGGCGAGAGTTTTTCTCCTTGCCGTAGAACACTTTCGCCTCCTGATCCGTATAACAAATGGAAGACAGGTTGCGAGGCTCAGTTGCGAGACCGCAACCCATCCCGCCGGGGCTACCGAGCCGCACTCGCGCTTCGGATTTGGGTCCCACCGGCGGAGCAGCAAGGAATGAACAGCTCCGTTCTCGTCACATAACCCATCTCGATCCGTCGCCTTCGGGGGACGCGATTCCAAACCAAGGGGACCGAGACTTCGGTCCCCTTCGGCCGTTCAGGGGATCGGAATCGCCTCATTCGTCGTGCAGGGCCGCGGTGATATCGAGGCGGGCCGCACGCCGTGCCGGCAAGGCGCTGGCGATCGCGGTGACCGCCAGGGAAAAGGCGGCGATCGCCACGAGGTCCGGGATTTCGAGGCGGAACGGAACAGCGTCGATGAAGTAGATCTCCGCCAGCTCGGGAGGGAAGCGCACCAGCTCGAATTCCGTGATGAGAAGGGCCACGCTGCCGCCGATGGCCATGCCCAGGAGGATGCCCAAGGTCCCGAGGAAGAGCCCATAGGTCGCGAAAACCCACCAGATGCCGCCGGGCCGCAGGCCGAGAGAGGATAAGACCGCGACGTCGCGCCTTTTTTCGCGGACCAGGATCACGAGCGTCGAGGCGATGTTGAACGTCGAGACCAGGACGATCAGCCCGAGGACGAAAAACAGCATCACCTCCTGGAGCTCCAAGGCCGCGAAGACCTCCTGGTTGAGCCGTTGCCCGCGGTCCACCACCCAGTCTTCTCCCAGGACCTCCTCGATCTCGGCCGCGACGTCGACGCCGTCCTGGCCTTCGCCGAGTTGGAATTCGACCATCTCCAGCCGGCTGCCGCCCCGGGCTTTTGAGAGCACCTCGCGGTCGATCAGGATCCAGTGGGCGTCGAACTCGGCGAAGCCGATCGTAAACGTCCCGGTGACGCGGATCGAGCGGTAACGGAAGCGGGGCCGGCGCTCGCTCATGTCGAGCACCACCAGGCGCAGGATGTCGCCGCGCTTCGCGTCGAGGTTCGCCGCCAGCTCCGCGCCGAGGACGACGCCCGCCACCCCCGCCTCGTCACGGTGCAGGTCGCCGCCGGAGCGCAGCACCACCGGGTCGTCGCTCTCGACGCCGCGCAGCGCGACGCTCGTCCCCTCCGGCAGGCCGGGGCTGTCGAGCGACCCCTCGGCGTAGACCCACCGCCCGGTGCGCACGACGCCCGGGAGCGCGGCGGCGGCCCGGAGGCGCTCGGCGAGATCCTCCTCGTCTTCGGCGAGAACGCTCGAGGCCATCACTTCCCCCTGGAGGCCGATGAGCTTGCGCTTCACCTCCTCGGTGTAGCCGCTCATCAGCGCCATGGCGACGACCATCGTCGTCACGCCGAGGGTCGTCGCGAAGAGTGCCGTCCTCGCCGTCGCCGCGAGCAGTCGGCTGCGCCGGCCCCGCATGTAGCGCCAGGCGATCGTCGCCGGCAGGGCCAGACGCTGGAGCCGTCGTTCGCGCCGGGTAGGACGTCTGGGAGTGGGTGAAGATTCCATAGGGAGGCGACGGGGTGCGGAGTTGGATGTATTATAGGGGCGATGGTGGAAAGACCGGAGGTCAAAAGGATGAAACCGCTGCGCCAGATCCTGATCCTGATCGCCGTCGTGACGTTGGCGGCCCCCGCCTGGGGCTACGTCGTGTTCTTGAAGGACGGCAAACAGATCATCACGAAGGAGAAATACCGGCTGGAGGGCGACAAGGTCTACCTGGTCCTGCAAAGCGGCGTGTCGACCGAGCTGCCGGCCGCAGAGGTGGACTTCCCCAAGACCGACGAGATGAACAAGACTCAGCTCGGCACGGCCAAGGTGCTCGAAGGCGGTGGGACCCGGCTCATGACCCGCGAAGAGGAGACCAGCAGCGGGCCTCGGGAGACGACGCTGAGCGACTTGGCCGGGCGGCGCTCCCTCGCTTTGCCGGAGCCGGTGACCCGCCGCAAGAGCGAGGACGCGGGCGAGCAGATCCCCTATACCAAGGCGGGTTTCATCGATCTCGAAAGGCTCCTCCGGCGCGAGCTCGGGGACGCCGAGGTCGCCGCCGAGCTGAGCCAGTACTTCGAGAGCCAGGGGCTGGAGGGGTTCGAGATCTTCCGGGGCAGCGCCGAGGACCATCCCCTGGTGGTATTCGTGGCCAATTCCGACACGGCGGTCTTCAAGGCGCTCAAGGACTCGGCCAGCGCCCTGGTGCAGACTCAGGCCCGTTTCCCGGGCCGCCTCGCCGCCCTCGAGATCCTGATGACGACCGAGAGCAAAGTGCGCGCCGGCCAGTTCGTCCTCACCCCGGAGCTCGCCAACCAGCTGGTTGCCGGGCAGGATCCCAGGACTTTCTTCACCCGCTACGTCCAGTTCTAGGGCCTAGGCGGCCTGGGCCTCGACGGCCTGCTTGGCGCCGCGCCGGATCGATTTCTCGAGGCGCTCACGAGCCTCGTCCTGGACGTCCGCGAAAAGCGCTGCCGAATCGATCCCGATCTCCTTGAATTCTACCTTCAGGGCGTCGAGGATCGGCGGCACCATGGAGAAGACCTTGTCCATCCGCTCATGCAGTCTCGCGGCGTCGCTTTCGGCTTGCTGCGGGTCCTTGGCGAACACCTCTTTGAAATGGTCTTCCATGTAGATGTGATTGAAGCCCAGATGGCGGGCCTCGTCGGTCAAGATGCCCTCGGCGATCTCGGAGAGCACCGGGTCGAGGTCCAACCTCACCAGCTCTTCCATGACCTTTTTCGCCATCACTTCGCTCACCAGGACGCCGGTGAGCCATTCCGCGGGCTCGTCGGACACGATGGCCGCCTGAAAGAGGTAAGCGCTCGGGAAACGACGGATCGGCAACGGCTCGCGCTCCAGGCGGTCGTAGAAGAGGGCGAAAAGCTCCGTGTGGCGTGCCTCGTCGACCGCCCAGGTGGTCAGGTAGAATTGGCTCTCCACCTCGGAGCGGTGGCCGAGGATCGGGATCAGCCCCGAGACCGAGTAGAGCGCCGCCTGCTCGCCCATCAGGACGGGAGTCAAAAACCGCCCCATCTGGTCGCGCAGGCGCGGGCTCTGGATCCGCTGCGGGCGGTCCCAGTTCAGGTCGGCGGCCGACCACTGGGCACGCAGGGCCTTGTGCCAGATGGCCATGTGCCGCGTCTTTCGGAGGTCAGGGAGGACTTTGTAGATATTCATGCAGACAGTCTCCTTCGGGTGCAGGCTCCGCGGGCTCGTCCCTCACGGGCGCTCGATGAAACGCGACGGCCACCATTGTCTCGCCGCTTTCCGGACCGGCCTATGATGCTTGTCATAACCGCTCGGGTGTCGGCCGTCGCCATGCCTGACGCGGGTCATATGGCGGCGATTCGGGGCGGGTGTAGCGTCGAGGCGAGGAGGGATCCCTCCCCTCCCAACCAACGACAGTCTTCTGGGGAATGCCATGACCACGATCATCGAGCCCTTCCGAATCAAGTCCGTCGAGCCGATCCGGTTGACCGACCGCCGCGAGCGCGAGGCGATCCTCGCCGCGGCTGGCTACAACCTCTTCAAGGTGGCGGCCGACGGCATCATCATCGACCTCTTGACCGACAGCGGGACGGGCGCCATGTCCGCCCAGCAATGGGCGGCGATCATGGGCGGCGACGAGTCCTACGCCGGCGCGGCGAGCTTCCTCCGCTTCGAGCGTGCGGTCAAAGACATCTTCGGTTTTGCCCACGTGATCCCGACACACCAGGGACGGGCGGCCGAGCGTATCCTCGCGGCGACGATCTGCGCGCCCGGCAACGTCGTGCCCAACAACACCCACTTCGACACTACCCGCGCCAACATCGAGGCCGTCGGGGCAAAAGCCGTCGACCTGCCGACGCCCGAAGCGAAGGACCTGGAGACGCTGTACCCCTTC
>CBDUYN010000019.1:0-93345 GCA_965371445.1 uncultured bacterium | reverse complement strand
GTACCGGCGGCCGGCGTACCGGCGGCCGGCGTACCGGCGGCCGGCGTACCGGCGGCCGGCGTACCGGCGTACCGGCGGCCGGCGTACCGGCGGATCGCGCGCCCGGCAGGCCGCCTCCCGGAAGGCATGAAAAAAGCGCCCATGAAAAAAGCGCGAGCCCTCAAATCGGTTGGAGAAAGGGGTCTCGCGCCAAAAGGAGCCCAGGATCTTTGCTGCTCCGTGGGTGCGGCTCCGCCACCTTAGGGCCGCCTCGATCTCGACGCGCTGGCCGCCAGGACAGCGCGGCGGGGACCGAGATATTGTCCTCAGAGCGGGGGAGATCCCGAGGTTCTCAGGAAGTAGCCCACCCACCTGTTTGGCCCTTCACCTAATAGACGCGCGAAACAGGAGCGAAATGGGTCACCGTGGGCGGATTTTTTTCGTTGGCTCCGGCCAGCCGGTCCGAGCGGCGTCCCCTCGCCGAGCTCTCGACGTGTACAATAGGCACCGGCATCGGGTGGGTCAGAATGACGGGAAACACCTCTCTCCAGCCTACCCTATGGGGCGGCATTGACTACCCCGGGGAGTGTGGCCTCGTCTCTGGGCGGGGCCATATCGTTCGTTGGGAGGAGATTCAAACCCGTCGACGTCGGCCGCCGTGCCGTCAACCGATGCGGATTGAACGTCCAACCAAATCGCCAAGGAGAACCCATGAAACGCTCAGTGAACCTGCTCTGCCTGTTGGCGCTCGCCGCGATGATCGCCATGGTGGCGTCGTCGGTGGCCGCCGACAACGCCTACGTCGGTATCAAGGGCTGCAAGAAGTGCCACTTGAAGGAATACAAGTCCTGGGCCGAGACCCGGATGGCAAAGGCCTTCGACATCCTGAGGCCCGGGAACAACGCCGAGACCAAGACCGCGGCGGGGTTCGATCCCGACGCTGACTACACCACCGACGCCAAGTGCCTCGCCTGCCACACGACGGGCTACGGCAAGGAAGGCGGCTTCGTCGACGAGGCGACGAGCGCCGGCCTGATGGGCGTCGGCTGCGAGATGTGCCACGGTGCCGGCAGCGCCTACGTGGCCGACGACCAGATGAGCCTCAAGAACAAGGAGTACAAGCGCGCCGACGTCGTCGCGGCGGGCATGGTCCATCCGGTGGGCGAGGCCCAATGCGTCGTCTGCCACAACGAGAACAGCCCCACCGGTGGGGAGCTCGACTACACGACCATGAAAGACCAGGGGACGCACGAAATCTTCCCCCTGAAGTACGGCCACGACTGATCTTCGCCTTCTGTTCAGGGCGGCGGAGGCTCTCCCCCCTTCCGTCTCCCGTTTTCCCTTTTCGGTGCCCTCTTTCCCCGGCACTCCCTCGATCCACCCGGCCAGGTCGAGAGGGCACCGACCCTATTTTTTCCCCTTCCTCGCATCCGTGCCGCGATCCGCCCGCGCTTGCCAAGCGTCGGCCAACCCTCCACAATAGCGTCCTCTCGCCGCGCCGCCCGCTGCGGATCGGCCGATCGACGCCGTGGAGTACGCCTTCCTCTTCCCCCTGGGTATCGTCGTCGCCGCTGCCGGCATGTCAGCGGGCATCTCCGGGTCCGCCTTCTGGATCCCGATCTACCTCCTGTGGCTCGACCTGGAGCCCCAGGTGGCCTTTTGGACTTCGCTCCTGACGATGCTCTTCGGCTTCGGCTCGGGCGTCGTGCGAAACCTCCGCGCCGGGACCGTGAGCTCTTACCTCGTCGCCCGCTACCTGGCCGTCGTCGGTCCCGCCACCGCGCTGGGGGCCGTGGTGTCGACTCGTGTGCGCACGTCGTGGCTGCTCCTTGCCTTTGCCGTCTTCGTCGTCGCCTATGGGATCTCACTCGTGTGGGAGCTGGTGCGTCACGGCGCCGCCGAAGGGGAGGCCCACGACCGCGTCTACTATCCGGTGGGCGTTCTCGCGGGGCTGATCCACGGCGGCGTCGCCACCGGCGGCGGGGTGTTGCTGCTGCCGGCGATGCTCCACCACCGGCGCATCCGCCACCACTCCGAAGCCGTCGGGTCGACGGTCGTCCTGGTCTTCGTGATCTCGATCCTCGCCATCCTCTTCCGCGTCGACAGCTATCTCATGACCTGCCAGGGAGAGTGCGCTTCGAACGTCTTCGCGATGCTTCTGTTCGCGGCGCCGGGGGTGGTGATCGGCGGCCAGCTGGGACCGCGCCTCAGCCGCCGGATGCCGCGGCGTCACCTGCGCCTCTACGTCGGGGTGCTGCTCGTCGTGGTGGGCGTGCTGGTGGGCCTGCGCGGGCTCGGGATTTGAGGGCTCCTCGAGGAGCCGCCGGCTTGATTTGCCGCCGCCCGGCGCCTACCCTTGTACGCAGCGATGTTCGAGAACCTGCGCCACGACACCCACCGCCTACGCGAGATCAAGCCCAAGCCCTTTCCCTGGTACGTCCTGGAGTCGCTCGTCTTCGAAAACGGCTACCAAGCGGTGGTGCTGCACCGTATCGCGCACGGCTTCAAACGACGAGGGATCCCGTTTCTCGGTCCTTTGTTCCATCGCCTGTCGATCTTCCTGACCGGCGTCGACATCGCACCGGCGGCCCGGATCGGCCCCGGGTTTCGGATCAGCCACGGGGTGGGGATCGTCGTCGGCAACGGCGTCGAGATCGGCGCCGGCTGCCTCCTGATGCAGGGCGTCACGCTGGGTGCGGCGACCCAGGCGCGGATCGACGAGATGCCAAGAGTGGGCGAGAACGTCGTGATCGGCGCCAACGCGGCGGTGATCGGCAAGGTCACCGTCGGTTCGAACGTCCTGATCGCCGTCAACACGTTGGTCACGACCGACGTGCCCGACGAGAGTAAAGTGCTGCCGCCGGCCGAGGCACGGATCGTCCCCCGCACTCGGCGGGGCACGGAGAGTGGAGGATAGAGCCCATGCCGCAACGCATCGTCTGTGTCGACGCGTTTACCTCGGCCCCCTTCGCCGGCAATCCCGCGGCTGTGTGCATCCTCGCCGAGGGCGCCGAAGAGGGATGGATGCAGCGGGTGGCGGCCGAGATGAACCTCTCGGAGACGGCCTTCCTGCGCCGCCGCGACGACGGCTACGAGCTGCGCTGGTTCACGCCGGTCTGCGAGGTCGAGCTCTGTGGCCACGCGACGCTGGCGAGCGCCCACGTCCTCTGGGAGGACTCTCACCTCGCCACGGGCGAGGTAGCGCGCTTCTACACGAGGAGCGGGCTCTTGACCGCCGAGCGCCGCGACGGCTGGATCGAGATGGACTTCCCCGCCGAGCGCGCCGAGAACGCGACGGCCCCCTCGGAGGTCTGGAAGGCGGTCGGCGCGGTGCCGATCTGGGTGGGGCGCAACCGATTCGACTATCTGATCGAGCTCGAATCGGAGCAGGAGCTCCGCGACCTGGAGCCCGACTTCCCGCGCCTCGCGGAGATCGTGGCCCGCGGCTTCATCGTGACGGCCCGCGCCTCGACCGAAGGCGTCGACTTCGTCTCCCGCTTCTTTGCCCCCTCGGTCGGGGTACCGGAGGATCCGGTCACGGGCTCGGCCCATTGCTGCCTGGCCCCGTACTGGTCCAAGAAGCTCGGCAAGTCGGAGCTCGTAGGTTACCAGGCGTCGGCGCGGGGCGGCACCGTCAAGGTGCGTTCGCGGGGCGAGGAACGGGTGGTGCTCGCCGGGCAGGCGGTGAGCGTCCTGCGCGGCGAGCTGGTGTAGACGGATCGCGCCTCCGCTCAACGAGTCGGGCCGGAGCTGTCCCCCTCCTCACCGCTGATCAGCTCCATGACCCGGGCGATGTCGTGCCCCGGGGCGCGGAGCAGCACTTTCCCGTCGCGCAGCGCCACGACCCGGTCGGCGCGGCGCGCCACCGTCGGATTGTGAGTCACGACGATGAGCGTCAGTCCTTCGCCGCGCATCCGCTCCAGGATCTCCAGGACCCTGGCCCCGGAGCGGGTGTCGAGGTTGCCGGTGGGCTCGTCGGCCAGCAGGATGCGGGGACCCATGACGACGGCGCGGGCGATGGCGACGCGCTGGCGCTCGCCGCCGGAGAGCTGGTCGGGCCGGTGCTCGGCCCTCTCCGCGAGGCCGACTTCGGCGAGCGCACGCTCGACCCGGCGGCGCCGCTCGGCACGGCCGACACCGGCGAAGACCATCGGCAGGGCGACGTTGCGCGCCGCCGTCAGGCGCGGCACGAGGTGAAACGACTGGAAGATGAAGCCGATCTTGTGGCGGCGCACCTCGGTGAGCTCGGCCTCCGAAAGGCGCGCCACCTCGCGGCCGTCGAGGACGTAGGAGCCCGACGTCGGACGGTCGAGGCAACCGAGGATGTTTAATAGCGTCGACTTGCCGGCCCCCGACGGCCCCATGACGGCGACGTGCTCGGCGGAACGGATGTGCTCGTCGATCCCGGCCAGGGCGTCAACGTCCTGGCCGCCGACGTCGAAGGTGCGGCGGATGCCGGTCAGGCGGATCACGTCTCGTCGCGCTTGATGTCGTACTGCTCCATCTTCTTGTAGAGGTTCGAACGCGGCGTCTCGATCGTCTGGGCGGTCTGGGTGACGTTCCAGGAGCATTCCTCCAGCTTGTGGACGAGGAAAAGCCGCTCGGCCATGTCCCGGAACTCGCGCAGGGTCTTGACCGCGAGCAGCGATTCCGAGACCTCGGCCCGGGAGCCGCCGGCCGAATGGACGATGTCCTGTTTTTCGATCCTGTCGCCGGGAGAGAGGATCAGGAGGCGCTCGACGAGGTTCTTGAGCTCGCGGACGTTGCCCTTCCAGGGAAGGGTCTTCAAATGGGCCAGGGCCTCGTCGGAGAGCTCCTTGACCGGATAGTTGTTGGCGAGCGCGTAGCGCCGCACGAAGTAGTCGACGAGAAGCGGGACGTCTTGGAGATGCTCGCGCAGTGGCGGCGTGCGGATCGGGATGACGTTCAAGCGGTAGAAGAGGTCCTCGCGGAACTTGCCCTCCTCGATCTCCGCCTGTAAGTCGTGATGGGTGGCGGCGACGACGCGCACGTCGACCCGGACCGAGGAGGCGGCGCCGACGGGCTCGACCTCGCCGTTCTGCAGCGCGCGCAGCACCTTGGCCTGGGTGCGCGGCGACATGTCGCCGATCTCGTCGAGAAAAATCGTGCCGCCGTGGGCGGCGACGAACTTGCCCGTCTGCTTGCGCAGCGCGCCGGTGAAGCTCCCCTTCTCGTGGCCAAAAAGCTCCGACTCGATCAGCTCGTCGGGGATGGCGGCGCAGTTGACCTGGACGAAGGCGCGTTCGCTGCGCGGGCTCAGGCGATGGATCGCCCACGCCACGAGCTCCTTGCCGGTCCCCGACTCGCCGGTCACGAGCACTGTCGCCGGCGTCGGCGCGGCCTTGTCGATCGTTTCACGCAGCCGCGAAAAAGCGGGTGCTTCGCCGATCAGCTCGTCGGGCTCGTGGCGCAGGACCCGGTTCTCGGACTTCAGCCGATAGGAGTCGATCGCGTTGCGCAGCGAAAGCAGGATCCGCTCGCGTTGTAGGGGCTTCTCGAAGAAGTCGTAGGCCCCGAGCCGCGTCGACTCGACCGCGGTGGTGACGTCGCCGTGGCCGCTGATCATCAAGACCGGCATCTCGTATCCGCGCTCCCGGAACGCCTGAAGGACGGCGAGACCGTCCATCTCGGGCATCTTGATGTCGAGCAGCACGGCGTCGGGGGCACCCTCGGCCACCCGCGAGAGGGCCCGGGGTCCGGAGGGCGCCTCGTCGACGCGGTAGCCCTCGTATTCGAGGATCATGCGCAGGCTCTCGCGGATCGAGGCCTCGTCGTCGACCACGAGGACGGTGGTGGCGCTGGAGTCTTTTCTTTTGGCCATGGACGGCGAGCCTATCAAGGCACGCGTACGAAGGCGAAGTGGCCAAACGGCTCGCCGCCGCGCGGGTTGTAGCGCAGCATGTAGAGGTTCAGGAAGCTGCCCGACTCGACGCTCTCGACAATCGCCTCGAAGCTCTCGACGTCGGTGACCGGGCGGCCGCTCACCTCGACGATGACGTCGTTCTCGCGGACGTTCTCGTCAAAGAGCGGGCTCGTCGGGGACACCGCGCTCACGAAGACGCCTACGAAGTTGCCGGGCATGTTGAACCGGTCGCGGATGCCCGGCGTCAGGTCCTGGTACTGGATGCCCATCCAGTCGATCTCACTTTCCTCCTCCTCGGGGACCGCGGCGATCTGCACCGACTGATCGGGACGCTCGCCGAGCTCGACGCGTTTGGTCAGGCGCTTGCCCTCGCGGAAGATCCTGACCTCGACGTCGGCGCCCGGCTGGAGCAGGGCGACGTAGTCGATGAGGTCCCGGGTGGTCTCGACGTAGTGGTCGTCGACCCGGATGATGATGTCGCCGTGCTCGATCCCGGCGTCCTCGGAGGGGCCGTTCGGCGCGACCTGGGTGACCAGCGCGCCGTCGGTGGACTCCAGGCCGTAGAACTCGGCCCGAGGCCAGGTGATGGGCTCGATGTTGACCCCGAGGTAGCCGCGGCGTACCTGCCCGTGCTCGCGCAGCTGGCCGAGGATGCCCTTGAGCGTTGCGACCGGCACCGCAAAGCCGATGTTCTCGGCTCCGAAGTTGATCGCCGTGGCGATGCCGACCACCGACCCTTCGAGGTCGACCAGGGGGCCGCCGGAGTTTCCGAAGTTGATCGCCGCGTCGGTTTGGATGAAGCTCTCGAGCGAGGAGTCCTGGGTGATGTTGATGCGACGCGCCTTGGCGGAGACGACTCCTACCGAGACGGAATTGGCCAGTTGGAGCGGCGAGCCGATGACCATGACCCAGTCGCCGGGCCGCAGCGCGTCGCTGTCGCCCAGGTTGAGGTAGGCGAGCTCCGCCTCGGGCTTGATCTTCAAGAGCGCGATGTCGGTCGCCGGGTCCTGTCCGACGACCTCGGCCTCGTACTCGCGGCCGTCGACGGTGACGGTCAAGGAACTGGCGTCCTCGATCACGTGGTAGTTGGTGACGATCTCGCCCGCGCCGCTGACCACGAAGCCGCTGCCGGAGGAGTCGGAGCGGCGCTCCTCGCCCTCGCCCTCACCCTGAGGTGTCCGGGGCCGGCGGCCGCGCGGTCCGAAAAAAAATTCGAGGGCCTCGTGAGGATTCTCCGAGCCCGTCTCGATCTTGGTGGCCTGGATCAGCACCACGGCGGGGGACACCGCCGCGGCGAGATCGGCAAAACCGGGTAGCCCGCCCTGCGTCACCGTCTCGACGCGGACCCCCTTGCCGTCGGTGGGCTCGGGCGCCGGAGCGGCGCTTGTGGTCGGCGTCAGGTCGATACCGCCCGCCAGGACCATCCCGAAGACCATGGCGCCGAAGGCCAGGGCTGCTGTGGTGAGCTTGCGAGGTGTCTCTTGTGCCATCTCCGATTCTCCTTCGCGGGCACCGCCGTGACTCGTGCTCGCATCTGTCGTTGCGTACCATCATACACCTTTCCGTCAAGCAAGTTCTCTGCCAGCACAAGAGCACAGCGCGGCGGGACTCGGCGCGGCGGCGGGGTGCCAAAATGGCATGCCCGAATGCCGCGCGCTCCTCCTTGCGTGACGATGCGAAGTGGTCTATACTGCTCGACGCCAGCTTTCCGACTGGGAAGGTGGGCAGCTGCCCGCCTTTTTTCTTGGACAAAATCTGGCTCGACTCACTAGCTGAAGAACCTCGGTCAGACGGATGGGCTCGACGATGGGTTAGACGTGACAGCACTAGAGGCCGTCTCCCCATCCCGCTTTCCGCTGGCCATGACCGTGAGGCAGAAACGCCGTCAGGCGAGACCGAGACCGACATGGCATCGACCACCCTGGAAGGGGAGCTCGTTCGTGAGCTCACCGCCGTCGCCGCAGAGGCGGGCTGCGAGCTGCTCCACGCCGAGTACCGCGGCCGGACGCTGCGCGTCTTTCTCGACCGCCCCGACGGGGGGGTCACCATCGACGACTGCGCGAACGTCTCGAAGGAGATCTCGGCGCTTCTCGACGTCGCCGACTTTGGTCCCGACCCGGCCGGGAGCGGTGGCTACACCCTGGAAGTCAGCTCGCCGGGCCTCGACCGGCCCCTTGTCGGACCGAGAGACTACGAGCGTTTCCGCGGACATGCCGTCCGCGTGACCCATCGGGATCCTGAGACGAAGACCCAACGGACGATCACCGGCCGCCTCGAAGGGTATCGGGCGGCAGAAGGTGAGCTCGTCGTCGTGGAGGCCCAGGGGGGGAAGACTCACACTCTGGCCCTGGACGACGTGATCCGCGCGCGCCTCGAGATCGAACTATAGGAAAGATTCACCATGCCAGCACGTAGCGCAGCCCGTAAGGACGACGTCGACCTGATGCAGATCCTCGAGCAGGTGGCCCGCGAGAAGTCCATCGAGTTGGACCGCTGGGTCTCGGCCCTGGAGGACGCCATGGCGTCGGCCGCCAAGAAACAGCACCGGATCAAGGAACCGGTGCGCTCTCACTTCAACCCCGAGACCGGCAAGTTCGACGCCTTCATCGTCAAGAACGTCGTCGAGGAGGTCGAGGACCCGCTCGCCGAGTGGACGCTCGAAGAGGCGCAGGAGCAGAAGGCCGACGCCGAGCTCGGCGAAGAGATCCTGCTCCCGATCTCGACCGAAGGCCTTGGCCGCATCGCGGCCCAGTCGGCCAAACAGGTCCTCTACCAGCGCATCCGCGAGGCCGAGCGCGAAAAAGTCTACAGCGAGTTCATCGATCGGGTCGGCGAGGTGTTAAACGGTACCGTGAAGCGCTTCGAGCGCGGCGACATCATCGTCGACCTGGGCCGAACCGAGGCGATCGTGCCGCGGGGCGAGCAGTCGCGTCACGAGCGCTACAGCCAGGGCGAGCGCATTCGGGCGGTGATCGTCGATGTCCACACCCAACCCAAGGGGCCGCAGATTGTGCTCTCGCGTACCGACCCGCGGCTTCTCGCCAAGCTCTTTGAGATGGAGGTGCCGGAGATCTACGACGGCACCGTGGTGATCAAGAACGCTGTCCGGGCGCCGGGCGAGAGGGCCAAGGTGGCGGTGACGAGCCGCGAGCGCGACGTCGACCCGGTGGGCGCCTGCGTCGGCATGAAGGGATCGCGGGTACAGTCGATCATCCGCGAGCTGCGCGGCGAGAAAATCGACATCATCGAGCACTCCGACGACCTCGTGACCTTTGCCCAGAGCGCGCTGGCGCCGGCCAAGATCACCCGTGTCTCGGTGACCCACCATTCGACGGTGCCTCACCTCGACGTCATCGTCGAGGACGAGCAGCTCTCGCTCGCCATCGGCAAGCGCGGCCAGAACGTCCGCCTGGCCGCCGAGCTGATCAACTGCAAGATCGACATCAGGAGCGAGTCCGACGTCAAGGACGAGGTGGCCGGAGCCCTGGCCCGCATGCTCCAGACGGCGGCGGCGGAAGAGGGGATCGACCTGGAGACCGGCAAGCCGGTCCAGGACACGATCGACCTCTCGGAGGTGCCGGGCATTTCGACGTCGGCTGCCGAGGCCTTGAAAGAGGTGGGTCTCGTGACCCTCGACGCCCTCGTTGAGGCCGGTTTCGAGATGGTGGAGGCGATCGAAGGCGTGGGACCGGAAAACGCCCAGGCAATCTTTGATTGGATCGCCGAGCGGCAAAAGGCGGCAGCCGAGGGCGAAGAGGGCATGGAGCTTCCGCAGCCGGCGGCTCCGTCGATGGACGACGACGAATTCATGGCAGCCTTGAGCCGGGCCTTGAAGGAAAGCGAGCAGCAACGCGACAACACGCAGGAAGACGAGGCGCCAACGGCCGTCGAGGAGGAAGGCTCCTAGTGGGAAAGATTCGAGTGCAGGACCTGGCGCGCATGATGGGCGTCGAGAACCAGGACCTCATGTTCAAGCTCAGGTCGATCGGCGTTCGCATCGAAGGCGACGAGGCGTTGATCGACACCGACATCATCCAGGCCATCTTGCAGGGCAAGAAGCTCCCGCAACCCCGCGAGGTCATCCTGCGCGACGATGCGGCGGCGCAGACGACGCCGGGCAAGGCGCCCTCCAACCAGCCGCCGGTGCGGCGTACGAGCGGCTACCGCCCTCATCGCCGGGCCATGATACAACGGGTCGAGCCCCGGATCCGCGAGCTCGAGCCGCGCAAGCCGTCCGCTGCCGAAGAGACCGCTGCGGGCGCCGAGGCCGCCGA
Source organism: uncultured bacterium (assembly GCA_965371445.1). Classification (GTDB taxonomy): domain Bacteria; phylum Acidobacteriota; class Thermoanaerobaculia; order Multivoradales; family J023; genus DASWIG01. The sequence continues at coordinate 83,208 of CBDUYN010000019.1, read as the reverse complement.
GGCCGTGACCGGCACGACTCCAGAGGTGGCGCCGCCCACCGAGCCGGCAAGCGCCCCGCAGGGCGCACCGGCCGCTGAGACCGCGGCGCCCCCCGTGGAGGCTGTGGAAGAGAAGGTGGCCGAGGAGCAAGAGCCACGACCCGCGGCCGAGCCTCCGGCCAAAACGGCGGCCAAGGCCGAAGAAAAGGCGGTCGGAGCCACAGAGCCGGCCGTGAAGGCCGAGAAAGCGGCCAAGACCAAGGTCGAAGCGAAAGCCGTGGCCAAGGCCAAGGCCAAGCCCAAGGCCGAAGAACCGGTCGCGGCCAAGCCCAAGGCCGTAAGACCGGCCTCGTCGAAAGCCAGGGCCAAGGTGGTCGCGCCACCGCCCGTCGCCGACCGCCGCATCGAGGTCAAGAAAACGCCCGCGGCTCGGGGACGGCGAGAAGCCCCGATGGGCACGAGCGCACCCCGTGGCCGTCCGGCGAACCTGCGGCGCTCCGGCCGGCCCGGTCGTCCGATGCCGCGTGACGATCGGCGCCCGCTCCGCGCTCCGGCCGCCTCCGTAGAGGCCGTCAAGCCCAAGGCTTCCTCCGAGCGCGGTCGGCGCCGGGCGCAGCGCAAGCAGGACGAGCCGGAACGTAAGAGCGGCGAGATCCAGTTCAAGTCCGAGCGCCCCACCGATCCGGTGACGATCGCCGAGGGCATGACGGTGCGCGAGTTCGCCGAGAAGCTCGACGTCAAGGCCAAGGACCTGATCAAGATCCTCGTCACCAACGGCATCATGGCCAACATCAACCACGTCCTCGACACCGAAACGGCCATGAGCCTTGCCGAGCAGCTCGGCATCGAGGTCATGGAGGTGACCTTCGAAAAAGAGGTGCAGCTGCGCCACGAGTCGACTTTCGAGGGCACGAACGTCGAAAAGACGCCACGAGCCCCGGTGGTGACCGTGATGGGCCACGTCGACCATGGGAAGACGACGCTGCTCGACCGCATCCGCAAGACCAACGTGGCCGAGGGCGAAGCCGGAGGCATCACCCAGCACATCGGCGCGTACCACGTCGACACGGGAGATCGCCAGATCGTCTTCCTCGACACCCCGGGTCACGAGGCCTTCACCATGATGCGTGCCCGGGGAGCGCGGGTGACCGACATCGTCGTCCTGGTGGTGGCGGCCGACGACAGCGTCATGCCGCAGACGATCGAAGCGATCGACCACGCCAAGGCGGCAGGTGTGCCGATCGTCGTGGCGATCAACAAGACCGACAAGGCGAACGCCAACCTCGACCGCGTCCGCAAAGAGCTCGCCGACCACGGCCTGGTGGTCGAGGACTGGGGCGGCGAGGTCGTCTCCGTGCCGATGTCGGCCTTGAAGGGCGAGGGGGTCGACGCGCTCCTGGAGATGATCCTCCTGACCGCCGACATCCTGGAGCTCAAGGCCGCGCCCGAGCTGCCGGCGAGTGGCACGGTGCTCGAAGCCAGGAAGGAAATCGGACGCGGCATCATCGCCACGGCCCTCGTCCAGAACGGGACGCTCAGGACCGGCGACGTCTTTGTCGCCGGGTCGACCTGGGGCCGCGTACGGTTGATGACCGACGAGCGCGGTAACCGCCTCCCCGAGGCGGGACCCGCCACACCGGTCGAGATCACCGGCTTTACCGAGGTGCCCGGCGCTGGCGACCTGCTCCAGGTGATGGACGCGGAGTCGAAGGCCCGTTCCATCGCCGAGCTACGCCGCCAGGAGGAGCGGACGCGGGAGCTGCGGCCCAATCCCGGCAAGATGTCGCTCGAGCAGCTTTTTGACCAGATGAAGGGCGACGAGGCCAAGGAGCTCACGGTCGTCGTCAAGGCCGACGTCGACGGCTCGGTGGAGGTCTTGCGCGACGCGCTGATCAAGCTCTCGACCGAGAAGGTGCGGGTCAACATCATCCACGCCGCGGTCGGAGCGATCACGACCAACGACGTCATCCTGGCCTCGGCCTCGAATGCCGTCATCGTCGGCTTCAACGTCCGCCCGGAGAAAAACGCCGTGGCGATGGCGGAAAAAGAGGGAATCGACATTCGCCTCCACACCGTCATCTACGAGCTCAGCGACGAGCTCACACGGGCCATGACGGGGCTTTTGGAGCCGGTGTTTCGCGAGGTCCGGACCGGCACGGCCGAGATCCGCGACACGTTCCGGGTCCCCAAAGTCGGCGTCGTCGCGGGCTGCCACATCGTCGAAGGATTCATCCCGCGCAGCGCCTCGGTGCGCCTCCTGCGCGACAACGTCGTCGTTTACGAGGGCAAGATCGCCTCGCTCCGACGGTTCAAGGAAGACGTCGCCGAGGTGCGCAGCGGTTTCGACTGCGGCATCGGCCTCGAGCGGTTTCAGGACGTCAAGCCCGGCGATTCGATCGAAGCCTTCACCCGCGAGGAGGTTACCCCGACGCTCTAAGAGCATCCCGCGCCGCGGCCAGGTGCCGCGTTCGACCTGTGTCGGGCGGGATGCGCCGGAGAGGGGGCATCGAGATGGTTGTCGGCGTTTCAGTCTTCGAGCTCCACGTGCCCGCCTCCCGCGGCCTCAAGGAGAAACGCAAAGTGGTGAAGTCCCTGATCGACCGAATCCATCGGCGCTTTCGCGTGTCGATCGCCGAGACGGGCTACCATGACCTGCATCAGCGCGCCGAGATCTCGATCGCGGTGATCGGTCAGGACGCCGCCGACGGCGAGCGCTTGCTCGGCGCGGTGCGCGACCTGGTCGAATCCGAGCCCCGGGCCATGCTCACGTCCTGGGAGGCGCAGCTCCTGGAAGGTGTCGGATGAAGGGACGTGCCTCCCGGGTGGAGGATTTACTCCGCGGCGAGCTGGCGCGCATCATCCAGCGCGAGGTCAAGGACCCGCGCCGTGGGCTGGCGACGGTCTCGGGGCTCACGGTGAGCGGTGACTTGAGCCACGCCGTCGTGCGCCTCTCCGTCCTGGGCGACGAGGATGAGCGGACCGCGAGCGTCGAGGTGCTCGTGCGCGCGCGCGGGTTCATCCGTTCGCAGCTCGCGAAAAGCGTCCGGCTGCGCAAGGTCCCGGAGCTTCATTTCCAGCTTGACCGAGGTGCCGAGCACAGCCAGAGAATCAGCGATCTCCTGGAGAGTCTCCATGACGAACCCCAAGGTTCCTGAAGCGCTTGTGGACGCCGTCCGCAAGGGACACCGCTTCTTGTTGACCAGTCACGTCAGTCCCGACGGCGACGCCATCGGCTCGGCGATCGGGCTTTCCCGAATCCTGCACCGCCTGGGGAAAGGCGCCACGGTCTGGAGCCATGACGCCGTCCCCAAGCTCTATCGCCCGCTGCCCGGAAGCGCCCGAGTGCACGTGGGCGAAGAGCCGCCGGAGGGTTTTCCCGACCTTTTCGACGCGGCGATCGTGCTCGAATGCCCGAGCCTTTCGAGGACCGGCCTCGCCGAGCAGATCAAGGGCTTGCCGATCCTAAACGTCGATCATCACCTGGGCAACGAGCACTACGGCTCCGTCAACTGGATCGAGACCGCCTCGCCGGCGGTGGGCGTGATGGTGTTTCGCCTCGCCCAGGCGCTCCACGTCGAGATCGACGAGACGAGCGCCAATGCCTTTTACCTGACGCTCGTGACCGACACGGGCGGCTTTCGCTTTTCCAACGCCACGCCGGCCGCTTTTCGGGCCGCCGCGGAGCTCGTCGAGCTAGGGGCGTCGCCGGAGACGGTCGCGAAGTGGCTCTACGAGTCGCAACCGCTCTCGGCGGTACGGCTCCTGGGCGAGATGCTCAGGAGCCTCGAGCTGCACGACGGCGGCAAGGTCGCGACCGTGTACTTGAAGCGGGAGATGATGGAGCGGGCGGGCGCCGGGCCGGGCGACTCGGAGGGCCTGATCGACAACCCGCGTTCGATCGAGGGCGTGTGTGCGGTGGCTCTTTTCCGCGAGATCGACAACGGCTACAAGGTCTCGCTGCGTAGCCGGGGCCGGGTCGACGTCGAGCGGATCGCCCGGCTAAACGGCGGTGGCGGCCACCGCAACGCCGCCGGATTCAGCCGCGACGGCGATTGCGAGGGGCTCGCCGCTTCGGTGGCCGAGGCGCTCAGCCAGGCCGTTGCCACGGCCGACCTCTCGCCGCCGGAGGAGGCTTGACATGCAGCACGGACTCCTGCTCGTCGACAAACCGACCGGGTGCACCTCGCACGACGTGGTGGTGAAGGTGCGCCGGCTCCTCCGGCAAAAAAAAATCGGTCACTGCGGGACTCTCGATCCCGCGGCCACGGGCTTGCTGCTCTTGACCGTAGGCCGGGCCACGCGCCTGACGCGCTTTTTAATCCGGGCCCCCAAGCTCTACGAGGGGACGGCGCGTTTCGGCGTCGTGACCGACACCTACGACCTGACCGGCGAGGTCGTGGCGAGCACGACGGAGCTGCCCGGAGCCGAGGCGATCGCCTCGGCGATGGAGGGCTTCGTGGGCAACTACCTCCAAACGCCGCCTCCCTACTGTGCCAAGAAAGTCGGTGGGGTGAAATACTATGAGCTGGCGCGGCGGGGCGAACCGGTCCCCGACGATAAAAAGGAGGTCACGGTCTTCGAATACCGGCCACTTCAAACGGCCGAGCTCAGCGAGGAGAACGACTTGGAGTTTCTCCTCAGCTGCTCTTCGGGGACCTACGCCCGCAGCCTCGTCCACGAGTTGGGCCAGGCCGTGGGCTGTGGCGCGGCGCTGGCCGCGCTGCGGCGTAGCCAGATCGGTTCGTTCAAAGTCGCGGATGCGACGACGCTGGAGGAGCTTGACCGCCGTTTGGGCGCCAGCGAAGAGGTGGGAGCGGCCTGGGTGCCGTTCGACTCTATCCAGCTGCCGTTTGACGAGGTCACCGCCGACTCCCAGCAGGAGCGGCGCTTGTTAAACGGCCAGACCGTCCTGGTACGTGATTTAAAGAGCCGTGAAGGCGATTGGCTCAAGCTCATGAACGAGCGCCATGAGTTCATCGCCGTCGGCTCGGTGGTGGAATGTATCGGTTCGGGCGGCGTCGGCGTCGTCCAGCCGAAGGTGGTTTTTCACCAGTAAGCGGCCCCAGCCGCGAGTTAACGTGTTTGAAGACGAACGGAAGTTCAAAAAGTCAACGGAATCGAAGGAGCTTGACCTTGGTTCAGACACCCGAAGTCAAAGAGGACATCATCAAAGAGTACCAAACCCACGAGGGCGACACCGGTTCCTCGGAGGTCCAGGTGGCGCTCTTGACCAACCGGATCAACGAGCTCACCGAACACTTCAAGGTACACAAGAAAGACCATCACGGCCGCCGTGGGCTCTTAAAGCTCGTCGGCCGGCGACGCCGGCTTCTCGCCTACCTGAAAACAAAGGACCTGGAACGCTACCGCTCGACCATCGAGAGGCTTGGGCTACGTAAGTAAGGACGTTTATGAAGATCAAACGAGACATTCCCATCGGAGCGAACGGCTTGTCGCTCGAAACTGGCGAAATCGCCAAACAGGCCGGCGGATCCTGCGTCGTACGCTCAGGCGGCACGGTGGTCTTGACCACCGCCTGCATGGCGGGCGAGGCGACGGCTCCGCGTCCCTTTTTACCCTTGACGATCGAGTATCGCGAGTACAGCGCCGCCGGCGGCCGGATTCCGGGCGGCTTTTTCAAGCGTGAGGGCCGGCCGAGCGAGAAAGAGACCATCTCGGCCCGTCTGACCGACCGGCCGCTCCGGCCGCTCTTTCCCGAGGGCTACACCGGCGAGACCCAGGTGATCTCGTTCGTGCTCTCGGCCGACGGCAAGAACGACCCCGACATCCTGGCGATCAACGGCGCCTCGACCGCGCTCGTGCTCTCGGAGATCCCCTTCTACCATCCGGTAGGAGCCGTGCGGGTTGGCATCATCGACGGCGAGATCCTCTTTAACCCCACCTCGGGCGAGCGCGAGGTCTCGGAGCTCGACCTGATCGTGGTCGGCACCGAAGACGCTATCGTCATGGTGGAGGCGGCCGCCAACCAGTTGCCGGAGGACGTTGTCCTGGACGCCATCTTCCGCGGCCATGCCGAGCTCCAGCCGATCATCCACGCCCAGCACGAGATGTTCCGGGACACGGGGCTTGAGAAACCCATGTGGGAGATCCCCGAGACCTATACCCAGGAGTTTTTTCAGGAGGTCTCAGGGGCCATCCGCGAGGACCTGAACAAGGCCCTGCACACGGCGGAGAAGTTCGCCCGCAAGAAAGCGGTCGACGAGGTGATCAAGGGCTACACCGGGGACATGAAGCAAGAGGATCCGGAGCGCTACGAGCAGGTCAAGCGCGTCGTCACGGTCCTCGAAGAGGAGCTTCTCGGCGAGGCGGTGCTCGAGGCCGGGCGGCGCTTCGACAACCGCCGGTTGGACGAGATCCGCTCGATCGACGTCCAGACGGATGTGCTGCCGCGCACCCACGGCTCGGCGCTTTTCACCCGCGGCGAAACCCAGGCTCTCGTCTCCGCCACTCTCGGCACCCGCCGCGACGCCCAGATCATTGAGGAATACGAGGGCGAGACCCTCCAGAAGTTCCTCCTGCACTACAACTTCCCGCCGTTCTCGGTGGGCGAGGTGAAGTTCCTGCGCGGCCCAGGACGGCGCGAGATCGGCCACGGCGTGCTGGCGCGGCGAGCGCTGACGCCGGTCCTGCCGCACGAGGACGACTTCCCCTACACCATCCGGCTGGTCTCCGACATCCTGGAGTCCAACGGCTCGTCGTCGATGGCGACGGTCTGCGGCGCCTCGCTGGCGCTTTTCGACGTTGGTGTCCCGATGCTCGCGCCGGTGGCGGGGGTGGCCATGGGGCTGATCAAGCGCGGCGAGCGTTTCGCCGTCCTCTCGGACATCGCCGGCCAGGAAGACCACCACGGCGACATGGACTTCAAGGTCGCCGGCACCCGCGACGGGATCACGGCGCTGCAGATGGACATCAAGATCGGCGGCATCGACCGGGAGATCATGGGGACTGCCCTGGAGCAGGCCCGCAAGGGACGCCTGGAGATCCTCGACAAGATGGCCGCGGTGATCGCGGAGCCACGGCCGGAGATCTCGGAGCGCGCGCCGCGGCTTTTCACCATGCATGTGGCGCGCGACAAGATCCGCGACATCATCGGTCCCGGAGGCAAGACGATCCGCTCGATCCAGGAGGAGACGGGCTGTGAGGTCGAGATCGACAGCGACGGCAAGGTCGTCGTGGCCTCACCCGACGGCGCGTCGGCCCAACGCGCCATCTCGATGATCGAGAAGCTGACCGAGATCCCGGAGGTCGACAAGGTCTACACTGGGCTCGTGACCCGGATCGAGAACTTCGGCGCTTTCGTCGAGATCCTGCCAGGGACCGAGGGGCTGCTGCACATCAGCGAGCTCGCCCCTTTCCGGGTCCGTGAGGTCACCGACATCCTGCGCGAAGGGGACCAGGTGGAGGTCAAGGCCCTGGAGGTCGACCCCGACGGACGCCGCATCCGGCTGTCGCGTAAGGCCGTGCTCCTTGCGGACCCGAGCTACGATCCCGCCACCGATCCGCACCGGCCGCCCGAGGGCGCCGAGGACGAGCCGCCGAGGCGGCGTTACGACGGTCCGCCCCGTGGACGCGGTGGGCGTGGACGGGGCGACGGTCCGCCCGGTGGACGGGGCGGCGGCGGCGGGCGTGGCGGTGGCCGCGGACGCTGATCCGCCGACTGGCGTCTGAGTCGGGGCGCACGGCGCCGCCGGGAGCTTTTCCCGGCGGCGTCAAAGTCTGTAGAATGAGGCGGATCTAACCTGTGGGGCCTGATGGAAGAATACATCCTGGTTGTCGACGACGAGTCAACGGTCCGCGAGCTGGTGGTCTCCCAGCTCGACTTCCTTGGCTTTCGGGCGCAGCATACCGAGGACGGCCAGAAGGCCCTGCGCATCGCGGCGAGCCAGGACCCCCCGACTTTGATCCTCCTTGACATCGAGATGCCGGGCTCTTCGGGCCTGGAGCTGCTCGGCCAGTTCAAGGAGATCAACGAGGACATCCAGGTGGTCATGGTCTCGGGTCTGCGCGACCTGTCGACCGTGCGCGAGTGCCTGCGCACCGGGGCCTACGACTACATCGCCAAGCCTTTCGAGCTCGAAGACCTGCACAACACGGCCGAACGCGCTCTCGAGCGACGCCAGCTGATCCGCCAGAACCGCGACTACAAGGAGCACCTCGAGCGCAAGGTCCTTGAAAAGACCGAGGAGATCCGCCGCACCCGAGACCTGGCCTTGATGACGCTCGCCAAGCTCGCCGAGTCCCGCGACTCGGAGACGGGGCTCCACCTGGAGCGCATGGCCGAGTACAGCCGGATCCTTGCCGGTGCCCTCTCCGAGAGCCCCTACCAGGTCGACGAAGAGCTCATCAGCTCGGTCTTCAAGTCTTCACCGCTGCACGACATCGGCAAGGTCGGCATCCCCGACGCCATCCTGCGAAAGCCGGGCCCCCTGACCGACGAAGAGAGGGAGATCATGCGCCGCCACACGATGATCGGCGGCGAGACCCTGCGTTCGGTGCTGAAGCACTTCTCAGGAACGAGCTTCCTCAACATGGCCATGGAGATCTGCTTCTATCACCACGAGCGCTGGGACGGCCGGGGCTATCCCCATGGCATCTCGGGGCTCGACATCCCGCTGTCCGCCCGCATCGTCGCCCTCGCCGACGCCTACGACGCGATCACCAGCCGCCGTCCCTACAAGCAGGCCGAGGACCACGCGGAGGCGGTACGCCGCATCGAGATCGACACCGGCAAACACTTCGACCCCGTCTTGGTCGATGCGTTTTCGAGGTGTCAGCACGAGTTCGAGATCGTCCAACGCCGCATGCAGGTCGAGGAGGAGGAGCGCAACCTCAAGCTTTCGCGGGCGGGCGAGGCGAATGGCTGAGGGCGTCGATCGCCGCGAGCTCGTCGCCTACCTCGACGAGCTCCTCGCCGCCGGCGGCGAGGACTACTGCCCGAACGGGCTGCAGGTCGAGGGACGCTCTCGGGTCCGCCGCCTCGTCACCGGGGTCTCGGCCTGCCGCGAGCTCTTTGCCGCGGCGCGCGAGCGGCGCGCCGACGCCGTTCTGGTCCACCACGGGATCTTCTGGAAGGGCGACTCGCCGGTCCTGACCGGCCTCCAGTACCGCCGGGTACGCGAGCTCGTCGAGTGCGAGCTCAACCTGATCGCCTACCACTTGCCGCTCGACCGCCACGGAGAGCTCGGCAACAACGCTCTCGCGGTCCGCGCCTACGGCCTCGTCGGCGTCGTCCCTTTCTCGTCCGCCGCCGGCGAGAGCGTGGGGTTCGCGGGACGCTTTCCGGAGCCGGTCTCGGTGGCTGAGCTCGTCGCGAGGACGACGGAGATCTTCGCCCAAGAGCCTCTCCTACTGGGCTCGGGGCCGGATCCGGTCCCGAGCCTCGCCGTCGTCTCCGGCGCCGCGCCGAGGGCGCTTTACGAAGCGATCGCCGCGGGCTATGACGCTTTCCTGACCGGCGAGGCCAGCGAGTGGGTCACCAACGTCGCCCGCGAGGCCGGCGTCCACTACCTGGCCGCCGGGCACTACGCCACGGAGAGGCTCGGCGTCCGGGCGCTCGGCGAGCACCTGGCGGAACGTTTTGGAATCGAGGTCGAATTCCTCGACGTGCCGAACCCGGTGTAGCCCTACGGCCCTCGCCGCCGCAGGCGGTAGACCACCCAACCATAGACGGCGACGTTCACGGCAACCACGAGCGCCCCCAGGACGTATTGGAGGTCGCGGTCGAGCGCTTCGGGGTAGAGAACCGGGATCACATAGTGCTCGACGAATCCGCCTTCGAAGCCGGCCTCGCCGGCCCTTCGCCGCAGGTCGTTCTCCAGGTAGGTCAGCGGGCAGACCCAACCCCGGACCTCGATCAGGAAGCCCCACACCGCGGCCGGCAGGTGGAGGTAGAGGAATCCGCGCCGGTAGAGGACGAGCAGTCCTCCGAAGACGACGAAGACGACGAAAGCGGCGTGCAGGAGGACGAGCGCGTCGGCCAAGAACCTCAGCATATCGGCTTTACCTTACCGCGCCTCGCGAAAGTCCTGGTACCGAACGGCCCCGGTCGGTGATATGATACCGGATCTGATCCCCTGGGGAGAGATTTTCACCGATATCGACGGGGAGCCGCCATGAACCGTAGGAAGTTTCTCAAGAAGACCCTGACCGGCGTCGCAGGCGCCGGGGTCGTGACCGCCTGCGGCGGGGCCGGCCAGAGCGGCGGCGAGGGGCCCGCCGTCCACACCGCGAAGTCCGTGACCTGGCGCCTGGCGTCGAGCTTTCCCCGCAGCCTCGACACGATTTTTGGCGCCTCGGAGGTCCTGGCCGAGAGGGTCGCGGCGATGACCGGCGGCCGTTTCCAGATCCGCGTCTATGCGATGGGCGAGATCGTGCCGGGCCTCCAGGTCATGGACGCGGCCCAGCAGGGGGCCGTCCAGGTCGGCCAGACCGCAAGCTACTACTACATCGGCAAGAACCCGGCCCTCGCCTTCGACGCCTGTGTGCCCTTCGGCCTGACATCACGCCAGCAGACGGCCTGGCTCACCCAGGGCGGCGGCCTGGAGCTGATGAACGAGCTCTTTGCCGACTTCAACCTCCGCACCTTCCCGGCGGGCAACACCGGGACGCAGATGGGAGGCTGGTTCAAGCGCGAGATCACGAGCTCGGCCGACCTCCAGGGCCTCAAGATGCGCATCCCCGGCCTCGGTGGCGAGGTCATGAGCCGCCTCGGGGCGACGGTGCAGGTGCTGGCCGGCGGCGACATCTATCCGGCGCTGGAGCGCGGAGCAATCGACGCCACCGAGTGGGTCGGCCCCTATGACGACGAGAAGCTGGGCTTCCACAAGGTGGCCCGTTACTACTACTACCCTGGATGGTGGGAGCCGGGGCCCTCGCTCTCCTACCACGTCAACCTCGACGCCTGGGGCAAGCTCCCCAAGGACTACCAGGAAATCTTCGCCACCGCCGCCGCGGAGTCGGCGACGGTGATGCAGGCACGCTACGATCAGTTGAACCCTGCCGCCCTGACCAGGCTCCTCGACGCGGGAGTGGACATTCGTCCTTTCCCCGACGAGCTGATGCGCGCGGCGCAGGCGACGGCCATCGAGATGCTCGAGGAGCAGGCCGCCGCCGACGCCGCCTACGACAAGGTCTACCAGGCCTGGAAGAAAGCCCGCCAGGAAGCCTACCGCTGGTTCGGTACCGCCGAGCTGGCCTACGCCCGGTTTGCTTTTGCCGAGACCTGAGGCCCAAGTAGAAGGGTCCGCCAAGCCCTGCGGAGACGTCCTGAGAGGGCGGGACGTCGCCGCGTCCGAGGTGCCGGCGGACGAGAAGCCAAGGAACTTATCCACGTTCTTGGATGTAACTCCGGAGATCCACCATGATTCAAAAGAACTCTACCGCCAGAGTCGGTATCTACGCCGACGTCGCCAACATGTACCGCAACGGTGGTCAACGCATGCAGTACGACCTGCTGCGTGCTTTTGCCTGCCGTGACAACGCCGAGCCCGTACGGCTCAATGCCTACGTCACTTTCGACACCGACCGAGCGGCCAGGGACCAAACCTACCGCGACGGTGCCACGAGCTTCCACTCGAAGCTACGCGACTACGGCTACAAGGTGATCGTCAAGGAAGTGAAATGGTACCGCGACGAGTCGGGAAACCGCTACGGCAAGGCCGACGCCGACCTGGACCTCGCCGTCGACGCGATGGTCCAGTGCGAGAAGCTCGACCGAATCCTCCTGGCAAGTGGCGACGGTGACTTCGTCAACGTCGTGCGGGCGATGCAGAACAAAGGCTGCCGAGTCGAGCTCGTGGGGCTCGACAACACCTCTACCGCCCTCCGGGAAGAAGTCGACCTTTTCGTCCCGGGTTTCCTGATCCCCGATATGATCCCGATCACGAGAGGCACCGCCAACCGCGTGGAGTGGGGGGAGATCGGCTCGCGGGTCCGTGGCTGGTGCTATTGGAACGAGCAGGAGCGCGGGTTCGGCTACATGCGTTTCCTGAACCTGATCGGCCCCGGGCTCTGGTTCACGGACGCCCGCCATCCCGACTCGCCCTACGAGACGGCCTACTTTCGCAACTCAAGCCTCCCCGACGCGGTGCGTCCTACGAACCTCCCGAGCCGGAGCTTCATCTTCGAGTTCGAGCTCGCGGAATCGGACCGTGCCGAGGGTCTCCAGGCCGTCAACCTCGAGCTCGCCTCCAGGCTCTGAGGCGACGGCGCAGGGATGAGCCCAACGTTCGGTCGGATCGCGACCATCCTCTTCCTGTCCGGATTCTGCTCCCTGGTCTACCAGGTCGCCTGGCTGCGCCACCTGCGGCTCGTCTTCGGGGTCTCGACCGCGTCGACGGCCGTGGTGCTGGCCATCTTCATGGGCGGCCTGGGCCTGGGAGGGGCGTGGCTCGGACGCCGCGTCGAGCGCCTGGCCAATCCCCTCGCCTTCTACAGCTTCCTGGAGCTCGGCATCGCGCTCGCCGCCGCGGCAAGCCCTCTTCTGATTGGCTTGGCGCGCTCTCTTTACTTCCATCTCGGGGGGGTATCAAGCCTCGGCATGACCGCCGCCACGCTCCTGCGCCTCGCCCTCTCGGTCCTGATCCTCGGGATCCCGACGACACTCATGGGAGGGACGCTCCCCGCCGTCGCCAAAGCGGTCGAGCGCGACAGCGACCGCGGCCGCCGGCTCGTCGCTGGCCTCTACGCCATCAACACCGGCGGCGCCGTGGTCGGCGCTTTCCTCACCACCTTCCTGCTTCTGGAGCTTCTGGGCGTACGCCAGACCCTGTGGATCTCCTCTGCCTTGAACCTCCTGCTCTTCGTCGTGGTGCGCAGCATGTCGCGCCAGAGCGCCTACGTGGCGGCGGCCGGATCGCCGGCCGCCGGATCGCCGGCCGCCGGCGAACCGGAGCCTCGAGATGCCGAGCCGGCACCGGCAGAGACCGCGCCGTCTCCGGCGCCGGAGACGGCCGGCTCCGGATCGCCGGCCGCCGGATCGCCGGCCGCCGGATCGCGCGCGGCGGCGCGTCTCATCCTGGCGGCGGCTTTCATCGTCGGCTTCGTCTTTTTCCTGATGGAGCTCGTCTGGTATCGGATGCTGGGGCCGGTGCTCGGGGGCTCGTCGTTTACCTTCGGCCTGATCCTCGCCGTCGCCCTGGCGGGAATCGCGATCGGAGGCGCCCTCTATTCGTTCGGTCCCGCCGGCCGCCGGCCGACGCTTCAGGCCCTGGCCTGGACCTGCGTCCTCGAGGGTCTCTGCCTCGCGTTTCCCTACGCCCTGGGCGACGATGTCCCGCTCCTGGCGGCCGTCCTGCGCCAGCTCGACACCCTCGGGTTCTCGGGGCTGGTCTTCAGCTGGACGATGATCGTCTGCCTCGTGGTGCTCCCGGCGGCGATCGTATCCGGCTACCAGTTCCCGCTTCTGGTCGCCCTCCTGGGCAGCGGCCGCGACGAGGTGGGCAAGCAGGTCGGGATGGCCTATGCCTGGAACACGTTCGGGGCGATCGCGGGATCGCTCGCTGGCGGCTTTGGGCTCATTCCGCTCTTCGGCGCGCCGCGCCTGTGGTGGATGTCGGCGCTCTTCCTGGTGTTCTTGGGCCTCATGATCGCGGCCTCAAGCTCCGCCCTGAGCCGCCGGCTGCGAGGGCTGGCCGGCCCCGTCGCGACGGCGGCCGTGACCCTCGCCTGCTGCCTGGCCGCGGGTCCAACGGCTTTCTGGCGGCACACCCCGGTCGGCGCCGGACGCCTCAAGGTCGACTTCCACGACGTCAACAAGCTCCGGAACAAGCGCCATGCCGTGCGCCGTTCGATGGTTCGCGAAGCCGACGGGATCGAGTCGAGCGTCGCTCTCATGCAGACCAACGAGCTGTCGTTTTTCGTCAACGGCAAGAGCGACGGCAGCGCGCTCTCCGACGCGCCCACCCAGGTGTGGTGCAGCTTGGTCGGGGGCCTGCTCCATCCGGCGCCGCAAGAGGCCCTGATCGTCGGCCTCGGCACCGGCACCTCGGCCGGCTGGATGGCGCACGTCGAATCGATCCGCCGGGTCGACGTCATCGAGCTCGAGCCCGCGATCGGCAGGTTTGCCGAAGAGTTCGCGCCGGTCACTTTTGACTCTCTCAACAACCCCAAGGTGAACCTCACCTACGGCGACGGCCGTGAGCTCGTCCTCACCACGCCGGAGCGCTACGACGTCATCACCTCGGTGCCCTCGAATCCCTACCGGGCTGGGATGTCAGACTTCTTTTCGCAGGATTTCTATCGCGGCCTCTCCAGGCGTTTGAAGCCCGGCGGCATCTTCTTGCAATGGGTCCAGGGCTACGAGATCGACGCCGACGTGATGCGTCTCGTCTATTCGACGATCTCCTCCGTTTTTCCGCAGGTCGAGACCTGGCAGATCCACGACACGGACCTGCTGCTGGTCGCGACCCTGGAGCCGCTGCGTCACGATTTCGACCGCATTCGCCGCCAGGCGGCCGAGGAGCCTTTTGCGAGCGCCTTGCGCTGGCTGTGGAAGGTCGAAGGCGCCGAGGGCTTCTTCAGCGGTTTCGTCGCCGGCCCGGCGCTCGCCAAGCACCTCGCCCAGGCCGAGAGCCGAATCTCGACGGACGACCAGCCGCTCGTCGAATTCGGCTTCGCCCGCAACGTCGGGCGCACCGGGCTTTTCAATCCCGCTCAGCTTCACGAGCTGGCGCGCCGCCTGGGGGCCGACCGGCCGAGCTCCTTTCTCGGGGCACCGCTCGACTGGGGGGAGGTCGAGGAAGCCCGGCAGATCCGGATCCTCGACCGGACGCTGATCAAACCGACGGCCATCCGGGTCCTTGCCGAGCGGCTGCCGCGCCACAATGCCCGGGCCGCCTACGCCGAGGGGGATTTCAACGCCATCCGGCGCCACTGGTTCGACGAATCCAACCCGCAGCCGCCGCGTCATCCGATGGACTACCTGATGGCGGCCGAAACCCTGGTCAACCTCCGCGACGAGCGGGCCCCGGCTGCCCTCGAGGAGCTGGGCCGCCAGTTTCCGACCGAAGCGGCGTTCCTGGCCGCCCGCCGCTCCTACCTCGCGGACGACTTGGAAGCCGCGACGAGCCACCTCGCCCGTGCCCTCGGACACTTCCACCGCTCCCCCTGGATCTTTCGCCCGGCAGCGGTCCAGGGCCTCGCGCTCGTCGAGCAGGTGGCCGCCAAGGGGAGCCGGGAGCACGCCGAACGACTCCTTACGGCTCTTGCCGAGCCCTTGCCGGTCCTGATCCTGGAAAGCGCGCGGCAGGAAACGCGGGTTCGCCTGCTCGGCGAGGTCGACTTCCCGCGCCACTGCGTCGAGGTCCTGGAACCGTTCGAGCCCCACACGATGTGGGAAGAGGCGTTCCTGCGCCTACGCCTCGAGTGCTACAGCCAGACCGGACACCCGCTTCAGGAAGAGGCGCGGGAGGACTTGGAGACGTTCCTGGAAGCGGCTCCGCCGACCGAGCTCGATCCGTCTTTGCTCGGGCCGCCTGCTCAGGTCAATCCAGAAGCCAGGTGACCAGCCCCGGGAAGAGGATGATCAGGATGAGCCCCAGGAGCTGAATGGCGATGAACGGCAAGGCGCCCCGGTAGATCTGCGAGGTCTTGACCTCCGGCGGCGCCACGCTCCGCAGGTAGAAGAGGGCGAAGCCGAAAGGCGGCGTCAGGAACGAAGTCTGGAGGTTCATGCCGATCATCACGCCGAACCACACGAGGTCGATTCCCAGGATCTGCGCCGCCGGCGCCAGCAGCGGGATGACGATGAAGGCGATCTCGAAAAAGTCGATGAAGAAACCCAGGACGAAGATCGTCAGGTTGGCGACGACCAGCAGCCCGACCTTGCCTCCCGGCAGCCCGGTCAGCAGGTCTGCGATCCAGATGTCGCCGTAGAGCCCGCGAAAAACGAGCGTGAAGGCGGTCGAGCCGATCAGCAGGAAGACCACCATGGAGGTGAGCTTGGTGGTCACGTCCATCGTCGCCTTCAAGGCTTTGAAGTCGAGGCGGCGGTGGACGAGGGCAAGCAGCATGGCGCCCACCGCTCCCAGCGCCCCGGCCTCGGTCGGGGTGGCGACGCCGGCGAAAATCGAGCCCAGGACGAGGAGGATCAAGACGAGCGGCGGCACCATGACGAGCGCCACCTGGTGCAGGAGCTCGCCCAACGGGATGTCGCGCTCTTCCAGCGGCAGGGCCGGCGCCGCCTCCGGTTTCACGGCGGCCACCACGCCCACGTAGACCGCGTAGAGTCCCGCCAGCATGAGCCCCGGCACGAGCGAGCCGACGAAAAGGTCGCCCACCGAGATGCCCAACTGGTCGGCCAGCACCACCAGGACGACGCTCGGCGGGATGATCTGGCCCAGCGTCCCCGTGGCGCTGATGATCCCCACCGAGAGCTCGGTCGAGTAGTTGTAGCGCAGCATGATGGGTAAGGAGATGAGCCCCATGGCCACCACCGACGCGCCCACCACCCCGGTGGCCGCGGCCAAGAGCGCGCCGACGAAAACCACCGCCATCGCCAGCCCGCCGCGCATCGGCCCGAAGAGCTTGCCGATCGTGCGTAGAAGGTCCTCGGCGAGCTTCGCTTTTTCGAGCATCGTGCCCATGAAGATGAAAAACGGCACCGCGAGCAGCACGTAGTTCGACATCACGCCGAAGATCCGCTCCGGCATCGCGAAAAGCAGCGTCCATTCGAAGTAGCCCGCCGCGACGCCGATCCCGGCGAAGATAAGCGCCGTGCCGCCGAGCGAGAAGGCCACCGGATAGCCCGAGAAGATCAGGCCGAAAGCGCACACGAACATCAGCGGGGCGAGGAAGTTGCCGCTCATGCGATCCCTCCCCGGGTCCCTTGGCCAGGCTCGTCGTCAACGCCCGTGCCCCACAGGATCGCCGCCTGCTTGATCGCCTCCGAGACCGCCTGGACGATCAGCAGCACGAAAGCGACGAGGATCATCGTCTTGATCGGGTAGCGCGGCAAGCCGCCGGGATCGGGCGAGACCTCACGAACCGACCAGGAATTGCGCACCGCGGGCCAGGAGACCCAGAGGATGAAGATCGAGAAGGGCACGAGGAACACAATCGTCCCCACCAGGTTGATCCAGGCCTGGCCGCGCTTCGAGAGCCGGCCGTAGAAGACGTCGACCCGCACGTGGGCGCCGCGGCGCAGGGTGTAGGCCGCGCCGAGCAGGAAAACGAGGCTGAAGAGGTACCACTGGATCTCGATATAGGCGTTCGAGCTCAGGTTCCAGCCGAAGAAACGTCCCAGGTAGCGGACGACGGCGTTGTAGGCGCCGATCAGGACCATCGCGAGCGTCAGCCAGCCGACGAGTTGGCCGGTTTTTTCGCTCAGACGGTCGAGAAGGCGCGCGATGCGCAGCATGAGCTCCATAAAAACCCTCTGCACCTACGGCGTTTGCGGTCGGGGCGGGCAGAGGCTAGCATGTCGCCGAGAGGCCGGCGAGGCCGGCGAAGAAATCGCGGCGGGGCGAATCATTCGCCGTGGCGGCGCGTAGGGTATCTCAGGGAGCCCCGGAACCGTCCAGGGGCACCGGAAGAAGGGCAACGACTCGTACGGAGGAAGCCATGGAAGCGATGGAGCTCGTCTTAAGTCTCTCGATCGGTCTCGGACTAAGCGCCGCTTGCGGCTTCCGGATCTTCGTGCCCCTGCTGGCGATCAGCGTCGCGTCCAAGGCGGGACACCTGGCGCTCGCCGACAGCTTCGAGTGGATGGGCTCGACGGCGGCGATCGTCGCCTTTGGCGCCGCCACGGTGCTGGAGGTCAGCGCCTACTACGTGCCCTGGGTCGACAACCTGCTCGACACCGCAGCCGGACCTACGGCGGTGGTCGCCGGAGTCGTCGCCACTGCGTCGCAGGTCGGCGACATGAGCCCGCTCCTGGGCTGGTCGATCGCGGTCATCGGCGGCGGCGGCCTCGCCGGCATCGTCCAGGGCCTGACGACCATCACCCGGCAGATCTCCTCTCTCGCCACCGCGGGCTTCGGCAACCCGGTGGTCTCGACGGCCGAAGGGGGCGCCTCGATCCTCCTGTCGCTCACAGCGATCATCGTGCCGATGGTGGCGATCCTGGCAGTCTTGACGCTCCTCTTTTTCGGAGTCAAGAAGGTCTTCTTCGGCAAGAAGACGCCGAGCGAGCCGGCAGCGGCCTGACGGTTTCGGCTCTCGCCCCCCCCGTCCAAGGACGACTTCGGCTTGCGGGTCCGTTCGGCCCGTCCGGGGACCGCACCGATCCCCCCGCCTGGAGACGTCGGAGGTGCGTGGCACCTCAAGAAGGGCACCTCAAGCGGGCTGAGCCGACTCAATCCGGAATCAGCCGCTTTCCCAGGCATAGGACGTCGCTCTTCTCATAGCCCAGTGCTTCGTAGAAGCCGACGGCCTGGACGTTCGATCCGCGGACCATGACGTTGACCTTCGGGCATCCCCGGCGCAGGAGCAACGCCTCGATCCGGTCCATGAACCGCCTGCCGAGCCCCCGGCCCTGATGCTCGGGATGGATGCAGAAGTAGAAGACGCCGCCGCGATGGCCGTCGTAGCCGGCCATGGCGGTGCCGACCACCTCGCCGTCGACCTCGGCCACCAGGAAGCTGTCCGGATCCTCGTCGAGCTTCCTGCGGATGTCCTTGCGCGGATCGTTCCAGGCGACGATCAAGCCCGCGGACCGCCACAGCTCGACGACTGCTTCCTCGTCCTCCGCTCTGCAGGTGCGTATCTCCATGAGGCCCTCGGCGCCGCATCATACCGCCTCTTGAAGCCGGATCGACTGCAACCTCCGGTACCTCCGGCCATGGACCGTCCAACATCTTACGGAGCGGTTTAACTTTTTCGAATTCGTGTCGGCCGTTCGGTTTCGACCCTTGAATTCGGGAGCCTGGACACTACCCACTTCGGCGGCTCGGTTCTCCTTGAGGTGTGTCCGAACGCCACCGATCCGGGACTTCGAGGTCCGCGATCCGCAGGTTCTTTCCGGAAGTACGGAATCGTCTAGCCGACAGGTTCCCGCGGCTCGGTGGTACGCACCTGAGCGAGGACGCTCGCGGTGTGGCTGAGGAGCCGAGCCCAGATCTCCTCCCCAGGCTCGTCGCTGAAGACCGTGTCGCTGTCCGCCGTCCAGATGAACCAGTCTCCCCTCTCGACTTCCCGCTCGAGCTGCCCCGGAGCCCAGCCCGCGTGACCGGAATAGACGTGCAGCCTTTCCTCGGGAAAACCCCCGCCGATCATCTCCTCGAGCCACTCCCGATCCGAGCTCATGAAGAGGTCGTCGAGGACAGGATGCGCATCCTCGGATTTCTCGCCGCGGACGAGCAGCAGCATGTGGCTTGGCGCCACCGGTCCGCCGACGTAGAAGGTGTCGGGCCGCTCGGCGATCTTCTTGATTTCCGGCCACAGTTGGGAGAGCTTGACTTGCGTCGGCCGGTTGACGATAAGGCCCATCGCTCCTTGGTCGCCGTATTCGATCAACAGGACCACGGATCGCGCGAAGTTCGGATCTGGGAGACCCCGGTGGGCGACCAGGAACTTCCCCTTGGCCAACGCCGACACAGGGCTGAGGCGCCTCGCTATCGCCGGTTCGGCGCCGGAAGAGGCCGGCGCTGTGGCGACGAGCGACCCCAAGAGGACGGCTACCGCGACGAGAATCACTCCGCCGGCAAGTTGGCGGGAGTAGCTGGGGCGAGCGCCATCGATCATGAAACCTCCGTGCCTTGAGGGCGAGCTTCATTCTACACCGACCCCGAAGGCCGCGTGCTACGATCTTTGAACCCTGAGGACTTCAACCTCTCGCCCTGCCTCGCCCTGGATCCGGCCCCACGACGTCGCCACCCGCGGCGTGAGGTGGAGCCACTCCGGGGAGGGCCTCGGGTGCCCGGACCTCTTGGAACGTTCCGCTTGATGTGCGAGGATAGGGGCTCTTTCGATCAGAACCTCGGCGGCGCCCGCCGATTCAACTATCCGACCGACGACAAAAGGAACGACGACGATGAGCGACGAGAAGACCCTGGTGCGCTACGAAGTCAAGGAAGGCGTGGCCTACATGACCTTGGACGCCCCGAAGCCGAACTGCTACACCCACGAGATGATGCAGCAGCTCGACACAGCGATCCTGAAGGCGCGCTTCGACAAGGACGTCCACGTGATCGTGATGACCGGAGCGGGCGAGAAGTTCTTCTGCGCCGGCGCCGACATCACCATGCTCCAGAACGCCGACTCCTACTTCAAGTACTTCTTCTGCCTGCATGCCAACGAGACCCTGAACCGCCTGGAGCAGACGCCGAAGCTCGTGATCGCGGCGATGAACGGCCACACGGTGGGCGGCGGTTTGGAGATCGCCATGGCGGCGGATCTGAGGATCGCCCGCAAGGACGGCGGCAAGATCGGCCTTCCCGAGATCAACCTCGGCGTGCTTCCCGGCACCGGCGGCACGCAGCGCCTGGGCCGGCTGGTCGGCAAGTCGAAGGCGATCGAGCTGATGGTCACCGGCGAGACCGTCTCCTTCGCCGAAGGCAAGGACCTGGGGATGATCAACCAGATCTTCGACTGCGATTCAGCCGAGGGCTTCATGGCCAAGATCCACGACTACGCCCGCCAGTTCTGCCCGCCCAACAAGGCGTCGAAAGCCGCCGGACGGATCAAGCGGGCGGTCCAGAGCGGTGTCGAGGTGCCGTTCGAGCTGGGTCTGGCGATCGAGCGCGAGCACCAGCAGCAGCTCTTCGAGTCGGCGGACGCCCGCGAGGGCCTCGACGCTTACGTCGAGAAGCGCAAGCCCGCGTTCTCGGGCCGCTGAGCCCTCGATGATCTGTTCCGCCGCAGCCATGGGTACGCAGATGAAATCGACGTCGATCGTCCTCTCGGCCCCGGTGCGCACACCGATCGGCAAGTTCG
This sequence comes from uncultured bacterium, assembly GCA_965371445.1. GTDB lineage: Bacteria > Acidobacteriota > Thermoanaerobaculia > Multivoradales > J023 > DASWIG01. The sequence continues at coordinate 62,337 of CBDUYN010000019.1, read as the reverse complement.
GCGGGGCCCTCGCCCCGCTTTCGGCCCCCGACCTCGGCACCGCCGCGGCTCGGGCCACCCTTGAGCGCTCCGGCCTCGATCCGGGGCGCGTCGACCAGACGATCTTCGGCCACGGCCGCCAGGGCGGCAGCGGCCCCAACCCCGGCCGGCAGATCTCGCACCGCGCCGGAGTGCCCGACGAGAGCCCGGCTTATACCGTCAACCAGGCCTGCGCCTCGGGGCTCCAGGCGGTGGTCTCCGCCGCCCGCACGATCCTCCTGGGCGAGGCGTCGGTGATTCTCGCCGGCGGCGTCGAGAGCATGTCGAACACCCCCTACATGCTGCCCCGCGCCCGCTGGGGCTACCGCCTCGGACACGGCGAGCTGACCGACGGCATGTACCGCGACGGCTTCGACGACCCGCTCTCCGGCCTCGTCATGGGCGAGACCGCCGAGGAGCTGGCCGAGGAGGCCGGGATCGACCGCGAGGCCTCCGACGAATGGGCCGTCTTGAGCCAGAACCGCTGCGAGCGGGCGCGCGGCGAAGGACGCTTCGAGCGCGAGATCGTCCCGGTCACCGTACCCGGGAGGAAGGGCGACGAGATCGTCGATGCCGACGAGCACCCGCGCGACGGCGTCACCGCCGAGTTGCTCAAGAAGCTCAAGCCCGTCTTCCGCGAGGGTGGACGGGTGACCGCCGGCAACGCCTCGGGGATCACCGACGCCGCCGCCGCGCTCCTCGTGTCGAGCGAGTCCGCGGCCCAAGCGCACGAGATCCCGGTCGCCGCCTACCTGCGCGACTGGACCGTGGTCGGCGTCGATCCCAGGATCATGGGCATCGCTCCGGTGCCCGCGGTCAAGAAACTCCTCGAGCGAAACGCCCTCGACTATTCCGACATCGACTTCGTCGAGCTCAACGAGGCTTTCGCCTGCCAGGTCCTCGCCTGCTTGAAAGAGCTCCCCTTCGACCGCGAGATCGTCAACCCAGACGGCGGGGCGATCTCGCTCGGCCACCCGATCGGTTGCACGGGAGCGCGGATCCTGGTGACGCTGCTGCACGGCCTGGAGCTGCGCGGCGGCCGCCTGGGAATCGCCACCCTCTGCGTCTCGGGCGGCCTGGGCATGGCGGTCCTCGTCGAGCGGGCGAGTTAATCCATACGACAAGGAGAAGAACGGCATGGCCGAGACCATCCTTCAAGAACGCGACGGACGCGTGGCCATTTTGACGATCAACCGTCCCGATAAACTGAACGCCTTGAACCAGCAGGTCCGCGACGAGATGCTCGCCATCCTCGAAGAGCTGAAGGGCGACGACTCGATCGGCGTGATCGTCGTGACGGGAGCCGGCGAGAAGTCCTTCGTCGCCGGCGCCGACATCAAGGAGTTCGAGGGGCGCAGTCCCTTCGACCAGCGCGAGGCGATGCGCTTCCCGCGGATTTTCGACTACATGGCGGCCTATCCGAAGCCGGTGATCGCGATGATCAACGGCTTTTGCCTCGGCGGTGGCTGCGAGATGGCGATGTCTTGCGACCTCCGGATCGCTTCGGAGAAAGCCCGCTTCGGGCAGCCGGAGATCAACCTGGGCCTGATCCCGGGCGGCGGCGGTACGCAGCGGATGCCGCGCATCGTCGGCGTCGGCTACGCCATGAAGCTGATCCTCTCGGGCGACATGATCCCGGCGGCGGAGGCCTTCCGCATCGGGCTCGTCGACGAGGTCGTCGCGCCCGAGGAGCTGCGCGAGCGGACCTTGAAGCTCGCGGCGAAGATCGCCTCGAAAAGCCCCGTGACGTTGCGGGTCGCCAAGGAGGCCGTCCGGGCGAGCGAGCGCATGGCGATCGAAGAGGGGATCCTCTACGAACGCGACCTCTTCTGCCTCTGCTTCTCGACCGAAGACAAGAAAGAGGGCGTCGAGGCTTTCCTCGCCAAGCGTCCGGCGGAGTGGAAGGGCCGCTAGAGGGTCTGCCCGAGTCGGCCAATCCGTGGGGTCGAGGTCCGGCCCACAGTTGCAGTGACTCGGATCCGAGTCTAGACTGACGCCGTGGACACGCCCCGGAAAACCTGGCCGGAGACCGTGGGTCCCTATCGTGTCGACCGCCCTTTGGGTGCCGGCGGCATGGGAAAGGTCTTTTGCGGCTTCGACGAGCGACTCGACCGTCCGGTCGCCCTGAAGCGGATTCGCGCCGACACCGGGAATCCGCAGCTGCGGGAGCGTTTCCGGCGCGAGGCGCGGGCCGTGGCGCGCCTGCGGCACTCCTCCATCGTCCAGGTCTACGACATCGTCGACACTCCCGAGGGCGACTGGATCGTCATGGAGATGATCGAGGGCCACTCGCTGCGTGAGGAGCTGCGTTCGGCTCCCCTGGCGCCTGGCGAAGCGCTCGGCATCGTCCGCAAGGTCACGCGTGCCCTGGCGGCCGCCCATGCCAACGGCATCGTGCACCGCGACCTGAAGGCCGACAACGTCATGCTCGCCGTCGACGGCCAGGTCAAGGTCCTCGATTTCGGCCTCGCCAAGCGGGTGTGGGAAGACGAAGCGTCGCTCACCGAGGACGGGGCGATCGTGGGTACGGTGGCGGCCATGTCGCCGGAGCAGACCCTTGGCGAGGAGGTGGATCAACGTAGCGACTTTTTTGCCCTCGGGACGCTGCTCTACGAGATGCTGACCGGTGTCGCTCCCTTCCGCGGCTCGGGCAGGGCCGAGATCTTAAAGCAGATCGTCGAGCACCAGCCGGCTCCGGTCCACGAGCTCAACCCGCAAGTTTCGCCGTCGTTTTCCGAGCTGGTCGACCGGCTGCTGCAAAAGCAACGCGAGCAGCGGCCCCACGACGCGCTGGAGGTGCTCAAGGCGCTCGACGCCGTGGCGCAGGAGCTGAGCTGGAGCGACTCGTACCCGGAGCCCGAGGACGACGAGCCGTCCTCGGAAAGGTGGTCGCGTTCCTCCCCCCGGCTCTCGCGCTCCGGCGCATGGTCGGCGGTGAGCCACAGCCGGGAGAGCCTCCTCTCCACTTCGCGTACCGATGTCGCGATACGTACGGTGCTCTTGAGCGATCTCGTCCGGAGCACCGACCTGGTCGCCCGTCTGGGCGACGAGCTGGCCTCGGAGGTCTTCGCCAGCCACGACCGCATCGCCCGCGACCTCCTGCTTCGCTACGCCGGCAAGGAGATCGACAAGTCCGACGGTTTCCTGATGATCTTTGACCGGCCGAGCGACGCCGTCGAGTGGGCGCTCGCCTACCACGAGGAGCTGCGCCTCCTCTCGGAGGAGGTCGGCGTGAGCCTGACGGCCCGTACCGGTCTCCATCTCGGGGAGATCTTCGTGCGCCAGAACTCGCCGGACGACGTGGCTCGGGGAGCCAAGCCTCTGGAGGTCGAGGGTCTGGCCAAGTCGATCGCCGCGCGGGTGATGTCGTTGGCCGAGGGCGGGCAGACGCTTGTGACCCAGGCGGCCTTCGAGCTGGCGCAGCGGGCTCTTTCTCCCACCGACGCCGAGGACGGGCTGCGGTGGCTTCACCACGGGCCCTACGAGCTTCAGGGCGTCGACAAGCCGCTCCAGGTCTTCGAGGTCGGCCGTCCCGGAACCGCTCCGCTCAAGGCACCCCGGAGCGTGAGAAAAGCGCGGCGCGTCCGCCGGCACCTGTGGCTGGTGGCGGCGCTCGTGGTCGTGGCGCTTCTCGCCGCGGCCTACTTCTCCTGGGTCAAGAGCCGTAGCGCGGCGCGGCCGTCGGTGGCGGTCGTCGGCTTTACGAACCTCTCCGGCGATCCCAAGGTCGCCTGGATCGGGACCGCGCTCGCCGAGCTGATCACCGTCGAGCTCGGGGCCGGCGAAGATCTGCGACTCGTCCCCGGGGCCAACGTCGAGCGCATGAAGCTCGACCTGGGGATTTCCGAGAGCGAGACTTTTGACGCCGAGGCCCTGGCCGCGATTGGCGGCAACCTCGGGACCGACTATGTCGTCGTCGGCTCGTATCTCGTCCTCGGCCAGGGCGCGGCGCAGCAACTGACGATCCAACCGGCAGTGCAGTCGACCCTGAGCAGCGAAGTGCTGGTGAGCGTCCGCGAGACGGGGACCGGTACCGACTTGGTGGACCTGGTCGCGCGCGCCGGGACGAGCCTGCGCACGACCCTCGGGGCGGGCATGCTGACGCCCCAGCAGAGCGCGGCGATGCGGGCGACTCATTCCGAGAACCCCGAGGCGGCTCAGCTCTACTACCAGGGCCTCAAAAAGCTGCGGCGGTATGAAGCGATCGAGGCCAAGGAGCTGCTCGAAAAGGCGGTCGCCGCCGACCCGGGCTACGCGCTCGCGCACCTGGCGTTGAGCAAGGCCTGGAGAACGCTCGGCTACTCCAGGGAGGCCCAGGAGAGCGCCCGCGAGGCCTTCGAGCGGCGGCGGGGGCTGTCACGCGAGGCGACGCTCTTGATCGAGGGCCGCTACTACACGACCACGGGGCAGTGGCAGGAAGCCGCCGGGGTCTATGGGGCGGTGTGGCGCTTTTTTCCGGACAACCTGGAGTACGGTCTCCTCCTGGCTTCTGTCGAGGACAACGGCCAGAGCCAGAAGGCACTCCTGACCTTGGAGTCGCTGCGCCAGCTGCCCGCACCGCTCAACGAGGATCCGCGAATCGACATCCTGGAAGCGGGCATCGCCTATTCGCTTTCGGACTACACCCGCCTCCTGGCCGCCGCCGAGGCCGGCGCCGCCAGGGCGGAGGCGCTGGGGGCGAAGCTCGCCCATGCCCGTGCTTTGCGTTGGCAGGGTGTGGTCTACAAGGCCCGCGGCGAGAACGAGAAGGCCGAGGCAAGCCTGCAGCGGGCCCGAGACCTCTACCTGAGCGTCGGCGACACGAACGGCGCGGCCGACGTCATGAACATCTCGGCGAACCTGATCAAGTCACGGGGTCAGCTCGATCGCTCGGAGGCCATCCACCGGGAAGCGCTTCAGATCGTCAGCCAAACCGGCAACCGCCGACAGATCGCGACGCTGCAGACCAACCTGGCCGACACGATGCACCGCCGGGGCGATCTGCGGGGAGCGAAGGCTCTCTTTGAGGAATCGCTGGCTCTCGCTGTTGACCTCGGCGACAGGAAGAGAGAGGTCACGCGGATCAAGCACATCGCGGAGGTGGAGATCGCTCTGGGGGAGCTCACCTCGGCCGCCGAGGGATTGGCCCGTGCGGTCAAGTATGCCGAGGAGATCGACTACGGCCTCGTCTTGCTGGAGAGTTGCGTCAGCATGGGAATCCTCCTCTTGAAGGAGGGCAAGCTCGACGAGGTCGAGGCCTGGTATGAAAGGGCGGAGCAGGAAAACGTCAGGCTGGAGAGCCGTGAGCTTTCGCTCACCATCCATTCCAGAAGGGCGGAGCTGTATCTCGCGCGGGGGGATCTCGAGAAGGCTTCCCAGGAGCTCGATGTCGTCGAAGAGGTCCTCGCCGAGCTCGCCGCCGACCGTTCGGAGCTCCTGTTTCTGCGATCGCGGCTCCTGCGCGAGCAGGGGCGGGGCGCCGAGGCGGTCAAGCTCCTGGAGGAGGCCCGCCGCGGATTCGAGGCCCAGGGTCTGCGCGATCGTACCCGGCTTGCCGCCGCGGCTCTCGCCGAAGCGTTGCTCGAAGCCGGGGAAAGCGCCGCGGCACAGGAGATGCTCCCGGCTCTGCGTGAAGAAGGTTCAATCAGCCAGAGCCTGGAGGTCCAGCTCGCCGTCGCGATCTCGGCGGCTCGTGTCGCCATGGCCGGCGGCGGTGAGCCGCGGGAGGCTTGCCGGGAGGTCGTCGACCTGGCGGCGGAGGCTTCGACCCGGGGCCTCGAACGGATCGCCGGCCGAGCCAGGGCCACCTGTCTTTCACCCTGAACCGCCTCTCTCCAGGTATCGGCGCAGCTGCTCGGCCAGGGCTCTGACGCGCGGCTCCTTCATCATGGTGAAATGATCCCCGGGGACGATCCGGACCTCTACCTCGTCGGCAAAGGAGTCCCATCCCGCCGTCGGTTCGCTGTTGCCTCCCAGGTCCTCCTGGGCTCGAAAGAGCGTCATCCTGCAGTCGTAGGGCCGTGGAGAGTAACGTTCCAAGGCCGTGAGGTTGGCTCGATAGAGTCGAAAGTAGCGCTCGATTCGCGCCAGGTCGACCTCTGCGGACCAGAGCCCCTCGTCAAGGCCCAGCTGGTGGATCCTGCCGAGGGCCTGAGGGCCGCGTAGGTTCGCAGCGGCGTCCAGGCCCAGGTGGCGGGCGAAGTCGCCGAGCAGCTCGGCCTCGTCGCGGTCCGGGGTCACAAGTCCAGGGGCCGGCGAGTCGATGAGGATCAGGCCGGGAGCCTCCTGGCTCTCTCGCCGGAGCTGGCGGGCCATCTCGAAGGCCACCACGCCGCCAAAGGACCAGCCGGCGAGCCAACGGGGACTCTCCCCGCACCGTTCCCGGATCGCCGTCAGGTAGTCCGCCGCCATCGCCGGCAGCTCGTCGTGGGGGAGTTGGTCACCCTCGTAGCCCCGCGCCTCCAGGGCGTAGAAGGGCCGATCCGGTCCAAGGTGGCGCGCCAGCTCGGCGTAGCACAGGACCCCACCGCCCGCCGGATGGACGCAGAAGAAGGGCGGCTCGTGGCTGGCGTCCCGGAGGGCGATCAGCGGCGAGCCACCTGATGCGGTACGTTGGGAGATCGCGCGCGCCAAGCCTGAAAGAGTCGGCTCCTGAAAGAGGACGGCCAGGGGAAGCCGAACACCGAAACGGTCCTCGATCCGGGTCGTCAAGACCACTCCCAGGAGCGAATGGCCTCCGAGGCTGAAGAAGTCGTCGTGAAGGCCGATGCGCTCCCGATGAAGGAGCTCCGAGAAGATCTCCGCCAGGGCCTTCCCGAGCGGGCTGCGCGGAGCAGCGAATTCGGCCGTGCCCGCGGTGGCATGAGCTTCCCGTGCGTCTCGCCCCAGGGCCTTGCGGTCGACTTTGCCGCTGGGTAGCCGCGGCAGTGAGGCCCTCAGCCGGATCGCCGTGGGGCGCATAGCGTCGGGCAACCGCTCGGCCAGGTGCTCGCGGAGTCGCGCTACGAGCTCGCTGGCCGGACGATCGGTGTCCGACTCCCCCGGGGCGACAAAGGCGACGAGCCGCCGCTCGACGCCCTCGCCGGCCGCCACCACAGCGGCTTCCGCGACGGCCGGATGGACGAGGAGCGTGGCTTCGACCTCTCCCAGCTCGACCCGGAAACCCCGTATCTTGACCTGGTGGTCATTTCGTCCCAGGAACTCGATCGTCCCATCGGAGCGCCAACGGCCCAGATCGCCGGTGCGGTAGAGCCGTCCTCCAGGATGATCACTGAACGGATCCGGCACGAAGGACGGCGCCGTACGCCACGGCGCGCCGAGGTAACCACGGCCGACTCCGACCCCGGCGACACAGAGCTCGCCGGGCGCTCCCTCCGGCACCGGTTCCAGATGCTTGTCGAGCAGGTAGAGGCGCAGGTTGGGAAGCACTCGGCCGAGCGTCACCGGCGTGGCGAAGGGCAGCGGATCCACATAGACGCGATGGGTCACGGTGTCCGCGCATTCGGCAGGGCCGTAGGCGTTGACGAGCGGCAGGCCCGGGCAAGCTTGGAGCCAGCGCCGGGCGAGCTGTCCACTCAGTGCCTCGCCGATCGACAGGAGCCAGCGCAGGCGCCCGAGAGCCGGATGGGGGCCGTCGTGCCGGTCGAGCTCGTCGAGCAGCAGGCTCAGGAACGACGGGACCGTCTGTAGGATGGTAACGCCGGCTCGGGCGACTTCCGCGAGCAGCGTCCGTGGATCGCGGGCCGCTTCCGGGGCCACGACGTGAACGCGCCCGCCCGCCAGCAGGGGGGCGAGGAGCTGCCACACGGAGATGTCGAAGCTTTGCGAGGCCGTCTGGGCCACCACGTCCGAAGGCCCCAGGCCGAGGTCGCGGATCTTGGCCTCCAAGTGGTTGCACATTCCCTGGTGGGTGATCATGGCTCCTTTGGGACGTCCGGTGGACCCGGACGTGAAGAGAACGTAGGCGAGCTTTCCGGACGCCGCAGGGACGCGCGGCGATGTCGAGGGGGCTGGATTCGCGAGAAGCTCTTCGATCCGCTTACGGCCGGGGGCCTTTGCCGCGGGGAAAGCGCGGAGCGCCACCTCGAGCTTGGCTTCGAGCGAGCCGGCCACCAGGACCAACCGCGGAGCGCTTTGCTGCAGCACCCGCGAGAGCCGTCCTTCACCGTGCAAGGGATCAAGAGGCAGATAGACCCCGCCGGCCTTCAAGATACCGAGGAGAGCGACGAGGAAGTCGACGCTGCGCTCCGCGAGCAGAGCGACGACGTCCTCGCTGGCGACGCCGGCCTCCACAAGCCGGTGCGCCAGCCGGCTGGACCGGGCGTCGAGCTCGCCGTAGCTCAATTGACTCGTTCGATCGGTAGCTGCCACCGCGCCCGGCGTCCGCCGGGTCTGTATCTCGATCCTGGACACCAAGGGTCCGGCCGCGCCCTGAGCGGCGGTGTCGTTCCACTCCAGGAGCAGCTGCTGGCGCTCGGCAGCGGCAAGGAGCGACAGACTCCCCAGCCGGCGCTCCGGGTGCTCGCCAAGCTCGGCAAGGAGCGTCTCGTAATGGCGAACGAGCCGCGCGACCGTCGTCGCGTGGAAAAGGTCAGCGTTGTAGCCGATCGAGCCCCGAATGCGTCCTTTTGCCTCGAAGAGCGAGACTTCGAGGTCGAAACGTGAACCCCCCCAACTGAGGGCGAACGGTGAATCCTCAATGCCCGGCATCCTCATCACCTTCGCCGGGGCGTTTTGAACCGTGAACATCACCTGGAAAAGCGGCGAACGCGCCTGGTCGCGTTCCGGGTCGAGCTCTTCGACCAGCTTCTCGAACGGCAGGTCCTGGTGCAGGTAGGCCTCCAGGCACAGCTCCCGCACCCGGGCCAGAAGATCTCCAAACGACTGCCGCGGCTCCGGCCGGCTCCGCAGGACCAGGGTGTTGACGAAAAAGCCGATCAGACCTTCGATCTCTTCGTACCGGCGGTTGGCGATCGGCGACCCGACGGCAAGGTCGGTCTGGCCCGTCAGGCGGTAGAGCAGCGCCATGAAGGCTGAGAGAAGGGTCATGAAAAGCGAAGCGCCCACCTCGATGCTCAGCTGCCGGAGCCAGCGGCTTGGCTCCTCGGGAAGCGCCAGCGACAAGCTCGCCCCGGTATCGGTCCTGACCGCCGGACGCGGCCGGTCCGTCGGCAGCTCCAAGACTTGAAAGTCGTCGAGCTGCCGACGCCAGTAGGCGAGTTGGGTCTCCAGCACCTTGCCGCGTAGCCACTCGCGTTGCCACACCGCAAAATCCGCATACTGGACGCCTGGCTCCGGCAACGGCGATGGCGCTCCCCGCACGAAAGCCTCGTAGAGCACCGTCCACTCCCGGTTGAAGATCCCCTGGGACCAGCCGTCGGAGGCGATGTGGTGCGTGTTGACGAAAAGCACGTGCTCCTCCGCCGCGAGGCGCCACAGGTGCGAGCGCAGCGGCAGCTCCGCCGCCAGCCGGAACGGCCGCCGCGCTTCCGCCGTCAGGCGGCAGCGTGTCTCGTCCAGGCGACGTTCCTGCGGCAACGCCGTCACGTCGACGAGCGGCAGGACCCACGGCCCGGCGCCGGCGATGATTTGGCAGGGCCGCCCGTCGGGCGCCGGAAAGAGTGTCCGCAGCGCCTCATGACGGCGCACGACCTCCCCCAGGGCGCAGGAGAGCGCCGCGACGTCGAGGTGGCCCACCAGACGCTGGGCAACAGGTATGTTGTAGGCCGCGCTGTCCGCTGTCAGCTGCTGGAGAAACCACAAACGCTCTTGGGCGAACGACAGCGGCGGCGCTCCGGACTCCGGCCGCCGCGGTGACGGGGCGCCGGGAACCGCGACCTGGGCGGCCTGCGGCGCGGATCGAGGGTAACCCAGAGAGACCGCGACGTCCCAGGTCACCCGGCCCAGGAAGTCTTCCTCATAGTGTGCCTTCCAGCGCTCCGCGACGCTCGCGTCGATTCGTTCGTGCTGGTGGAATTTCACGTCGCCGAGCATGCGCGACTGGGCGTGCAAGCCGTCGCTCATGCGCGTTGAGCGCTCCTTGTAGGGGTCCACCATGCCCGGATCGAATTCTAGCTGGAGGAATGCGCAGAGACGTTGCATGACCGGCTGCGGATCGCTCACCAGCTCCTCGAAAGAGATGCGGAATCGCCGCGAGTCCGGGATCTTCTCGAAAAAACGTAAGATGTTTTCCTGACTGACCAGCCAGATGAGCTCGGCCAGCTCGCGGCGCTCGAAGGGATGCTCCGTCCGGAAAAAGATCTGGTCCAGCTTTGCCTCCTCGAACGAGCGGATCATGCCGTAGGGTTGGCGGACGAGATGGATGTAGAGTGCATTCTCGAAGCAGGCCTCAGCGCGCTTCAGAATCTCCAGGTCGAGGGCGTACGACGGCGTCTTGTCGACTAGCCGGCGCTCGCCGAGCCAGCTTTGGAGGCGGCCGTAGAGAGCCTGCGAGGTAAGACCCTCGGCCTCGCACCGCTCGACGATGTGCCTCGCCTCTTGGGCGTCACAGCCATGAATCTCCATCACCGCGCGTGTCAACCCTTCGAGCCAGAAGCTGTCACGGCCAGTGAACCGAGCTCGCCGTTGCGCCAGGGTGTGGAAGGACAAAAGCTCGAGCTCGGGCGGCGCAAAAAGCGCCGGGTGACCACCGAGCATAACTCGCAAGAGCGTCGTACCCGAACGCGGCGGTGCCAGCAAGAAAATCGCCGGTCGGTTCTTGGGGCCCGGCTCGCGGAACGGCCGGGATGGGATGAGGGCCCGCATCTCGGCCACCCGCTGTGCATCCACCACTTGATACGCCGATCTGTCCCCGGCTTGATCGCCGGGCGGCTTCTCACCGAAAAGCCGCTGCGTGGCTTGCGGATGCTGCTCGACGAGATAGCGACCGAGCTCGGCGATGGTCGGGGCGTCGAAGATGGTCACCACCTGGACGATCTCGCCGAGCTTCTGCTGTAGCCGGTTGACCATCATGGCGCCGCGGATCGAGTTGCCACCGAGCGCGAAGAAGTTGTCGTGGACACCGATGGGAATCTGAGGATCGACTCCGAGCATCTCGCGCCACAGCCCGGTTAGAAAACGCTCCATCTCGTTGCGCGGTGCCAGGTACTCGCCGGAGATCTCGGACGGTACCTTGCTCGGCGTTGGTAAAGCGTGTCGATCGACTTTGCCATGGGCGGTAAGCGGTAGGAAGTCGAGCACCACCAGGCCCGACGGCAACATGTACTGGGGTAGGAAACCGGCCAGAAAAGACCGCAGCTTGCTCAGTGTGGGTTCATCCCCGCCGGCGGTGGTCACCACATAGGCCACCAGAGCCATCTCTTCGGGGCGCTCGCCGCGCGTCACCACCACCGCTTCGCCCACCGCAGGATGCCGCAGCAGGTTCTCCTCGACCTCCCCGAGCTCGACGCGGAAGCCGCGGATCTTGACCTGATGATCGATCCGTCTCAGGTACTCGAGATCACCGTCGGGACGCAGGCGTGCCAGATCCCCCGTCTTGTAGAGCCGTGTGCCGGGGGCCGGGTCTTGCGCGGGCCGGCCTCCCGGGAGATCGCTGAAGGGATCGGGGACGAAGCGTTCGGCAGTGAGAGAACGACGGTTCAGATACCCACGGGCGACGCCGGCTCCACCTACGTAGACCTCTCCCGGGATCCCGATCGGTACCGGCTGGCGGTGCTGATCGAGCACGTAGAGTGAAACGTCGGAAATCCTCCGGCCGATCACACTGCCCGGTCTTGGCTCAGGCGCCCCCGGCATCCCCTCAAGGTCGGCTCGGACGAGTGGACGGCAGGTGACGTGCACGGTGGTCTCCGTGATGCCGTACATGTTGACCAGTTGTGGGCGCTCGTCGCCGTGGCGCGCGAACCAGGGGGCGAGGCTCGCCAGCTCGAGCGTCTCGCCGCCGAAGATCACCAGCCGCAGATCGAGCGGCCCCTCGCCGCCGCGCGTGGCCTCGTCGACGCGCATGAACTGCTGGAAAGCCGACGGTGTCTGATTCAGCACGGTCACTCCGGCCTGGGTCACCAGCTCATAGAAAGCTTCCGGCGAGCGACTCGTCCAGTACGGCACCACTTCCAGACGGCCGCCGAAGGCCAGAGCGCCCCATAACTCCCACACCGAGAAATCGAAGGCGAAGGAGTGAAACAGCGTCCAGGTGTCAGAGGAGTCAAAGTGGAACCGGGCAGCGGTCGAAGTGAGCAGCCGTACCACTTGAGCGTGGGGCACCCCGACGCCTTTGGGTTTTCCCGTCGAGCCCGAGGTATAGATCACGTAGGCGAGCTCGCCGGGCGATCCTTCGACGCGGGGCGCTGCCGCCGGCGCCCGGCGGATCCGCTCCCACTCGCCGTCGATACAAAGGACTGCGGCGCTGTGCCCGGGGAGGCTTTCCAGCAGCTGCTCTTGGGTGATCACGATCGGTACGCGGGCATCTTCGAGCAGGAACGCGATCCGCTCCCTGGGATAAACCGGGTCCAGAGGTACGTAGGCGCCGCCGGCCTTGAGCACACCGAGGATCGCCGTCACCATCTCGGGGGAACGTTCCAGGAAAAGACCGACCAGGGTTTCCCGCCCGACTCCGAGACCTCGGAGGTGATGCGCCAGCTGGTTGGCCCGGCGGTCGAGCTCGCCGTAGCTCAGCCGTTCGTTCCCGAAGGCCACGGCCGTGGCCGCGGAGCGCTCGGCGGCACGTGCCGCAAAAAGAGCGTGAAGCGTGGTCGGCGGCGGCACCGGAGTCACCACGTTCCATTCGGCGAGCAATTGATGCGCCTCGGCCGCGCTCAGCAGCGGCAGCTCAGGGACCAGCCGTGCCGGATCGGCGACGGAGGCGGCCAGGAGGACAGCGAAGTGCCCCTTCATCCGGCCGATGGTCGTGGCGTCGAAAAGGTCAAGGCTGTATTGCCATTGACCGACCAGGCCCTCGGGTGTGTCGATCATGTTGACCACCAGGTCGAGCTTCGCCGTCTGGTTTGCGACGCCCAGCGGGCTGAGCCTCAGCCCTGGAAGCCCCACGGGCGCCCGCGCCACGATGTGCTGGAAGATCACCTGAACCAGCGGCATGTGGCTGCGGCTGCGTTGGGGATCCAACTCCTCGACCAGCTTCTCAAACGGTACGTCTTGGTGGTCATAAGCCTCCAAGCACCACTCTCTCACGCGGCTTAGAAGCTCGCCGAAGGATGGATTCTCCTCGGCGGATTCCCACGAGAAGTCGCCGCGTAAGACCAGCGTGTTGACAAAGAGGCCGATCAGCTCCTCGACCTCCGGATAATGGCGACTGGCGATCGGTATTCCGACCGCGAGGTCGCCTTGAGCCGTCAGCCGACGCAGTAGTGTCAAGAAACCGGCCAGCAGCGTCATGAAAAGCGACGTGCCGCTGTCTATGCTCAGCCGCTTCAGCCCTTCGCTGAGCTCCTCCGGGAGCACCAGCTGGAGCGTCGCGCCTCGATGCGTCAGCGCCGCCGGCCGGGGCCGGTCCGTCGGCAGCTCCAGGACCGGCAGACCCGCGAGGTGCTCTCGCCAGTACCCGAGGTGGGTTTTGAGTCTTTCCCCGCGCAGCCACTCGTGTTGCCATGCCGCAAAGTCCGCATACTGGACGCCCGGCTCCGACAGCGGCGACGGTGCGCCCTCGACGAAGGCTTCGTAGAGCACCGTCAGCTCCCGGTCGAAGATCCCTTGCGACCAACCGTCTGAGGCGATGTGGTGGATGTTGACGAAGAGCACGTGCTCCTCTGCGGTGAGCCGCCACAGGTGCGAGCGCAGTGGCAGCTCCACCGCCAGCTGGAACGGCCGCCGCCTTTCCGCCGCCAGGCGACGGCAGGCCTCACCCGGACGACGTTCCTGCGGTAGCGACGTCAGGTCGACGAGCGGCAGAACCCACGTTCCGGCGGTCGCGATCTCCTGGCGGGGCCGTCCGTCGGTTGCCGGAAAGCGTGTCCTGAGCGCCTCGTGCCGGCGCACGATCTCCCCCAGCGCGCCGTCGAGCGCCGCAACGTTGAGACGTCCCAGGAGTCGCTGGGCGCCTGGCATGTTGTAGACCGAGCTCGACGGCATCAGCTGTTGCAGAAACCACAAGCGTTGCTGGGCGAACGACAGCGGCACCTCAGGACCCCGCTCGACCGGCACGATCGGCGGCGCGCTCCTGCCCAAAGACGCGGCCCGCTGTTGGACGACGTCGTCGGCCAGCTCGGCGACCGTCGGTTTCTCGAAGAGCCGACGCAGAGGCAGCTCCACACCCAGGGCCCGCCGCGTGCGCGACACCACCTGGGTGGCGAGCAGCGAATGCCCCCCGAGCTCGAAGAAATGGTCGTTTACACCCAGGGGTGAGCGCCCGAGGACGTCTTCCCAAATCGCCAGCAGGATCTCCTCGACCGCCGAGCGCGGCCGCGACGACGGCGAGCCCGCCGCCGCGGGCAGGACGCGCCGGCCGAGCGCTGCCCGGTCGAGCTTGCCGGTGGGCGAGAGGGGCAGCGCCTCGAGCTCCTCGAAGAGGCGGGGCACCATGGGCTCCGGCAGCCGGTCGGCCAGGAAGCTCCTGAGCGCCGCGGCGGGTGGTGCCGGGCCATCGCCCTCGGCGACGTAAAAGCCGGCCAGGAAGAGCCCTTCCGAGGCCCCGGACGCCGCGCCGCCGCCACGCACGACGACCGCCGCTTCCCGCACCCCGGGATGACGGGCGAGCACCGCTTCGACCTCCTCCGGCTCGACCCGGAAGCCGCGAATCTTCACCTGCAGGTCGATCCGTCCCAGAAACTCGATCCGGCCGTCGCCGAGGTGGCGGGCGTGGTCACCCGTACGGTAGAGCCGACCCCCGGGGCGGTCGCCGAACGGGTCGGGCACGAACCATTCCGCGGTCCTCCCCGGCCGGTCGAGGTAGCCTCGGGCCAGCGACACGCCGCCGACCAGGAGCTCGCCCACCTGGCCGAGCCCCGCCGGCGAGCCACGGCGCTCCAGCAGATAGATTTCGGTTGCGGCGATCGGGCGTCCGATCGGCGGATGCGACGGCCAGCCGCGGGGATCGCCGGCGAGCCGCAGCGCGGTCACCACGTGGGTCTCGGACGGGCCGTAGTGGTTGTGGAAGGCGACCTGCGGGAAGCGCTGGAAAAGCTCTACCACCGCCGCCGTGACGTGGAGCTGCTCGCCGGTGGTCACTAGCTCGCGCAGCGCCCCCAGATCGAGCCCGCTCTCCAGGATCTCCTCGGCCAGACGCTGGAGCACGACGACCGGCAAGATCGCTTTTTCGATCCGCTCCGCGGCGAGGAAGCGGGCGAGCGCCGCCATGTCGCGCCGCATCTCCTCCGCCACCAGGTAGACCGTGCCTCCGGAGCACCAGGCCGCGAACATCTCGTGGAAGCTGGCGTCGAAGGCGAGCGAGGCGTATTGCAGCGTACGCGCTGCCGACAACAGGTGCTCCAGGTGCCAGGCGACCAGGTTCCAGAGCGCGCGGTGGCCGAGGGCGATCCCCTTCGGCCGTCCCGTCGATCCCGAGGTGTAGATGACGTAGGCGAGGCTCTCCGGATCCGGCCTCACCGGTCTCGGCGCCGGGGTGTCGCCCGAGAGCTCCTCGAGGCAAGTCGTCAAAGCCTCCTGGGTCAGCAACACGGCCCCCTCGATCTCCTCGATCATGAAGGCGAGCCGCTCCCGCGGATAGGACGGATCGAGGGGCACGTATGCCGCGCCCGCCTTCAAGACCCCCACGACGGCCACCGCCATGGCGAGCGAGCGCTCGACGAAGAGTCCGACCCGGTCGTCGCGTCCGACACCGCGTCGGTGGAGCTCGGCGGCCAGCCGGCCGGCCCGCTCGTCGAGCTCATGGTAGCTCAAGCGCTCTTCGTCGAAGACCGCCGCCACCGCCTCGGGCGTCGCCGCCGCCTGGCGCTCGAAAGCGTCGACTACCGTCCCGCTGGCCGAGGCAGCGCCGCCCGAGGCAAGCGCCGTGTCGTTCCACTCCAGCAGCAGCTGGTGGCGCTCGGCCACGTCCAGCAGGGGCAGGCTCGCCAGCTCCCGCTCCGGATCCTCGGCGGCGCCGGCCAGGAGGATCTCGTAGGAACGGGCGAGCCGCGCCGCCGTCGTCGGGTGGAAGAGGTCGGTGTCGTAGCTCAAGAGGCCGGCGAGGACGCCATCCTCCTCGGAGAGGGCCAGCGTCAGGTCGAAGGGCGCGCGGTGAACGCCGAGCTCAAAAGACGACAGGGTGAGACCCGGCAGGGCCATCGCTTCGGCCGGCGCGTCGTGCAGGACCAAAAGCACCTGAAAGAGCGGCGAGCGTGCCAGGTCACGCTCCGGCACGAGCGCCTCGACGAGCTTCTCGAACGGCAGCTCCTGGTGCGCGTAGGCCGCCAGGCAGCTCTTGCGGACCTGCCGCAGGAGGTCTCGAAAGCGCAACCGGCCACAGGGCCGGCCGCGCAGCACCAGGGTGTTGACGAAAAAGCCGATCAGACCCTCGACCCCGGCAGGATGACGGCCGGCGACCGGCGAGCCGACGGCGACGTCGTCCTGGCCACTCCAGCGGTGGAGAAGCACCATCAGCGCCGCCAGAAGCGTCATGTAAAGCGTGGCACCCTCGCCGCGGCCCAGGCCGCGCAGCACGCCGGTGAGCCGCTCGCCCACCCGGAAGCCGTGCCCGGCGCCCCGGTAGCCGGGAACCGCCGGCCGCTTCCGGTCGGTCGCGAGCTCCAGCGCGGTGATCCCTTCGAGCTCGTCGCGCCACCAGGCGACGAGCTCGTCGAGCTTCTCGCCGCGTAGCTCGTGCCGCTGGCGTGCCGCGAAGCTGTCGTACTGGAGGGCAAGCTCCGGCAGCGCCGCCTGGCGGCGCGCGGCGTAGGCGGCGTAGAGGCTTGTCAGCTCCCGGCGCCAGATTCCCTGGGACCAGGCGTCGACGACGACATGGTGGAAGCTACGGAAGAAGACGTGCTCGGCGCTGGCGAGGCGCAGCAGCAGGAAGCGCGCCGGCGGGCCGAGCGCGAGGTCGAAGGGCCGGTCGGCCTCGATCCGCAGGAGTCGCCGGGCTTCGTCTTCGCGGCGCGCGGCGGCCAGGCCGCTCAGGTCGACGAGCGGTAGCTCCCGCAGCTGCCGCGGCGGTGCGACGACCTGGCAGGGACGATCGTCGACGGTCGTGAAGGTGGCCCGCAGGACGTCGTGGCGGCGCAGGATCTGGTCCAGGGCACGCTCCAGGGCCCCCCGGTCGAGCCGGCCGCGCAGGACCCGGGCCGCCGGCAGGTGATAGGCGCGACTTTCGGGCGCGAGCTGTTGAAGAAACCAGAGGCGTTCCTGGGCAGGTGAGAGCGGCGCGTGACGGCGACGCTCGCCGAGGAGCGGTAGAAGCTCGCCCTTGGCCTCGCCGAGCTCCTGGCGCAGTGCCGGGTCGAGCGCGCTCGCCGGGGCGCGGCAGACGAGCTCGCCGCCCTCGGCCCAGACGAGGGCGCCGCGCTCCAGAAGCGTCGCCAGAAGCCGTTCGGCCTTCACAGGCGGATCTCCTCGAAGCCGCCGGACGGCGCGCCGGCTGGCGTCCCCTCCTCCAGCGCGGCGGCGAGCTCGGCCACGGTGCTCGCCTGGAAGAAGCGCGGCAGGGCGATCTCCAGCCGGTGCCGGCGGCGCAATTCCGCCAGGACCCGCACGGCGAGCAGAGAATCGCCGCCGAGCTCGAAGAAGTCGTCGTCGACACCTACCGCCGCGAGGCCCAGCACCTCCTGCCAGAGGCCGGCGACGGTACATTCCAACTCCGAGCGGGGCGCGGCGAACGCCGTCTCGAGGGCTGGCCGAGAGTACACCGGCGCCGGGGAGGCCGGGGCGTCGGGCTGAGCCGCCGAGAGGACCCAGCGCTCGAGACGGGGGCGCAGGTCTCCGGCCGCGACGGCGACCTGGGTCCCGACGTCTGCGGCCAGGATTCGGCTCAGGGCCTCGGTCGCCTCGGCCGGGCTCATGGCGAGCTCCGCGAGCTCGGCACCGTAGCCGCCGCGATGAGCATCGCCCCCCAGGCGCCAGGCGTCCCAGTTGACGCTCAGCCAGGGCATCGCCGCGCCGCGGCTCATGAGCCGCGCAAAAGCGTCCATGAAAAGGTTCGCGCCGGCGTAGGCGGCGTAGCCCAGGCCGCCGAGCCACGACGCGGTCGACGAGGTCAGCAGGCAGAAGTCGAGGTCGCGTCCGCGCAGCAGGCGTTCCAGCACCAAGAGCCCTCGGATCTTGGCCTGGAAATGCCGCTCGGCGACGTCGCGGGTCGTCTCGCGGGCGGCGGGAAAGGCCTCGGCACCGCTCACGCCCGCCGCATGGACGACGCCGGCGAGCGGCCCGAATCGTTGCTCGGCCTCGCCGAGGACGCGCTCCATCGCGGCCGGATCGGCGACGTCGGCTGCCCCGACAAGCACCTCGCCGCGGTGCTCGGCGAGCCAGCGGTCCGCCTCCGGCGTCGCCGCCCGGCCGCCGCGGCCGACCAGGACGAGGCGTGCCGCGGCCGTCTCGACGAGGAAGTCGGCGATGGCGAGCCCGACCCCCCCCAGCCCCCCGGTGATCAGGTAGACGCCACCCCGGCGAAGCCGTCCGGCGCCGCCGGCGCCCAGGCGGACCGGCGCGAGATCCGGCGCCTGGCGCCGGCCGCCGCGGTAGGCGATCACGGGCTCCGCCCTGCCGGCCGCGAGCTCGCGCAGCAAGTCCTCGGCCCACCGGCGCTGCCGCCAGGGGGGCTCCGAGCGGCTCAAGTCGACGCTGCGAAAGCTCAGGTGGGGCTCCTCCTGCGAGATCACCCGGCAGGCTCCGAGAAGCGGCGCCTTCTCCGGCCGCAGGGGCTCCGCTCCGGTCACCTCCTGCATGTCGTCGGAGACGACGAGGATCGACCGCGGCTCCTCACCGCATTCCCGGGCCAGCTCGAGCAGGCTGTAGAAACCGGCGTCGAGGCCCGCGGCGATTCGCACCGCGGCCTCCTCGCCGCCCTGCGGCGCCGGCGAGTCGCCGGTGACGCTCCACATGTGGACGAAGGTTTGAGGGATGGCGCCCTCGGCGTGCAGGTCCTGGAAGAGCCGCCGGTAGCTTCCGCCGTCGCGGGGGTCGAGGACCCAGGCCGCCTCGCCGCGCCGCTCGAAGCTCTCCCCCGGGAGGACCCGGACGACCCGGCCCAGCTCGGCCAGGCGGCGCTCGAGCTCCGGTCCCGGAGGCTCCTCGGTGGCGAAGACCAGCCAGCTGCCGGCCGGCCGGCCCGCGGCGGCGAGCGGTGCCGGCCGCCACACCGGGACGTAGAACCACTCGGCGAGGCTCCGCCGCCGGACGACCCGGGGGGCTTCGTCGAGGACATACCGCCGGTGCTCGAAAGGATAGGTCGGCAACGCGACGCGCCGCCGCGATCCGGGAGCGTGACGGGCCTCCCAATCGACCTCGGCCCCCGCGAGCCACAACCCGCCGAGGGCGACCAGGAGCTCCTCGCTCTCCTCGCCGCCGGAGCCGGGGAGGGAGGCGAGGAGCGAGGCGGCCTCGCCGGCCGAGGGATGGCGCCGCACGAGCGAGGTCAGGGTGCGTCCGGGTCCCACCTCCAGCAGCAGCCGACGCGGCCGCTCGAGGAGCCGGCCGGCGGCGTCGGCGAAGCGCACGGGGCTCGTCATCTGACGCACCCAGTAGCCGGGATCGCGGGCCGCGTCGGCGTCGATCCAGGTGCCGGTGACGTTCGACAGGAAAGGTAGGCGAGGCGCGCCGAGCTCGACGCCGTCGAAGGCGGCGGCGAAGGCGGCGCGGACGCCGTCGAGGCACCGCGAGTGGAAGGCGTGCGAGACCGCCAGGCGCCGGACGTCGAGGCCCTCGGCGGCCAGCTCCGCGGCCAGGGACTCGACCGCCGCTTCCGGTCCCGACACGACGGTGCGGTCGCCCGCGTTGACCGCCGCGACGTCGAGCTCGGTGCCGAGGCGCTCTCGAAGCTCCGTCTCGCCCAGGGCCACGCTCGCCATGGCGCCCGGCGCCAGCTCCTGGATCAGCCGGCCGCGCCGTGCCAGGAGAGCGAGGGCGTCGTCGGGCCGGAAGACCCCGGCCAGGCAGGCGGCGACGTACTCGCCGACGCTGTGGCCCAGGAGGGCCCGCGGCTCGACGCCCCAGCAGATCCACAGCCGCGCCAGGGCGTATTCGAAGGCAAAGAGCGCCGGCTGGGTCAGCTCGGTCCGCTCGAGCCGGGCGGCGGCCGCCTCCTCGCCTCCGGGGGCCGGGTAGAGCACGGCGCGCAGGTCGAGGCCGAGATGGGGCAGGAGGACCTCGGCCGCGCGGTCGATCTCGCGCCGAAAGGCCGGTTCGGTGTCGTAAAGGCCGCGGCCCATGTTCACCCCCTGCGTTCCCTGGCCGGGGAAGAGGAAGGCCACCTCGGGCGGCTCGCCGGCTCGGCGGGTCTGGCGCCGGCGCGGCTCGCCCAGCGCCGCGGCGGCGTCGGCGGCGTCGGCGGCCACCACGGCTCGCCGGTGCTCGAAGGGACGCCGGCCGACCTGCAGGGTGTAGGCGACGTCGGCGAGGTCGATCGGCTCCGCGAGGTGACCGGCAAGCCGCGCCGTCGCCTCTTCGAGGGCCGTCGGCGTCCGCGCCGAGAGCACCAGGAGCTGGTGCCGGCGCCGGGGCTCCGGCGGCGGACGCCGCTGCGCCTCCGGAGCTTCCTCCAGGACGACGTGGGCGTTCGTGCCGCCGATGCCGAAGGAGCTCACCCCGGCGCGGCGCGGCTTGTCGCCGCGCCGCCAGGGACGAAGCTCGGAGCCGACGCGGAAAGGACCGAAGTCGATCTCGGGATGGGGCTGCTCGAAGTGCAGAGTCGGTGGCAGCTGCCGGTGTTTCAGGGCGAGCACCGTCTTGATCAGGCCGGCGACACCGGCGGCGGGGCCGAGATGCCCCAGGTTGGTCTTCAACGAGCCGAGCCACGTCGGGCCGGGGGCCGATGCGAAGGCCTCGGTGAGCGCCGCCACCTCCACCGAATCGCCGAGAACCGTGCCGGTGCCGTGGGCTTCGACATAGCCGACGGTACCGGGCTCGACCCCGGCCACCGCCAGGGCCTCCGCGACCACCGCCGCCTGGCCCGCCACGCCGGGGGCCGTGAAGCCGACCTTGGCGGCGCCGTCGTTGTTGACCGCCGAACCGCGGACGAGAGCCCGCACCGGATCGCCGCCGGCGAGCGCTTCCCCGAGGCGGCGCAGGACCACGACGCCGACCCCGAAGCCCGTGACCGTACCCGCGGCCCGGGCGTCGAAGGCACGGCAGTGGCCATCGGGCGAGGCGATGCCGCCCTCCTCGTAGAGATGACCCCGCCGGTCGGGAAGCCACAGCGAGACGCCGCCGGCGAGCGCCAGGTCGCATTCGCCGCCGAGCAGGCTCTGGCAGGCCAGGTGGACGGCGACGAGCGAGGTCGAGCAGGCCGTCTGGACCGTGACGGCCGGTCCCGTGAGGCCGAGGGCGTAGGCCGTGCGCGTGGTGAGGAAGTCCTTGTCGGTGCTGATCCGGGCCAGGTACTCCTCGGAGGCTTCCCGGCCGAGGCCGTGGAGGCTGCGGCTCGAGCCCGCGAAGAGGCCGATCGGACCCGGGAAGCGCCGCGGGTTGCAGGCCGCGTCCTCCAGGGCTTCCCAGGCGCATTCGAGGAAGATGCGGTGCTGTGGGTCGAGGAGCTCCGCCTGCCGGGGGCTCATGTCAAAAAAGGCGGCGTCGAAAAGCTCCGGCCCGTCGAGGATCCCGGCCGCCGCCACGTAGGCCGGGTCGCCAGCGAGCTTGGCGTCGGCCTCGTCGAGCTCCTCGGCACGGAAGAAGGTGATCGACTCGACCCCATGGCAGAGGTTGCGCCAGAAGTCGTCGAGGCGCCGCGGCGAGGATCGCGGGCAGCCGGGCAAGAGCGCGCTCATGCCGACCACGGCGATGTCTGTCGAGGCCTCGCTCATCGGTTACCCCCGGCGCGGTGGTCCTGTCTCGTCCGCCGTCGCCGATCGAGCCCGCGGCGGCGGGCGAGCCGTTCCGCGGCCGGTCCGTCACGCCGGGCCGCGGCAGGAGCCGTCGGCGATCCTTGCAGACGCCGCGCCAGGGAGCGTGGAGTGGGGTAGCGGAAAAGATCGACGGCCATGAGGCCCGGATCGAGCCGGCGACGCAACCTGGAGAGGACCTGGAGCAAGAGGAGCGAATGCCCACCGAGGTCGAAGAAGCTCTCCTCGGCGCCGACGCGGGCGAGCCCGAGGACCTGCCGCCAGACTTCGGCGACGGTTTCTTCCACCTCCCCGCGCGGCTCCTCCCCGGTCCCGACCGCTTCTAGCGGGACCGGCTCCGGCAGCCGGCCGCGGTCGACCTTGCCGTGGGGAGTCCGCGGCAGCTCGGCGAGCACCACCAGCGCCTCGGGCAGCATGTGCTCGGGCAGCCGGGGACGCAGAAAACGCCGCAGCTCGGCGAGCTCCGGCGCCGGCTGGGAAGCGGCGCAGAGGTAGAGCACCAGCCGGGCCGGCTCGCCGCGGACGGCGACGGCGCTCGCGGTGACCCCGGGATGCTCGCCCAGGGCCGCTTCCACCTCCCCCGGCTCGACGCGGAAGCCGCGCACCTTGAGCTGGTCGTCGCGGCGTCCGAGAAGCTCCAGGGTGCCGTCGTGGCGCAGCCGGGCCAGGTCACCGCTGCGGTAGAGCCGCGCTCCGGGCGTGGCGGCGAACGGGTGCGGCAAGAAGCTCGCCGCCGTCCGGCCGGGACGGCCCAGATAGCCCCGGGCAAGCCCCGCGCCTCCCAGGAGGAGCTCGCCGGGCACGCCGGCCGGGACCGGACGGAGGCGCGCGTCGACCACGTAAGCAACGCTATTGCCCAGCGGCCGGCCGGCGCTCACCACCGTCCCGCGCGCCGCCACTCGGTGGGCGTGGGTGCCCACGGTGACTTCGGTCGGTCCGTAGTGGTTGTAGAGGCGGCAGCGGCCGAGCGCCTCGCCCCAATGCCGCGCCCAGTCGCCGGGCCAGGCTTCGCCGCCGACGACGAGCGCCTGCGCCGGCACCAACGGCAGGGTGCCGGCGCCCTCGACGAGCGCCGCCAGGTGGCTGGGAGCGATCTTCAAGACATCGATTCGCTCCTGTTCGAAGAGGCGGGCGAGGGCGTCCGGATCGGTCGCGTCGCGCTCGCCCACGAGGTGGAGGCAGCCGCCGCCTAGAAGCGGCGGGAAAAGCGTCGTCTTCGACGAGTCGACGCTCAGCGGCTGAACCAGGGCAAAAGAGGCTCCCGGAGCGAGCCCGAGGCGCTCGCTGACGGCCGCGACGTAGCTCACCACCTGCCGGTGCTCGACCACCACCCCCTTGGGCCGGCCCGACGAGCCCGAGGTGTAGAGGACGTAGGCCGCGTTGCCGGGAACGGCCCTTCCCGGCGGACGGCGTACCGGCGCCACCGCCGGTGGGCGCCGGGGGACGATCTCGCGCGGTGTCAAGAGCGCCGCGGCGCGGCTCTCGTCGAGCATTCGCTCGCGGCGCTCCGGCGGCGTCCGGGCCTCGAGGGGAAGGTAGGCGCCGCCCGCCACGAGGACCGCCAGGACCGCGACGACGCTCTCCGGGCCGTGGTCGAGGGTGACGGCGACGGTGACCTCGGGACCGACGCCCAGCCGCCGCAGCCGGCCGGCGAGCTCCCGGGCCCGGCCGGCGAGCTCCCGGTAGCACCACCTCTCGTCGCCGCTCACCACCGCCACGGCGTCGGGCGTGCGGGCGGCCTGCGCCTCGAAAAGCTCCCCGAGGCACGCCTCGGGGCTCGCCGCGACCGTGCCGCTCCATTCCCGAAGCAGCTGATGGCGTTCGGCCGCGGTGTAAATCGTCAGCTCCGAGAGACGCCGCTCGGGCTCGTGGGCGAGCGCCGCCGACAGGGTCACGAGGTACCGGGCCCAGCGAGTGACGCTCGTGCGGTCAAAAAGCGCCGCCGCATAGCGCAACTCGCCGGCTGCCGCGGCGTCGAACGCGACGATCAGGTCGAAATGCGTGGTGTGGCTCTCGACCGCCGTCGCCGAGCATTGCATTCCGGGGAGCCGAAGCCCGCTCTCGCCGCCGGCGTCGCCGTCGGCGACGACCAGGACCTGAAAAAGGGTCGAGCGGCCCAGGTCGCGCTCGACTTCAAGCCCCTCGACGAGCCTCTCGAACGGCAGGTCCTGATGGTCGTAGGCGCCGAGGCAGGCGTCGCGAACGCGCGCCAGGAGCTCGGCGAAGGACGGATCGCCCGCGGTCGAGCTACGCACGACCAGGGTGTTTAGGAAGAGCCCGATCAACCCTTCGAGCTCCTCGTGCCGGCGGTGGGACACCGGCGAGCCGACCGCGACGTCTTCCTCGCCGGTGAGCCGGTGAAGAAGCGCCGTCACCACTGCGACGTGCGTCATGTAGGAGGAGACACCGCATCGCGAGCGGAGCTGCCGGAGCGCCGCGCCGAGGGCCGGCGGCCACGGCCCCAGGGCCACGGCGGCGCCCCGGGCGTTCCGCAGACGGGGACGCGGCCGGTCGGTCGACAGAGCGAGCGGTCGCAGGCCGGCGAGCCGGCGCCGCCACCAGTCGAGCTGCTCCTCCAGCACCGCGCCGCGCAGGGAGGCGCGCTGCCAGCGGGCGAAGTCGACGTACTGCACGGTGAGCGCCGGGAGCGCCGGAGGATCGGCGGTCCGGCCGCGATAGCCGGCGCTCAATTCGCGGTCGAAGATCGCCTCGGACGCGGCGTCCCAGGCGATATGGTGGACGTTCCGGAAGAGGACGTGCTCGGTCTCGTCGAGAGCCGCGAGAAAGCTTCGCAGCGGTGGCTCCGCGGCCAGCTCGAAGGGTCGCCGCGCCTCTCCGGTCACGAGCCGGTCAAGCTCGGCTCTCCGCCGGACGCCTTGCAGACGGGTGAGGTCGACCCTGGGCAAACCGGCGCCGGACGCCTCGACGACCGGACGGGGGCGTCCGTCGGCGTCGCGGATCCGGGTGCGAAGGACCTGGTGACGCGCAACGATCTCGCGGAGAGAACGCTCCAGGGCCGCCGCGTCGAGCCGGCCCACGAGCTGTTCGGTCCGCGCCACGTTGTAGGCCGGGCTCACCGGCGCCAGCTGCTGGAGGAACCAGAGCCGTTGCTGGGCGAAGGAGAGCCGTGGCTCCTCCTGGGAGGACGCCGCGGCCAATGGCTCCGGCCTGGGGCGTCCGGGCGCCGGGCCGCCGGACCGCCGCCGTGCGGCTTCGACCTTCTCGGCCAGCCGCGCGACGCTCGGTCCCTCGAAAAACCGGCCCAGGGGCAGCTCCACCGCGAAGAGGCGCCGGAGACGCGACAGGACGCGCACGGCGAGCAGGGAATGGCCGCCCAGCTCGAAGAAGCTCTCGTGGATCCCCGGAGCGGCGATGCCGAGCAACTCGCCGACGACCTCCGCCACCGTGGCCTCGACGGCGTTGCGCGGCGCCACCGAGCCGGCGGCGGGTGCGAAGGCTTTGCCGGCGGCCCCGGCAAGGGCCGCACGGTCGACCTTGCCGCTGGCGTTCGCCGGCAGCTCGTCGCGCCAGGCCAAGGCCGCCGGGATCATCGGCGCCGGCAGCCGTTCGGCCAGGGCGGCGCGCAGCTCGGTGGCCGTCGGCCGTCGTTCCCCGTACGCCACCAGGAAGGCGACGAGACGTTCCTCGCCGTCCCCGGCCAGGACCAGCGCCACGGCCTGGCGCACTGCCGGATGCTCCGCCAGAGCGGCCTCGACCTCCTCCAACTCGACGCGGTAACCGCGGAGCTTGACCTGGTGGTCGAGCCGGCCGAGGAATTCGATCGACCCGTCGGCGGCGTGGCACGCCAAGTCGCCCGTGTCGTAGAGCCGTTCGCCGGGAGTGGTGGCCCAGGGGTCCGGCACGAAGCGTTCGGCGGTCCAGGCCGGACGGCCGAGATAGCCGCGGGCGAGTCCGGGGCCGCCGACGTGAAGCAGCCCCGCCGCGCCGCCGGGCACCCGCCGCGGGCCGCGGGCGAGCAGGTGGATCCGCGTGTTGGCGATGGGACGGCCGAGGGGAGCCGTGGCGGTGAGCCCGCGGGCGCAGTGGACAAAGGTGGCGTGGATCGTCGTTTCGGTCGGGCCGTAGAGGTTGACGAGCTCCGCCTCGGGCGCCTGCGCGAAGAAGCGTTCGCAAAGCTCCGCGGCAAGCGGCTCGCCGCCGCTCAGGAGGCGCCGCAGCGTCCGCAGGTCGCCGAGGCCTTCCTCGTCGAGAAGCAGCCGCAGGAGCGACGGCACCACCTGGAGAATCGTGATCCGATGCCGCCGGCTCGCTGCGACGAGGGCGCGCGGATCGCGGTGCGCGTCGGCCGGCGCCAGCACCAGCCGCGCCCCGACGGCGAGCGGCGCCCAGAATTCCCACACCGAAGCGTCGAAACCGATCGGCGTCTTCTGGAGCACCCGGTCCGCCGCGGTGAGCGGCAGGTCGTCCTGCATCCACAGCATGTGGTGGACGATCGCCCGATGAGAGACGACGACGCCCTTGGGGACGCCGGTGGAGCCCGAGGTGTAGAGCACGTAGGCGGCGTTGTCGTCGGCGAGACGCGGCGCGAGCCACGCTCCGCCGTCGGTGCCGTCGGCGTCCTCCGGGCGCAGGATCCGGCGCTTGAAGAACGCCGCCTCCCGCCCTTCGCCCGCCAGCAGGACCTCGATTCCGGCGTCCTCGGCCATCCAGGCCAGCCGGGCTGCGGGCAGCACCGGGTCCAGGGGCAGATAGGCGCCGCCGGCTATGAGGACGGCCAGGAGAGCGACCACCAGATCGACGCCGCGCTCGGCGAGCACCCCCACCCGGGCCTCCGGGGCGACTCCGGCCTCGCGGAGCCGGCCGGCCAGGCGCCGCGCCCGGCGGACGAGCTCGCGGTAGCTCAGCGTCTCGTCGCCGCAAACGACGGCGACGGCGTCGGGAGCCCGCTCCGCCCGCGCCGCGACCCGATCGTGCAGGAAACCGGACGCCGTCCAGGACCTTTGCCGGTCGTTCCATTCGTGGAGCAGCTGATGGCGCTCGGCCGGCGCCAGCAACGGCAGACGACCGAGCGGCCTGCCCGCGCACGCCGCCAGGCCTTCGAGCACGTGGCGCACGTGGCGCACGGCGCGCTCGGCCGCGACCGCGGCGAAACGCTCGGGAGCAAAGTCGACGGCCAGCAAGAGCTCGCGGCCGGGCAGGACGCTCAGTGTGATCGGATAGTTGTTCTTTTCGAAAACTTGCAGGGTGGAGAACAGCCGGTCCTGAGCGTCCGGCGACGCCGGATAGTTCTGAAAGACGAAGAGGCTCTCGAACAACGGCCGGCCGGCGGGTACCTCGCTCGCCGCCTGGATCTCGACCAGCGGCAGGTGCTCGTGCCGGCGCATCTCCAGGAACTGACTCTGGAGACGTTCCAGCCAGAGCTCGACCGGCTTTCGCCAGGCGAGGCGAGCACGAAACGGCAGAGTGTGGATCAAGAGGCCGACCATCGAATCCGAACCCGCCAACGAAGCCGGACGCCCCGAGCTCACGGTGCCGAAGAGGACCTCGCGGCCGTCCCCGTATGCGGCGAGCACCCGCGCCCAGGCACCTTGCACCAAGGTGTTCAGGGTCAGTCGGTTCTGGCGCGCGAAACGAACGAGAGAAGCCGTGGACCGCCGTGAGAGCCGGAGGTGCGCCCGGGCGTTTTCCCGGGACTCGGCGCGCCGGCTCCCGGGCAGCGGCGTCGGCTCGGTGAAGCCGGCGAGCTGTCGCCGCCAGAATTCCCGGGCGGCGGCCTTGTCCTGTTTCCCGAGCCAGGCGACATGGTCGCGAAACGGACGCGGCGCCTCGCGCTTGGCCGGACGGCCGTCGCGAAAGGCGAGGTAGAAAGCGAAAAGCTCCTCGCGAACGACGGCGGCGGACCAGCCGTCGAGCAAGATGTGGTGTGTGCTCCAAACCATGCGGCAGGAACTATCGGACAGCCGGATCAGGTGGACGCGGAACGGCGGCGCCTGGGAGAGGTGGAAGACCCGGCGTCGATCCGCCTCCAGGTACCCCTGGAGACGCTCGGCCTGCCGTGAGACGTCGAGGTCGCGCCAGTCCTGCTCGATCCAGGGCAGCTCGGCGCGGCGACGGACGATCTGAAGCGGCCTTTCCAGGTCCCGCCAGACGAAGACCGTGCGCAGGACGCCATGGCGTTGGACGACGTGCTCCCAGGCCTTGTAGAGCGCCGCGACGTCGGCGTCGCGGCGCAGCTCCCAGTGCGCCTGGGCGAAATAAACCGAGGACTCCGGAGAGAGCCGGGCGTGAAAGAGCATCCCCTCCTGCATCGGTGTCAACGGATAGACGTCTTCGATTCCCCGGTCGCCGCGGGTCAGGGCGTCGAGGCGTTCTTGCGAGAGCTCGGCCAGCGGGAAATCGGCAGGAGTGTAGCCCCCGGCCCCGGGCGAGAGACAGTGAGCGATCAGACGCTCCAACTCCGCGACGAAGCCGTCGGCGAGCTGAGCGACGGTTTCCGGGCGGTGCAACGGAGAGCTGTAGGTGAAGCTCATCCGCAGGCCCTCCTCTCGGACGCTGCCGTTGATCTCCAACAGATGGCTTCGCGGGCCGCGGCGGCTGCACGCCTCGCCGCTCGGCTCGTCGGACGGCCCGAAAAGAGACGGCGACGAGGCCCCCTGACTCAGGTAGTTGAACACCACCTGGGGCTCGGGCTGGGAACGGAGGGCTCCGACCGTCTCCGCCTCGTCGCTCAGATAACGCAACAGGCCGTATCCGATGCCGCGCCTCGGGATGCGCCGCAGCTGCTCTTTGATCGCCTTCAGGCTCTCGCCCGGGGAGCTCTGGGCGGACGAAAGCTCCAGGTAGACCGGGAACGTCGAAGTGAACCAGCCCAGGGTCCGCGACACGTCGACCCCGGGGACGACCTCTTCCCGGCCGTGGCCCTCGAGTGCCAGGAACAACGCGGACTTGCCGGTAAAACGCCCAAAGGCACGAGTCAACGCGGTCAGCAGCACGTCGTTGATCTGGGTCCGGTAGACGCCGGGGACGTCGCGCAGCAGACGGCGGGTGGGTTCGGCTCCGAGGGTCACCGTGACGGTCCTGGCCGAGGCCCGTGTGTTGCGCCCGGCAGGGTCGTCCACGGGTAAACGGCGCGAGCCGGCCCGGCGTCCGACCGCCAGATAGTGGTCCCGCTCGCGCCGCGTTTCGCGACAGCGGGCGTGGCGGTCCAAACGCCGGGCCCACTCCTTGAAAGACGTCGTCTTGCGTGGCAACGCGAGCCGCCGGTAGGCCGTCTCGAGGTCTTCGAAAAAGAGAAGCCAGGAAATACGATCGATCACCAGGTGGTGAAGGACGACCAGCAGACGGCCGGCCCTGCCGGTCCCGAGGTCGAACGCGGCGAGGCGCAGGAGAGGTCCCGCCGCGAGGTCGAGGCTTCTCTGGAGCCGCTCCGCAGCGCTCCGGCGAGCCCGCCCCTGGGCCGTCTCGTCGAGCCGCGCCAGGTCGACGTGGAGAAAGGGTGTCGGGTCTTCGTAGGGCGCGTTCCACGCCGTCCACCGGCCGCTCTGGAACCTGAAGCGCAGACGCAGCGCGTCGTGGTGGCGCAGCAAGGCGCCGAGCGCCCGGCGGAGAGGAGACGGCTCGAAGCCCTCGGGCGTGAACCGCCATGTCGACCAGTTCTCGTGCCAGGGCTCCGGCAGGTCGAGCTCAAAAAACCAACGCTGAACGGGGGTCAGCGGCAGCGCTCCGGACACGGTTTCCTGCTCCGCCGACGCCGTCGGGACCCTACGGGCGCTCTGTGCCATCTCGGCCACCGTCGGGTGCCGAAAGACGTCCTGCAGGCTCAGGGTCAGACCCTGCCGGCGCGCCAGGGCGACGATCCGGACGCCGAGGATCGAGTCGCCGCCGAGCTCGAAGAAGTTGTCGTGGACGCCGACGCCGTCGATTCCGAGGACTCCTTTCCAGACGCCGGTAAGGGCCTCCTCGGCGGCCGTCCGGGCGCGGGTGAAGCCCACCTCGGCTCGGTCCTGGCGTGCGCCCGCCGCGCGGCGGGCCAGCGCGACGCGGTCGATCTTGCCGGCGGGCGAGAGCGGGACGGCGTCGAGGGCGACCAGGTGGGCCGGCACCATGTAGGCCGGCAGACGCGCGCCGAGGTGGCTCCGGAGCTCGCGTGGCGTCGTGCTCTCCTGCCCATCGGGCACGAAAAAGCCCACCAGGGAGGACGTCTCGCTCCCGGGAAGCGAATGCGCGACGACGACCGCCTCGCGGACCCCGGGATGGGCGGCGAGCACCGTCTCGACCTCTCCCGGCTCGACCCGGTACCCCCGGACCTTGACCTGGTGGTCCACCCGGCCGAGGAAGGCGAGACGGCCGTCGCGGAGCCAGCGGACCCGGTCGCCGGTTCGATAGAGGCGACTCCCGGGCACCCCGCTGAAGGGATTGGGCAGGAAGCTGCCAGCGGTGAGAGCCGGCCGGTCGTGATACCCCCGGGCCAGGCCGGCTCCGCCGAGGAAAAGCTCACCGGGCGCGCCCCAGGCCACCGGGTTTTGACGGCGGTCGAGGACGTAGGCGGCGACGCCGGCGAGGGGCCGTCCGATCGGCGGATCGGCTTCGCCGTAGCGCGCCTCGTAGGGCCCGCCCACCTCGCACCACGTCGACGTGACCGTCGCCTCGGTCGGACCGTAGGCGTTGATCAGCCGCGGAGCTCGGGCCGCGGTGAGGCGACGCCAGCTCCGCAGGCGCCCGCCGGAGGCCCGCTCGCTCCCGATGACGCACAGCCGCAGCTCGGGCGGCAGGGCGATCCCCTCGGCCTCAGCCTGGGCGACCAGCTCGTGCCAGTAGGCGGTCGGCAGCCCGAGCACCGTGACGGCGAGCTCCGCGATGCGCTCCAGGAGCTCGTCGACGGCCGGCATCTCGCCCTCCCAGAGGACGAGGGTGGCGCCGCTTGCGAGCCCTGAGAAGATCTCCTCGACGCTGATGTCGAAGCTCAAGGGGGCGAGCTGGAGCACTCGGTCCTGAGCCCGGATCGGGTACTCGGCAACGACGCGGCGCGCCAGATGGACGGCCGAACGATGCTCGACGTTCACCGCCTTGGGACGGCCGGTCGAGCCCGAGGTGTAGATCACGTAGGCCAGGTTGCGCGCCGTCGGACGACGCTTTGGCCGCTCCGGGCTCCCGATCCGCGGCACGTCGCGATCGATCAGGACCCTCCGGAGGCCCGGGTCCGCCGCCGCGAACCGCTCGTCCGACTCGGCGCTCGTGAGCAGCACCTGGGCGCCGGAGTCGTGGAGCAGGAAAAGCTGACGCTTGACGGGATACGCCGGGTCGACGCCCAGGTAGGCGCCGCCCGCCTTGAGGACGCCCAAAACGCCGACGAGCATCGCCGGCGAGCGGGCGACGCAGATCCCGACGCGGACCTCGGGTCCGACGCCCAATGATCGCAGATGACGGGCCAGCTGGTCGGCCCTTCCCGCGAGCTCGGCGTAGCTCAGTCGCGCGTTCCCGCAGACGAGCGCCAACGCCTCCGGCGTCCGCTCGGCCTGGGCTTCGAAGAGCTGATGCAGACAATCCGCGCTCGGGGAGGACACGCTGTCGTTCCATTCCACCCACGCCTGTTGACGCTCGGCCGCGGTGAAGAGAGCAAGGCCCTCCAGGCACCGCGACGGTGCCGCGGCGACGTCGCCGAGCAATGTTTCATAATGGCGGAGAAGCCGCGACATCGTCGTGCGGTGGAAAAGATCCGTGTTGTAGGTCACAGAGCCGGCGATTTTTCCTTTCGTTTCGAGAAACGAGACCTCGACGTCGAAAAGCGCGCCGGCCGAGCCCGTCGCGAAGGGTAGAACCTCGAGGCCGGGCAGGGTCATCGGCTTCAGCGGAGCGTTTTGAGCCGTGAACAGGACCTGGAAAAGCGGCGAACGTCCCAGGTCGCGTTCCGGATCGAGCTCCTCGACGAGCTTCTCGAACGGCAGGTCCTGGTGCAGGTAGGCCTCCAGGCACAGCTCCCGCACCTGGGCCAGGAGATCGGTGAACGACTGCCGCGGCCGCGGCCGGCTGCGCAGCACCAGGGTGTTGACGAAAAAACCGATCAGACCTTCGAATTCCTCGTACCGCCGATTGGCGATCGGCGAGCCGACGGCGACGTCGCTCTGGCCCGTCAGGCGGTGGACGAGCGCCACGAACGCCGCCAGCAGCGCCATGTAGAGCGAAACACCGGCCTCGACGGCGAGCTGCCGGAGCGCGCGGGCCGTCGCCTCGCAGAGCCGGAGCGGCAAGCTTGCCCCGGCCTCGGTCCGGACCGCCGGACGTGGCCGGTCCGCTGGCAGCTCCAGGACCTGGAGGGCGTCGAGCTGCTGGCGCCAGTAGGCGAGCTGGGTCTCCAGCACCTCGCCGCGCAGATGCTCGCGTTGCCACACCGCGAAATCCGCATATTGGACGCCAGGCTCCGGCAACGGCGACGGCACTCGCCGCCCGAAAGCCTCGTAGAGCACCGTCAGCTCGCGGTGAAAGATCCCCTCCGACCAGCCGTCCGAGGCGATGTGGTGGACGTTGACGAAAAGCACATGCTCCTCGGCGTCGAGGCCCTCGGCGCCGAGGCGCCACAGGTGCGTGCGCAGCGGCAGCTCCGCCGCCAGCCGGAACGGCCGCCGTCCTTCCGCCGCCAGGCGCCGGCGGGCTTCGCCCGGACGGCTTGCCGGCGGTAGCGCCGTCAGGTCGACGAGCGGCAGCGCCCACCTCCCGGCGGCCGCGATCTCCTGGCGGGGCCGTCCGTCGGTGGTCTGAAGGCGGGTCCTGAGGATCTCGTGCCGGCGCACGATCTCGCCCAGCGCGCCGCCGAGCGCCGCCGGGTCGAGGCGGCCCAGGAGGTGCCGGGCCCCCGGCAGGTTGTAGACCGAGCTCTCCGGCGTCAGCTCTTGCAGAAACCACAGTCGTTGCTGGGCGAAGGAGAGCGGCAGCTCCTCGGTAACGCAACGTTCCGCCGCCACCCGTGGAGCCGGCAGAGATCCTCCCGGCGGCGCCGTTTGCCGCCGGCTGTCGACCTCCGCGGCCAACTCGGCGACGGTGGGATTCTCGAAGACGCTGCGCACCGGCAGCTCGACGGCGAAGGCCCGACGGATCCGCGAGACCACCTGCGTGGCCAGAAGGGAATGCCCGCCGAGTTGGAAGAAGTGATCGCGGACGCCGATGCCGTCGATCCCGAGGACGTCCTCCCAGATCTCCGCGAGGATCTCTTCACCGGGATCCCGGGGTGGGGCGTCGTCCGCCGCGCAGACGCCCCGGACGCCGGCGGCCGACTCCAGGGCGTGGCGATCGACCTTGCCGTGGGGGGTGAGCGGTAGCTCGTCGAGAAGGACGTAGGCCGCCGGCACCATGTAGGGCGGCAGCTTCCGGCCGAGGAAGCCGCGCAGCTCGGCGGCCGTCGGCGCCGGCTCGCCAGGGTGCCGGGTGTGGAAGGCCGACAGCCGCCGGTCCTGCGCCGAGCCCTGGCAGACGACGGCGGCCCCACGCACCGCCGGGTGCTGTCGAAGGACCGCCTCGACTTCGCCCAGCTCGATCCGGAAACCGCGGATCTTGACCTGATGATCGACACGGCCGAGGTAGAGGAGCCTCCCGTCCGGACGGCGACGCGCCAGGTCGCCGGTCCGATAGAGCCGTTCGCCCGCCGCGGCGCCGGTAAACGGGTCCGGGACGAAAGCCTCCGCGGTCTGCGCGCCGCGCCGCCGGTAGCCGCGGGCCAGCCCCGGTCCACCCAGAAAAATCTCGCCGACGGCGCCGCGCGACACCGGAGCGAGCGAGCGGTCGAGAAGGTAGACCCTCTTGCCCGGGAAGGGACGGCCGAGCAAAACCTCCGGCGCCGGAGGCACGAAGCGCTCGACGAGCGACCACACGGTGTCTTCCGTGGGTCCGTAGAGGTGCCATGCCTCGCCGGCGCGCGCGGCGAGATCGCGGGCGAGCTCCTCCGCAACGGCCTCGCCGCCGCAGAGCGCCCGCAACGCGGGATCGCCTTCCCACCCCGCGTCGATCAGCATCCGCCACGTGGCCGGCGTCCCTTGCAGAACCGTGGCGCGGCAGCGCTTCAGAGCGGCGAGGAGCTCGACACCGTCACAGGCCGCCGAACGGCCCAGAAGCACCATCCGCGCTCCCGTGACCAACGGCAGATAGACCTCCGGGACCGACATGTCGAAGCCGATCGTCGTGACGTTGCAGAATACGTCTTGCGCCCCGAGCCCCGGCTCGCGGGCCATGGCGCGCAGGAGCTCGGCGAGGGCGCCGTGGCGGATCTCGACGCCCTTGGGCCGGCCTGTCGAGCCCGACGTGTAGATCACGTAGGCCAGGTTCTCCGGCGCCAGCTCGATGTCCGGCGCGGCGCTCTCTCCCTCCGGCGCCAGGCTCTCCAGGAGGAGCGAACGGCGGCGTCCCCGGGGGTCCGACCTCGCCAGGAGGTCACCGCGGGTCATGAGCAGGTCGACACCGGCGTCGTCGAGGACGAAAGCCAACCGGTCGGCGGGGTGGTCCGGATCCAGGGGAACGTAGGCGCCGCCCGCCTTGATGACGGCGAGAAGGGCGACGACAAGCTCGGCCGAACGCTCCAGCAACACGGCGACGGTCGTCTCCGGCCGAACGCCCAGGCCGCGCAGGACGGTCGCCAGGCGGTTGGCCCGGACCTCGAGGCCGCGAAAGCTCAACCGCTCGCCGGCACTCTCCACCGCCACGGTGCCGGGCGTGCGCTCGACCTGCGCCGTGAAGAGCTCGTGAAAAAGAGCGACGCTCGGCGCCGGCGCGTCGTCATGCTCCGCAGAGCGGTTCGCTGAGTCCGCCACCAAGTACCGCAGCTCCGAATTCAGCTAGGGAGTGACACACTCCACCTGCTCGGGACGGTCTTGTTGGACTTCGCCGGCATCGGAAGAGATCTCGATGAGCTGGCCGTTGAAGACCTGCAGCGTTACGTTGTATGTCGCCGGCAGCTCGGCCTGGGATATCTCGCAGCCGTCGACGACGAGGACCACCTCTGTCTGATCGGCCGTCAGCTCCTCCGATCGGCCGGAATAGGCGAGGGTTCGGCCATCGGTCTCCGCGAGCCGCAGCTCGAAGGCATAGCGTCCCGGCGTGGTCACCGTCACCGGAATCCTGAAGGTGAGGGCCTGGACCTTGTCCTCGACGCCGTTGGTTTCCTCGATGGCGACGAATTCCTCGGCGCCGAAGAATTTCTCCGGCTCCGGCAGCTCGAGGATCGTCACGTCGGAGCCGGCGAATTGGGAGGACTTGAGGTCGTCACCGCGCGAAAAAGAGTGCTTCCCGATCGTCTCGCCGTCGCTGGAGACGAGGATGTGGACGTCGTAGGGACCGTCCTCGCGGGAGCGGGCAACCTCGCCGCCCGAGAAGTAGATCGAAACCGTCTTTTTCTGCGACGATCCCGAAACGAGGGTCACGCTCGGCCGGGTGCTGGTGTGGAGATCGACCCGGTCGGCCACGAGCGTCTCCCCCTTGTAGAGCAGGCCGGTCAGGACGTAGGTCCCGGGGACCACCGTTTCCGTCGTGATTTCGGCTTTCAAGGAGCGGTGGGGTTCCTCGCCGCTCCCCGAGAGCTCGACGTCCTCGATCAGGATCGTCTCCTTCGCCGGCTGGGGCATGTCGCCCAGGCTCGGCAAGCTCGGCACGATCCCGTAGTGCTGCCAGGTCCCGTAACGATGGCCCAGGCTGACGATGGCGACGTCTTGGAAGTCCGCGATGAAGTTGCCGCCCGTCCCGTCGGCGATGAAGTTGACGCTCAAACCGATGCCGTCGTTCGGGTTGGAGTAGATGCCTTGAAACGTGGCGTCGTACCACAAGCCGTCGCGGTGGCGCACGCTGTGGCTGCCGAACTCGTAGGGATAGCACTCGGCCAACGACTGATCGCAAAGCACGTTGCCCCGGAATCGGGGGTCGAGCGCCCTGGCGTCCGGCCGGGTCATGAAACCGAGATTGAAACGGCCTCGGAGCTCGTACATCCGTAAGCCGCCGATTCCCATCGTCGACGAAATCGCCGTCAACGCTTCGCTGAAGGTGTAGCAGTCGGAGAAATCGCAGATCGGATCCGTGGCGACGATGCTCTGCCAGGAGCAATAGCACGTATCCCCCTCGGCGCAGTCGTCGAGCTCCGGAATGCCTTCGATGTGGTATTGGATCAATCGCTCCGCGACCGCTTCTCGCTCCAGCTCGAAGAAGTGGGCATTCGGCGAGTCCTTAGTGACGACCATCTTGCCGTTCCTACATTTCCAGACATGGTTGTCGGTCGAAAAGTAATACTCGCCCCCGCATTTCCTGGTGTAGCCGTAGTTCCAGTTTTCCTGCCCGTAGCGATAGAGCCCGGCGAGCATCTGCTCGAGGACCTCGGACTCGGGGACCGTGGCCTGAAATCCCTCGCCCCAGCAGGTCGCACGGCGATACCAATCCCTCTCCGGCGGCGAAACCCATGTTAGGGGCTCGGCGTAGACCGCGAACAGCTCCCAGCGCAGCGGCGCCTGCTTCGTACCCTCGACTTCGCAGTCGAGCGTCAGGTCGTAACGCCCCGAACGACTTGGCAGCTCGACCTTCACCTGACCCGTCCAGCCGGTCCACTTCTCCGGAAAGCCGGAGGAGACCGTACGGATCTCCGCACAGTCCAGGGCGTTCTGGCCCCGCTCGTTGCCCGGATAGCACCGGCAGCTCGTGTCCCAATATCTCCTCGGCACCATCTGGCGGCGGGGACGAATCGTCCACCCGCAGGCCACCTCCGGCGCCGTTTTGATCTCGCACCCGGCGACCGAGATCTCAAGGTCGATGGTCGAGCCGACCAGGCCGGCGAGCGACGTCTCCGACTCCGGCGGTACCGGGCGAAAGGCCGAGATCACCTGGGCCACCGTCCCGGCGAGCACCGCCAAGCATCCGTCCTCGGTCCCCAGGGAGAAAAGGTGGCCATCCTCCCCTCGGATCGGGTAGCCGCCCGCGACCACCTCCACGCCGTCCAGGGCGTAGGGTTTCGGCGGTGGCTCCGGCAAGGCCGGCATGCCCGGCGGCTTCGGAATCGGGGGTTGCGCCGTGCAGGCGGTGGACAGAAAGTAGAGGAACGCGGCAAGGGCCGCGAGTTTGCGCTGACAAAGGACGTTCATGGTTCCTCCCGCTTGTCAGGCCTGCTTCCGGTGAAGAGGCTGCGTTTCCGTTCCCAAGGGCTTCAAAATGAAGAATAGCGGAGCAACGCTTCCTATGCAATGCCTCGTAGGCCGGGGCGGCGCGAAATTCGGTGATACTCTTCTCCGCGGCCGGCCGTCCCGGAGCGGTCCGCCGAACACGGAGGATGGCGATGCTCGATCGACGACGCTTTCTGCAAGGGCTCACCCCGGCCGCGGTCGCTGTGGGCACCGCGATCTTGAACCCGGCCAAGGCCCTGGCCGCGGCCGAAGCGGCGGCCTCCCAGGTTGCGAGCCCCGCGGCCACGGCTATCGACGAGCTCTTCTGGTTCGAGATCCAGCAGGCTTTCACCGTCGACCGGAGCCTCGTCAACCTGAACAACGGCGGCGTCAGCCCGTCGCCGGCCTACGTCCAGGAGGCCATGGGGCGCTATCTCGCTTACTCCAACACCGCTCCGACCCATGCCATGTGGCGGATCCTGGAGCCCCAGCGCGAGACCGTCCGCAAACGCCTGGCGCGGACCTTCGGCTGCGACGAGGAGGAGATCGCCCTGACGCGAAACGCCTCCGAGAGCCTGCAGATCTGCCAGCTCGGCTTCGACCTGGGGCCGGGCGACGAGGTTTTGACGACCGACCAGGACTACCCGCGCATGATCACCACCTTCAAGCAACGGGAGCGCCGCGACGGGATCGTCCTGCGGACGTTCAAGATCCCCGTACCGGCGGAGGACCCCGGCGAGATCGTGCGCCGCTTCGAGAGCCATGTCACCGAGCGCACGAAGCTCATCCTGGTGTGCCACATGATCAACCTGACGGGGCAGATCCTGCCGGTCAAGGAAGTCGTCGAGATGGGACGCCGCCGGGGCATCCCGGTCGTCGTCGACGGCGCCCACGCTTTTGCCCACTTCCCCTTCACCCAAGCCGACCTCGACTGCGACTACTACGGGACGAGCCTCCACAAATGGCTCTTCGCCCCCCACGGCACGGGCATGCTCTACGTACGGCGGGAAAAGATCGGCGGCCTCTGGCCGATGATGGCCGCCGTCGAGGAGCACGGCGAGGACATCCGCAAGTTCGAGGAGATCGGCACCCACCCGGCGGCCAACTACCTGGCGATCGCCGAGGCCCTGACCTTCCACGAGGGGATCGGCGCCGAGCGCAAGGCGGCGCGGCTCGTCTATCTGCGCGACCGCTGGGCGAAGCGCCTCCTGGAGCACGACCGGGTGCAGCTCATGACGAGCCTCAAACCGGGGTTCGCCTGCGGCATCGCCACCGTGAGGATCGATGGTGTCGAAACGGGCGGGCTCTCCGAGCATCTGTGGAACGAGCACCGGATTATCACCGTCGCCATCAAGCACGAGGACGTCGAGGGAATCCGGGTCTCCCCGAGTGTCTACACGACCCCGGAGGAGATCGACCGCTTCGCCGACGCCGTCGTCGACGTGATCAGAAACGGCATCCCCGAGAAGAAGGAATCGGAGAAAGCGTAGCGAGCTGACCGCGTGCAGGAGTCATCGAGAGGAACCGGCCTGCTCGACGGCGGCATCTGGCGCTCGTCCGGTCCCACGAGAACGAAGTCACATCGAAACTCGACATGGGAGGTTCGC
This sequence comes from uncultured bacterium, assembly GCA_965371445.1. Lineage (GTDB taxonomy): Bacteria > Acidobacteriota > Thermoanaerobaculia > Multivoradales > J023 > DASWIG01. The sequence goes on along the minus strand of CBDUYN010000019.1, from coordinate 23,754 downwards.
ACCGAAGGACGCGAAGAAGCTCTGCGCGCCGCTGTCCAGGACGTCCTGCTTTGGGGTCGAAGCTCACCCCGCTGGTAAGCTCCCCGGCGACCCGACCATCTCCGCCCGCCGATAGCCCTGATAGAAGAGAAGCGTCCGCAAGTCCCCGTGCTCGATCCGGAAGCGCGCCGTCCGGGCCACGGACGGGGTGGCGTGAAACGCCACCCCGAGCCCCGAGGCCGCCAAGAGGTCGAGGTCGTTGGCCCCGTCGCCCACGGCAACGGTCTCCTTGAGGTCGAGCCCCCGCTCGGCGGCGAGGCGCTCCAGCGTTCGGAGCTTCGCCGCCCGGTCGCGAATCGGCGGCCGGACGCGTCCGGTCAGCCGCCCCGCCTCGAGCTCGAGCTCGTTCGACTCCTGGAGGTCGAAGCCGAGGTGGCCTCGGACCCATTCGGCGAAGTAGCTGAGGCCTCCGGAGACTAGCGCCGTCAGGACACCGTGAGCGCGGAGCGTGGCCACCAGGACGCCGGCCCCCGCCATCACCTCGATGCGTCCGAGGACCTCCTCCTGGGCTCCGGCGGAGAGTCCCTCGAGGAGCGCGACGCGCTCGGCGAGGGCCTCGCCGAAGTCGAGCTCGCCGTTCATCGCCCGCGCCGTGATCCGCTCAACCTCGGACCGGCGCCCGGCGAGCTCCGCGAGCTCGTCGAGCATCTCGTTTCGGATCACCGTCGACTCCATGTCGGCGACGAGCAGCCGCTTGCGCCGCCCCAAGGCGGGCTGCGCCGCCACGTCAACGGCGGCGCCCTCCAGGGCTCGCCGAACCGCCTCCTCGGCGGCGCGCGGAGGGACGCCGGAGAAGGGAAGGTCCAGGGCCTCTTCGGCGAGGCGCTGGACAGGGGCGGTCTGGGCACCGAGCCGGGCCAGAGCGTCGGTTGCCGTAGGGGCGAACGGTGCGGCGTCGCCAGCTGGCACGACGAGGGTCACCTGAGATTCCAGAGTCGCTTGAGATTTCATGGTCCGATCGGATACCGTCATGCCCTAATTCCTCTCGGAGCCCTCTGTCGTGACGGACAAGAAAAAGAAAATCGACTTCGCCTCCGCCGTGGGCGCCGCCCGGGACCTCATGTGGCAACACCGACGTCGCTTGGCTCTCGGTCTCCTGCTCATCTTGGTCAACCGCGTGGCGGGCTTCGCGCTGCCGACGAGCACGAAATTCCTGATCGACGAAGTGATCGGGAAGGAACGGATCGAGCTTCTCGGTACCTTGGTGTTGGCAGTGGGGATCGCCGTCGTCATCCAGTCGGTGACCTCCTTTAGCCTCACGCAGCTGTTGAGCGTCGCCGCCCAGCGCGCCATCGCCGAGATGCGCAAGAGCGTCGAGCAGCACGTGATCCGCCTGCCCGTCTCCTACTTCGACTCCACCAAAAGCGGCGTCCTCATCTCGCGCATCATGACCGACGCCGAGGGTATCCGCAACCTGGTGGGTACCGGCGTCGCGCAACTGGTCGGCGGTTCGTTCCAAGCGGTGGTCGCGCTCTCGGTCCTCTTCTACCTCAACTGGCGGCTCACCCTGGTCACGCTCGTGGTGCTCCTGAGCTTCGGGGGCATGATGGCGATGGCCTTCAGCCGGCTGCGGCCGCTCTTTCGCGAGCGCGGCGAGCTCAACGCTCAGGCCAGCGGACGGCTGACGGAGGCTCTGGGCGGGGTCCGGATCGTCAAGGCCTATACGGCCGAGAAGCGCGAGGACCTGGTCTTCGCCAAGGGCGTCCACAAGATCTTCCGCAACGTCGCCTCGACGCTCACGGCCACGGCGGCCGTCGGTTCGGGGGCGGTGTTGCTCTTCGGCGGCATCGGGGTCCTGATGATGTACTTCGGCGGCCACGCCATCCACGCCCAGACCATGACCCTGGGCGATTTCTTCGCCTACGCCTTCTTCACCGGCATGGTCGCCACCCCCATGATCCAGATCTCCTCCATCGGCACCCAACTGACCGAGGCCGTCGCCGGTCTCGACCGCATCCGCGAGCTGCGCCAGATGTCGACGGAGGAGCAGGACGACAAGGGACGCGAGCCACTCGAGGACTTGAGGGGTGACATCGCCTTCGACGGCGTCGACTTCGAGTACAAGGACGACCAGCCGGTGCTGCACGGCGTCTCCTTCGAGGCGCCGGCCGGTTCGACGACGGCGCTCGTCGGTTCTTCCGGCTCCGGCAAGTCGACGATCATCAGCCTCGTCATGGCCTTCAATCGGCCGCTGGCGGGCCGCGTCCTCGTCGACGGCAAGGACCTCAACACCCTGCGCCTCTACGACTACCGCGGCCAGCTCGGCATCGTCATGCAGGAGAACTTCCTCTTCGACGGCACCGTGGCCCAGAACATCGCCTACGGCCATCCCCACGCCGATCGCTCCGAGATCGAGCGTGCCGGCGGTATCGCCCACGTCGACGCTTTCGTCAAGGACTTCGCCGAGGGCTACGACACGGTGGTGGGCGAGCGCGGCGTCAAGCTCTCGGGCGGCCAGCGCCAACGCATCGCGATCGCCCGCGCCGTCCTGGCGGACCCGCGTATCCTGATCCTCGACGAGGCGACCTCAAGCCTCGACTCCGAGAGCGAAGGCATGATCCAGGACGGCCTCCACTCCCTGCGCCACGGCCGGACCACTTTCGTCATCGCCCACCGTCTCTCGACGATCCGTAGCGCCGACCAGATTCTCGTCATCGAGGGCGGCGAGATCGTCGAGCGGGGGCGCCACGACGAGCTCCTGGAGCTCGACGGCCGCTACCGCGAGCTCTACGACAAGCAGTACAAGCTGGAGAGGAACCGCTTCATCAACCCCGGCGAGGACTTCACTCCCGAGCCGGAGCGCGAGGAGATCCCGAAGGTTGCGGGACGAGCGGCCCTCTGATGAAGCCGCCGTCCCCCGATCGTCGAGCGGCACCGCCCCTCGGGACGCCGGAGTTCCTGAGCCAGGAGGCCTACCTCGTCCGTCGTGAGCCGGCGGCCGGCGAACCGGCGGCCGGCGAACCGGCGGCCGGCGAACCGGCGGCCGGCGAGCCGGAGGAGGAAACCGTCGAGCCGCTTCGGACCTGGCGCCGTTGGACGCTGCCGGCGCTCCTTTTCACGGCGACCCTGGCAAGCACCTGGTACGTCCAGAACCTGGCCTACGCGGCCTCTCTCATGGCGATCCTGACCGCTCATGAGCTGGGTCACTTCCTTCAAGCGCGGCGTTACGGCGTGCTGGCGAGCCCGCCCTACTTCGTGCCTATGCCTTTCACCCCCCTCGGCACTATGGGGGCGATCATCGCCATGCGTTCGCGCACCGCGCCTCCGCGGGCTCTTTTCGACATCGCGGTGGCCGGTCCCCTGGCCGGCCTCGTGCCGACCCTCGCCCTCCTGGTCGTCGGCCTGAAGCTCTCGCGGGTGTCCTGGGCGCTTACGACCGAGCCGCCCTGGCTCGCCGGCAAGCCTCTCCTCTTCCAGGCCCTGGAGACGCTCCTGCTCGGCTCTGCCCAGTACGGTCAGAAGATTGCCTACCATCCGCTCGCCGTCGCGGCCTGGACGGGGCTCTTCATCACGGCCTTGAACCTGATCCCCATCGGCCAGCTCGACGGCGGCCACATCCTCCACACGCTTTTTCGCCGCGGCGCCTACGCGGTCTCGGGAGCCCTGGCGCTGACCGCCGGCGTCGTGATCGTCGTCGGCGGCTACTGGGAGTGGTCGCTCCTGTGGGTGATCCTGGTCCTGATGGGCGTGCGCCACCCGCCGACCCTGGACGACGGCGTCTCCCTCGGGACGCCGCGCGTCGTCCTCGGCATCGCGACGTTGCTGTTCGTGATCGTGGGCTTTACGCCCTCGCCGTTCGCCTTTCGGTAGGGCGCACGGCCGTGCGCACCTACGTTCAACCACGGGGGACTTCGCTCAAGGTCCAATAGAGGACGATCGTCTTGATGACGCGCGCAAATTCTTCGAAGCTGCTGGGCTTGACGATGTAGCCGGCCACCCCCAGGTCGAAGCTCTTGATCCGGTCCTGCTCCTCTGGCGACGAGGTCAGCACGACCACCGGGACGCTGCGCAGCTGCCGATGGCTCTTGAGGCTCCGGAGAAGCCGGATTCCGTCCTCCGTCAGCTCTTTGACGTCGAGGAGAACGATGGCGGGACGCTCCTTCGCCCTCAGCTTGCGAAGCGCCGCCTCGACGCTTTCCACCACGTGCAAGGGGTTCTTGATCTCGTGCCGTTCGAAGGCTTTCTCGACCGTCTGACGGTCGCTCTCGTCGTCTTCCACCAAAAGGATGGTCGTTTCGTCTCTCACTGGAGCCCTCCGCTTCTCCCAAGCCTACACCCTGACGACCTTTCGTGGACAACTATCGACGAGTCAAGGCGTCCCGAAAGGGGCGAAAACCGCCCGCTCATGGTTTGACAGCCCGACGCGGGGGCTGTACGTTGTCGAGACCGGGCTGCGGCTTCCACGGTCGCCGGCCTCATCCCCCAAGCCCATACACAGGAGGCGAGACCATGCGTCAAGCTCTGATCATCGACGCCGTGCGCACGCCCCGAGGGCGCGGCAAGCGCGACAAGGGGGCGCTTTCCGGGATCCATCCCCAGGAGCTCTTGGCCCAGACCCTCAACCATCTCGCGAAGCGTACCGGCATCGAGAAAGCCGATGTCGAGGACGTCGTCGTCGGCTGCGTCAGCCAGGCCGAGGAGCAGGGAGCGAACCTCGCCCGCAACAGCGTGCTCGCCGCCGGCTGGCCCGAGGCCGTGACCGGCGTGACCTTGAACCGCTTCTGCGGCTCCGGCTGCCAGGCTCTGAACTTCGCCGCCCATGGGATCATGAGCGGCCAGCAGGAGCTCGCGGTCGGCGGCGGCGTCGAGTCGATGTCGCGCGTCCCCATGGGTGCCGACAAGGGGGGCATCGACGGCAACAACCTCCACCTCCGAAAGAACCGGGTCTCCCAGGTGCCACAGGGGATCTCGGCGGACTTGATCGCCACCCTCGAAGGCTTCACCCGCGACGACGTCGATGCGTTCGCCTGCGAGTCGCAGCGCCGCGCCCAGGCCGCCCAGGAGGAAAACCGTTTCGCGAAGAGCCTTTTCCCGGTCACCGATTCGGACTCCGGCGAGCTCGTCCTCGATCGCGACGAGCATCCGCGCCATGGCACGACGGTCGCAGCCCTCGGGGCGCTCGAACCGGTCTTCATGAAGCTCGGGGCGACGCCGGTCCACGGCACGACGGTCGACGGCATCGCTCTGGCGCGCTACCCCGAGGCCGGCGAGATCCGCCACGTCCACACGGCGGGCAACTCCTCGGGGATCGTCGACGGCGCGGCGGCGTTGCTCGTCGCCTCCGAGGACTACGCCTTGGCGCACGGCTTGAGAGCCAGGGCCCGGATCCGCGCGACGGCGACCGCCGGTGCCGAGCCGCTCATCATGCTGACGGCGCCGGCCCCGGCTTCGAAGAAGGCCTTGAAGAAAGCCGGCCTGGAGGTCTCGGACGTCGACCTCTGGGAGATCAACGAAGCCTTCGCGACGGTGCCGCTCCAGACCATCCGGAGGCTTGGCATCGACCCGGAAAAGGTCAACGTCAACGGCGGCGCCATCGCGTTGGGACATCCGTTGGGCGCGACCGGTGCGGTGCTCTTGGGGACGGTCCTCGACGAGCTCGAGCGCCGGGACCTCAAGATCGGCCTCGTGACGCTCTGCATCGGCGGCGGCATGGGGATCGCGACCATCATCGAGCGTGTTTAAGGGCATGGCGGTCACGGTCGGCATCCGTCTCGAGGACAAGAACCGCTGGGAACGACGCACCCCGATCGTGCCGGGGGACGCCGCCGAGCTGATCGCGAAAGAGGGGCTGCGCTTCGTCGTCCAGCCTTCGGACCTGCGCATCTACAGCGACGACGAGTACCGCGCGGCGGGGGCCGAGCTCGCCGAGGACCTCTCCCGAGTCCAGGCGATCTTCGCGGTCAAGGAGATCCCCGAGGAGAAGCTCGTCGCCGACTTGACGCACGTCTTCTTTGCCCATGTGATCAAGGGACAAGAGCATAACATGCCGCTTCTCGCCCGTCTGCTCAAGATCGGGGCGACCTTGATCGACTACGAGCGCATCGCCGACGATGGGGGACGCCTGGTCTTTTTTGGCCGCGAAGCGGGCCAGGCGGGGATGATCGACAGCCTTCACGTCCTCGGACGGCGCCTCGACTGGGAAGGCCAGCCGACGCCGCTTCTCAAGATCCGGCAGGCCTACGAGTATCGTGACCTTGAAGACGCCAAAGCGGCGATCGCCGCCGTCGGCGAGGAGCTCGCCCGCGGCTTCGAGGTCGACGACGCACCGCTCGTCGTGGGCTTCACCGGCCGCGGCCACGTCAGCCAGGGAGCGCAGGAGGTCTTCGACCTCCTGCCCCACTTCGAGGTCACCCCCGAGGAGCTGGCCGAGATCGAAGACGGCGAGCCGATCCGCGACCGAATCGTCAAGGTGCGCTTCCAAAAGGAGCACCTCGCGCAGCCCGTCGAGGCCGGCAAGGCTTTCGACGAGCCGGAGTACAAGGCCCATCCGGAGCGGTTTCGGGGCGGCCGGCTCGTCCGCTTCCTGGCGCACGTGACGATGCTCGTCCACGGCGTCTACTGGGACGACGCCTACCCGCGTTTCCTGACCCGCCGGGAGGTCTCGTCGATGTGGAAGGAGGGCGCTCAGAAGCTGCGGGTGATCGGTGACGTGACCTGCGATGTCGGCGGATCGATCGAGACGACCTACAAGGTGACCGATCCGCAACGCCCGGTCTACGTCTACAACCCGGTCTCCGACGCCTGGAGCGACGACTGGGAGGAATCGGGGATCGTCGTGCTCGCGGTCGACAACCTGCCCTGCGAGCTGCCGCGCGACGCGTCGGTGAAGTTCAGCCGTGCGTTGCGGCCCTTGGTACCCGCGATTGCACGGGCCGACTACTCGCGGCCCTTTGACGAGCTCGAGTTGCCGCCGGAGGTCAAGCGTGCCGTCGTCACGCACCGTGGGGAGCTGACGCCGGATTACGAGTACTTGCGGGAGTATCTGGACTAGCGGATTTGTTCCCTACGAGGCGACCTCCAGCCAGCGGAACCAGGCCGGATGGTGCACCTTGTACCAGTCGAGCACCTCGCGGATCAGCACTCTCTTGTCCGGCGAGAGAACGGCGTCGTCGATGCGGTCGAAGTGGACGCGGATCCTCTCGTCGTCGAGGAACTCCAGGGCTTCGAGGCAAAGCGTCTGGAGCTCGTTGCGGATGCGTCCCGAGTCGGAGATCTTGACGGGACGGTCGCGGTACTCGCCGGTGGCGTAGAAGCGGTCGAGGAGCGGCGAGAAGACGAGGCGGCTCTCCTCCATCGTCTCCATGAGCCGCAGGGTGAGCGTCACCTCGTCGATGCGCTGGCGGCTCGCCGCACGCACCGTGACGCGGTAAGTCCCTTCGCCCACCTCCTCGATCCCCGGGGCGGCGGTGTAGGGGTCCGGGAGCATGAACCCGGAGAGCGACAGGAGGCGCCAGTTCTTCTTGGGGATGAAGTCGTCGATCCCCACGAAGGTTTGCCCCAGGGGCATGCCGGCGGCCCGGGCCGCGCGGATCGACTCCCGGTAAGCCTCGGCGTCGGCCCCCACGAGCTGCCGGCCGAGGTGGGACGCGAGGTCCGCGGCGAAGCTCTCCGCCTCCGGGTCGAGCTGCATGACCCCGGTCTCCCGGTGGTGCGGCGCCTTGAAGCTCGACGAGAAAAGCGCCATCGACGTCCGGGTGCCGAGGATCGGATCGAGGCTTGCCGCCTGGATCGCCTCGGCCGTCGCGGCGTAGCCGTCGACGAGGAAGAGGTGCCGTTCGCCGTCGTCGCCAACGAACGTCCCAACGCGGAAGGCGGGGGCGTAGGTGCCGGAGTCGGTGAAGGCCTCGAGGCCTCCGGGGACCTTCCAGCCGTCCTCCACCAAGTGGACCCCAAGCCCGCTCCACTCCTCCCAGAGGTCGCTCAACCTCGTCCGGCGCGACGAGCCCCGTAGCGTCCAGACGTGGATCCGCTCGGGCGGGATGTCGTCGTAGACGCCTCGCAGCGCCTCGAGGACCTTGCGGCGCGGGGTGGCGAAGGAGAGGTAGAGCGAGTCGAGCTCCGCTTGCTCCGCGACCTCTTTCGGCAGCACGAGCGTCCCGACGTAGCCCTCGTAGGGGGAGCTGACGTGAAGCGGCTGGTCGAAGAGGTTCAAGACGGTCATCGGTCCCGTCGGCGCCCCCTTGGCGAACCGTGACGTGCACTCCAGGGTGTCGACCGCGGCTCCCCAGACCGTCAGGCCTTTCCCTCCGATGTCGGCCCAGAACTCCTCCCAGCCGTAGCCGTCCTCGTTCAGGAGCCGCTGGATGCGCCGGTCGAGGAAGCGGGCCACCTGCGGACGGGCGTAGACGCGGCCGAAGCCCAGCAGCGGGTTCGAGCCCATCTCCGGAGTCTCCCCGGCCTTGGGCATCAGGCCCTCACCCAGGCACACCATGACGGCGTGGTTTTCCGGCAGGTTGCGGGTCAGGTACCAGAGGCCCTCCGACATGGCGTAGGCGGAGATGGCGTCGGCGTCTTTTTTCACCCGGTTGACGCCGGCTTTCGAAAGCCCCTTCGCCTCGCCGTAGCGGCCAAAAAGCTGGGTGCCGAGCGCCGTGACCGCGGTCGCGGCGACGAGCGCCCGTTCCAGGCCGCCACCGACGAAGGACTCGAGAAGCTCGTCGCCCAGGCCCAGGACGCGTTTCGCCTCGACGTCCTCCAGCCATAGATGAAACCGCCCCAGGACCGGACGGGCGTCGAACGCCCACTGGGCGACGAGGTCCCGCCGTCTCTGCTCGTCTCTGCCGTTGCTCATGGACCTGCTACTGTATCGAACATTACGTGTGTCCAGTAGGGCACCTGGGCCGGAGAGCAGGTAGGATGGGCGCTGGAGGAAGCCATGCTGCCCAAAAGCCCCATCGTCAACCTCTTCGGCCGGTCGCCGTTCAAACCCACTCAGAAGCACATGGAGGTGGTCGAAGAGTGTGCGGCCGAGATGGTGCCGCTCGTCGAGGCCTTCCTCGGCGGGGACTCGGAACGAGTCGAGGCTTGCAAGGAGCGCGTCTCGGAGCTCGAGCACCAGGCCGACGAGGTGAAAAACGAGATCCGCACCCACCTGCCCCGGGGGCTCTTCATGCCGGTCGACCGGCGCGACCTGCTCGACTTACTCCACGCGCAGGACTCGATCGCCGACACCGCCCAGGACGTCGCCGAGTTCCTGACCTTGAAAGACCTCATGGTCCCGCCGTCGTTCGGCGACCTCCTGCCGGCCTACGTCGAGAGCGCCGTCGCCGCGGCCCGCCAGTGCGGGCGGGTGATCGGGGAGCTCGACGAGCTCCTCGAGATCGGCTTCCACGGCCGTGAGGTCGACCGCGTCGAGGAGATGGTCGCCGCCCTTGCCGCCATCGAGTCGGAGAACGACGTCCAGGGGATGGAGCTGACCCGCCGGCTGGTCGCCGAGGAAGGGCTGAAACCGGCGGAGTTTTTCATCTGGTACGAGGTCATCCGGAAAATCGGCGACGTCGCCGACTATTCCGAGGACGTCGGCGACCGCCTGCGCCTGCTGATCGCCCGCTGACTCGCAACCCCAACCGCGACATCTCGAACGACCCCGCCCATGGAATTCGGACTGGTCTTCATCGCCCTGGCTGTGATCTTCGGCCTTTTCATGACCTGGGGCGTCGGTGCCAACGACGTAGCCAACGCCATGGGGACCTCGGTGGGCTCCGGTGCCATCACCGTCAAGAAGGCGATCCTGATCGCCGCCGTCTTCGAGTTTGCAGGGGCCGTCCTGGCGGGCGGCCACGTGACCTCGACGATCCGCAAAGAGATCATCAACGCCGAGTTGGTGCCGTCGCCGCAGGTTCTGGTCTTGGGCATGCTGGCGGCGCTCCTGGCGGCGGCGACCTGGCTGATGGTCGCCAGTTGGCTGGGGTGGCCGGTGTCGACGACCCACACCATCGTCGGTGCGCTGATCGGTTTCGGCCTGGTCGGCCTCGGCAGCCAGGCGGTGGCCTGGCCCAAGGTGGCCTCGATCGTCGCCAGCTGGCTCGCGTCGCCGGTTTTGGGAGCGGTCTTCGCTTTCCTACTGGCGACGAGCGTCCACCGCTTCATCTTGAACACCGCCGAGCCGCTTGCGAGCGCCAAGCGCTACGGCCCGATCTACGTCTTTTTCATGGGCATGCTGATCGCTCTCGTGACCCTTTTCAAGGGTCTGAAGCACCTCGACTTGGAAATGAGCGGCGCCCAGAGCTTCGGTGCCGCGGTGGCGGTCGGCTTGATCGTCGCCCTGGTCGGCCGGGTCCTGATCCAGAGGATCGAGGTCGATCCCGACGCCGAGCGCAGCTTCCACTATGCGAGCGTCGAGCGCGTCTTCGCGCCGCTGTGCGTCTTCACCGCCTGCTCCATGGCTTTCGCCCACGGCTCGAACGACGTGGCCAACGGCATCGGACCGCTGGCGGCGGTGGTGTCGATCGTGAGCTCCGGCGAGCTGGAGCAGAAGTCGGCCCTGCCGCTGTGGATCCTCTTCGTCGGCGGCGCGGGCATCGTCGTCGGGCTGGCGACGATGGGGTACCGCGTGATGCGCACGATCGGCAAGCGGATCACCGAGCTGACCCCCAGCCGGGGTTTTTGCGCCGAGCTGGCGGCGGCGACGACGGTCGTCCTGGCGTCGCGCCTCGGGCTGCCGGTCTCGACCACCCACATCATCGTCGGCTCGGTGCTCGGCGTCGGCCTGGCCCGAGGCGTCGCGGCGATTGACCTGCGGGTGGTCCTGGGCATCGTCACGAGCTGGCTCGTCACCTTGCCGATCGGCGCCGGGCTCGCGGCGCTCTTCTTCTTCGTCTTCGACGCGATCTTCGCCTGAGAGGCTCAGGGCCGCGGGGGGCGCGCGCAGGCCCCAGACGATTCCGAGCCACGACAAGACGCGCAGGACGTAGTAGGTCACGTCGATCTCCCACCAGCGCAAGCCCTGCCGTAGGGCTGCGAGCCGCTGGTGTGGGCCAGGGAATTGATGGCGAAGGTGCCGCCGCACCTGCCGCACCTGCTGGTTGCCCTCGGATCCCGGAAATGCTATCCTCCACCCAGCATTCTAGCGAGCAGCAGCAGAAGCATGTGGAAGATGCCGCCGGCCACTTGCTGGGCCGTCATGGCGAGTAGGTGAGCCGTCCGGGAAGGAAAATGCGACCTTGATATCCAAAACCGCCTGGGAGAAAACCATGAGCGAGGCTGGAGCCACTTACGTCCCCCCGACATCGTTCTCAGGAGAGCAAGTCTCAGCCGCAGGCGTTCCTGAGCCTCTCCCGCAGAGCCGATCGGCCCCCCCCGGGGCGGGGTCGGCCGCGGAGTTGGGAAAGCTCAACGAATACCTGAGAGATCCCTTCCTCTTCCGTCTTCACAGGGACATCATGGCTGCGGGAGAGCTCAAGGCCATCCTGGTCGACATCACCCATGCATGCAATCTCCGCTGCACGGGCTGCTGGTTTTTCGCTGAGCACATGGACCGCTACAAGGCACCCCGCCAGGAGTCGGACTTTGACGCTTTCATCGAGCAAGAAAAAGCACGTGGCACAAACTTCGTGACGGTCGTCGGAGGGGAGCCGAGCCTGAAGCTGAAACGGATCAAGAAGGTCCATGACAACTTCTGGACCGTCGCCGTCACCAACGGAGTTTTCAAGATTCCCTTCAAGGGGTATGAGAACATGTCGATTGGGATTTCCGTGTGGGGGGATCATGAGACCGACAGAAAGCTGCGTGGAGGCGGAAAGAAGAACGTCTTCGCGAAGGCGCTGGACAACTACAAAGACGATCCCCGGGCCATCTGGTATTTCACCGTCAGCACCGGCAACACGCACGAGATAGAAAGTGTCGTCGACCAGTGCACCGCGAACGGTAACTACGTGCTCTTCAATTTCTACGGCGACATCGCCGGCGCCGGCGGAGCGTTGGATCACCAGCGAGGTTTCGCGGCCACGCGCGCCGAGATCGACCGGATGATAGAGCGCCATCCTCAAAAGATCTTGATGTCTTCCTACGTCAACCAGGTCACCACGACAGGCAGGCTGTACGAGGAAGAATGGGGTCACGCCGTATGTACCTCCATCACCGCCAGTCACGAATTGAATCGAGAGCGCATCCAGAATGGCAACTTCTACGACAAACATTTCCGAGCGTACAATCCCGATCTCACCACCACCCGCCGGTGCTGCATCGGAAACGAACGGGATTGCTCTAATTGTTTCGACACTTTTGCGCACATGGTTTGGATCATGACGAAGATGGAGCGCCACTTGGGTTCCAAGCAAGAGTTTACGAATTGGTTGACGACCGTTTATCTCTATTACCTCGGAATCCGCGCCCTCGACTTCGACGAACGAATCGGGCTACTGCCGGAAATTCATCGCCGAGTGCACCCTACGCTAACCCCATGATCCGAGCGTCGGTGAGAACACTTTCGATTGGTGAGGAGAATGAAGCGATGCAAGCCGTAACCAGCGTCCACCCCGATGGTTTCACGGAAGAGGGCAAACAGGTCAGCGAGCCGATTGCGATCATCGGCATCGGCTGTCGTTTCCCCGGAGGGGTCAACGACCCTCAATCCTACTGGGATCTCTTGATGAACGGCGTGGACGCCGTCAGCGAGATACCCGTTGATCGCCTTGACCTACTGGCTTTTTACAGTACCGATCACGCTACACCGGGCACCTTCATCTCACGCTGGGGAGGGTTCCTCAGCCATATCGACCAATTCTCGCCCGAGTTCTTCGGCATCTCGCCCCGCGAGGCGGCGAGCATGGATCCCCAACAGCGGCTCCTGCTGGAAGTCGCCTGGGAGTCTCTGGAGGACGCCGGAGAGAAACCCGAGTCCCTGGCCGGCTCAAGCACCGGCGTCTTCATCGGTATTTCGACCCATGATTTCTCCGACATCAAATTCGACACGCACAACCGCAGGCTGATCGACGCCCACACGGCCACCGGCGGAGCCTTGTCGATCGCCGCGAACCGGATTTCCTACGTCCTGGACCTTCGCGGTCCCAGTATGGCCATCGACACCGCCTGCTCCTCGTCGCTGGTCGCCGTTCACCAGGCCTGTCAGAGCATTCGACACCATGAATGCAGCCTGGCGATAGCCGGCGGCGTGAACCTCCTTCTCTGCGCCGAACCGTTCATCGGTTTCAGCAAAGCCGCGATGCTTTCTCCCGACGGTCGTTGCAAGGCCTTCGACGAGAAGGCGAATGGATACGTCCGCTCCGAAGGCGCGGGGGCCGTCCTCCTGAAGCCGCTCTCCAGGGCTCTCTCCGACGGCGATCTGGTCTACTCCGTCATCCTCGGAAGCGGCGTCAATCAGGACGGCCATTCAAAAGGGATGACCATGCCCAACGTGTCGGCCCAGGAAGCTCTCTTGCGTCAGGCTTGCGACGCCGCGGGAATAAAACCGGCGGCGATCCAGTACGCTGAAGCCCATGGCACGGGGACCCCCGTCGGCGATCCTATCGAAGCCAACGCCATCGGCCGGGTGCTTTCGCAGGGTCGACCTGCCGACAACCCTTGCCTCATCGGTTCCGTGAAGACGAATCTGGGACATCTGGAGGCGGCGTCCGGTATCGCCGGATTGATCAAAGTCGCGCTGTCCCTTGAGAAGCGGACGATTCCGGCAAGCCTGCATTTTCAGCACGGCAACCCGGAAATCGACTTCGAGGAATTGAAGCTCCAGGTCCCCACGAGCACCACGGCCTGGCCGCTCGCTCCGGGGGAGCGAGCGGTAGCCAGTGTGAATTCTTTCGGTTTTGGCGGAACCAACGCGCATGTGGTCGCAGCCGCAGCGCCGCCCTCGGCGCAAGCCGAAAACGACAACGTCGCCGAACGGCCCCATATACTGCCGATTTCCGCCCGCTCCGAGGAGGAGCTCAACATCCTCGCCGAGTCTTACGTGGAGCTCCTGGCGGACGAGCGGTTTGAATCGCGAGCAGTGCTCCGCGATCTTTGCTACAGCGCGGGGGCTCGCCGCTCTCATTACGAGCATCGTCTGGCGCTTTTGGCGCACACGCCCGATGAATTCTGTGAATTGTTCAACGAATTCATCGCCGGAGAGCCGTGTCCCGACCTCTGGTCGGGGCGGAAAGTTGCGAACCGGGAGCCGAAACTGGCATTCGTCTTTTCCGGCATGGGCCCTCAATGGTCGGCCATGGGGCGCGAGCTCTTCCATGACGAGCCCGTTTTTCGCTCGGTCATCGAAGAATGTGACGAATTGTTCCGCTGTTGTGCGGGATGGTCCCTCCGCGAGGAGATGATGGCCGACGAAGAGCAATCTCGCATGGAGGACACGGATGTCGCGCAACCCGCGAGCTTCGCTCTGCAGACGGCCCTGACCGCGCTGCTCCGCTCCTGGGGGATAGAGCCCGCCGCCGTGACCGGGCACAGCGCGGGAGAAGTGGCGGCGGTTCACGCCGCGGGCGCGATGAACCTGGAAGAAGCTATCCAGGTGATTTTTCATCGCAGCCGGCTGCAGCACATCACCGCGGGACAGGGAAACATGGTCGCGGTTCATTTGCCCCTCGAAGACGCCGAGAGCCTGGCCGCCGAGCTCGGAGAAGAGGTTTCCGTAGCGGCGATCAACGGACCGTCCGACATCACGTTGTCCGTCAGCGCCGGCCAGCTCGACAGCCTGCTTGATGCCTGTCGCCAGAGAGGAAACTTTCAGCGCCTGCTTCGCGGCAACGTTCCTTACCATAGCGTCCTGATGAACTCTATAAAGGGAGAGCTGCTGGAAGCTCTCAAGGAGTTTCGGCCGCGATCGACGGACCTTCCCCTGATCTCTACGGTGACGGGAAAAGTGATCCCAGGGGAAAAAACTGACGCCGGCTACTGGTGGCGCAACATACGTCACCCGGTCCTCTTCGCGGAGGCCATCGGCACACTCCTTGAGACAGGATGCGACACCTTCCTGGAGATCGGTCCCCATCCCGTTCTTTCCAGCTTCATCTCCACCTGCCTCAGGCATCGGAAACGGGAGGGGACGATCATCTCCTCGTTGCGCCGGAAGGAAAAGGAAGTGCCCAATCTCATGGGAGTCGTCGGAGCCCTTTATACCCGAGGGTATCCGGTCGACTGGCAAAGGATCTACCCGACGGCGAAGCGTCACGTGCGGTTACCGGGTTATCCTTGGCAACGTGAAACTCACTGGCGGGAATCCGAAGAATCCAGGCGCGAGCGCACGGATTGTACCGCCCATCCCCTTTTGGGGCGCCAGCTGAGCCTCGCTCTGCCGGTATGGGAAAATTACTTGGACCTCAGCCGTTTTCCCTATCTGGCGGATCATCAGGTGCAGGGGACGGCGCTGATGCCAGCGGCGGCTTATGTCGAGATGGCTCTTGCCGCCGGGAGCATCGTGCTCGGTTCCTCCCCTTTCATACTGGAGGACGTCGAATTTACAAAGACTTTATTTCTTGCCGACGGAGCGCATCCGAAGATTCAACTCGTCTGCCGACCCGACGAAGCTCATTTCGACATCTTTTCGAGCACGGGAGCCGGCGAACGCTCCTGGGTGCTCCACGCGTCGGGGCGATTCCTTCCATTCACGGATGACCGACCAAAAAGCTTATCCGATTGCGACGCCGTCAGATCTCGCTGCCCCGACGAACTGTCCGCCAGCGATTGCTACGAAAATTTCCGGCAGATGGGGCTGGAGTACGGTCCCTGCTTTCAGGGGATCGATCGTCTATGGAGGGCAAAAGGAGAAGCCTTCGCGAGCCTGCGCACGTCCGCGCCTCCTGAAGCGGGGCAGGGCTCCTATCACGTTCATCCTACCCTGCTGGATGCCTGCTTCCAGGTACTGGTTGGGGCCGTAGACTCGGAAAGAACGGCGGAGACTTCGTCCCCAGGCGTTTATCTTCCCGTGCGGATCCGGCAACTTCGTCTGCATGCACGATCCGACTCGCCGTCGCATTGCACCGCACGAATCCACAAGCAGACGTCAAGCTTCATGTCCGGCGACATCCGCCTGTGGAGTGCATCCGGCGATCTGTTGTTGGAAATCCTGGGATTTCGCTGCCAGAGTCTTGCCGCTTTGAAATCGCAGACCGTTGAGGACCCCGTGAGAGACTGTCTTTATCAATTCAACTGGATGCCCGGCGATCACCGCCAACGAGAGCGGGCATCCGACGAGTTTGCGCTGCCGAACGAGATCGTCGAACGGGTACGAACGGAAACCCGGGCTTTGACGCCAGAGGAGGAAGATGCTGTCGTACAGGTACAGCAGCAGCTGGACGTTCTGGCGGGAGGTTACATCCTTGCCGCCTACGGAAAGCTCGGATTTCCCCCGGGTGGTCAGCTTTCCGAAAATGAGCTTGCCGCGACGCTCGGCGTGATTCCAGAGCAACGGCGGCTCTTCGGTCGATACTTGTGGCTTCTCGAACAGGAGGGCGTTCTCCAGAGGACCGGCGATCAGTGGGAGGTCCGCCCGGCGCCCGAGGTCGGGAATCTGAATGCGCTTGCCGAGGATCTGCGCTCCTCTCATCCGGACGCCCATGAGCTGGATCTTCTCGAGCGCTGCGGCGGCAACCTGGCCGAGGTTCTCCTCGGCAGAGCGGATCCGCTTGAGCTCTTGTTCCCCGCGAGCTCGATAGAGGAGACCGAAAAGGTCTACCGGAGCTCCCCGTCCTTTCGTCTCTACAACCTCCTCATCCAGAGTGCGATCACCGTCGGTCTTGACCGGTTGCCCTCCGATCGAGAAATCAACGTACTGGAGATCGGCGCCGGCACGGGGGGGGCGACCCCTTACGTGTTGCAGGCGCTGCCCGCGGAGCGCACCCGATACGTGTTCAGCGACACCACCGCCATGTTCTTGCCTCTGGCCGAGGAGAAGTTCAGGGACCGGCCCGGTTTCGAAGCCCGCATCCTTGACATTGAGAGGAAACCGGGGGAGCAGGGCTTCGAACGGCACTCCTTCGACATCGTCGTCGCCGCCGACGTGCTTCACGCGACGCGGGACCTGCGAGAGACGCTTGGAAACGTTCAGGAGCTCCTCGCTCCGAACGGCCTCCTTATCATACTGGAGGTGACCAGCTCTCCGCGTTGGGTCGATCTCGTCTTCGGGATCACAGAAGGCTGGTTTCGCTTCGTCGACACCGAGCTGAGACCCTCCTATCCGTTGCTCTCTCGGGAGCAGTGGGTGACGTTGTTGAAAGACGAGGGCTTCCGGGAAGCCGGCGCCCTGATCCATGAGTTCAAGAATCTGGCCTCAACGCAGACGGTCCTCCTCGCGCGCGCTCCCGCCGCGGCGCCCAAAGAAAGCCGCGAAGGCCCGCTGCAGGTCAATAAAATCGCCGGGTCCAACTGGCTCATTCTCGCCGATTCCGGAAATCTGGGAACAGGTATAGGAGAGTTGATTGAGGAAAACGGGGGTGCTGCCACGCTGATTCACCTCAACGATCAGGGGCGTCACGGTAGAGATGGCAAACATTTCACGACCGATCCTGAACAGCCGGAGCAGATGGCGGCCCTGCTTGAAAACGTGTCCTCAAGTGTCGGGGATTGCCACGGGGTTGTTCACATGTGGAGCCTCGATGCCTCGCCCCCCGACAGGACGAGCGTTTCCTCGCTGGCGCACGCGCAAGCGCTCAGTTGCAACAGCCTCATCTCGCTCCTCAAAGTCCTCCTCGCCCGGCCGCGGGCCGTCGCCCCAGCCCTCTGGCTTGTCACCCGCGGCGCCCAGCCAGCGGCGGAGCACGCTGTCTCCATGGCGCAGGCGCCGATCATCGGAATCGGTCGAGTGCTGCGAAATGAGGTTCCAAACCTCAAGACCAGGATGGTAGATCTTGATCCCGCGACGGCGGCAGAGGAAATCGCCGCTCTCTGGGACGAGCTCGGGAGAGACGACGGCGAGGAAGAAGTGGCCCTGCGGGGCGATCGTCGGATGGTCAGCAGGTTTTCGAAGCTCGCCCTGGAAGAGACCCTGCGCGAGAAGACGAGGCGTCCCGGGGAGGATACGGTGCCGTTTCGCCTGGAGATCCCCACTCCGGGCGTTCTCGACAACCTGAGGCTCAAGGAGGTGGCACGAAAAGCTCCGGGAGGCGACGAGGTGGAAGTCCGGGTTCACGCGGCGGGTCTCAATTTCAGGGATGTCATGCTGGCCATGGGACTCCTTCTAGACACGGTTCAAGAGGGAAGTTATTTCGGCCAAGCCCTCGGCATGGAATGTGGCGGCAAGGTGACGGCCGTGGGAGAGAACGTCCGGGGAATTTCCGTGGGCGATCCAGTGATTGCGCAAGGACGCGCATCTTTTGCCGCATATATGACGACACACGCGGATTACGTCGTACCGAAGCCCCCGCGGCTGACCTTCGAGGAAGGGGCGACCATTCCCGTGGTTTTCATTACCGCCTACTACGCCCTGCATCGCTTGAGCAAGCTGGCTCCGGGAGAACGGATTCTGATCCACGCGGCGGCGGGCGGAGTCGGCCTGGCGGCGGTCATGCTGGCCCAAGAAATCGGCGCTGAGATTTTCGCCACGGCCGGTAGTGAAGAGAAGCGTGAGTTTTTAAGATCGCTCGGGATAAAGCACGTGATGAGCTCCCGGAAGCTGATTTTTGCCGACGAGATCATGGAGACGAGCGGGGGTGAGGGAGTCGACGTCGTGTTGAACTCCCTCGCCGGAGAGGCCATCGCAAAAAGCATCTCGGTCCTCGGCCCACTGGGGCGCTTCGTAGAAATTGGCAAGACGGACATCGCCGAGGGAAACAACCTGAACCTCGCTCCTTTCGCGAACAGCCTGTCGTACTTCGCCGTCGACATTGACCGGATACTGGATGCACGGCCGAAGTACGCTGCCAGTCTTTTTCAAGAAGCGATGCGCTATTTTGATGAGCACGGGTTTCACCCGATCCGTTCCATGGTGTACCCCCTGGCCGACGTTGCGCAGGCCTTTCGGGACATGGCTCAGGCTCGCCACATCGGCAAGATCGTCGTATCCATGGACGACGAGAGCGCCTGGATCGAAAGAGATTTTCAAGATGCTTCAGTGATACGACCCGACGCGACCTATTTAATTACAGGAGGACTGGGAGGATTCGGCCTGGTGGTCGCCGAGTGGATGGTGAAAGCGGGCGCCCGACAGGTCGTACTGGTGAGCAGGAGCGGCCTCGTCGAGCACAGCGCGACCGGAACCGCCGTCGAGGCGATGCGAGCTTCCGGCGCGGACATAGTGGTTGCAAAGGCAGACGTGGCCGAAGAGGAGCAGGTCGCCGATCTCATGGCGAGCATCAAGAATACGATGCCGCCGCTTAGGGGCGTCATACATGCCGCGATGGTCCTCGACGACGGATATATTGAGCAACTGGACCATGAGAAAATGAGCAAAGTGCTCGCACCGAAGGTGTTGGGAGCGTGGAATCTACATTCACAAACATTGGACTGCGAGCTGGACTTCTTCGTTCTGTTTTCCTCGGTGTCGACGATTTTCGGGAATCCCGGCCAGGGCAATTACGTTGCGGCGAATGTGGCCCTCGATGCGTTCGCGCATCATCGGCGCTGGCTCGGCCTCCCCGCGGTTTCGATTCGTTGGGGGGCCCTGGGGCAGGTCGGTTACCTGGCACGACATGAGGAAATCAGCCAGTTTCTCGATCAGCAGGGGCTCAAGCAGTTTTCGCCGGACGAGGCCCTCAGGTGTCTGGCGAACGTCATTCGGGCGGACGTCACCCAGGCAGTGGCGGCGAGAATGGACTGGGGGAGGTGGAGTCAAGCCTATCCAAGAAGCGCCAACTCACCCAGATTTTCAGAGGCTCTCAGGGGGATAGCAGATCAGCAGACGCAGGAATCGTCGGAATCCGTTCTCGACTCCCTGTTGCGGCTCGCGGCGCAGGAACGACAGGCTTTCCTGGAGGATTATCTGGCGGAAAAGATCGGCAAAGTGCTGCGGACTTCCGGGAGCAAGTTGAATCCGGACAACCCGGTCACGGATCACGGGCTGGACTCGCTCATGGCCCTTGAGTTGAAAAACCGTGTGGATACGGATCTGGAAACGGATCTTTCCATAACGAGCCTGTTGCAGGGGCCGAGCATAAGGGATCTGGCCACGCTACTACTTAAGCAAATCGGTGCCGCAGCGAGTGAAGATCAGGCCGGGAAAGCTCCCAAGAAGGGAGAAGAGGGATATCTGGTGGCCATTCAGCCGCTTGGCGAGAAGCTTCCTCTTTTCGGAATACATCCGAGCAACGGGCTGGCGGGTTGCTATGCGGAGCTCGCCCTGCAACTGGGAACCGAGCAACCTTTCTACGGCATCGAATCTTCGGCCTTGAAAAACGGCGACGGAGTCGGGTCGAGCATAGAGGAGCTTGCCCTCTCCTACATCAGATTGGTGCGGACGAAACAACCCGAGGGACCCTATTCGCTAGTCGGTTACTCAATGGGAGGAGCCATCGCTTTCGACATGGCACAGCAATTGCGTGGGGAAGGGGAGGTCATTGGCGCGCTTGTCATGATTGACACTCCGGCGCCATCTCTGGGGAGAGAGGCTGAGAAGCTGGACGATGCGCAGTTGATTACGTGGTTCGTGAAGGAGCTGGGCATGGCTTTCGGCAAGGATTTGCACGCGAGCAGGGAAGAGCTCCTGGCGCTCGACGAGGAGGAACGCATTTCATACGTCAGCGAAGAGATCCGCGGGTTGAAGATTGACGGCCAACGGCTCAGCCGAGAGCTCGTCGGCCGCATGCTTTCCGTCTTCCGCGGAAACGTGCGGGCGCATATCGAGTACGTTCCCACGAGCTACTGCGGCGAGGTAGTTTTCTTCGCCGCCGGGCAGGAAACCCCGGAATATCTGGAGAAGCATCCCGATTTCGAGCGCCCTGGTTACGGCTGGGACCGCTGGATTGACTCCTTGAACGTACAAAGACTGGATGGTAGCAGTCATCACAACATACTCACCGGAGCCTATGTCCATTCGCTCATTCCGCATCTGAGAGGAACAGGTTCCGCAAGCGAGCCCATGGAGGTTTAACGATGTCTCAAAAAGTTGCCATAGTGGACTTGAGCGCTACCCTGCCGGCTGTGTGCTCTCTGCTTCTCCAGCCGCGCACCGACATCTTGGCTGTTGGCACAGCGGCGCACGAGGCAGGTCATGAGGTGGAGGTTTTCGTCGATGTACTGAACGGGCTGCCCGCGAAGCGATTGTCCGAGTATGACGTGATCGCCGCTCCGGTTTCGGGCCCCAACTACAATCCCGTGAAGCAGTATTTCGCGGGGCTCAAACAGATCAACCCGGATGCGACGCTAGTGGCCGGAGGGCCGTTCGCGTCGGTTTCGCCCAACGACGTCTTGAGGATTGCCGACGTCGTAGTTCGTGAAGAGGGCGAGGTGACTTTCGTCGAGCTCTTGGCGGCGCTTGAGGCCGATGCGCCCCTTGACGGCATCCCCGGCATTTCCTTCAAGCGGAACGGACGCGTTATTCATAATTCTCGCAGGCCGTTCCTCAGCAGTCCCGGGACGGTACAGAATCTCGATTTGTTGATCGATTTTAAGCCATTATCGTTACCTGCACAAATCATCAAGTATGGCGGAATCTACGTGGGCCAGGTGGTGGCGTCGCGGGGTTGTCCATTCCCCTGTAGTTTTTGTTACGAGAATATGCTCGGCGGAACGGGGCTCCGCAAACACGCCATCGAGCCGCTCATCGCCGACATTCGCCAAAAAAGAGATTTTTTCAATACTCGGGAATTTCAGATAGCAGACCCCAACTTTGGCGCGAATCCGAAGCATTGCCGTGAGGTTCTGAGGGCTATCGTCGATGCCGATTTGGGCTGCCGGTTTACTGCCCTGTGTCGGGTCGACATCGGTCGCCGTCCTGAGATTCTGAGATTAATGAAAGAAGCAGGTTTCCGAAGCTTGGCGCTGGGCATTGAAACGCTTGAAGATCCGGATCTCGCCAGTATTGAAAAGCGACAAACTTTTGCGGAGATCGTCGAATCAGTGGCACGTATTCGAGCGGCGGGGATAGAGGTCTTCGGCTTGTTTATGCTTGGTTTTGATGATGACACAGAGAGGACGCCGGAGACCATCGTCTCATTCTGCAAAGAGCACGATATATGCGGTCTGAGTATGTATTGCCTTACGGAATATCCAGGATTGCCGGGGCGAACGATCCCTCGCTACCGCATTTGCGAAACAGATATTGATTATTCGGGAGCACATTTCGTAAATACCTTCCCTAAGAAAGTACGGCCCAGTGTGTTGGAGCGGGCTCTTTACGAGGCGGTTCTTCGATACTACGGTCCACGGGCTATTCTGGCAGCGCTTTCCGGTAACAAGAGGGGGTTGATTTTTCAACTCGGGATGTATAAAATAATGCGTACGCTTGGCAATATCTCCAAGATTCACCAGCGGCGGCTGGAAGAGATCGAAGCCCCTTATTACGACTCCCAAGACCGTCTGCGTGAAGATTATCTGCGGGCCCATCCGGTGCTGACGGAGCCGCTCGAAGAGAATCTGCTGGCCGACTGGAGCGATCCCGTCGAAGTGGAAACGCCGCTGACCGAGATTCCGGTCGCCGTTTAGGCCGCACTATTGACGAGCCTCGGGCTCGACGCGGCAATAGCGGTCGCGTCTCTGTTCGAGGTCGGCGATGACGGCGCTCCTGAAAGCCTCCAGCCCCTTGCCGGCACCCAGGGTTTCACGGTAGGCCGGGATGTCCAGGCTCTCGAAGCGGACCTGCAGCTTCTTGAAGAGTCTCGGAACGAGCTGCCCCGCGGTCTGGACGTGGTGGAGACCGCCACTGTAGAGGAGAAGCATGCGGCCGCTGGGGATGGCTTCCAGGATATCGGCGATACCACCTCTCACCGTCATCTCTCGTCCCTCGATATCGAGACCGGTGGCGCGTTTCATCCGGCCTTCCGGGGCGATGAACACCACGGATTTCGAGCCGATGGTGCGGAGCACGGAGGTCCACGTGTCATCCCGCCGCCGGGTGATCGGCACGATCTCGTGGAGCATCAGCTTGAAGAGCCGCCCGACCAGCGGCCGGCGGACGGTTTTCTCCGCGCCAGGTGCCACGCCCCACCTGGCCAGTTGCCACAGGAAACGGTTCGGGGCGGAACCCGCAAAGAGCGGCTCATAGAGGCTGGTGTGGTTCAGGAGTGCCACGATCCGAATGTCGTTCCAGCGAGCCGCAGGGACCTCCCCCACCCACTGGACGTCGAGCTCGTAGAAGAGTCGAGTGAGCCCCTTGATTCCCAGAAGTACAGAATAAGCGACATACTGGCGCATTTGAGGCCTCCACTGCGGATGAAGGAGCCACCCGTTGCTCTCCCGATCGATGATACCCCAAGGCGAGCGTGAAGAGGCCTCCGGTCCGAGGTTGGTGGGCTGCGTCAGGTCCAGGTGACCGCGTCGCCGGCCGGGATCATCGGACCGGGGGCCGCGTCGGCGTCATGGCCGTTGGTCGCCTTCTCGATGTCGACGTCGACGAGCTCGATGGGCGGCGGCGGCGGGATGTCGCCGAAGTAGTGGCTGGGATCGCTGTCGGTGGCCTTCTTGCCCGACTCCTCGCCCCAACCGGTGGCCGTGCCCACGTTCTTGTACTGGCCCTGCTCGGCGATGCCGTTGCCCGTGCAGGTCATCGACTCGCCCTTCGCCAGCTCGTCCTGGGGACAGTCGACGGCGACGCCCTGGTCGTCGCTCACCGCGACGTCGGCGAGCGCCTCGTTGCCCGTGTTGGTCACGAAGTACTCCCAGAGCACCGGGTCTCCGACCGGG
>CBDUYN010000018.1:0-94376 GCA_965371445.1 uncultured bacterium | reverse complement strand
TCCGGACCCCGAGGCGAGAAGAGAACCGTCCGGACTGAAAGCTACGCTTGAGACATAACTCTCATGTCCGGCGAGTTTGCGGGCCTCCTCGCCCGAGGCGACGTCCCAGAGGCGCACCGTCTGGTCTCCGGACCCCGAGGCGAGAAGAGAACCGTCCGGACTGAAAGCTACGCTTCTGACAGGCCCCAGATGCCCTGGGAAACGACGGATTTGCCGGCCGGACGCCGCGTCCCACAACCGGACGAGGGCGTCGTCGTGTCCCGTCGCGACGAGCGCCTGATCGGGGCTCCAGGCCACCGCCCTGCAAGGGGACGACGAGCCGTGCCACGGCAACACGGCGGGCGGACGCGGCAACGCGGCGCCGAAGAGGTTCGCCTCGGCGAGCGCGCCGTCGTCGAGCGTCGCGCCGACGAGCTTCGTCCGGTGGAGGATCGCTCCCCGCAGGTCCGCGCCGCCGAGGAGGGCGCCCAGGAGCCGGGCGCCCGTCAAGTCGGCGTCGCGAAAGTCGGCGCCGTGCAGGGCGGCCTCGGAGAGGTTGGCGCCCACCAGGGTCGCGCCCCGGAAGCTCGCGTCGCCCAACGCGGATCGAAAGAAACGGGCCGACGTGAGGTCCGTCCCGCTCAGGTCCACGTCGACCAGGGTCTGCTGGGAGAAGTCCCGGCCGCGCAGGTCCTCGCCCCGGCGCACCTGGAGGGGCGCCGCCGTCTCGCCACAGCGTTCGCGGACGAGAAACGCGTTGCGTCTCTGCGTCTCGCCGCCGCGGAGGTCCGCCAGCGTCACCGCGGCCCACCGCGCCGCCGTCTCTCGTCCGGCCAGGTCCCGGAAGAATTCGACCATGAGAACCGACATCTCCCGTCTTCCCAGGGCTTCCGAGCCTCCGGACTCCCCGACCTCCTTCGCCGCCTGACGCGCCACCAGCCATTCGAGCACCGACTGATGGATGAACGAGAACCGTCCCTCGTCGTCGCGTACCAGGAGCGTCCCCGAGGCGACCTGGTGCGTCGTCTCGCCCGGGCTCAGCCGTTGCTCGGCCAGCACTGCGACCGCCGCCTGGACCTCCGCGTCGAGCTCACCGACGTGGATGCGCCGATCCGTCTTCTCCCAGAGGCACATCGCCAGGTGGGTGACGGCGTCCCACCGCTGCTCGCGGGTGAGGGCAAGCGGCGCGCCGCGCGGCTCCTGGCGTTCGACCTCGAAGCCGAGCCACTTGTCGAGCAACGCCTGGTAGAGGCTCGCGGCGGTGACGTCGCCCGCCGCGGAACGCGCCTGACGCAGCTCCTCGCCGCTCAGCTCCGAGATGAAGCCGAGCATGCGCGGGTTCGCCGAGAGGCCCATCAGGTCCTTGACTTCGTCGAGGAGCCGGAAGCGGTCGTCGGCCGCCGTCTTGTCGCCGAGTTGGTTCGTCAGGAAGCGACGGATCCGTCCGGGGTCGAAGCCCTGCAAATAGACGACGCGACGCCCGGCAACGACCTGGACCTGCTCGCCGAGGACGGTCCGCACCTGCTGGTCCGACTCGAAGTGCTGCGTCCGGCTGGTGACGACCACCTTGGCGTTGCCCTGGGCGGCGGCGGCGAGCGTCGCGAAGTGATCGAGCGCGCGGTCGTAGCTGACGCGAAGCGCCAGCTCGTCGAAGCCGTCGAAGAGAAGGGCCACGCGTCCTTCCTTTAGCATGTAGCGGATCTTCTCCGGCTGCGCGTCCATGCCCGCGAGGACGAGATGGCCGGCGATCAGGACGTCCAGGTCGTGGCTCTTCTCCAATGCCCGCAGCTCGATCAGGATCGGGACGACGCGTCCGCCCTCCTCTCCCAGGCGACGCGCCAGCTCGCGCAGCAGGAAGGTCTTGCCGGTGCCGAAGTCGCCGAGCACCAGGATGAAGCGCCCGCGCTCGTCGAAGAGCCAGTCGCGGACGGTCGTGAGGGCGTCGTCCTCGCGGTCCTCCTGGCCGAGCCGGTAGCACAGCCGCTGCTCGACGTAGAGGTCCGGCGGGTAGACGGGGTCATTGGCGAGGGCGAGGGTCTGCCGCTCGACGTAGGTGCGGAAGTCGACCAGCCCCTGGTACTCGACGAAGCTCCGCAGCCGGACGCGCTCCCGCCGCGCCCTCTCGACGATCTCCGCGGACGCCGGGTCCCCGGCGTAGACCAGGGTCGAGACGACGCCGGAGTCGGCGTGCCGGTAGCGCCGGTGGACCTCCAGGAAGGCGTCGAAGCGCTCGGGCGTGACGTCGGCGGCGGCACCGACGGCGAAGTCCTTGAAGATGCCGTCGCCCTCCGCGGACGTGACGCTCAGGTAGTCGAAGCGTCCGGAGCGGACGCGGCGGATCTCGGTTTCGTCGTCCTCGCGCAGGCGGCAGATGCGTTCGACGCGGGCGAGCAGGTCGTCGTGGGTGAGGCGTCTTTCCTCGTCGAGGCGGTCTTCCCGGGTCCTCCCGAGAGCGTCCGCGGCGGCTTCGGGGAGCGGCCCAAGGACGTCGACGAAGGCGACCTTGTGCTCGTCTTTCCAGTCGTCCCCGTTCTCGGAGATCCGGTTGTCACCGATCCAGCGCTTCTGGCGTGCCTCGTACTGACGCGCCCAGCGTCCGAAGCCGTCGCCGCGCAGCTGGACGATCTCGTACTGGTTCGGCACCTCCGCCGGACGGTCCGACGCGTCGACGCCGGCGCTGCCCATCGCCAGGACCGGGACGTCGTTGCGTAGCCAGGCGAGCTTGCCCTCGTGGGTGTGGCCGTGGAGGACGAGATTCAGCTCGCGACCGAGGAAGCGGTCGAGGTCCTCGACGTCCTTCAAGTTGGCGTCGTCTTCGACGGCACCGCGGACGACGTTGTGGTGGATCGTAGCGACGCGCAGCCAGCCGCGCGCGCGGTACGGCATCAGCCGTTCGCGGAACCAGCGCAGCTGCTCCTCGCCGGCGTGGCCGTAGTGATCCGCGTCGCGGTGGCTTTCGGCCATCGTCGAGTTGAGGCCGGCGACGACGAGCTTCAAGTCGTCCATCGCGAAGAGCGTCCAGGGCTCGGTCTCGGTGAAAGTGAAGCCGGGGACCTCGCGGTAGAAGGTCTCGAAGAAGGCGACGTACTGCTTCCACTTGGACCAGTAGGGCGCGACGGGCTCTTCGTCGTCGGCTTCGCGGGCCAGGAAGTAGCTTGCGCAGCTCTTGCGGTTGACGTCGTGGTTGCCGGGAACGACGGCGACGCGCTCGCGGCCCAGCCCCAGGTTGCGGCAGAGGCCGTCGAGGAAGGCGAGGGCGTCGTTGAATTCGGCCTTCTTGCCCCACTCGGCGAGGTCGCCGGTGACGGCGACGACATCGGGACGCAGGTCGTGGTCGTCGCGCAGGACGGCGAGGTCGTCCTGGAGACGCTTCAGGAGCTCTTCGGGGCCGAAGCGATGGTCCTGTCCGAACTGAAGGTCGGAGAGATGGAGCAGGGTGATTCGGCGCCGCATCAGTGTCTTTCCCGGGAGGGGGTCCCAGTCTATCGGCTGGCTGGCATTGGTCACCCAGCGGGTCATCCCGCGAGGTCTCGAGCTGCTTCGATCTCCGCGTCGACTTCCAGGCTCGGAACTCTATCATGTGGTACCAGATCGTCAGTCCCAAGGGCACATCAGCCGTCGCAGAGGTCGCAGGGCGGTGCCTGTCGATGTTTGCGGTCTACCCCACCCCCGGACGCAAAGCCGCGAGCGCCTCTTCGACGTCCGCCGCCTCGATCCTGAGCGACGCCGGATCCGGTTTTTCCTCCCCCGCCCCCTCGAGGACCCGGGCGATCGCGCGCAGCGCCGCCCGGCGGACCGCCTCGGCGATCTCGGCGCCGCTTAAACCCTCGGTCGACGCCGCCAGCTCGTCGAGGTCGGGCGCCACAGCCAGAGGCTTGCCCCGCAGGTGGACCTCGAAGATCCGTCGCCGCGTCGCCGTCTCGGGGAGCGGCACCTCCAACACCTCGTCGAAGCGGTCCGGACGCAGCAGCGCCGGGTCCAGGAGGTCGAGGCGGTTCGTCGCCCCCAGCACCAGGACGTCTTTCAATTCCTCGATGCCGTCGAGCTCGGCGAGGAACTGGCTCAGCATCCGCTCCGAGGTCCGCGAATCGCCGGCGCCCTCGCTGCGGGTCGGGAAGAGGGCGTCGATCTCGTCGAAGAAAAGGATGCAGGGGCTCGCCCGGCGCGCCTTGCGGAAGAGGTCGCGGAGACGCTCCTCCGACTCGCCGACAAACTGGGAGAGGAGCTCGGGTCCCTTGATCGCGATGAAGTTGACCCCGCTCTCCGACGCCATCGCCTGGGCGAGGAGCGTCTTGCCGCAGCCCGGCGGTCCCTGGAGCAGGATGCCGCGCGTCGGACGCACCGCGGCACGCTCGAAAAGCTCCGGGTGGTGAAGCGGCCAGTCGAAGACGGCACGGAGCCGCGCCTTGACGTCGTCGAGGCCTCCGATCTCGTCCCAGCGCACCGTCGGGACCTCGATCGAGACCTCGCGGAGCGCTGACGGCTGCACCTCGTGAAACGCGGCCAGGAAGTCCTCCATCGTCACCTCGACGCTCGCCAGCTGCGACCTGGGGACCTCGTCGAGGGCGAAGTCGATCTCGGGCATGATGCGGCGCAGACGGCTCATCGCCGCCTCGCGGCAGAGCGCTTCGAGATCGGCGCCCACGTAGCCGTGGGTGGCGCGCGCCAGCTGCTCCAGGTCGACGTCGTCCGCGAGCGGCATCGCGCGGGCGTGGATCTGCAAGATCTCCAGCCGTCCGGCCGGGTCGGGGACCGGGATCATGATCTCGCGGTCGAAGCGTCCCGGACGCCGCAGCGCCGGATCGAGCGCGTTGGGCCGGTTGGTGGCCGCGATGACGATCACCTGCGAGCGCCGGGCGATGCCGTCCATCAGGGCGAGGAGCTGTGCGACGACGCGTTTCTCGACCTCGCCCTGGACCTTGTCGCGCGACGGCGCGATGGCGTCGATCTCGTCGAGGAAGAGGATCGACGGACGGCTCGCCGTGGCCTGCTCGAAAAGCGTCCGCAGGTGGGCCTCCGACTCGCCGTAGAACTTGTGGACGATCTCCGGACCGCTGATCGAGAAGAAGGTGGCCTCGATCTCCTGCGCCGCCGCACGAGCGGTCAGCGTCTTGCCACAGCCCGGCGGACCGTGCAGCAGGACGCCGCTCGGCGCCTCAATGCCGAGGTGCGCGAAGACCTCCGGGAAGAGCAGCGGCAGCTCGATGATCTCCCGGACCCGCTGGAGCTGCGTTCCGAGGCCGCCGATGTCGTCGAAGGTGACCTTGCGGACGACGGCCGGGGAGCGGTCGTGGCGGGGAGCAGCCAGGAGGATCCGGGTCGTGCCGGCGATCCGGACCGCGCCCGGCGGCGAGGCGTCCTGGACCGCGAGGTCGACGAGGCTCAGGTCCGCGAGCGTCACCCGGACGTGGTCGCCGGCGACGACGGTCAGGTCCTCTAGCTGGTTCAAGAGGCCCTCGTCGGTGTCGGGCGCCGGATCGTGGGGGTCGAGCGGCTCGAGGACGACGCGCTCGGCGTCGTCGACCTCGATTCTGCGGACCTGGACCGTTTCGGCGACGTCGACGCCGGCGTTGCGGCGGGCCAGCTCGTCGACCTGGACGCCGGGCTCGTCCTCGTTGAAGCTCGCCCGGCAGGCCGTGGCACGTTTGCCCCGGATCTCGATCCGGTCGCCCTCGGCCAGGCCGAGCTTCTCGAAGGCCGTGGTGCCGAGCCGGGCCAGGCCGCGTCCTACGTGGCGGGGAAAGGCCGCGGTGACCTGGAGCTCCAGGGTGGGGGTCTCGGGGCTCGTCGGATTCTCCATCGCTCGTCTCCGTCGGCTCTCGGCAGAGAGGGCCAGAGAGGATTCTAGCTCAGGAGCCCGAGAGGCGTCCGCCTGCGGATCGTGTGGGTGGCAAGGTCAAGGGACGCGAACCGCACCTCGTAGCGGAAGCGAACGGAGCCCGCCGAGGACGTCCGGGCGAGCCTCACCTTGGCCTTGTCTTCGAAACTCCCGACCTCAGCCGTTTCAACGACAGCGACCGGGATGCGTCTGCGTATGGCAGGCTCCGCCTGCCGCCTGAACCGGCGAACCTCAACGAGCTGGCATAGGATGCCGGCCGGGCCACCTGATATCCAGGAGCACTGGGTCTTTATTGCCGCCCGCGAGAGCGTTATGATGCCGCCAACAACGGGAAACGGATGATTTGGCCTTTCCGCCGCCGCACACACCCGCAACGTTCAGCCGAGGACCGACTCTTGGAAGCCGACGCCCGAGACATCCACCATGCTGACCCAGGAAGGCCACAGACAACGGCTACGCAGCCGCTTCAACGACAACGGCCTGGGCGCTTTCGAGGCCCACGAGGTCCTCGAGCTACTGCTGACCTACGCCATCCCACGCAAGGACACGAAGCCCATCGCCCGCGCTCTGCTCGACTGCTTCGGGACGCTCTCCAACACCCTCGACGCCGACCCCGCCGAGCTCACGGCCGTCGCGGGCGTCGGCGAGGGCGCTGCCACCCTCCTGCATCTCATGCCCGCCCTCACCCGGCGCTACCTCCGCGACCGCTGGGGCGACCGGCCGCGCCTCCTCACCCGCGAGGACATCGGACGCTTCGCCGTCGACGAGCTCTCGACCGCCGACTACGAGGTCTTCCTCCTCGTCGCCTTGACCCACGAGAGCCACGTCATCCGCACCCTCCGTCTCCACGAGGGCTCCCTGACCAGCGCTCCCGTCTATCCGCGGCTCGTCGTCGAGGCCGCCCTGCGCCACAAGGCGGCGCGCGTCGTCTTCGCGCACAACCACCCCGGCGGATCGGCCCGGCCGTCCGACGACGACATCGAGGTCACCCGTGTCCTCTGCCGGGCTCTCGGGGCCATCGGCATTCCCGTCGTCGACCATGTCGTCGTCGCGGGGCCGAAGACGTTCAGCTTTGCCGAGGCGGGGCTGCTGCCTGCGCTAGAGCCAGGGGCTGCGACATGAGGCCCGGACTCAGAACGTGCACATGCCCGGCAGTTTCGGACCCGTCTCCGCCGCTCCAACCTCACGCCGCATCAGAGCAGCGAACCGGACCTGCTAACCTGTGAGCCCCTGATGATGAACGACGAAGTACCCGGACCCCCGCCACCGGCAAGTGAGCTCAAGCCGGGCGACATGGTCGCCGGCCTCGAGCCGGATGAGCTCGTTGAGGTGCAACGGGTCGCCCCCTTTGGCAGCAAGATGCTCGTCGAGGGAATCGGGACGACCTCGCGCCGTCAGATCCGTCGCCCCTTGACTCCTGAGGAGCTTGCCACCTTGTCGAAGGTCCGTGGCGCGACCCACACCTTCGACGGCGACCCGCGGACCTTCCTGCTCGGCACCGAAGCAGAGCGCATCCGCATCGCCCACCAGTTCGACCCGCTGTTTGCGGTCAGCTCAAGCATCGTCGACCCGCTTCCCCACCAGATCGAGGCGGTCTACCGCTACCTCCTGCCGCTCCCCCGGATCCGTTTCTTGCTCGCTGACGACACGGGGGCCGGAAAGACGATCATGACGGGACTCCTTTTCAAAGAACTCCTCTTCCGGGGTGTCATCCAGAAGATCCTCGTGGTGACTCCCGGAGGCCTGACGAAGCAGTGGGCCGAGGAGGAGCTTCTCGGCAAATTCGGACTGTATGCGCGGATCGTCAATCGCGCCTCCTTCGACGCCGACCCCGCGCAGTTCTCGCGATTGGACGAGGGCATTTTCGTCACATCTGTGGATTTCATCGCGCGCAACGAAGGCTGCCTCAAGGCTGCCGCCCACGTGCCCTGGGACATGATCGTCGTGGACGAGGCCCACAAGCTCTCGGCCTACGAGTACGGCTCCAAGCTCGAGGAAAGCGCCCGGTACAAGGCGGTCAAGGAGCTTGCCCAGCACGCGGACCATCTTCTCTTCACTGACCGCAACCCCCCACCGCGGCCGCAAGGACACGTTCCGCCGGCTTCTCCTTCTCCTCGACGAGGATCTCTTCCAGAAAGACGAACACGTCGACGACCGGATCCGGGAGCAGACGACCACACACGTCGACCCTGCTGGCGGAGACGCCTCGATCTCGCGCGCCCGCAACCGCTTCTTCCTCCGCCGGCTGAAAGAGGAGATGGTCGGCTGGGACGGAGAGCCACTGTTCAAGCCACGGCACACAAAAACCCTCGGCTACGACCTGACACCCGAGGAAAAGCAGCTCTACGACGAGGTCACCCGCTACGTCCGGTCGAAGCGCCGTGAAGCCAAGGCCCGAAGGAACCGCAACGTCGAGCTGACCCTGCTGGTCATGCAGCGCCGCCTGGCCAGCAGCATCTATGCGATCACGCGGACCCTGGAAAACCGGCTCCGCGCACTCGACGAGGTGCTCGTGATCCTCCGCGACCCGAAGCGGTCCGGCGCCGAGAAGAAGCGACTCTTCGGTGTGACCACCGATCCCGACGGCCCGCGCGACATCGGCGAGTACGAGGAGCTGAGCGAGGACGAACGCGACGACGTCGATAGCCGGATCTTCCGTCAGGTCCTGACCTCGGACCCGGAAGAGGTGGGCAAGGAACGCGACGAGATCGACCGCCTCTACCACATGGCCCTCGCTCTCAAGCACCACAACGAGGCGAAGTTCAGCGAGCTCCTGCGCGTCCTCGACTCCTCGGACGTCATCCGTTCCGAAGACGAAAAGCTGGTCATCTTCACGGAGCACACGGATACGCTACGCAGCCTCGAAGAGCGCCTCACCCAACTCGGCTACTCCGTGGCGATCATTCACGGCCGTATGGACGTGGACGCACGAAAGCAGGCCCAACGCGAGTTCCGCATGCGGGCGAAGATCATGGTTGCCACCGAGGCCGCTGGCGAGGGCATCAACCTGCAGTTCTGCCGCTACCTCATCAACTGGGACATCCCGTGGAATCCGAATCGCCTCGAGCAGCGCATGGGACGCATTCACCGCTACGGACAGCCAGACGACGTCTGGGTCTACAACCTCGTCGCCCAGAACACGCGTGAAGGCGCCGTGCTCGAGCGTATCCTGAGTAAGCTCGACGTAATGCGCGAGCAGCTCGGTGATGACAGGGTCTACGACGTCATCGACGAGTGGCTCGAAGGTATCCCACTGGTCGCCCTGATGGAGAAGGCCATCGACGCCGAGGGAGCCGAGGAGGCCAAGGAGGCCGGGGAGAAAACAGACGAAGCCTTCAAGCAGGCGACCCGGAAACGCGCGGAGGACCTTCTCACACTCCAGAAGAGCACCTCGGTGACCTCCCGGCTGGACCTTCGCGCAGCCCAGGAGCTCCGCGATACTTCAGACGAACGACGCCTCCAGCCTCTCTTCATCCAGCGCTTCTTCGAACGAGTGTGGACCGCCGTCGGCGGGACGATACGGCAGGACGACCACTTTCCGGTTTGGCACCTTAGTCCCACGCCGTCGGCACTCCTCGAGGTGGCTCGAAAGCGCAAGATACCCGTTCCCGAGCACCATGACAAACCGGTGGTCTTCGACAAGCAATTCGTCAGCGTGGCGAGCAAGAACCGCGTCCCGGAACAAACGGGACTGCTGGGTCCCGGCCACACGCTGTTCGACACGTCCATCCAATGGGCGATCCGTGAAGCTCGCCAGGCTTTCGCCAAGGGGGCGACAGTGGTCGATGCGAACCTGGCACGGCCACAACGCACCTGGCTTGTCCGTTCCACGGTGCAGGACGGCCGTGTCGAGGCGCGTCGACGCCTGGCGCACGAGCAACTCTCCGTCGTTGTCGAGGACCACATGGGCATGCGCCTCACCTCACTTGGCTACCTCTTGAACTGCGTGCCACCCTGCCGAGGCCATGCCTGCTCCCGAGGTCCAGGAACGAGCCGATGAAGACATCCAGGCCTGGGCCTACGAGAACGTCACCGAAAAACAGCTCGTACGCGTGACGGAGCATCGGACCGAAGAGTGCGAGTTACGGCGCGAGTACCTGAACACGGCCTTCACAGACCTCGTCGTGGAGCTGCAGCAGGAGCTCGCCGACCTGCAGCAGGCCAGCCTCTTCGGCGAGGAGAACGCGGAAGACCGCGCGCGACTTGAAGAACGGATCAAGGACCTACGGCGCCGCAAGGAAAACCGCCTGCGTGAGCTCGACCTGATGATGAACCTGACCGCCAACCTCCCCGACGTTCTGACCCAGGCGCTGATCGTACCGGCACCTGTCGTCACTTTCGAGACAGAACCGCAATCCTCGCGCGGTATGCCCATGCGCCGCGACGACGAAGTGGAAGCGATCGCCATGGACGTCGCGATGCGCTACGAGCACAGCCGCGGTTGGACGCCCTACGACGTCAGTCAGGAGGGCGAGCACTACGACGTCCGCTCGGAGTCCCCGACCGGAGAGCGCCGTTACATCGAGGTCAAAGGCCGCGCGCAGTCGGGAGCCATCATGCTCACCGGCCCAGAGCTTGACAAGTTGCGACAACTCGAATACCGCGCCTGGCTCTATGTCGTGACGTTCTGTAAAGACGAGCGTCCGCGGCTTCGAATTATTCAGGACCCGGTACCCAAATTGAACCCCGAGATGCTATACCGGCAGGTTCAGTTTCTCGTCAAAGAGCAGGACTGGCGCCACCAGGGCGAGGATGCACCGGTTCCCGCAGAGGAAGATTCCCCGTGAGCGCCGAGTACTGTCCGCGGCTGATAGAAGTCGCTTTGCCGATCCGGGAGATTTCCGCGGAAAGCGTGCGGGACAAGAACATCGATCACGGCCACATCAGCCGGTTGCACATCTGGTGGGCGCGGCGGCCGCTTGCAGCATCGCGTGCGGTCGTATTCGCGTCGCTTGTCCCTGACCCTGATGATCCCCGATGCGCCGCGGCGTTTCGTGAGGCGGTCGAGCGTTATCTCCAAACGAACGTCCCATCGGATCTCCGTTGTCGCCAGAAGGGCCGGGAGATTCTCTACGACGATCCCTATCGGCCTTACGAAGGTATCGAGGACACCCTCCGAAACCGCCTCCTGACGTTCATCGCCAAGTGGTCACCCGAGTTCTTGGACTTCCAGGCGGGGCTCGCTGAGAAGAAACCTCCGGCACGGCAACTTCTCGATGACCGGTCTCTGGTGAAATGGGAAACCGGAGATCCCGAGAGCTCTCAGGGCCGCGAGGTTCTCCGTATCGCCCGGGAACTTGTCCACGTCGCCCACGGGGAGCGACCGCCGGTCGTACTCGACCCATTCGCGGGCGGCGGTGCCATCCCGTTGGAGGCCCGCCGGCTTGGCTCCAAAGCGATCGCCAACGACTACAACCCCGTGGCCCACCTCATCCTGCGGGCGACGTGCGACTACCCGCAAACCTACGGACTACCAGGAAGCCGACTTGTCGACACAGAGGAGTCCCGTCGCGTCGTACGGCGGGAAAAGGACGTCGACAACACGCTCGTACACGACCTTCGCACATGGGGCGCATGGATCCTCGAGCGGGCTCGGGAGCGTGTCGGGAACTTGTACCGGCCCGGCGCCGATGGCCGACCAGTACTGGCCTACCTCTGGGCACGAACTGTCCCTTGTTCCAACCCTTCCTGTCGCGGCGAGATTCCGCTCCTGCGAAGCTTGAACCTTTGTACTCGCGGCCGGAGAATCGCCCTTTCGATAGAGGTGGACCGGTCCGCGAAGACGGTGAGCTTCGGCATCGCATATGGCAGCGCCATCAAGAGCACGGAAGGTACTAAGCGTCAACGCGGACCGGCGATCTGCCCGTTCTGTGGCGAGCCGACGTCCGAAGCGGAAATGCGAAGAGCCGGTGTCGAAGGTCGCATGGGCCAACGGATGATCGCGGCTGTCCTGGATACAGCGGGCCGCAAGGGCTACCGCGCCATTGGTGCCGAGGATATCCAGATATTCGAAGAAGCTTGTAACATTCCGGTCGACGTTCCCGGTGAGTACATCGTCCCGGAGGTTAACGGCCCGCAGGCGTCACCGAACTCGGGCTCACACCGCAGTATCAACCTGGAACTCTACGGACTGACTAGGTGGGGTCAGCTCTTCAATCGGCGCCAGCTTGTAGTAATGGACGAGTTCGTCCGATGTCTGCACGAAGCTTGGAGCGAGATGCAGGAATCGGTTTCCGACGGTCAATACCTCGAAGCTCTTATCACTTACCTCGCATTGTGGATCGACCGGGTAGCAGCCTTCGGTAACAGTGTTTGCCGCTGGCGCCACGGGAAGGAGTGTGTAATCACGCCCTTCAGCGGTCAATCCATTCCGATGATGTGGGACTATGCAGAAATTAATCCCCTTGCAAGTTCGTCGAGTTCTGCTGTGAATCAGCTTGAAAGAATGGTCGAGGTTCTTATGCGGGAGACCGGCCGCATGTATTGCGGAATAAGGCCCGAGACCCTTTTAGGTTCAGCCGCACGGCTAACGGTGACCTCCTCGACCTGCGACATTATTGTCACAGATCCGCCATATGGAAACTCGATTGCCTACGCCGACCTGTCTGATTTTTTTACGTTTGGATCAAGCGGTCACTCGGGCAAGTACTGCCGAATGTGGTGATGACCCCGCAGACTCCAAAGGACGAAGAGGCAACCAGTCATCAGCATCGACATGAAGGAAATCGTGACCGCGCGCATGACCACTACCAGGATCTTCTTACCTCCAGTTTCCGGGAGGCCTTGCGGACCGTGAAAGATCCGAAGCTGATGTCTGTGATGTTTGCCCACCAATCTACCGACGCGTGGAGCGCTCTCCTTACTGCTCTGTTTGCCGCCGGCTTGTGTCCCAACGCAACGTGGCCGATTGCCACCGAGATGCCGAATGCTGCGCTCGGTCTTGGCACCGCGTCACTCGAGTCCTCGGTTACTGTTGTCTGCCGGCCCAGCGCCGCCGCAGGTGCAGAGTCATTCAAGGTCGTCAAGCGAGAGATCCAGGAAGCCGTAAGGCAGGCCGTCCATCGCTTCTGGAGCTACGGCTTTCGCGGTGCAGACCTCATCGTGGCCAGCTATGGTCCAGCGGTCGGGGCTTTCGGGAAGTACGTGCGGGTTGAGCGTGCTGACGGTACACCGGTTGACGTGCCCGAGCTTCTCGATTTCGCGCGCCAAGCCGCACGCGACGCCATCGCCGGTGAGTTTCGCGGCGATAGTCTCTCGACACTCTACTACGTCTGGGCAAATCTCTATGGCGCCGCCGAGCAGTCCTGGGACGACGCCCGTCTCGTCGTCCAAATCGGCGGCGACGCCGAAAACGCCATGGAGGTGGCGCGACGGCACGGCATTTTTGTATTAGATGGCTCCAGATGCCGCCTCGCTCTGCTCGCGGACCGAGCGGATCGTCTGGGCCTGGGGGGAGATCCCAATCCACCGCTCATTGATGCCCTCCATCGCGCGATGCTGCTCTGGAAGAACGAGCGACGGCACGGTTTGGTCGACTACCTGAACGAGCATGATCTGTTCGAGGAGAGCCGTTTCTGGAAGCTCGCCCAGGCACTCTTCGAGGTTTTGCCCCGCGGCCGAGAAGACTGGAAGCTGGTGAACGCCGTCCTCAGCGAACGAGATACGCTGCGAACCGAGGCGCGACAGGTCGTCGACACCGGCCCACAGGCTACGCTCGACTTTGGTTAGACATAGGGAGGTAGGGAATTGAACAAGTCACTCA
The DNA here is from genome assembly GCA_965371445.1 of uncultured bacterium. Taxonomy (GTDB): domain Bacteria; phylum Acidobacteriota; class Thermoanaerobaculia; order Multivoradales; family J023; genus DASWIG01. Next base: position 80,796 of record CBDUYN010000018.1, on the reverse strand, counting down.
AGCCCTGGTACGCGAGCGCGACACCACACGAGGACATCCGTGAAGGCCGCCTGGACGAGGCGATTTTCGCCGCCAACGTATGGGCCGTGGAGCAAGGCAACGCTCCGGAGGTCTATCTCGAGCCCGAGGAGTTTTTCCGCAAGACCCACATGACGAGCGGTCTTGCCATGGTGCTCTCACACGTGACACGAACGCTCTCGGGGTCCAAAGACGCAGGAGATCGCATCATCAGCCTCCAGACGGCCTTTGGTGGCGGCAAGACCCACACGCTCGTCGCACTCTGGCACCTGGCCAGGCATGCCGACGTGGTCCGGACCTCCCCGACGTGCGAGAAGGTACGTCACGTTCTCGGCGGCGAGGTGCCCGCGGACGTCAAAGCCCTGGCCGTGTTCACGAATCGAACCTGTGACGCGACACAGGGTCGGACGACCCCGGACGGTATTCACACCCGGACGCTGTGGGGTGAGCTGGCCGCGCAACTGGGAGGGCAGGAGCTCTACGAGAAAGTCCGCGCGAACGACGAGGCGCAGCGCACGACGCAAGGACTGTTCGCCGACGTGCTCCGTGCGGCTGCTCCGTGCCTGATTCTCCTCGACGAGCTTGCCGACTACTGTGTGGGAGCGGCAGCCGTGCCTGTCCAAGACAGCACGCTGGCCGACCAGACCATCTCGTTCATCCAGGAGCTCACCGAGGCCGTACAGGAGGTGCCTGGTGCCGTTGTCGTCGCCACCCTGCCGGCGAGCAAGATGGAAGTTGCGAACAGCGAGAAGGGGCAGGAGGCGTTCGTGACGCTGGAGAAGCGGTTCTATCGTCTTGGAGCGGACGTGAAGCCGGTGGCCGACGAGGAAATCTACGAGGTGGTGCGTACCCGGCTCTTCGAGTCGATCACCGTGCCCGACGAGCCCGGCTATCCGAAGAAGGTCGCCGCGGCGTATCGGGCAATGTATTTGGCCCATAATCGCGAAGTGCCGTCCGAGGTGTGCAAGGCGAGCTACGGCGAGGACATCGAGCGCGCGTACCCGTTCCATCCTGCGCTCATCGACGCGCTCTACAAACGATGGGGGAGCCATCCGGACTTTCAGCGGACACGCGGGGTGCTCCGGCTTCTCGCCTGCATCGTGGGCGATCTCTGGGACCGTCGTGACAGCGGTACCCAGTCGCAGCCATTGATCCAGCCATGCCACGTGCAATGGACGCTGGATCCGTTGAGCGCTGCCCTCGCCCGGTTGTGGGGTCACGCCTACCAGTCCGTAGCGGCGGCCGACGTTCTCGGTGAGAAGTCGAACGCCGGCATCTTCGACGACGAGCGCGGCGGAGACTATGGCCGGGAATCGATCGGCCGGGGAATCGCGTCGGCCATACTGCTGGGGTCCTTCGGTGGTCAGGGGGAGCGCTCAGGCTACAGCTCCAAGGACGTCAAAGTTGCCTGCTCGCGGCCCGGGCTGAACTGGGGCTACACGGACGGTGGGTTGCTTGAGCTGGAGAACCGCTGCTTCTACCTGCACACGGCTGCTGCCGGCAGTCTCGGGAAGCGTTACTGGTTCGGCACCCAGCCGACGCTGACCAACCTGGTCGTTCAGTACCGGCAACGGGTCGCGGCGGAGAGCTTCGAGGATAAAATCCTCGCGCGTCTGCACGAGCACGCCCGCTCGCTTCGTCGCGGGGAAGCGACCTGGCAGGTCTTCGTCGACCCGAAGGTGGACTTTCCCGAGAAAAAAGGTCTCACGCTTCTGCTGCTGCCGCCAGGGTTGCCCTACGGCGACGACGAGGCGTCGCTTCAGGCGAGCCGAGACAGAGTTCTTGCGATCAGCCAGCGTTGCGGGGGAAAGGACAGGCATTATCGAAACACGCTTTTGTTCCTCGCTGCGAGCGCCAACGGAGTGTCGAAGCTTCGGCGAACGTACCGGGAGCTCGAAGCGCTGCTCGGCGTACGTCGCGATTACGGGGAGAAACTCACCGAGGATCAAGAGGCGGACCTCCGGCAACGAATCGAGCGCGCCGAGCGAGCGAGCACGGAAGCTCTGGGTCCCGCCTACGTGGTAGCTCTTCGCGTCCATCGCCAGGAGGTCGAAGACTGTACTCTGACCGACGCACGTGCCGCGTTCAGCGAGCACTTGGAGCACCTCTGGACGACGCTGGTCGAGGACGAGGAGTGGATCGTCCGCCGGGTCGGTGGGGTCACTCTGCAAAAGGCGGGCCTGGTGCCGACGGAGGGCGCCATTCGTGTCAAGGATGCCGTTGACGCGTTCCTTCGATTCACCGACAAGCCCCTGGTGGCCTCGAAGGAGGCCGTCGTCGGTGGACTGTCGCGGGCTTGCGCCGATGGCCTTATAGGTCTCGCTTACGGTCCTGACCCGTCGGGCTTCCACGCCCGTCACTGCCGGAAGTCGCTTTCGATCGATCCCAGCGAGGAGGGAGTTTGGATCATTCCGCCGTTCTCGGAGGAGCCGAAGCCCGCAGTTGCTCCCGAGGGGGATCTGGTTACCAAACCCGCCCTGACGGTCCGACAACCTGAGCAGCCATCAAGCGGCGACGACGCCGCGACCGGCGAGGCTGGAAAGACCGATGGCGACAAGCAGCCCCTGACGCGGCCTGTTCACCGCGTTCGAATCGAGGGCACAGTGCCGCTTGAGAGCTACAGCGAGCTGTTTCGCTGCTTCGTCGGGCCGGCGGCCCGGATGAACCTGAAGCACCTGAGGCTCGGTATTCAGTTCGTCCTTGAATCGCACGAAAACGCTCCCTTGGACGCAGCCGGCCCGGACCTCAAGGCGATGCGAGAGGCTGCCCGGCAACTGGGTCTGAAGCTTTCAGAGAATTGACAGGGATCACTATTTCCAAAGTACTACCATGAGCCTGACAGGCCACTTCCCCAGGTTCGATTCCCCAGATGCACCCGCCTCCGCGCCGTCCTCCCGCTCCTGAAAGGCGTTTCACTGGAAGCCTACGGCCGGTTGCGCGACACCCTGCGAAAGCACCGCCGCACGCCCACAGAGCCCGCCGACGGGTCGAATCCCGAGGTCTGGATCGAAGGAGCGGGCATTCATCAACTCGCCCCAGTACCACCCTCTTCACAAGTCCTGGTCCCCGACCATGGCGAAAGCGCATGGCGAAGGTTCGCCGCTACTCTCCAGCTTCTTTCAGGATAGCTTCGACCAGGGAGTCGCTGACCCGAAAGCCGAACCGGAGGAGCTTTTCGATCTCCGTCTTCACCGATGGCAGCTCGCCTCGTAGACGAGCGGCAAGGAGAAGACCTAGAGTTCCGACGGGCTTCAATCCAAGAATACGTGCCTTGCGTCTGGCGTCGAGATCGTCCAGCACGATCCGATCTGCTCGGACCTCGCGGGCTAGAGTGATGGCCTGGGCTTCTCCTGGACCGATCTCGATCTTCAAAAGCTCGACTTCCTCGGGCTTGCCGGGAGCTTTTCTCCGCAGCCAGGACCGGCTGGCGTTACGGACTTGATCCGAGGCCTCATCGGGTCGAGCCAGAACCTCTTCGAGAACTGCCGGCGGGACCAGAACCTCGGACGCAGCCGTCTGGAGAAGCTCCAACCGATCCAGCTTGGCAAGGAAGATCAAGGGGCTGGCATTGGTCACCCAGCGGGTCATCCCGCCAGGTCTCGAGCTGCTTCGATCTCCGCGTCGACTTCCTCTTCGCGGAGGTTGATCGCCGGGACGCCGACATGGGCCAGTTGCGTGAGGAAGCTCAATCGGTCCATCTGGGCCAGCTTCGCCGCTTGGCTTGCCGTGAAGCGACCGAGCTCGTAGAGCTTCGCCGCCGCCAGAAAGCCTAGCTCATGGGCGAATTCGCGGTCGGAGAGCTTGAGCATCTGCGGGTAGCCTTCGGGATAGTCGATGACGGCTTGTCTCATGTCGATGACCTCTTGCTGCCCGGAAGACCTCCAGGCTCGGAACTCTACCATGGTACCAGATCGTCAGCCCCAAAGGGCACATCAGCCGTCGCAGGGCGGTGCCTGTCGAGGTTCGCGGTCTACCGATCTGCCGTAAAACCCGACAAGGTTCTCGTCGTCAGAGCCCGGAGGGTCCCCGTCCGGCGCCGGCGAGGCCTCGCGGAGGTGTCCTCTCCGAAGTCCTCGGATAAGATCCCGCGACGACTTCCGAAGACTCCGGCCCCCGGCCGGACGTGAGGCCCCGATGCGATTCAGCTTTCCCGTCACCGTCCTTCTCGCCGTCCTCGCCACACCGGCGCTCGCCGTGCCGCCGCTTCTGGCGCCGCTCACCGCGGGCTCGCCGCCCGCCCTGCCGGAGCTTGCCGTGGACGTCCCCCATCCCGCCGCGTTCCTGGGCTACCCGCTCGGCGAGCGATTCACGCCGTACCACGAGATCGTCGCCTACCTGAAAAAGCTCGCGGCGGCGTCGGAAAAGGTGGCGATCGAGGAATACGGACGCACCTACGAGGGGCGTCGGCTCCATCTCGTCACCTTGACGAGCCCCCGGCAACGGCGGCGTCTCGAAGAGCTTCGCCTGCAAAACCTCCGCCTGGCCTCGGGAGACCTCGGCGAGGAGGCCCGCGACCAGATCCTGGCCAACCAACCCGCCGTGGTCTGGCTTGCCTTCGGGGTGCACGGCAACGAGACCTCCTCGGCCGAGGCGGCGATGGCCGCCGCTTACGTGCTGGCGGCCGGGCGCGGAGAATGGGAGGAGGTCCTGGAGCGTGTCGTCGTCGTCCTCGACCCGCTCGTCAACCCCGACGGCCGGGCGCGCTGGGTCAGCTGGTACCGCGGCCGGCGGGGACGCCAAGCCGATCCCTACGCCGGAGCCGCCGAGCACCATCCGCCGTGGCCGGGAGGGCGGCAGAACCACTACCTGATCGACCTGAACCGCGACTGGGCCTGGCTCACCCAGATCGAGACCCGCCATCGCGTCGCCGCCTACCGGCGCTGGGAGCCGCAGGTCTACGTCGACTTCCACGAGATGTCGCCGCGCTCGACGTATTTTTTTCCACCGCCGGCGGATCCGGTCCATCCGGAGCTCGACCCGGCCGTCCTCGCCTGGCTGGAGGTCTTCGGACGCGCCAACGCCGCGGCTTTTGACGCGCAGGGCTGGAGCTACTTCGTGGGGGAGCGCTACGACCTGTTCTATCCCGGCTACGGCGACACCTACCCCGGCCTGCGCCGTGCCGTGGGCATGACCTACGAGGTCGGCGGCGGTGGCCGGGCAGGCCAGGACCTGGAGCTCGAAGACGGCCGGCGTTTCAACCTCGCCGACCGGGTGGCGCGCCACACGACGAGCGCCCTCGCCACCGTCCGGACCGCCGGCCGGAATCACCGGCAGCTGCTCGGCGACTTCGCGGCGGCGCGCGCCAGGCGTTCGCCGCTCGTCACCTATCTGTTCTCGCCGCGCTCGGCCGAGGGGCCGGCGCTCGCGGCGCTGCTCGAAGAGCACGGCCTCCTCGTCGAGGCGCTCGGCAAGGAGGCGACGCTCGTCGCCCGCGCCCTGGGCTCCGAGGTGGTCCACGAGGAGCGTTTCGACGCCGGCACCCTGGCGGTCTCGACCGACGGTCCTCTCGGGTATCTCCTACGGGCGTTGATGGAGCCGCAGAGCGAGATGCCGGAGGAGTTCCTCGCCGAGCAGCGCCAGCGCTTCGAGGAGCGCCGGCCGACCGCGTTCTACGACATCACCGGCTGGTCGCTTTCCCGGGCGCTGAACCTCGAGGTCTGGACGGTGGCCGGCCGGGCGCCGGGCCTCCAACCGCGCGAGGCGGCCCCGGGGCGGCTGACCTCCCGCGCCGGCGTGGGCTTCATCGCGCCTCCCCAGGGGGTCGCCGGCTACGCCCTGGCGGCCGCCTTGGCGAACGCCGGCCTGAAGCTGCGCTTTACCCTCGAGGAGGTGCGAATCGCCGGCCGCCGCTACCCGGCCGGGAGCTTTTACGTGCCGCGCCACGGCAACGGGGAGGGCCTCGCGACGCGCCTCGCCGAGCTGGCGGCTGAGACCGGAGCCCGAGTCGACGCCGTATCGACCTCCTGGAGCGAGGAGGGCCCGTCGCTGGGCTCTGACGAAGTTCGTCCCTTGCGCCGGGCCCGCGTCGGCCTGGTCGGTGGCGACGGAGTCGGTGCGACCTCCTTCGGCGCCCTCTGGCACTTGCTCGACCGCGAGGTCGCCCTCCCCTACAGCCGCCTTGACCTGCGGAGCCTCTCGAGCTCCGTCCTCGAGCGCTTCGACGTCTTGGTGCTCCCCGACGGCGACGGCTACGCCGCGGCGCTCGACGAAGAGGCGATCTCCCGTTGGGTGCATGACGGCGGCGTCCTGGTGGCGATCGGCGGCGCCGTCGGCTGGGTTCAGGAGAAGGGGTTGACCGAGGTCAAGAGCTTCGAGCCGGAGGCCGAAGAGGAGGTCCCCGGCCGCCTCGACCACGGCGACCGGGAGGTGCTCGTTCCCGGGGCGATCCTCGCCACTGAGACCTCCCCCGGTCACCCCCTGGCCGCCGGCTTGGCGTCGCCGCCCCCGGTGCTCTTCTACGGCCGCGGGATCCTCCAGGCGACCGGCGATCCGCGCATCGACGTCCTCGTCGCTGCCGCCGACCCGGTGATCGGCGGTTTTGCCTGGCCCGAAGCCGAAGAGCGGCTCCGCGGTGCGCTCGTCATGAGCGCTGAAGAAGTGGGTCAAGGGCGGGTGGTGCTTTTTGCCCAGGAGCCGGTCTTTCGCCTCTTCTGGCGCGGCACGGCGCCGCTTTTCCTGAACGCCCTGATGGTGGCGCCCAGCCTCTAGGCGAGGCCGCGTTTTCCTCCCCCGGCTTCGGTTCTGGTAAGATCGGCGGATCCATACGATCCACATCGCGCCTTGACGCCGCCGGCCGATCCCGCCAGACTTCCGGACGAGACGGGGAAATGGGCAAGTCTTGACAAAACGGAACCCGCACCACGATGAGCTACCCCGGAAATCCATCGCTCGAACCGGAAGTTCAGCAACGCGCCCAGACGACCTTTGCTCAGACCCTCGGCCTGGTGACTCAGGGTAGGGATCAGGAAGCGCTGACCGGTTGCGAGTTCGTCCTGCGCCTCGACCCCATGTTCCAGCCGGCGAAGCAGCTCCAGCAACGGCTCCAAAGCCCGCAGCGTCCCGTGGTAGTGGACGACCTTCGTCCAGAATCTCCGACGCCCCAGGCGACCGACACGATTCGGATGAGCCCGGGAGCCCCGGCGCCTCAGGCGGGCGACACGATGCGGCTGGAGAACGTCGCCGAGCTCGCCCCCCTCGACGACGCCGTCGAGCTCGGCAGCCTGGACGACCTCGATGCCGCACCTACCGCGCCCGCGCCCGCTGCGCCCGCGCCACCTGCTACGCCGGCGAGCCCCGTGGCGCCGCCCGCGGCTACGGTGGAAGCCACACCGGTAGGCGAGACTCTCCTCGAGCTGACCGACGAGCCGTCGCTCGAGCTCGCCGACGAGCCTCTGGAGCTCGCTGACGAGCCGTCGCTCGAGCTCGCCGACGACGCAGGGGCCGAGGACGACTTCCTGGCCCTGCAACAGCAGAGCCTCTCCCTCGATCAGGAGCACGACGACCCGCTCTCCGAGATCGACGGCGAAATGCCGGATCTGGACAGCCTCGATCTCGACGACGACGAAGATTTGCCCGACCTCGACGACGCCGAGCCGTTGGACCTCGACGACGCCGAGCCGCTGGACCTGGGCGGTGACGAGCCGCTGGACCTGGGCCTGGGCGGTGACGAGCCGCTGGCCTTGGGCGGCGACGAGCCGCTGGCCCTGGGCGGCGAGGAATCGATCGGTCTCGCTCCGCAGGCGGCACCCCCGCAGGCGGTACCGCCGGAAGCGCCGCCGGCCCCGGCTCCGAGCGAGCCGGCACCGGCCCCGCCGGCGGATGCCGACGAGGGGGGCCAGGAGCGGATCGACCAGCTCCTCGCCGAGGGTCAGGAGGTCTTCGACCGTGGCGAGTTCCAGGGCGCGATCGACGTCTGGTCGCGAATTTTCCTGATCGACGTCACCCACGGCGAGGCCTCGCGCTGCATCGAGGAAGCCCGCGGCAAGAAAGCCGAGCTCGAGCGGCAGGCCGAGGAGGACTTCCACGAAGCCGTAGCCTTCATCGAGCAGGAGTCGCTCGACGAGGCCAAGGAGGCGCTCGGCCGGGTCCTCGAGATCGACGCCAGCCACTCCCTGGCCAGGGAATACCTCGAGAAGCTCGAGGCGGGACAGGTCCCGGCGGTCAAGCCGCGCGCGGCCGAGGCCGCGGACAGCGACCTGGCGGCGGAGGACCTCCTGGGCGCAGGCACCTCCGAGACCGAGGCCTCGCTCGAAGCGGCGGTCATGCGCGATCGCGTGGTGGTGGTCAAGAAAACCGACAAGAAGCTCATCGTGGCCGGAGTCGCGGTCGCCCTCCTCGTCATCGGCGGCGGTGGGTGGCTCATCCTCAACAAGGACAAGCTCTTTCCCAACTCCCAGACGCCGCCGCAAGCGGTCCGGCGGGTCGACCCGATCGCCAAGGCCACGAAGCTCCACGAGCTCGGGGAGATCGAGGCGGCCCTCGCGGTCCTGCGCGGCGTGCCTGTGCCCGATCCTTCCTACCAGGCCGCTCTGGCCCTGATCGACCAGTGGGAAGCCCAGATGGTCGAAGAGGCGGTCGACACCGGCCCGCCGCCGGAGCTCCTGGCACGGCGCGAGAGGTATCTGGGAGCCGCCCGTCAGGGCCACCTGGCACGTCGCTTCATCCGGTCCCGGCGGTACTTCGAAAACGCCGCGAAGGTCCTGGCGCTGGAGGAGGCCGATCAGGCCTTGCTCGACGACTGCAACGCTCAGCTTTTGCCCCTGGCGGACGCCATTCAGAGGTACCAGGAACGCGACTATGCACAGATCCTGCCCGACCTCTGGCGCCAGCTCGACGAAGAGCCCGACAACCACGACGTGGTGCTCCTGATCGTCGACTCCTACTACAACCTGGCGCTCTCCGACCTGCAGCGCAACGATCCGGCGGCGGCCGCCCAGAAGCTCGCCGACGCGCTCGACGCCGATCCCGAGAACGAGGAGCTGAATCGGCTGCATCTTTTCTCGGAATCCTACTCGACCAGGTCTCCGGACCTGCTTTACCTGATTTTCGTCAAGTACCTGCCGTCCCGCTGAGCGGTACGGCCGCGCGATCCGCGATGAGCAAGCGCCGGCGCAAGAAGAAAAAGGATCTCGACCCGACGCTTTTCGACCTGCCGCTCCACGGCGACGGCGTCGATCAGGGCGCGGCGGCCGAGGAGGTCGTCGCGACGAGCGTCGACGAGCTGCCGCTGTCCCCCTCGGGGGATCAAGGGGGGGAGACACTGCGCGGTGCCGAGGAAGAGACTAGGGTGGAGGAGCGGGACCTCCGGGAAGAACCGATGGACGAGGTGGAGCTCGGCGAGGACGAGCCCGCCGCGCCCGGTGTCCTCGACCGCCTCTTCGGAGGTCTCGTCGACCTCGCGGTCCAGATCGGCGTCGTCGTCCTGGCGGCGTTCCTGGCGCGGGCTCTGGGCGTCCCCGTGGGCTTCGACGACTGGCCACCGCTTCTCGTCCTCGGCCTCGTCTTCTCCTTCCTCTACTGGTTCATCCCCCTGGCGTTTTGGGGACACACTCCGGGTATGGCCTGGGTCGGCCATACCGCCAGAAGCCTCGACGGCGAGCCGCTGACGTTTTCCCAAACGGTGCTACGCTGGCTCGGATCGCTCCTGACCTTGAGCCTCGTCGGCCTGCCGTTGCTCCTGGCGCTCGGCGGGCGCTCCCTGACGGACCGGCTGAGCGAATCGAGGACGGAGAGGTAGGGCTACTCGCCGCGCTCGAAGCGTTTGACCAGGTACTCGAGAAACCTCAAGCGGTCGCCGTCGGGCCAGGCCTCGAAACACACGCCGCCGCTCGAGCCCCACTGGTGGCGTACCGTCGCCGGGAGGCGCGAGAATTCCGTGGCTTCGGCGAGCTTGAAGCTGAGCTCGACCCGAATGCCCTCCGGGATCTCGGCAGGTAGCACGAGGCCCAGGCCGTCGGCGTTCAGGTCGAGGCCGTCGACGGCCCAGGGTTCCGGCGAGACCCCCGGTGCGTCGATCGCCACCAGGACGCCGTGGATCGGTAAACGCCGCGAGCGGCGTTCATCGTAGCCGCCTTCTTCGCTCCGGGTTTGCGCCATGCCTTCTCCTTGATCGTTTTCCACACCGCAAAGTCTATCCCAATCGGCGGCTCTGCGCCCTGCAGGTCCCCTCGGCCTCCGTGCTAGACTGTGCCCGATCGAACGGGTCCAGGCCGCACCCGCGTACCACGGAGGAACTCTCATGCCCTTGCCTCAGCTCACTCTCGGGATCGAGGAAGAGTACATGATCATCGACCCCGAGACCCGGGAGCTCAAATCCTACATTCAGGAGCTCCTGGAGCAGGGACGCCTCGTCCTCCAGGACCAGATCAAGGCGGAGTTCCTGCAATCCCAGGTCGAGGTCGGGAGCCACATCTGCCGCAACATCCAGGAGATCCGTTGCGAAGTCGTCCGGCTCCGGCGCTCGATCATCCAGCTCGCCGAGCAAAACGGCCTGGCGGTGGCCGCCGCGAGCACCCATCCCTTCTCCAGTTGGTCGACCCAGGAGATGAGCGTCGGCGAACGCTATACGCAGCTCCAGACCGACATGGCCGAGCTCGCCCGCCGGATGCTGATTTTCGGCATGCACGTCCATGTCGGAATCGACGACCGCGAGCTCATGATCGACGTCATGAACCAGGCGCGCTACTTCCTGCCGCATCTCCTGGCGCTGTCGACGAGCTCCCCCTTCTGGCTCGGGCGCGACACCGGCTTGAAGTCGTACCGGACGGTGATCTTCGAGAGCCTGCCGCGCACCGGCCTCCCACCGCAGTTCGACTCCTGGGCCGAGTACCATGAGTTCTTGGACACCCTGGTTCAGACCGGCTGCATCGACGAGCCCACGAAGATCTGGTGGGACGTGCGCCCCCACCCGAAGTTTCCTACCCTGGAGTTCCGGGTCGCGGACATCTGTACCAAGGTCGACGAGGCGGTCTGCATCGCGGCGCTCATCCAGTCGATCGTCGCCAAGCTCATCAAGCTGCGCAAGAACAACCAGAGCTGGCGCTCCTACCGCCACCACCTGATCACCGAGAACAAGTGGCGGGCGGTGCGCTACGGCATCGAGGGCCGGCTGATCGACTTCGGCAGGCAGGAGGAGGTGCCGCTCAGGTTCCTGGCCCGGGAGGTGCTGGAGTTCGTCGACGACGTGGTCGACGAGCTGGGCTGCCGCCAGGAGGTGAAATACACCGAGACGATCCTCGCCCAGGGATCGAGCGCCGATCGCCAGCTGGAGGCTTATCGGCGGGAAGGGGATCTGAAGGCCGTGGTCGATCAGCTCATCGCCGAAACGAGGATGGGCTGTTTCGAAGAGGAATGAGGAGGCCGGAGGTAGCATCATGAGACGACGACTCGGCCGGCTCGTGTCCGCCGAGCTCTGGAAGGTCTGGGGGCCGATGCTCCTGGTGGTAGTGGTCGGTTTTTTGGCGGCCCTCCTCACCGTGGAGCCGGCGCCGCCCAAGCACCTGAAGATCGCCGCTGGCGACCGTGGCGGCGCCTACTACGCCTTTGCGTCACGCTATCGCGAGATCGTGGCGCGCCAAGGCTACGACTTGGAGGTGTTGGAAACACCCGGCTCGGTCGAGAACCTCAGGCTCCTTGGGTCCGGCGAGGTCGACCTGGCACTGGTCCAGGGCGGGACGCTCGGCACCGCGGCCAACACCGCGGCGCTGGAAGCTCTGGCCAACCTCTTCCTTGAGCCCTTGTGGCTTTTCTTCGATCGATCCCTCGACGTCGAGAACCTGGCCGACCTCAGGGGACGCCGCGTCGCGCTCGGCGCTCCACAGAGTGGGACCCGGGAGCTTGCCCGGCGGCTCCTCGACGCCAACGGCCTTGAAGTGAACGAGAGCGACGAGCTGGTCGAGATCGGCGCCGCTGACGCCGCGGCGGCCCTCGAGCGCGGCGATCTCGACGCCGCTTTCTTCGTCGCCTCGATCCAGGCACCCTACGTCGAGCGCCTCCTTTCCCAGGACCGTTTCCGGCTCCTGCCGGTGCGCCGTCACCGGGCCTACCACCAGCGCTATTCGTTCCTGTCGCGAGTGGTGCTCGGCGAGGGGACGGTCGACTTGGCGAGGAACCTCCCGGCGGCCGACGTGGAGCTGATCGCCGCGGCTTGCAGCCTCGTGGCGCGGCGCGACTTGAACCAGGCCCTCGTGCCGCTCTTGTTGGAGACGATGCAAGAGGTCCACGGCGACGGCGGCGTCTTCGCAGAGCCGGGAGCCTTTCCGGCCCTGGGCCGGGCGGAGCTCGCGGCCAACGTCGCCGCCCGGCGCTACCTCGAGCACGGGCCGCCGTTCCTGCTCCGCTTCCTGCCGTTCCGCTTTGCTCTGGCGCTCGACCGGCTCAAGATCTTCCTGTTGCCGCTCCTCACCCTTCTCATCCCGGTCTTGAAAGCGGCGCCGCCCATCTACCGCTGGCGGATGCGCTCGAAGATCTACCGGTGGTACGAGGACCTCCGGCGCCTGGAGGAGGTGCTGCGCCGGGAGGCGCCGGAGACCGGCCTGGATACGGCTCTTCGCGCCCTCGACCGCCTGGAGCGCGAGGTCTCCGAGCAAGTCTCGGTGCCGCTCGCCTACATGGACGAGCTCTACCACCTGCAGCTCCACGTCGAGCTGATCCGAACCAAGCTCGAGCGCCGCCAGCACCGAGGACGGTCCCAAGCGGTCGAGGTGCCGGCCTCCGATCCTGGCCAAGGAGCGCCAACGCCGCTAAACTGATCGCTGGATGAACCGCTCGACCCTGCTTCGATCTCTCGGCAGCGACACCGTCTTCAAGGTCGCCGCTGTCGTTTACCTCGCCGCCGTGGTGTCCTCGTTTCTGGGGATCGCTCCGGTGCTCGGGGAGGGCATGGGCAAGGACTTCGCCCTGCCGGTCGCGGTCCTCCTGGCGATCGCCGGCATTCAAGTCGGCCTGCGGCGCTCGGAGACCGCGACGGGAATCGCCTTCTGGAACTACGTCTCGGTCGCCCTTGGCCTCCGGCTGCTGGCGATCGGCCTCGAGGCGGCGGGGGTCGGCGGTACCCCGCCGAGCGCTGTCCTGCTCGACTCCGTCCATGTCACCGAGAACCTCCTCCTGGTCCTGGCCGCCGAGCTTCGGCCCGACCTCGGGCCGGTCCACCAGCCCCGCCAGCGAGCCGAGCTGTGGCTGCTGATCAGCACCTTCGTTTTTGTCCTCTCAAGTTTTGCCTACTGCTCGCTGATCCCGGCATGGAGCGATCCGGAGCTCTATCTCTCCGGACGCATGTCGACGCTGCTCGACCTCTTCCTCGTCCTCTTCCTCCTGATGCGCTTCGCCTACCTCGGCGGCGCCGCCACGTCCACACGCTGGCGGTGGGTCTATCGCTTCACCTTTTGCGGGCTGCTCGCGATCGCCTTGCTGCTTGCCACGAGGCTCTACGGCCTGACGCTCGACGAGCCACAGAGGGTGGCCATTTGGGAACGGCTGTGGATCGTGCCGGCGCTCATGGTCTTCCTGGCAGCGCGGTTGAGCCGCGCCATCCCCCGCGGGGAAGGACCGCGGCAGCTCGGACCACGGGTCTGGGAGTCGCTCGTCTTCTACGCGTTTGCCCTGCCGATTTTTCACCTGCTGCTACATTACTTCGAGACCTCGGGCACGAAGAGCAGCTCGGCCCAGGAAGGTCTCGTCATCCTCTACTTCGTCGCCATGGGAACGTTCGCCCTCGTCCAGGCGACACGCCGCGAGAAGCGCCGCCATGACACTTCGGTGGCCCTTCGCGAGAGCGAGAGGCGCTACCGTCAGCTGATCGAGAGCCATCCCGACGCGATCCTGATCGAGCAGGACGGCTCGCTCGTCTATGCCAATGCGACGGCGATCGAAAAGCTCGGGCTGCGCTCCACCATCGAGGACCTGTCGCTCGCCGGGTTGGGTTTTTGCGGCCTCGAACCGAGCGCCCAGGAGCCGCCGCCGAGAAACGTCCTCCCCGTCGACTGTCAGCTCCGCAGTGGCGACGGCGAGATCCTCGACTTCGAGATCCTCTACCACGAGGCCTCCTACCTGGGAGCGCCGGCGGTCCAGGCCATCGCCCGCGACGTGACCGAGACCCGGCGGCTGCGGGCCGAGGCCGAGAACACCGCGCGGCTGGCGACGCTGGGCAAGATCTCGGCGGCCATGGCCCACGAGATCCGCAACCCCTTGGCGGCGATCGTGATGCACAGTTTTTACCTCGCCGAACGCCTCAAGAAAGACCAGGACAACCTGCAGATCCTCGCCGACATCAATACCGCCGTCGACCGCATGAAAAAACTCGTCACCGGCATCCTGGGCTTCGTCCGCCCGAGCGAGCTCCAGCTCGTCGAGGAGGACCTCGTGGACGTGGTCGAGTCCGGCCTCGCCGCCCTCGGACGCCAGACCGACTACTCCAAGGTCGAGGTCGTCCGCGACTACACCCACCAGAGCGCGAGAGTGGAGGTCGACGTCCACCAGATGGTGACCGTTTTCCTGACGCTCTTCGACAACGCGGTCCGCGCCATGCCCGACGGCGGCACGATCACGATCCGGGCCGAAAACCCTGAGCCGACGACGGTCGAGGTGGTCGTCGAGGACACCGGGGTCGGGATCGAGGCCGGGGACCTGAAACAGATTTTTGAACCTTTCTTTACCCGCCGCGACGACGGAATCGGTCTCGGCCTGGCGCTGGTTTCCCGCGTCCTGGCGCAGCACGCCTGCCAGTATCGAGTGGAGAGCGAGCCCGGCCGAGGAACCCGGTTCGTCGTGTCGTTCCAGCTGGCCCAGGCCCTCGGACCGGCCGAGGTCGCGGTGTAGCGAAGGAGATCTCTCGTGCCGCGAAGCGCCCGCAAGAAAGTCCTGATCCTCGAAGACGACGCGCTCTTTGCGCGTTCCCTCGAGAGGGTCCTCGACACGAAGTACGAGGTCGTGACCACGGTCAAGATCGCCGAGGCCGAGGAGGTCCTGGCAAAAGACCCACCTGAGGTCATCCTGCTCGACATGATGCTCAATGGCGAGCGCGGAATCGACCTCCTGCATGCCATGGGCGAACGTACCTCGGAAATCGCGGTGATCGCGCTCACCGCCGTCGACGATTTGTCGACCGTGGTGGAGGTGATGAACGCCGGCGCCACCAACTACATGACCAAGCCGCCGCGGTTCGACGAGCTCATCCTGGCGATCGAAAAGGCCCTCGAGACCGCCGCCATGCGCCAGGAGGTCAAACGCCGCCGAGACCTCCAGGTGGAGTCGAACCGCGAGCGGACGATCCTCGGCACGAGCCCCGAGATCGAGCAGGTGCGCCACGAGATCGCGACCGTCGGGCCGACCGACGCGACGGTGCTGATCACCGGCGCGACCGGCACGGGCAAGGAGCTCGTGGCACGGGGCATTCATGCCGCGAGCCCGCGGGCGAGCGGCTCTTTCGTCGCGGTCAACTGCGGCGCCATCCCCGGCGACCTTTTTGAGACCGAGTTTTTCGGCTACCGCAAGGGCGCTTTCACCGGCGCCCAGCAGGGCTCGGCAGGAAAGCTCCGCCTGGCCCACGGCGGGACGCTGCTCCTAGACGAGATCGGCGAGCTCCCGATCGAGGCCCAGGTGAAGTTCCTGCGCGCCTTGGAAGAGCAGGAGTTCTATCCCGTCGGCTCCTCGGAGCTCGTACGCGTCGATACCCGGATCGTCGCCGCGACCCACCGCGACCTCCAGGAGATGGTCGAGGAGGGAAAGTTCCGCGAGGACCTCTTCTTCCGGCTGAACGTCTTCGAGATCGTCATCCCGCCGCTTCGCGAGCGCCGAGAGGACGTCATTCTCCTGGCGGAGAGCTTCATCGAGGAGCTCGCCAAGAAGTTCCGCAAGAACCTCGCCGGGCTCTCCGACGGCGCAAAACGCCTGATGATGGACTACCCGTGGAAGGGCAACGTCCGCGAGCTTAGAAACGTCCTCGAGCGGCTCGTCTTGACGACCACCGACGAGGGCAAGATCACCGAGGACTACCTGGCGGTGATCCTCGGCCGCCGCCAGACGCCTTCACCGTCGGGCCATGTTCAGCTGCCGGAAGGGGGGATCGATCTCGACGAGGTCGAAAAGTCCCTCATTGAGCAAGCCTTGATTCGCTCCAAGGGCAACAAGTCGAAAGCGGCGCGGTTGCTCAAGATGTCGACCGCAACCTTTTACTACCGGGTCGACAAGCATAAGCTGGAGACGTGACCGACGTAGAGGATCTGCTCCATGGGTAAATCGATTGCATTCGTCCTCGGCGCATGGCTCCTCGCCGCGGCCGGGGCACGAGGCGAGGCGCCGCCCTTCGGACGCCTGGAAAGCGACGAGGGGCCGGTGCTCGTCGAAGGCGAGAAGCGGGTGCTGCGGCTTTTCCCGAGCCGCGAGCTCTACCCCGCGGCCGTGGCCGACTTTCACCGTCCCGGCTTCGCGTTGCTGCACCTTTCGACGACGAGCGTGGGGGTGGCGGAGTCGGGCCGGTCGCGTTTCGACCTGCGGCTCGGCGGGGTCTTCGCCCTCCTCGGCAGCGAGCCGCGCGTCGACCGCAAAGGCGGCTGGCAGGTCGGCGTCTTCGCCGGCTTCGACAGTCAGTTCGACATCGACAATTCCTTCGACAACATCGGCTGGGACGGCAACTACGGCCTGGTCTGGATGAAAGCGCGCGGCCCCTGGGCCTTCCGGCTCGGCGTCTACCACACCTCGAGCCACGTCGGCGACGAGTACGCCGAGCGGACGGGACGCCTACGGATCGGCTACACCCGGGAGGAGCTTCTGGCCTCCCTCAGCCGGAGGCTCGGCGAGCGCTGGCGCGTCTACAGCGAGGCGGGTTGGGGCTACACGCTGCGCAACGAGGAGCTCCAGGAGCCGGGCCGGTTGCAGTTGGGCCTCGAATACGAGTCGCTGCGGAGTCTCTGGAAGGACCGGTTGGGGTGGTATACGGCGTTCGACGCTTCGGCGATGGAAGAGCGCGACTGGAGAGTCGACACGGCGCTTGCCGGCGGCCTCCTGATCGTTTCCGGGCCTCGCCGGTGGCGTCTGGGACTTGCCTTCTACGACGGGCGTTCTCCCCTGGGGGAGTTCTTTCAGGACACCGAGCGCTACATCGCTTTCGGTCTGTGGCTCGACGTCTGAGCCGATGCGCGCTCCCTCCCCCCGCGAAGCTTGACGCCAACTCCTTCCAGGCTTATGGTTCCGAACCATGCGCAGATCTACTTGACGACCACTGAATGGACACCCCAATGCCCGATACGCCCAACCGCCCCCTCCTAGCTGCCGCCCTCCTCCTCGCCCTCGCCGGATGTGGCACGCCCCCCCCGTCCCCGACCATGGGGGGCCGGCCCTCCGGCGGCCAGCCCCCGGATGGCCGGCCCCCGGAGACCCGCGAAGACCGCTGGTCCCGCCCCCCCGGCACCCCCCCGACGCGCCAGGAAATCGAGTCCCGCCGCGCCAAGCTCGCCGCCCCCATCGTCCCCGAGGTGCGGCTCGGCCCCGACGACGGCCACAGCCAGAACGAGACCTCGATCGACGCCGACGGCTCGACCGTCGTCGCCGGCTGGAACCACTTTGTCTCCGACCGCAAGCTCGCCATCGGCATGGGACGCTCCGGCGACCGCGGAGAAACCTGGACGTGGGAGGTCTGGCAAGACGACCACGCCTTCATGACCGATCCCGCGGTGGCCTCGGGCGGCGACGGACGCTGGTACTTCGCCTACCTCGGCCTCTCCAAGTTCTCCGACCAGTCGAGCCTCAAAACCGCCGAGGTCTGGGTGCGCCGCTCCCGCGACGACGGGGTGACCTGGGAGCCGCCCGTCAAGGCCACCGACGACACCATCTTCGACGACAAACCCCTGATGGCGGCGCGCGGCGACGAGGTCCTGGTGGCCTACGTCCGTCCCGAGAGCAGCCGGGTGATGGCCGCCCGCTCGCTCGACGGCGGCCTCTCCTTCGGCGAGCCGGTCCACGTCGGACGCGGCATCGGGCCCCTGCCGCTTATCGGCCCGCAAGGCCGCTACTACGTCTTCGTCTGGGACGTCCTCTTCCAGAAAGTCGTCTACTCTGACGACCAGGGCGCCACCTGGTCCGAGCCGCGGCAGATCCACTTCTCCCCGTTGATCAACTTCCTCCGCGACCCCGGCTACAAGCTCAACACCTTTCCCTCGGCCGCCGTCAATCCCCGAAACGGCGACCTGATCGTGGTCTGGAACCACGAGGTCGACGGCGACTCCGACATCCTGGCGATGCGCTCGCGCGACCGCGGCGAGACCTGGAAGGGCCCGGTCCGCGTCAACGACGAGCCCCCGGGGACCGCCCAGGAAGTCTTTCCCTGGGTCGACTACGACGAGGACGGCCTCGCTCACGTCGTCTTCTATGACGGCCGGCAACGCTTCAACGACTTCGACGTCTACTACACCTTCTCGCGCGACGGCGGACGGACCTTCGAGCCCAACCAGCGAGTGACCGCCGAGAGCTTTCAGCCGCTCCTGCCCTGGGAAAGCGTCGCCTCGCCGATCATCGGCGACTACATCGGCGTCGCCGCGAGCGGCGGACGCGTCTATCCCGCCTACCAGGACTCCCGGGAAGGCAACCAGGACGTCTACGTCGCACGTCTCAACACACCCTGCGACTCCTGCCTTCTCGAGAGCCGCTTCAAGGTCACCGTGGAATGGAAGAACCAGTACGCCGGCGGACGCGAAGGTCGCGGCAAGCCGATCCCGCTGACCGACGAGAGCGTCCTCTTTACTTTCTTTTCCGCGGACAACGTCGAGCTCGTCGTCAAGGTGCTCGACGGACGGCGTTCGAACGGGCACTTCTGGGTTTTCTCGGGCGCGCTTTCCGACGTCGAGTACTGGATTCACGTCGAGGATCGGGAGACCGGGGAGGTTCGGACTTATCACAATCCGCCGGGGGAGATCTGTGGGCAGAGTGACGTCCGGGCCTTTGCCGCGCTGGACATGGGGGCAGAAAATCCGACTCTGGCCCCCTCTCCCCGGCAGAAGCCGTGGGACGTGGCACAGCCGGTATGGCGGGGAGAGGGATGGGGTGAGGGGTCTGTCGAGGTGATCGCTCTGCGGTCCGGTTCGATCGACACCAGGAAGGCCGCCGCTGTCCTTCCCGGCGAGCACGACGACGCCTACGTCCTCGTGAAGTTTCCGGGTCCGGTCACCGCTTCACAGCGGGCGGCGCTTGAGGCCGTGTCGCTTCGCGTCTACACCTACCTGCCGCACGACACCTTTCTCGTCCGCATGCCTTCACGGCTCCTCAAAGCGGCGGCGAAACGCGCCCTCGGCGCCCAGTGGATCGGACCCTACTTGCCGAGCTACAAGAGCGTCCCGGCGGCCTTCGCCGACAACGACGAAAAACGCATCGCCGTCGTCCACGTCTTTCCCGACGCCGACCTCGACGCCGTGGCCGAACGCGTCGAGGCGCTCCTGCCGGGCCGCGTCGTCGGACGCTCGAAAGGGTCAGGGTCGTCGTTCTCGCGCCTGCGTCTCGTCGCGCCGTCGCGGGAGCTCGGACGCTCACGCGACGCGCTCTCGCGGATCCGCGAGGTCTTCTGGATCGACCCCGAGCCCCGGCGGACGCTCCTGAACGACTCGACCGTCGAGGTCGGCCAGGCGGGTCCCGCCTTCGGTGCCGGGACGCCGATTTTTGACCACGGGATCTACGGCGAGGGCCAGGTCGTCGGGGTGCTCGACACGGGCCTCGACGCCGACCACTGCTACTTCGACGACCCGCTCGCCGGCCTGCCGGCGACGAACGCTTGCGACGGCGGCACCGCCGTGGGCGATCATCGCAAGATCCTCGCCGTCGACTTCCTCGACCCGGCCGAGTGCGCGGGCGGCATTTCGGCCACCGAATGGGACCACCACGGCCACGGCACCCACGTCGCCGGCACCTTGACCGGCGACAAGGGGACGCCGCTCGTCCACGACCCGGGCGACGGCGTCGCCCCCGGTGCGCGGCTCGTCGTCCAGGACGGCGGCTTCGGAACCGACGACTGCGCGGACCTACCGGGCCTCGGTTGTCCTGTGACGGACCTCAAGCCGATCTACGAGCAGGCCTACGCCCAGGGGGTACGGATCCACTCGAGCTCCTGGGGCGACCAGGAGAACGCCGGCGTCTTGAACGTCTACACGACGGGCAGCCAGGACGTCGACGAGGTCATGTGGCGCCACCCGGACCTGCTGCTCCTCTTCGGCGCCGGCAACCGCGGCCTCGACCCCGGCAGCGTCGGCAGCCCGGCGACGGCGAAAAACGTCCTGGGCGTCGGCGCGACGCAGCGCGGACGGCTCGCCGAGCGGATGGCGCTTTTCTCGGGCTGCGGCCCGAGCGACGACGGCCGCGTCAAGCCCGACGTCACCCTGCCGGGACAGGCCGTTTTCTCGGCCCGGTCCAACTTCGACGTTGGCGACCCGAGCTGCAGCCTCGTCGGCCAGAGCGGGACCAGCATGGCGACGCCGGCGGTGGCGGGGCTCGCGGCGCTCGTCCGGCAGTACTTCACCGACGGCTTCTACCCCTCGGGCACCGCCACGGCCGGCGACGGCTTCGTCCCCTCGGCGGCGCTTTTGAAAGCGTCGATCATAAACGCCGGGCAGAACATGGCCGAGGCTCCGTCGCCGATCCCCGGCGGCTGCCAGGGTTGGGGACGCGTCCAACTCGACCAGCTCCTCGACTTCGGCGACGGCGAGCGCCGGCTCTGGGTCCACGACGACCGTAGCGGCTTCGCGCCGGGCGCCGCCGCGCTCGGCGCCGCCGGGGAGGAGCGGACATTTACCTTCGAAGTCGGTGCCGCCGAGCCCTTGAAGGCGACGCTCGTGTGGACCGACCACCCCTCGACGCCGGCGGCGGCGGTCCATCTTGTCAACGACCTCGACCTCGTCGTCATGGGTCCCGATGGGGCTTGGCTGGGCAACGTCTTCGACGGCGGTGTCTCGGTCGCCGGGGACAAGGCCGATCGGCGTAACAACGTCGAGCAGGTGCTCGTCAGCTCACCTGTCGCCGGGACCTATACGGTCACCGTCCGTGCGGCGAACGTCCCGGAGGGTCCGCAACCCTTCGCGCTGGTGCTCAACGGCGACGTCGAGGCGGTCGAAGTCGAGCCCTGTCTGGAGTGCCTCCTCGACTCCCGGTTCTCGGTGAGCGTGCGCTGGCGCAACCAGCGCGACGGCAAGGAGGGCGAAGGCGTCCCGATCGCTTTTTCCGACGAGAGCGTTCTCTTTTACTTCTTCAAGAAGACGAACGTCGAGCTGATCGTCAAGGTCCTCGACGGACGCGGCGTAAACGATCACTTCTGGGTTTTCTACGGCGCGTTGACCGACCTGGAGTACTGGGTCACGGTCACCGACACGGCGACGGGGAAGAGCCGGACGTACCACAATCCGCCGGGGGAGATCTGCGGCGGGGCCGACACGGAGGCTTTCTAGCCGCATAATGCAGCCACGGATGCGCGGAGTCGAACCCCAGGGGGCAACCCACACGCCGATGGTGGCGGCCGACCTCGGCCCCTACTGGCATGGAGGTGGCCTTCCTCGAGCACCTCGAGCTCATCGAGCAGGTGGCTGAGCACGCCGGCCGCCGGGCCGGCTTCCCGCGCCAGGACGTCGAAGACTTCGTCTCCACGGTCGAGGTCAAGCTGATCGACGGCGATAACGCCGTCCTGCGCAAGCACCGGGGCGAGAGCTCGCTCCCGACCTACCTGACGACCGTCGTCCACAACCTCTTCAAGGACTTCTGCGACCACAAGCTCGGCAAGTCCGAGAGGCGGCGACGAGACTGGCCGCGGTGCTCGAGAAACTGGCAGATGCCGCGGGCCTCTTCTGGGTGTCTTCCGCCTATGGGAACCTGCGCAAGCAGCTCGAGAGTGTCGAGCCCGGCGCTCTCGTGGCTCAGGCGGCGGAGAGCGCTGGTAGGCGAGTCTCCCGGTCACACCCTGCAACCGACGGCGCTGGTCATGTCCGCCGGATCGTCGCCGCAGGCCACGTCTAAGCCCGTCTAAGCCGCGGCTGCGAGCCGTGGCTTGGAGGCTTTGGGAAGCATCGCCTCGTATCGATGCAAAGCGATGCGGAGAAATTGTAGGTTGTTCTTCTCCCAGCATTGCAGCACTTGCCCCAACTCGGTGACCTCTCTGTCGCGCAGCGCCTTCTCCAGGAAGGGCCTGATCTCCTTCGCATACCCCGTCTCGAGGTCTGCCAGCTCTTTGGTTTCCGCTTCGTCGAAAGCCTCCTGCAGTCGACTTTCGGTCAGACGTCTGATGAAGTATCCGTCGTGCTCGATCTGTTTGACGAGCCGCGAGAGCTCGCCGCACCCTTCTTTCTTCGCCTCCTCGGTCCGCCAGAGGGGCAACTTGCGCAGGTAAGGTTCCATCACCTCATGACGAATCCGGCTCGCCAGCGCCAGATTGGCTGCCAGAGCGACAGGTGCATGCGCTTCTTGGAGCCAAGAATCTTGGACCTGATGTGAAAAGGTGACGTCGACCGTCAATCTGCCGTTCTCGTAGATCTCGTAGATCTCGATTTCCGGCCGATAGAGCTTGTCGTCCGCGGCGAGGAATTTGCCGGTCAGCTGCCTGACGGTATCTCCGTTTTTCATCGCAGAAATGGCCTTGTCGAGCTGCTTGGTCCATCGCCCGTTGAAGCCTGGATCCTTGTCGAGGGAAATCTTCTCGGAGATCTTTCCCCAAGTCCATAGCTGGCCACCAGGCGGACTCTTGCCGAGGTCGAACAGTTGCTCCAGAGACTTTCCGCTAGACTCGACGCGAATTCCCGGCACCAGCGACTCGACATCCGATGGGATGTGTAATTTGATGTAGGTGTTGGCGTATTCGGTCTGGAACACCCGATTGGGATCGACTTGATTGATCGCGTCAGCGATGGTTCCGGCGATCGGACGAAGGTTCTCTTCCGAAAGCCTCTCGTTGAGCGGTCTGATAGTGTTAGTAAACTCTTTGTCGCGAAAGAGTCTGAGAAGCAGCTTGAGTATCTGCCGTTCGGTGGCCTTGACTGCCTGTTTGTATACCAACTGGCTGGGTATACCGATCTCGGCTGATGTGCTGGTGTCGCCAGGATCAGCATAAATACAGACGACCTTCCGGCGGTCCTCTTCTTCAAGTGATTCGAAGAGTCCGGCCTCGTAGAGAATCCAGTCAAAATTATCCATTGCTGGCTTCGTCAACACCAACCAGAGCAGGTTGGCTGATCTTAGCTCCTTGCGGATCCTGGCGCGCCAATCTTCCGACTCCTTGATGTCTTCGGCGTCGAAGAACTCCAAGTTCGGCGACCATATCTCGAGCTGCTTACGAATTCTTGCACCGACCTTTCTGTCGCTGGTCTTTCGACTGACAAAAACTCGGCATTTTTCAGTAGGGTCTGTAATCATGGCGTCAACTCCCTTTGAAGGTCAGGTGCAACAGAGCGCGGCGGCGGAGTAGATTGCCGCCGAACACCTGATAGTGGCGATGGTCGGTCAGGTTGCTCACATCGATTCCGAGACGGATGGAGTCGGTTAGATCATAAGCGAGATGAAGATCGGCAACGGTGTAGGAAGGAATTGGACCCCGATAGAAACCCGAGCTCCAATCAAAGTCGTCGACCCAGCGAAGGTGCAGCGCCCCATTCCAGGCCTGGTGGGAGCCGATGACGCTGGCCGTTGCCTGAAGGTCCGGCGCGTTGGGCAGAAGCAGATTCTCCCGCGGGCTGTCCTTGACGGTGTAGGAAGCGCTGGCGGCCGAGAGCTTGAGCTGCAATCGAGGGCCGAAGAAGTGGCTCGCCTCGGCCTCGATCCCTTGCGCCGAGGCCTCGCCGAAGTTGGTGACGGAGAGGATCGCCAAGATCGGCGATCCGTCCAGGCCGTTGGACAGGAAGGCGAAGAGCTCGGCAGGAAGAGCGAGCCGCAAGGCTTCCAGCAGGTGGGACCCTGCGTCGGCCGAGAGCTCTGCAGGCGGCTCATAGGGGCCGATGCGAGGATTGAGGCGCCCCAGGCTGGTGCCCACCTGCGGCAGCAGGCTAGTGGTGAAGTTCTCCAGCTCGTTGCGATACAGATTGACGGCAAGGAACGTCGAGCCGAAGCTGCCGCTGTAGCCGAGCTCGTAAGCTCGGATCTCCTCCACCGCGAGATCCTGATTGCCGAGGGCCAGCTGGGGCACGGACTCGAAGCCGAGTGTCCCGCCGCCCAGCAGATCTGCCAGCGACAACGGAATGGCCGAGAGGTCGACCGGCGGACCCACGGCGGTGCGGACCTCGTACTCCACCAGGGACGGGCTCTGGAACGAGTCGTTGAACGACAGCCGGAACCGGTGCCGCGGCCGGGGCGCGTACGTCAGCGCCAGCCTCGGTGAGAAGCGGGTTTTGTGGAGAGTGCTGTCGTCGAACCGGCCGGAGGCGATGACGGCGAGTTCGTCCGTCGCGTCGAAGCTCAGCTGAAAGAAAGCGGAGGTCTGATCGGCTCTCGCGATGCCGGCGAAGATCCCGTGGATCCCCTGAGGATCGGACGAGTCGACTCGCTGGCGCGCGTGGGCCAGGCCTGCCACCAAGAGACCCCTGCCCTGCCACAGTTCGCGGTTCCCCTGCAGCTCGGCGCCGAGGTTGAAGCCTTCAGAGTAAAGCGCGGCGCCCGAGGAGAGCCCGATCTGGTTGTCACCGTCGCGCCCGCTGTAGAAGCCGAGCAGGTTCCAGGTCCGGGTGTTGAGATTCACTCTCGCCCAGGGTCTCCGGACCCGGTCCGCCTGAGTCCTGCCCAGTGGAGCGATCGTCGTGCCACCGCGAAAGCTCCCCGATCCGCCTTCGAACGTTAGCGTGGATCGGTCCGTGACGCGATCGAATCGAGCCGAGACGAACGACGTTCGCAGCTTGTCGAAAGGCGGAGCCACCAGCTCTCTTGGAAGTAGGTCCGGTTGGTACTCGACCGAGTCAACGCGAGATTGCGTAAAGTGGTCACTCTCTTGCTGACTGCCCGCAACACGCCAGTACCAAGGCCCGGTGAAAGAGCCGCCAACGCGGGCTTCCACACGAAACGTGCCCAGCTCACCCCCAGAAAGACGAGCGCGATAGCCCGGTGTCTGATGTGAGCCCTTGGTGGTGAGGCTCAGCACTCCGGAGAACGCACCAGCTCCGTAAAGGGCCGAGCCCGGTCCCCGTACCAGCTCGACCCGGGCAAACTCATCGAGCGGGAACGAAAGGGCACCCCACTCCTGCACACCCAGGAACTCCGGAACGGATGTCTGTCTACCGTCGATCAGGGTCAGAACCCGCCGGTTGATGGTGGAGTTGAAACCACGAATATTCAGGTTGAAGTCGTAGAGGTCGCTTTGAGCGATCTGCACACCCGGAGTGAACTCTAGAAGTCTTGGTACCTGGCCTGAAGAAGTCTGGGATGCCAGCTCGCTCGGCAGGAGTGACGTCACAGCGGCTGGCGCTTCCACAAGCCGCTCGGCCCGCTTCGAGACCGCGTAGACTTCCTGTGTCTCCTGATAGACGAGTTGCCAGTTGACATTGATCAGCAGCTCCTCACCGGTTGGCCGCGGGAGCGTTACTTCCTGATGATGAGAGTACGGGCCGACCGAGAGCTCCAAGGTGTAGGTGCCAGCCTCTAGCCCGTTGAAGCTGAACACGCCGTCCGCCCCCGTTACATCGCGTCTGCCGGCGAGGCTGACTTCGACGCCGGAAAGGCCGTGTCCTAGGTTGGCGACTTTTCCCGACAGCCGATGCTCGGCGAAGGCGGCACCCGCGAATGCCGCGAATGCGAGTGCGAGACCCACAACCACCCGGGCCTTGTGCTGTCGGAAAGGGGTCCCTGGTATGGTCATACTCTCTCTCTCCTCCGACGAGTCGAGACACGGCAACAGGCCCGGGCGTCGGTCCCGGAGCTCCCATGATTTGCTTTCTAGCCAATCGAAAGCCCGCTCGGAGCCGATGGCTTTCACTGGACAATCGCTACACATCTCAAGCCTCTTCACACCTACCCACAGCGCAATCCGCCGCCCAGATCCCCCATCCCGGGCGAAGATTCTTCAAAGGCCAGTCTTTCTGCCCAAAGTACCCCAATAGCCACCCGCTGTAGAATCCACTCCGTCATGCCCGACACTTTGAGCGCAGTCACCCACCTCCTGCGAGAGTGGAGCGACGGCGACCCTCAAGCCCTGGCCAAGCTGATGCAGCCAAGCTTCTGAGGATCCGGAGACGCGACGAGAAGTCCGTAAAGTCAGTTGATGTCTACGACTTCGTTCGGCGAGGCACCGCCCCCAAGGCACCGTCCGGCGAGTTGCCCTGTCCGACGGCCACCTGCTAGAATCGCCCCACCATGGCCGACACCCCCAGCGAAGTCACTGACCTGCTGAGGCAGTGGAGCGACGGTGATCCGGAAGCCCTGGACAAGCTCCTGCCCCTGGTCATCGACGAGGTCCGCGATCTCGCCAGGCGAGCTCTCGCCCTCGAGTCTCCGGCTCACACGCTGCAACCCACCGCTCTGGTCAACGAGGTCTATCTGCGCCTGATCGACCGGCGGACGTACTGGTGGGAGGGCCGCGCCCAGTTCTTCAGCTCCCTGGCGGAGCTGATGCGCCGGATTCTGGTCGACCACGCCCGGCGTCACCGGACGGCCAAGCGGGGAGGCGGGAAGGCCAAGCTGTCGCTCGACGAGGCCATCCTAGTGCCGGCCGCGGAGCCGAACCCGGAGCTCGTGGCCCTCGACGACGCCCTCAAGGACCTCGAAGCCATCGATCACCGGAGATACCAGATCGTCATGCTCTGGTTTTTCATGGGACTGACCCAGGAGGAGATCGGACGCGAGTTAGGACTCTCGGTCAACACCGTAGGCCGCCAGTGGAAGGCCGCCCGGCGATGGCTACAGCACGAAATCCAGCACACCGACGCGCCGGAGTAGGGATCTTGTCTTCAGAACGCAAGCAGGCTCTCGAACGCAAAAGGCGAGTTTTCGAGCTTCTCGACGAGGCGCTCGAGTGTCCGCCTCGGGATAGGACGGGGTTTCTCGACGAGGCCTGCGCCGAGGACCCGACACTGCGCCGGGAAGTGGAGGCCCTCCTCGAGACCGACGCGGAGCAGGGTGTCCTGGCGGAGCCCGCCTTCAGCGTCCATGCCGAGGACGCGGACCTCGGCCGACGTATCGACTCCTACAAGCTGGTCCGGCTCCTGGATCGCGGGGGCATGGGGACGGTCTACCTGGCGGAGAGGGAGGACTTCGAGCAACGGGTGGCCCTGAAGCTGATCCGGCGGGGCCTCGACGTCGACGAGGTCTTCGTCCGCCGCTTCCACAACGAGCGGCAGATTCTGGCCGGCCTCGAGCACCCCTACATCGCACGGCTCCTCGACGGCGGGACTACCGCCGACCGGCTCCCCTACTTCGTGATGGAGTTCGTCGAAGGGAAACCCCTCGACCGCTACTGCGAGGCCCGTCAGCTCTCGATCGAGGAGCGCCTCGAGCTCTTTTGTGACGTCTGCTCGGCGGTGCAGTTCGCCCATCAGAACCTGGTGATCCACCGGGACCTGAAGCCCGGCAACATCCTGATCACCGCCGACGCCACGCCCAAGCTCCTCGACTTCGGCATCGCCAAGCTCCTCGATCACGGCCTGGCCGCGCAGACCGTGGCCACGGCACCGGGTCAGGGGCCCATGACACCCCGCTATGCCAGCCCGGAGCAGATCCGGCTCGAGCCCCTCACGACCGCCAGCGACGTCTACTCCCTGGGCGTCCTGCTCTATGAGCTCCTGACCGGCCTCGACCCGTACCAGGTGAAGGCTCATCGGAGCGACGAGGTCGCCCGGGCGGTCTGCGAGCAGGAGCCCGACAAGCCCAGCACCGCGGTCCGGCGCCGGGCGGCAGAGCGCGGCACGGCCGGTTCCGACGCGTCGGATTCCAACAAGCTCCGGCGACGGCTCTCCGGCGACCTCGACAGCATCGTGCTCAAGGCGATGCGCAAGGAGCCGTCCGAGCGCTACGGCTCCGCCGAGCGGCTCTCGGAGGACATCCGCCGTCACCTGACGGGACTGCCGGTCAAGGCCCGGGTGGGGAGCTTCGCCTATCTCACCGGCAAGCTCGTCCGGCGCTACAAGGTCGCCGCGGCCTTCTTGCTGCTGATCTTGAGCTTCAGCGTAGTCTCGACCGTCTTGTGGCGGCAGGCCGTCCATGAACGCCGACGGGCCCAGCAGGAACGCCAGGGCGCTCAAACCGCTTACCGATTCCTCCAGAACCTCTTTGAGACCGCTGACCCGGACCAGGCCCGGGGCGCGGACCTGACGGCCCTTGAGATCTTGGAACGCGGCAAGGAAAGGGTGGTGGAGGAGCTGAAAGAGGAGCCCGAGCTTCAGATCGACGTGGCCGGCACCCTGGGCAAGGTCTTCCGCAACCTGGGTGCCTACGACGAATCAAAAGAGATGATGGCAATGTCGCTGCGGATCGCACGCGAAACCTACGGAGGAGATCACCCGGAAGTCGCCAAAAGACTCGGCAACCTGGCGGTGCTGACCTACGACCACCAGGACTATCCGCAGGCCGAGAGTCTCTTTCGTGGGATTCTGGAGATGAAGCTGCGCCTTGGCCAGCAAGCTTCAGAGCTGTTTCGGGCCAAGGGCAACCTGGCGGCGACGCTTATGCTTCAGGGTAAGTTCGATGAAGCCGAAGAGCTCTACCTCGACATTCTGAAAACCCGCCTGGAGCTCTACGAGCCCGAGTACGGTCCCAACGACGAGGACGTGGCCACCAGCCGCCGCAACCTGGGTGCGCTCTACTATGACCAGGGCGACTTTGAGAAAGCGGAATCGCAGCTGCGTAAATCTCTGGAAATCCGCCGCCGTGTCTTCGGATCGGAGCACACCGGGGTG
Organism: uncultured bacterium; assembly: GCA_965371445.1. Classification (GTDB taxonomy): domain Bacteria; phylum Acidobacteriota; class Thermoanaerobaculia; order Multivoradales; family J023; genus DASWIG01. The sequence goes on along the minus strand of CBDUYN010000018.1, from coordinate 51,955 downwards.
GCTTCGGTTCAGAACCTCCTTGGCAACGTGCTGGCGGCTCAGGGGCGGGAGGACGAGGCGGAGCAACTCTACGACGAAGCCTTGAGCACCCGCCGCAGTCTGCTCGGGGAGGACCACCCCCACGTGGCCAGGACGAAGAGGGACCTGGCGGAGCTGCTCGCCCACCGCGACGCCGCCACCGCCCGGGTGCTCTTGTCTCAGGCTCTCGCGACCTTTTATCGGACCCGTCCCGACGGCTGGGAGGCCGCCGACGCCGAGAGCGTGTTGGGCGCGATACTGACAGGCATGGGGCGCTACGAGGAGGCGGAGCCGTGTCTGGTCGGAGCTCATGCGAAGCTGGAGGAGGTCCGGAGCGGGCGCAGCTTCCGCACCCGCAAAGCTCTTGCCCGTCTCCTCGATCTCTACAGAGCCTGGGACCATCCGGAAGAGCTCGATCGATACCAGGCGGTGGCCGCCGGAGAGGGGTAGCCGGGAGATCTTCCGGCTACCCCTGGACCGACCCCGCCCGGCAGGCCGCTCTTGACCTCACCAAGGCGAGGCCTCGACGCGGAGCGCATAGAGTCCTTCCGCGCCGTCGCGGCCCTCGACGCGGACGAAGTAGGTTCCGGGACCGAGCGTCCGGACGATGCGGAAGTTGTCTCCGCCGCCACCACCGTCGCCCTTTTCCAGCCGCTGACCGGATCGATCGTAGAGCCCGCCGAAGGTGTCGAGATCGCCAGTGGTCTCTATCTTGAGCGTCCAGAGCTTCGTCCCGTGCGAGCTGCCGAGAGTGAATAGAAAGACGTCGCCGTCGTCTCCCCAGCCATTGCGTATTTCTCCCACCATGTCCTGACCTGGGCTCAGGAGTGTGGCACACGTGAACGAATCGCCGTGATCGTCGACCTCACCCCGCCGGCACAGCTCATCGAGCTTCGAGTGCAGCGATCGGCTTTCGCCCTGGCCGGCATAAATGAGCGGATCCGGCTCGATCTCGATTTCCTCCTCGTCTTCCCCGCCTTTGGGGGAGAGCCGTCTGGTGGCAGCGTCGGGCACGAAGCCGGTTCTGAGCTTGAGCTCGCCAAGCGGCAGCAGAGGATCCTGAGACGCTACGCGGAAGACATAGGGTCCCGAGTGCTGAGCGACAAGCACCAGATGGGTGGCGGAGCGCTCGAGGACCACGGGCTCTGAAGCCACCTCCGGCACGCCGCAGCCCGGGCCCACAAAGCCCAGCTTCGGCTCCGCCGTGGCGGTACCCGGCACCGCCACGGCGACGCTCAGGAGACCCGTCGATGGAATTTCCAATTTGACAAAGAAGGACTCGCCCGGTTTGTCTCCATAGCCGCGCAGGCTGCTGTTGAGATCCACAGGAGTGGCGCCGGAGCATGTGTCATCACTGCCTTCCACGCTGCCGGCGTACCCTGCCGACGTGACGGCGAGAATACAGGCGAAGAGAACCGGTCGGAAAACCTCTGGGGCTGTCATGCGGTATTTGGACATGATTTCTCCTTGACTCGGGTCCATCGGACCCGACACAGTCGGGTTGGTTTCCAGTCTTGCTGGCAACGATTCCTGAAAGGAAACGAAGCCAGCCGTCTCAGGAGTGACCGATCGGTTTCAGAAGCGGGTTGGCCAAGTTTGTCCGCTTCGGTTCCTGTTCTCTAGAGATTAGACGGACATGAAACCGGATTTCCCAAGCGCCCTCTGAGGTGCGGCACCTTCTGGCGCCGGCTTCGACATCGGAGGCACCAGACTGCGGTCAGGACACGTCGGCGTCTTGGAGCTTGGCCAGGCGCGCCCGGATCGCGCTGGCGAAGTCCAGCAGATCGTCGAGGTCGCTTTCGACGATCCGGCGGACGACGGCAAGGTCCACGTCGCTGTAGCCGTGGACCAGGATGTTGCGGAAGCCGACGACCTGGCGCAGGGTCTCGTGAAGCTCCTCGGTGACCCAGCCGTGCCGGGCGAGGATGTCGAAGAGCTGCCGATTCGTCTTGGGCTCGCCGAGCCGGTCGTCGGAGACGATGTGCGAGGCGACGTCGAGAGCCGCCTGGATCGCCAATTGCAGGGTGTGCTCGACGAAGCGCTCCTCCCGGACGTCCGTCTCGATCCTCTCCGGGTGGCTCAGGGTCTTCAGCTCACAGACGTAGGTCTCCAGCTTGGCGAGGAGCTTGACCACGAGATGGACGTCCGTCATGTCCTTCGAGGCTCCGGAAACCGGCGATACTGCCGGAGGATGGGCTGGAGGTCGAAGAACTCGTTGCGCGCCTTGACCTCGAAACGGATGCGCCGCGAGCGGTCGCGGTCGAGCATCAGCTTGCCGTCGCGCAGGACGCGGTGGATGAGATCCGGAGGCGCTCGGTTGAGCACCACCAGCTGAACGGGGATCTCCAGGAGCGATTCGAGATCGGCTTCGAGGTCAAGCTTCAGGCCCTTCAGGGTACGGGGCGGGTCCTTTTCAAGGAGCACACCGACATCGACGTCGGAGCCTTCGCGCGCGGTGCCCCGGGCGACGCTACCGTAGAGGTACACGGCGACGGCGTCCCCCGGGTTCGAGGCGAAGAAGCTCCGAAGCTCGGCCTGGATTCGCTCGGTGTCCATGTCCGGATCCTAGCATGACGCGCTCGCCAGGCCCGCGACGATCCCGACGCGGCCGAGCGACGTCCTCACGCTCGCGGACGGTGGGCACCGCTGGGCGCAGGTTGCTCCGGCTATGCTTCTGAGGAGCTCTCGTCGGCAGCTTTGCCGGACACGAAAAGGACCCCCAGGACGCTACCCACCAGGCCTTGTATCGGGCCGATGATCAGATTCGCGGTCTTGAGCATCTCGAAGGGTCCGAGCCTCTCGGAAACCCGAGAGATGGGCTGGAAAAGGACCACACCATTCAAAAGGAGCAAATAGAGCAACGAAACGCCCAGCGCGAAGCGTAGAAACCGTCGGTCGATCGTCGCCTCCACGGCGCCGGAGCCAGCTTCCTGGATCGCCCGGGCCCCCACCACCCCGGCGATCAGGAGCAGGGTGGGCAGTGTCGCGGAGAGCAGCCATCCCACCGCTTCGTCGATCTTGTCGCCATAGTAGTCGCCCAAGAGTTGGAGCACCGTGACGAGGTAAGCCGGCAGCACCCCGACGAACCATAGGGTGAGGATCCGGTACTGGCCGGAGGTGAGCGAGACCCTCTTCATCATGGCTTCTCCTCAAGGGCCCCGAGCACTCCGCTGGTTCTCAGGTGCACCTGGACAGAGAGCTCAGCGGGCGTGACCTGCTCGATATCGGCCTCCCGGTTGGGACGCGAGAGCTCGTAGACCAGGACGTGGACGGCGTGCTCGTCGCGAAGCGGCTGAGCCAGTAGCGATGGCGGCGGAGCCAATGCCCCGGAGCGCACCCACTTGAGCGCCATGTCGCTCGACACCGGCTTCGCCACCCTTGCCGTGTGATCGGTCGTTACCGCGAACACGAACACGCGGAAGCGTCCCGGATCCACGGTAACGAGCGCGCGGAGGTACTGCAAGAGGCTCCACTTGACCGGACGAAAGCGATCCAGCGACCAGCGGTTCTCAGGGTCCGGCTCCCCGTTCGCCAGCAATCGCTCGGGCTGTGTGGCAATGGCGAAACCGTCGGGAACGCTGTAAACACTCTGCTCGAGGTAGCCCGCGTCGAGCAGCGTCCGGTGCAGGCTCTCCCAGACGTCTTTGAACCGGGCATCGTCGCCGAGGCCCAGCAGCGAACGCGGCATCATCATGCGGCTGGAGGGCTCCGGTGGCGGCCAGGGAAATTCCGGCAGCGGCAGCTCCCCTGTGGCCAGCGGCGGAGGCGGCGGAGGCGTATCGCGGCTCGCTGTCTCCGCGGAACAGACCCTCTCGCAGAGATCGTCGGACAGGATCTCCCCGTCCGGGATCTCGAAGTCGGCGACCACCCGGATGGGCACGTGCGACGAGGTCCACGTGGACTTCGCCACCACCCTCTGCCGGCCCCCGCGGGTGCCACCCATGTAGCCGGCCAGAACCGCCTGGAGGGGCCCTTCATCGCCCCGGGAGCCCTTCGCCGGATCCGTGACGACGCTCCAGTTGATCGGGTTGTCCTCGCGGGTACCGAAGATCACGAGGTGTTCCAGGGCGTCGAGCGGCGGCACGGCCTGGAAGCGCGCGGCGCCGGGATCGAGAAGAGCGGTTTTTCCCGGCGGTAACCGAAACTCCTCGCCGGCGGCCGGGATGCCGAAGATCCCGCCGTCGTTCCAGAGCACCGCGCCCCCCACCAGCAGGGTGATGGCGTCGTGGGTGTTGCGGACCTCGATCTGCCAGGTGCTGCACAGCGGAATCCGCTGCTCCTCATTGGGTCCGGCCGCGACCCATCCTTCGAGGGCGCAAGGCTCGTCTGCCACGGGAACCACACGCACTTCGAGGGTCTCGTCGTTTTCGAAGTCCGAGCCGGTCTCGCCTTCAAGCATCAAAAGAGCGCTCTGGCGGGCGTGTTGTCCGAGGCTCTCGATGGCGTCGCGGACCTGCTCGTCCCGACTCCCCGACCAGGTGTTGCGAGCCACGCCTTCGGGTCCGCGCAGCTCGAGCTCGCCATCGGCGTTGGTGCCCAGGGTGAAGGCGTCGGTGGCGTCGGTGAAGTCCACAAAGTGATCGATCGCCGGATTTTCGGCCAGGACCTTCTCGAGGGCCTCGATCGAGGCGGCTGTGATACCGCCGGCCTCCTCTGGCTGGCGCAGCCGGATGCCGAGCGCGAGGGCTTGCGGGCTGGGTAGCATCAGGACGGCGAGATCGCCTGCACGGATTTCGGTGGTGGGGGCGTCGACCAGCGTGGCGGTGGCGCTCAAGCCGCGGAAGCGGGTGATACGCAGCGTCGCCTTGGCCTTGGCGGGGTCTTTCGTGTCGCCGCGCTGGGCGTTGCCCGGGTAGACACGCAGCTCGGCGCCGACACCCCAGCCCGGCATGTCGATGCCGCTCAGCTTGAAGCTTCTGCCGGTCTCGGTGATCTCCCAGCTCAGCGGACGGCTGCGCTCGGCGTTGCTCAGAACGTTCCTGTCGAGCTCGCCCTGAAACGTGGGAAGCTGGCGGTTCTTCGACAGAGTGGCGACGATCTTCGGCATGCGGCGCGAGACCTGCGCCCAGGTCAGGGGCTTCTCCGACACCTCGCCGAGCACCTTCAGCAAGGCGGCGGTGAAGTAGCCGTGCCCCCCGAGCCGAGGCTCGAGTGCCGAGGTGCCGTCCTTGGCGGCCGAAAGCACCACCAGGCCAGGGAGAGAGGGCGGAATCCAGGTCGTGTCGCTGTCATCACTCGCCACCGGCCGCAGCTCGCCCAGGGGCTCCGCCGACGGCACCAGACGGGGGACGGCGTCGTCGCGCTCGCCACGGGTGGCGCTGCCGGAGTTGCAGGAATCGAAGATCACGGTGATGTCCCGGGTCCTTTCGTGGAGCGACGCGAGAAGAATGTTGAGCTCATCGTCGAGGAGGTCCCCGACACCGCCGGTCCGGGAGTCGTGGAGCACCAGGGTCTCGTCGACCCCGTCGGGCTCGTCGCCGTTTCGGTCCCTGGCCTGGGAGCCGTGGCCGGCGTAGTAGAGAACAGCGATGTCACCGGCCCCGGGGCGGGCGCGTTCGATCAGGGCCTTTTTGAAGCCTGCCAAAAAGCCGGCGACGGTCGCGTCTTCATCGAGCAGGACGCAGACGTTCTGCGGGGCAAAGCCGTAGCCGCCCGGGCCGGTCAGCAGCTCGTAGACGGCACGCACGTCCTGCGGCGGACCCTGGAGGTCGGGGTTGGTTTCGCTCTTGTATTCGCCGACCCCCACCAGCAGCGCCAGCCGGCGGACACCGTCGGTTGCGATCGGTGGGCGGCTCAGGTCACAGCCCGGGGTCTCGGAGGCCGTGGCGAAGGGAGCCAGTGAAATCACGCCGGCCAGGAGGAAGACGAAGCACATTCTCATGGGTGGACTCCTTGGGGGGAAAGCTTGAGCTTGTTGAAGACATCATAGTGTAGACTCCATGGTCATGAAACCCATCCGTCTCTTTGCCCTCGGCCTCTGCCTGCTGCTGGGATTCTCCACTCTCAGCCATGCGCAGAGGGCCGAGCTCGTCGTCCAGGCCGGACATTCCGGACCGGTCATGGCGGTCACCTACAGCCCCGATGGCAGGCTCCTGGCGAGCGCTGGTCTCGACAACGCGATCCAAATCTGGGACGTCGCCACCGGCAAGACGCTCCGCACCCTGTTTTCGACCTCACTCACCGAACACACTCGCGGCATCACGGCGGTCGCCTTCCATCCCGCCGGCGACGTCCTGGCGAGCTCCAGCGTGCGCAGGATCCAGATCTGGGACGTCCGCACCGGCCAGGAGCTGCGCACCCTCACGGGCAGCTCCAGATACGTCCACTCTCTGGCCTACAGCCCCGACGGCAAGCTTCTGGCGAGCGGCGACAGCGACCAGACGATCCACTTGTGGGACGCTGCCACCGGCCAGGAGCTGCGTACCCTCACCGGGCACTCCGGGGGGGTCAACTCGGTGGCCTTCAGCGGCGACAGCAGGTCCTTGGCGAGCGCCAGCTTCGACCACACGGTCCGCCTCTGGGACGTCGCCGGCGGCCGGCAGCTCGCCGTTCTCACCGGCCATTCCGACGTTGTGGAATCCGTCGCCTTCAGCCCCGACGGCAAAACCGTGGCGAGTGGCAGCCGGGATCGGACGACCCGGCTCTGGGACGCCGACGCCGGCCGGGAGCTGCGATCCTTCGGGGGACATACCGATACGGTAGAATCCGTCAGCTTCAGTCCTGACGGCAGGACCCTGGCGAGTGGCAGCCGGGATCGGACCATCCGGCTCTGGACCGTGCGCAGCCGTGAGTCCCGCACCCTCACCGGGCATTCCAAATGGGTGCAATCCGTCAGCTTCAGCTCCGACAGCGAATTCCTGGCGAGCGGCGGCTGGGACGGTACGGTCAAGTTGTGGGACGTGGCCGCCGGCGTGGAGGTGCGGTCGCTGACCGGGCAGGTCCATCTCGCGACCTCGGTGGCCTTCAGCCCCACCGGCGAGGTCTTGGCGAGCGGCGCCGACGACGGGACGATCCGGCTGTGGGACCTGACAGCCGGCCGCCCACTGCACACTCTCACCGGACACTCCAAGGGCGCCTACGTGTGGTGTTGCGACTTCAGCCCTGACGGCGCGATCCTGGCCAGCGCCAGCCAGGACGGAGCGATCCGGCTGTGGGACGTGGCCAGCGGCCAGGAGCTCCGCTCTTTGGCCGGGGTGCAGCCCGTCCGCTTCAGTCCCGACGGCAAGATCCTGGCGAGTGGAAGTCGGGACGGTACCGTCCAGCTTTGGGACGTGGCCAGCGGCACCCAGCTCGACGTCCTGGCTGCCGATTCGTCCCCGGGCCGTCCGTCGGCGACCCGTTCCGAGATCCCGCGGCGGCCTCCGCCGACTCGCCGTCCGCCAGCGACCCGGCCCGAGACCCCGCGGCGGCCTCCGGCGACCACCGGTCGTCAACCGACCCGCCGTGGCGACAGGACGGGCCGAGCTGCAGCCGTCGACTCCCTGAGTTTCAGCCCGGACGGTCAGCGGCTGGCGAGCAGCCACGGCCGCGAGATCATCAGGCTCTGGGATCTCGGCACCCGCCGGCAGCTCCGCACCCTCGACGGCAACGGACCCGTCGCCTTCGGCCCCCGGGGCAAGCTCCTGGCGAGCGTACAGATCAGCGGTGGGATCAACGGGGAGGTCGTGCTCTGGGACGCCGCCTCCTGGAGGCGGCTCCACACGCTCTCCGGCCACATCAACGCCGTGGGGACCCTCGCCTTCAGCCCGGACGGCAACCTCGTCGCGAGCGGCAGCACGGATACCACGATCCGGATCTGGGACGTCCATAGCGGGCGCCAGCGCCACGCCTTCGCCGGACCTACGCGAGCCGTGAGCTCGGTCGCCTTTCATCCCGGGGGTCGAGTGCTGGCCGGCGCGTTCAACGACGGAAGGTTGAAGCTGTGGGCCATAGGCGGGGAGAGCGCCGGCGGCGCCGGTGAGCTCTGCACCCTCTTTGCTTTTCCCGGAGACACCTGGGCCGTCGTGGACCCAAAAGGCCGCTACGACGCGGCCATGGGCGGCGAGATCGAGAACCTGCATTGGGTCGTGGACAACGAGCCCATCGAATTGAGTCAGCTCAAGGAGCGCTACTACGAGCCCGGCCTGTTGTCGAAGCTGCTGGGTCTCAACACCGAGCCGGTGCGCGACGTGGAGGTCTTCGACCGCGTCGCGCTCTATCCGGAGGTGGAGCTCGAAGCGCCGCGCGCGGAGGATCCCGTGTTGAGGATCAAGCTGTCCAACCGGGGTGGCGGCATCGGCCGGGTGGCCGTCTTCATCAACGGCAAAGAGATCACCGCGGACGCCCGCGGCGCCTCCTCCGACCCCGATGCGCAGACGATCGAGCTTTCCTTGGACCTCTCGCACCACAAACTGCTCCTTCCGGGTAGGGAGAATACGATCGAGGTCCGGGTATCCAACGCCGAGGGTTATCTTTCCAGCCGTGGCGGCAGAGTGGTTTACGTTCCTCCCGGGGAGTCGACCCTCGAGCGCCCCTTTCTGTGGGCCATCGTGGCCGGCATTTCGGACTACAAGGGAGAGGCCATCGATCTGCGCTACGCGGCCAAAGACGCGGCGGACATGGCCCAGGCCCTCGAGATCGGTGCCCGCCGGCTGCTGGGTGCGGACAAGCTCGACGTTCGCTTGCTGACGACCTCGCCTGGCGGCCTCTCCCCCACTCGCGAGAACCTGAAGAAGGCCTTCGAAGCCGCCCGCCAGGCCCGGCCCGAGGACATCCTGGTCATCTATCTGGCGGGTCACGGGATCAGCCACGGCGGCCAGGACGGCGATTTCTACTATCTGACCCGCGAGGCGGCGACCGGCAACCTCACCGATCCCGCCGTGCGAGAGCAGACCGCCATCTCGAGCACCGAGCTCACGGAGTGGATCAAAGAGATTCCGGCTCTCAAGCAGGTCTTGATCCTCGACACCTGCGCGTCGGGGCGGTTGGTGGAGAAGCTCACGGAAAAGCGCGACATCTCGTCGAGCCAGGTGCGCGCCCTCGAGCGGATGAAAGACCGCATGGGTCTCTACGTCCTGGCCGGCTCCGCCGCCGATGCGGTGAGCTACGAGGCGAGCCGCTTCGCGCAAGGCCTGTTGACCTGGAGCCTGCTCTACGGCATGCGCGGGGCTGCGCTGCGCGAAGATCAATTCCTCGACGTCAGCACCTGGTTCGAAAACGCCGCCGACAAGGTTCCTCAGCTCGCCCGCGACATCGGGGGGATCCAACGCCCGGTGATCGCCACCCCCCGGGGAGGCTCGAGCTTCGACATCGGGCTCTTCCTCGCCGGCGACAAGGCAGAGGTGCCCCTCGCTCAGGACCGCCCCATGGTCGTACGGACGAATTTCCAGGACGAGGAACGCTTTCGCGATCATCTGGAGCTATCGGCCCGGGTCAACGAGGCGCTACGGGTGGCTTCGTCCCGGGGCCAGGAGAGCGCCCTGGCCTATGTGGACGCCGGGGATTTCCCAACGGCATTTTCATTGGCCGGCCGCTATCGGCTGAGAGGCGGGTCCGTCGAAGTGACGGGGTTGATCTTCAAGGGCGACGAGAAGGTGGGAAGCTTCGATGTCACCGGCGCGACGACCGACCTGGAGCACCTGGCCTCTTCCATCGTGAGCGAAGTGGAGAGAAGGATCGCTTCCTTGCCCTGAAGGATAGCCGGGTCCTTCCTCGCGCAACGCCTCGAGCGGGTCGATACGGGTGGCGCGGCGGCCAGCTCACTCGTAGCGCAACGCCACGATGGGATCGACGCGCCGCGCCCGCTCCGCCGGAACCAACGCCGCCAGGACGCCGACCATCAACAGGACCACGGCGATCCCCCCGAACGTCAACGGATCGAGCGCCTGGACGCCAAAGAGCTGGCTCGACATCAAGCTCGCCACGCCCGCCGCCAGGACAAGCCCCAGGACGAGGCCCGCCACCACCTGACGCATCCCCTGGCCCACCACGAGCCGCCGGACGTCGCGCGCCCCGGCCCCGAGCGCCACGCGGATGCCGATCTCCGTCGTCCGCTTGCTGACCGAGAAGGCGAGCACGCCGTACATGCCGACCGCCGCGAGGAGCACCGCGGCGAGGCCCAGGCCCGAGAAGATCGAGGCGATCATCCGGTAAAAGAACTTCTCGTCGTCGATTTTCGCGGCGAGAGTCTCGACGGCAAAAAGCGCGATGCCGCGGTCGAGCTCGCGGACGATGCCGCGAACGCTCTGCGTCAGCGCCATGGGATCGCCGCCGCCGGTCTTGGCCAGAATCGCGACGTAGTACGGCGGACTCTGCGCCAGCGGACGGTAGACCCCGGCGCGCACCCGGTTCTCGATCCCCGCCATGTGCAGGTCCGGCACCACGCCGACAACCGTCATCCAGGGACGCTCGCTGTCGCTGCGCCCCAGCCGGACGCGCTTGCCGAGCGGGTTCTCCCCCGGCCACTCGCGCTCCACGAAGCTGCGGTTGACGATCGCGACCGCTTCGCCTTCCGCCCCGTCGTGGGCGTTGAAGTCGCGTCCTTTGACGGCGACGTCGAGCGTCTCGAAAAAGCTCGGCGCCACGGTACCAGCAAACGCCCAGGGATAGTCGTCGTCGCTGGCGTAGCTCTTCTCCCCCACACCGTAGTAGTAGGCCGGCGTACCGCTGCCCGGGACACCGACGGAGAGCGCGGCACTTTCCACCCCCGGAAGCGCTCCGAGCCCCGCTTGGAGGCGCTCGAAGAAGCGCAGCCGGTCGGCCTCCTCCGGATAGGTCTCCTCCTGGAGGCCGAGGCGGGCCGTCATGATCCCCTCCGTCTCGAAGGCGAAGTCGATGTCCTGGAGGTTGACGATGGAACGTACCATGAGCCCGGCGCCGATCAAGAGAACGCAGGAAAGCGCTACCTCGGCCACCACGAGGCCCCGGGCGAGCTTGCCGATCCGCAAGCCGCCGCCGCGTCCTTCGTCTTTCAAGACCTCCTGGACGTCGATCCGCGAAGACCGAATCGCCGGCATGAGCCCCGCCAGGACCGCCGACACCGCGGTCAGGACGACGATAAAGGCCACCGCTTTCGCGTCGATCGCGACGTGGAACCAGAAGGGCCAGTCCTGGCCGGCGATCGAAGCGTTGAAGAGCTCGACGATGCCGTAGGCCAACGCCAGCCCGAAGGGCGTGGCGACGAGCGCCAGGCAGAGGCTCTCGCCCAGGACCTGGCCGATCAGCCGCTCGCGGCCGGCGCCGAGCGCCGTCTTGATCGCGAGCTCCCGCGTCCGGTCGGCGGCCGCCGGGCCGGGGCTCTTCGCCAGGATGCGAAAGCCGGAGCGCAGGTCGTAGAGGATTCCGTCCATGAGGTCTCTCCTTGGATTGAGACGTGGCCTGAATGTGCTGTCTCGAGCTACGCTTCAGACCTCCAAAAGTCACACCTGAGCGAGCGTCTCCCTTCGCCGTCTTGTCATCCAGCATCCCAAGGAGAACCAACATGAAAAGAGCTCCCTCCCTCCGTTTCATCGCCGTCCTTGTCCTCGTGTTCGTCGTCCCGGCCGTCGCCGCAGCCGGCAGCTGGCCGGCCTTCCGCGGCCCCGGCGCCCGCGGCGTCGCCGACGGCGAGAACCTGCCGGTGAGCTGGAACGTCGAGACGGGCGAGAACGTCCGCTGGCGGACGCCGATCCCCGGGTTCGGGCATTCGAGCCCGGTCGTCTGGGAAGGACGCGTTTTCGTGACCACCGCCGTCGCCGACAGCGTCAAACCGCTCGTCTACGGCGACGAGGGCGGCATCGACCTGGCCGACGACAGCTCGACACATACCTGGAAGGTGCTCGCGATCTCGAGCGCCGACGGCAAGGTCCTATGGTCCAGGGACGCAACCTCCGGCGTACCCCCCGTCAAGCGTCACGTCAAGTCGAGCCAGTCCAACCCGACGCCGGCGGTCGACGGCGAGACGCTCGCCACCATCCTCGGTCCCCAGGGCCTCTTCGTCTTCGACCTCGACGGGAAGCTGCGCTGGCAAAAAGACCTGGGTCCGCTTGATCCGGGGCTCTTCGGCAGTCCCGACTCGCACTGGGGCTACGCCAGCTCGCCGATTTTGGTCGACGGCCGGGTGATCGTCGAGGTCGACCGCCACAAGGACTCCTTCCTCGCCGCCTACGACGCCAAGTCGGGCCGCGAGCTGTGGAAGGTGGCGCGCGGCGAGCGCCCGGTCTGGGCGACGCCGACCTTTCACCGCGGCAAGGACCGCGCCGAGCTGATCGTCCAGGGCGGCTACTTCGTGCGCGGCTACGACGTCGCCGACGGCAAGGAGCTGTGGCGCTTCGCCGACGAGGCGGAGGTCAAGACGACGACGGCTTTCGTCGCCGGCGAGCGCGTCATCCTCTCGGGCGGCTATCGCAACCGTCCGATCTACGCCTTGAAGACGGGCGGCAGCGGTGAGCTCTCCGCCGAGTGGCAAACCGACAAGGGCGGACCCTACACGTCGACGCCGGTCGTCTACGGCGAGCACCTCTATGCCGTCTTGAACGAAGGGATCTTGAGCGTTTACGAGCTCGCGACCGGCAAACGGCTCAACCGTACCCGCACGGACGAGCACCACAGCGCGTCGCTTTTGGCGAGCGACGGCCGGATCTTCCTGGCCGGCGAGGGCGGGACGGTGGTCGTGGTCGAGGCCTCCCCGGAGCTCAAAGAGGTGGCCCGCAACGACATGGGCGAAGCGGTGATGGCCACCCCGGCGATCGCCGGTGCCACGCTCTACGTCCGCGCTCACTCGACGCTTTACGCCATCGGCAAGACGGCGGCGAAGGGTCCGTAGTCAACCGGAAACACGACCCGCGATGTAGGCTTCTGCCGTGACCTCCTTCATCCCAACGTGCGGAGCTGCTATACTCGGTGTATGGCTCTCCCCGCACCCAAGATCGACCCTGGCGTCAACTCCCCCCTCCGATTCCCCCGGAAGGTCCGGGAGGAGCCGCACGAAGCCCTCTTCCGGCCGGTGGAAAAGCCGCACGGCAAGGTCGTCGTCGAGAAGATCCCTCTCTGACCCTCGACGTGCTCCTCCATCTCCGGGAAGAAGACCAGATGTCCCAGAGCCGGCCCCATGAACGGCAGTTGGGAGGAACGAATCATGAGCGCTTCCTGGAGCTGGCCGGGTTCCCGCTGGTGGCGGGTCGACCTGCATTCGCATTCTCCGGCATCGCATGACTTCGGATCCGAGTCCGATCGCACCACTCAAGATTGGGAGCGCTGGATCCAGGCCGCTCGGGATGCGGGGATCCAGGCCGTGGCCATCACGGACCACAACACAGCCGGGGCTGTCGAGGCCCTCAAGCAGGCCGCAGCCACCGTCGAGAATGCCCCGATCCTCTTTCCTGGTGTGGAGATCACTGCGAGCGATGGGACCCACATCCTGCTCGTACTCGACCCTGAGTGCACCCAAGATCACCTGAATCACCTGCTCACGCAAGCCAACGTCCCCGTGGATCAACGCGGAAAAGACGTAGCTCGTTCGACACTCAGCGTAGAGAATATTCTGAATCTCGAACTCCAGGATGGTGGCGTCTTCATCGGCGCACACGTCAATGGCCCTGCCGGTCTCTTGGAGCACGATGGCCAGCAGCGCATTGTGGTACTGTGCAATCCAGGACTCGCTGCGGTCGAAATCGATCCGGACAAAGACCTCGACAAGACTTGGCTCGACGGGAGCCAGGCCGAGATCAAACGCGTGCTGCCGCAGATCTGGTGCTCGGACAGCCACGGATTCGATCAGGCGGGACGCCGCTTCACCTGGATCAAAATGACGCGACCCGATGCCGAAGGGCTGCGTCTCGCCCTACTGGACGGTTCCGACTCTCTGCAACCGGCACAGAAGGATGACGACTGCGACCCGAACCAGCACCCGGACCTGGCTATCGAGAGCATCACGGTCCGGCAAGCAAGGTACATGGGCCGGCCCGATCCATTGACCATCAACTTCAACCCCTGGCTCAACGCGATCATTGGCGGTCGTGGCACCGGGAAATCTACCCTCATCGACATTTGCCGCAAGACCCTGCGCCGCGAAGAGGAGCTCCCGAACGGAGGGGCATCTTCCCTTCGCGCGGTCTTCGACCGACGGCTGAGTGTGCCGGCCAGTCGCAGCGACGAGGGGCTTCTGAATGCCAACACCGTGATGAAGCTCGTCTACCGAAAGGCTGGGGAGCGCTACCTCCTGGCGTGGGACCAGCAGGGGGGGGAACGGCCGATCGCACGATTGGAAGACGGTCAACCCGTTCCCGAGGAAGGCAGCATCCGCGAGCGGTTTCCGGTCCGCATCTACAGCCAGAAGCAGCTCTTTGACCTCGCTACACAGCCCAATGCGCTCCTCACTGTGATTGACGACACCGATGAGGTTGACGGTGCGTCTTGGCAGCGGAAACGGAAGGAAGCGGAGGCCCGCTACCTATCGCTGAAAGCGGAGGCTCGGTCCCTGCGAGCTCGAGCTGACGATCAGCCCGCTCGCAATGCGGCACTGTCCGATGTGCGTAGGAAGATCACCGTCCTGGAGAAGGGCGGCCACGCCAAGGCGCTCAACGAGTATCGCACGCGACGCAACCAGGAGAGCACGTGGCAGTCCGTTCAATCAAGCGCCGTCGAAGGCGTGGATGCCGTTGAGCGGTCCGCACGGGAGCTGGCCGTGGCCGATCTCGATCTGAGCGTCGGTGCATCGAGCGATGATCCCCTCGCGAACCTCGGACGTGCCCACGAAGGCCTACGCGCAGCCGTCGAAAACCTGCAAAACACGGTACTTGCGGCGGTCGAGAAAGCGCGGATCCAGATCCAAGAAGCGCGTGACGGCGACGACGCGAGCGCCTGGCGCAAGGCGGTGGAGAAGAGTGAGAATGCCTTCCAACAGGTGTCCCAACAGCTTGCCGCAGCTGGAATCGCCAACCCGGACGAGTACCGGGACCTCCTCCAGCGTGCAACTACGCTGGAGCAGGAGATCGCCGCGCTCGAGGAACACGGGAAAGCGGCAACAAAACGAGAGGAAGAAGCCGAGGCCGCGCTGCGGCAGTACCGAGAACTACGTGACGGCCATGGAGAGAGCCGCAGGGGCTTCGCCGAAGAGACCTCCAGCGAGCTGATCCACGTCACGATCCAGGTCAACGGTGAGTGTGAGGGCCTCGGACCATTCCTGCGGGAAGCCTTGGGCATCGCCCGTTTTGACGAGGACTATCGTCTCTTCTGTGAGAAGGTCACTCCAGATGGTGACGAGGCATGGAGCTTCGATCAACTGAACGAGCTGATCAGCGAGCTACGGGAGCTGCTCGTTGATCCAGAAAAGAAACGTGCAGCCGCGGATAACCGTTTCGTGACCGCGTTGAGGCGACTCCAGCCAGAGCGTCTGGATCGTTTGGCCCTGTACTTACCTGGCGACGCAGTAGAGGTCAGCTTTCGGGACCCGCGCGATTCGAGTAAGACCTGGAAGCAACTCGCCCAGGGATCGCCAGGACAGAAAACCGCCGCGCTCCTGGCTTTCGTGCTCGGCTATGGAAACGAGCCGATCCTTCTCGACCAGCCTGAAGACGATCTCGACAACACGCTTATCTATGAGCTGCTAGTGCGGCGTCTGCGGGAGACGAAGGCCACACGGCAAGTCATTGTGGTGACCCACAACCCCAACATCGTGGTGCACGGGGATGCCGAACTCGTAGTCTCCCTCGAGGCAAAGGGCGGTCAAACCCAGATTGCCTTCGCGGGCGGCCTCCAGGAGCAGGGAGGGCGAGACGAGATCTGCCGCATCATGGAAGGTGGTCGCGACGCGTTCGAAGCACGGTACCGTCGAATCATGCCTCGGGGAGGACAGAACCATGCATAGGTCAGACGATCTTACCCGACGGATCCGCCTCGGAGAGGACTCCGAACTGGAGCTCAAGCGCGTACTGCTTGCGGGTAGCCGAGTCACGGGACCTCCCCGCAACGACTTCGCCGATGAGATGGCGGCCTTCGCCAACGGCCGCGGCGGTACGGTGGTACTAGGCGTTGACGACAAAACGCGGGAGATCCTCGGAATCCCCTTGGCATATTTGGATGCCGTAGAAGGCTGGGTTCGCGAGATCTGCAACGACTCCGTCAAGCCAGCCCTTGATGCTGCGATCCTCAAGCGCGAGCTGCCCAACTCCACTGGAGAACTGGTCCCCGTGATCCGTGTCGAGATCGTGCGCAGTCTCTTCGTGCACAAGAGCCCGGGTGGCTACTTCCGCCGGGTCGGTAGCTCGAAGCGCGAGATGGCTCCTGAACTTCTCGCACGGCTGTTCCAAGAGAGGAGCCAGACCCGGGTGATCCGCTTCGACGAGTCGCCCGTCCCAGGCACATCACCGGAGGATCTTGATGCCGAGTTCGCGCATCGCTTCCTGCGCGATGCCTCAGAGTCGACGGCGACCGCGCTGCGCAAGCTGCGCATCGTCGCGGATGACGAAGACGGCAATGCCCGCATGACGGTCACGGGCGTGCTGCTGTGCACGCGAGAACCACAGCTCTGGATGCGCCACGCACAGATCCAGGCAGTCAGCTACGCAGGCGATCGGAAAGACGTCAACTACCAGAACGACGCGCGGGACTTCGGCGGACCCTTGGATGCCCAAGTCGTGGAGGCCCTTCACTTCGCTCTTCGTAACAGCCGCATCGGAGCCACGAAGACGACCGCTCGCACGGAGCGTCCACAGTTCAGCGAGCGCGCTCTCTTCGAGGCCCTCGTCAATGCCGTGGCCCACAGGGATTACTCGATGGCGGGAGCCAGAGTTCGTATGCACATGTTCGCGGATCGGATCGAGCTCTACGTGCCCGGTGGACTCGCCAACACGCTCACCCCCGACAGCATGCACCTTCGCCAATACAACAGAAACGAGCTGATCGTGTCCCTTCTGGCGCGCTGCCCCGTCGAAGCATCCGAGAGCGTCGGTCGCTCCCATCTCATGGACCGGCGTGGCGACGGTGTGCCCATCATTCTCGGGGAGAGCCAGCGACTATCTGGGCGAGTTCCCGAGTACACAATCATCGACGAGAGTGAGCTTCACCTCGTGATTTGGTCAGCGACGAACAGCAACGATACGAAAGCAGGGGAGGGCTAGTCGATGGCCATCAGTAATCAGGAGCGCGTCGGCAAGGCCCTCGAGCAGCTCAAGGCGGGGCTCGCGCCCTTCGTCCATCGCGAGTTCACGAACCTCTACAAGAAGAAGGCTCTCGAAGAGGCGAACTAGTTCGTCAGCGACCCTCGCCAGAAGACCGACAGGCCCTTTCGCACGAAGTCCCCTCCTCATGAGGAATCGCCGCAGTCACGAGCTTACCTTCAGCTTGATCTATTTCGGCTCTTGAACAGCGGAAACCGCTTTTCCGAAAAGCCCGGGAAGAGACGCTCCCCGCCCTCGACGCCGAGGTGAGCTCCCGCGACCTCCGAGAAGACGCTGCGGAAATCCGTCGTCACCGGCAGGTCCCGTCCCTCGTAGAGGTTCGCGGGATCGAGCGCCGGCAGCCGGCCGTGGACCTTCCCGCCGTCGACGCCGTTTCCAAGGACAAAGAGGCACGAGCCATGGCCGTGGTCGGTGCCGCCCGAGCCGTTTTCGGCCACCGTGCGGCCGAACTCGGTCATCGTCATCACGACGACATCGTCCTGGTAGGTCCCGAGGTCCGTCCAGAAAGCGGCGATGGAACGTGCCAGGTCGTCGGCGCGGCGGGCGAACGAGCCGTTCGCCGTTCCCTGCCGGACGTGGGTGTCCCAGCCTCCCGACTCGGTGAACGCCACCTCCAGGCCGACGCCCGACTTCACCAGAAAAGCGATCTGTTGGAGGCTCCGCCCGAGCGGGCTCTGCGGGTAGCGCGCCCCCGCCGCCGGACGGTAGCGCCGGACGTCGAGCTCCCGGAGCGTCTCCATGGCCTCGAACGTCTCCTGCGCGGTGTCGTGCAAGAGGCCCTGGGTGGTCTCCTCGTAGAGGGCCTCGAAGCCCTTGCCGGCGGCTTGGGCCGCCGTCTTGCCCGGCAGACGGACGCGGAAGTCGCGCAGGTTCGTCACCGCGAGCGCCGGCTGCGGACCGTAGAGGGAACGCGGCAAGGCGGCGGTCATCGACACCGCCCGAAAGGGCGTCGTGTCGTGACCGAGCTCGCCGACGACGCGGTTGAGCCAGCCGTCGCTCGTGCCCTTGCGTCCCGGGGTCCCGGTCTCCATGTAGTCCTGGGCGTCGAAGTGCGAACGGGTGGGATCGGGTGAGCCCACGGCGTGGACCACCGCCAGCCGCCGCTCCTTCCAGAGCGGCAGGATCTCGTCGAAGGCCGGATGGAGGCCGAAGCCCACTCCGAGGTCGCGGACCGCGTCGTCGCCGGCGGCGCGGGCGGCGTTCATGGCAAGACGGGGACGCAGCCTCGCCAACCGGCGGTCTTCGAGCGGCGGCACGGCCATCACTGCGTCCATGGCGCCGCGCTGGAAGATCGTCACCAGCACCTTGCGGCGCCGGAACGGCCCCGGCTCGGCGGCCGCCAGGGCGGCACGTTCGAGAAACGACGGCCCCGCACCCCATGTGAAGAGGGCGACACCACCGGCTTGGAGGAAGGCTCTGCGGTCGATCATGGCTGGCCTCCTAACGGCGTTGGAATTCGGGAGATCCGAGGATGACCCCGACGACGTGCGCCAGGGGGCTCCCGTCGATCCGTAGCGGCGGCGCCTCGCGCCGGGGTCTTTCGCGGCGGCGGCCCAGGGGACCGAAGCCGAGGCCGGAGGCGTCCCAGTCGTCGTCCTCGCGGGCCTCGCGGCCGCGCGGCGACGCCTCGGCGACCTTGGTGGCCAGCTCCGGATCCCGGACGATGGGCTCCAGCCGGCTCACCGTCGGCTCCGGATCGCGTTCGGGGAGCAGGATCGGCACGTAAGCGCGAAGCGCCGCGACGAGCGATTCGGGTTCCCGGTTCTGGTTGAGCTTCGCGAGGTTGAAGCGCACCCCGGCGACGCGTCCGGTGGCGAGCTCCAGGCCGAAGTTCATGCGGTTCAGGAGCGAGCCCGCGTTGACCCAGGCGTCGGCGCGGTCCGGGTAGCCGGTGGGCGCCTGGTAGGCGTAGAGCGGCTGTCCCATCCGGGAGATCCACTCGACGACGGCGCGCGGATGGGTGATCCGGGCGTCGAGGATCCTGAGCGCCGAGACCGCCACCTCGAAGGGCGACTTGATCTTCTGACGGCGCGCCGCGGCGCTCCAAAACTCGGGCGAGGAGGCGAGGACGACGATCATCTCCCGCAGGTCGCCGCGGCTTGCAAGGTAGGTCCCGGCGAGCCGTTCGACGAGGCCTTCGGAGGGCTCGTCGGCGACGAAGCGAGCGGCGAGCTTGCGCGCCAGGTGCTGGGCCGTCGACGGATGGGCGGCGACGAGGTCGAGAACCTCGTAGCCGTCCTCAATGCCGCGGCCGGCGGGGAGCTTTTTGCCGAGGACTCTCTTCTCGGCGGCGTCGTGGGCGTCGGCGCGGAAGAGGAAGGACTCCTCGAAGACGAAGCCCGGAACCCGGCGGGCGCGCTCGATCCTCGCCTCGACTTCGGGGCGCCGCACCGGCGGGTAGGTCGCCCAGCCGGTAAAAGCGCGCGCCACCTCGACGACGTCGTCCTGGGTGTAGCCGCCGTCGACCCCCAGGGTATGGAGCTCCAAGAGCTCGCGGGCGTAGTTCTCGTTCAAACCGCTCGGACGGTTCAGCGCGAATTCCCGGCGCCTCTCCTCCATCTGGGCCCTGCCGAAGCGGCCACTGTCCCCCTCGGGGGACCAAGGGGGGGAGACACTGTCCCCCTCGGGGGACCAAGGGGGGGAGACACTGCCGCGTCCACCGCGGCGGGCCCGGCGAAAGCTCTCCGGATCGAACGTGGTCGGCGCCCCTTCAGGGGCGACCGAGCGCGCGTTGTCGAGGTAATGAAGCATGGCCGGATGCTTGGCCGTCGCCTCGAGCATGTCGCGGAAGCTCCCGAGGACGTGGGGACGGATCGCGTCGAGCTCATAGGAAGGCACGTAGGGACGCGCCTGGTTGTCGGTGATCGAGACGTTGAAATGGTTGAAGTAGAAGTCGGTCAGGACCTCTTGCAGCTGGTTCTCGGAGTAGACGGCGCGGTAGAGCTTGTGGACCATGAGCTCGCCGATCAGCTCCCGCATCGGACGGTACCCCTGCTTGCGGGCCCACTCCCGGACCTTGTGGCGCTCGTCCATCTCGGAGGCGTCGCCGTCCTCGCCCTCCTCCGGGGAAACACTGTCCGGGGAAACACTGTCCGGGGAAACACTGTCCGGCGGCCTCATCCCGCGGTCGACGACGCCGGCGCGGGCGGCCTCACGCTTCACCATGCCCGGTTCGGGATAGACCTCGGTGACCTCGCGGGCCGAGAGGCCCAGGCTCCGGAGGCCGGCGACGTAGCCTTCGACCCTTGGGTCGGGAATCTCGCCCGCGAGCTGCCGGTCCAGCCACGTCTCAAGCCCCATCTCGACGACGCGCTCGACTTCGCCGGGCCTGGCACCGTGGGCGAAGCGGTCGAGCAGATGAGCCGCCGCCTCGGCCTCGCTGAGGCCGGCCTCGCGCCAGGGCAGGTGGAGGGTCTCCTCGGCGACGGCGGAGGCCGCGGCGAGGAGGGTCAGGATGGTCAGGAGCGCTGCATGGGTCTTCATGGTGTCCTCCTGGTTTCTCGTTGCTCTCTCCGGTTGGAACCCTCAACGACGGAAGATCTTGCGCAAGAGCTGGGAGCGCAGGCTCGATTGATCAGAAGGCCTCCAGCCGCCCGGTCTCTCCACGACGGTACCGCGCAAGCAGCCTTGCCCTTGTCTTAGGCGACCGTCTTCGTCGAGCAGGTGGTCTACAAGGGTCAGCAGGATAGAGTAGTTGTCATGTCCATCCTGGATTGGGAGATCTCCACGACGCCTTTCGCCGTCGTCAGCGTCGAGACGACGGGTTTCAACCCCGGACACGACCGTATCGTCGAGGTCGCGGTCGTCCACGTCTCGGCGTCCCAGGCGCCTCGCGTCGTCTTCGAGTCCCTAGTCAACCCGATGCGCGACGTCGAGTCGGCCGGCAAGTACGGTATCCCGGTCGCGGACCTGGAGGGCGCTCCCCGCTTCGAGGTGATCGCCGCGAAGCTGGTCGAGCCGCTGGTGGGCCACGTCGTGGCCGCCCACAACGCGCATTTCGATGTCCGCTTCCTGCGCTCCGAGCTGGAGCAAGTGCGCGTGCCCTTCCATCCTCCCTACGTCTGTACGATGAACCTGCGCCCTCTCCTCGGCCTCGGCCCGCGGGGACCCCTGGAGGAGGCCTGTGCCGCAGTCGGTATCGACGACCACGAGGCCCGCCAGGCCTCCGGCGACGCCATGGCCACCGGACGGCTACTTCAGTTCTACCTGCACCAGCTGGAGGCGCGCGGCGTGACGAGGTTCCGGGAGCTGCAAGAAGGCGAGAGCTACGCCTCCTTCGAAAGCTGGAATAGGCAGCCCGTCTGCCACGCCGAGCTCGAGCACCTGACGCACGGCAAGAAGCGCTCGAAGAGCCTTCCCCCCTCCGGAGGGGCCGCCGACTCGCTCAGGATCGCCAACGCCTTTCCCATCTACTCGTTCGCCCTCCTCGACGCCTTGAGCGACTTCGTCATCACCGACGAGGAGCTTCAGGGTCTCGAGATGCTCCGCGGCTCAAGCCAGCTGAGCGACGAGCAGCTGCGGGCGGTCCACGCCAGCGTCTTCGTCTGGACGCTCAGCCAGTACGCCGGGGACCACGCGCTCGACGAGGACGAGCGCGAGAAGCTCCGTAAGCTCCACCGGTGCCTGAGCCGCCTCGGCTGGGCGCCGGGCGAGTAGATCGTCGATGTCTGCGAGCCGCGCGCTTCCCTTGCGCCTGGTGTCCAGTTCGATAAGCTGTGGACAGTCGATTCTTCGACCCGCCAACCAACCTGAGGAACCCATGTCGAGAAGATCGTCCACCGGATCCCTGGCCATCTTGTTGCTTCTAGCTGCGGTTCTCCTCGCTGCTTGCGCCGCTCCTGCGGAAGAAGCTGGTGAGGCCCAGGCCTTTCGTTTCACCGCCATTCCCGACCAGAACACGACCGAGCTCCAGGAGAAGTTCCAGCCGTTGGCAGCTCACCTGAGCGAGGCTTTGGGTGTTACGGTCGAATACGTGCCGGCACACGACTACCAGGCCTCGGTCGAGATGTTCAAGAACGGCGACGTGGCGCTCGCCTGGTTCGGCGGCTTGACCGGCGTCCAGGCGCGTGAGGCCGTCGAAGGGGCGCGCGCCATCGCCCAGGGCGAGGCCGACCCGAACTACTACTCCTATTTCATCGCCCACGCCTCGACGGGCCTGGAGCGCGGCGACGAGCTTCCCGACATCGCGGGCCTCAAGCTCACCTTCGGCGCCCAGAGCTCGACCTCGGGACGGCTCATGCCAGAGTTTTTCCTGCGCCAAGCGACCGGCCAGACGCCGGCCGACTACTTCGAGCACCCGGTGGCCTTCTCGGGCAGCCACGACAAGACCGTGGAGCTCGTCGAGTCGGGCCAGTACGAGGTCGGCGCGGTCAACTACAAGGTCTACGAGAACCGCGTCGCCGCCGGCGAGACCGACCCGGAGGTCTGCCGGATCATCTACCAGACGCCGAGCTACGCCGACTACAACTGGACCGTCCGGCCCGACGTCGACGCGACCTTTGGCGAGGGCTTCATCGACCGCCTCCAGGCGGCGCTGGTGGCGATCGACGATCCGACGCTTTTGACGGCCCTGCCGCGCAACCGGCTCATCGCCGCGTCCAACGAGGAGTTCGAGGGCATCCGCAAGGTGGCGCAGGAGCTCGGCATGCTGCGTTAGGAGCGATGTGGAAAGTGCCAGCTTTCACCTGAAGGGCGTCGCCGTCGCCTACAACGGCCACGCCGCCCTCGACAACGTCGACCTGAAGATCGCCGCTGGCGAAGCGGTGGGTCTCGTCGGGCCCTCGGGGGCAGGCAAGACGACGCTCCTGCGTCTCTTGAACGCCACCCGCTGCCCGACCGAGGGAACCGTCGAGGTGGGGGGCGAGGACATCAGCCGGCAGCCGCTGCGGCGCCTGCGCGTCGTCCGTTCCCGGATCGGTGTCGTCCACCAGGACCTGAGCCTCGTGCCCAACCTCCGCGTGGTGCGAAACGTCCTCGCCGGAAAGTTGGGTCAGGTCTCTTTCCTGGGCGGCCTGCGCCTCCTTTTCGTGCCGCCGCGCTCCGAGCTGCGGCGCGTCTACAGTCTCCTCGAGCGGGTCGGCATCGCCGAGAAGCTCTACGAGCGTACCGACCGCCTGTCGGGCGGCCAGCGCCAGCGGGTGGCGATCGCCCGGGCCCTCTACCAGGATCCTGCGGCGCTGCTCGCCGACGAGCCGGTCTCCTCCGTGGATCCGGCCCGCGCCCGCGACACGGTGGCGCTCCTTGCCGAGATCTGCCGCGAGCGCAAGCTCACGCTTTGTATGAGCCTCCACAACCTGGAGCTGGCGCGGGAGTTCCTGCCGCGCCTCGTGGGGCTGCGCGGCGGCCGCGTCGTCTTCGACCGCAAGAGCGACGAGCTCGACGACGCCGACTTTGCCGACCTCTACGACCTGGCGCCCGAGGAGATGCTCGCGGATGGCAGTGGTTGACTCGGCAGTGGCTGAACCGGCGAAGACGCCGATGCCGCCGCCGCCGCGGGGTCCGGGGCTGCGCGGCGTGGTGGTCGTCACCATCGTCCTGGCGGGCCTCTGGGCGGCCTGGGTTCTGAAGCTCGACCCACGGCAGCTCGACCCGGGCGAAGGGGGCCTTCAGATCGCCCGCGAGTTCTTCTCCCGCGCCCTCTCCCCGGCGCTTGACTACGAGGCGTCGTTCGTGCCCGAGGGCGCGCCGCCGCTGTGGCAAAAAGCGCTCGCCGCGAGCCGTACGACGATCGTCTTCGCCGCGGCGGCCATGAGCCTCGCGGTCGCCGCCGGGCTCCTCCTGAGCTTCCTGGGCTCGACCGCCTGGTGGGCCGACGAGGCGGCGGGAGGCGAGTCTCCCCTGGGACGCTTCTGGGCCCGGACGGCGCGCCCGGCGCTCTACGGCGTGAACCGCGTCGTCATCACCTTGATGAGATCGGTCCACGAGCTCTTGTGGGCCGTCCTTTTCCTCGCCGCCTTCGGACGCAGCAACCTGACCGCGGTGCTCGCCATCGCGATCCCCTACGCCGGGACCCTCGCCAAGGTTTTCTCAGAGCTCATCGACGAGGCGCCGCGCGAGGCGGCGGCGGCGTTGCGGGCGGGCGGGGCCTCCTCGGCCCAGATCTTCACCGGAGCGCTACTGCCGCAGGCGCTTCCCGACATGAGCGCCTATGCCTTCTACCGCTTCGAGTGCGCCCTGCGCTCCTCGGCGATCCTCGGTTTCTTCGGCTTCCCGACCCTCGGCTACTACATCGCGGCGTCGTTCGAAAACCTCCACTACGGCGAGGTGTGGACGTACCTCTACACGCTTTTCATCCTGGTGGCGATCATCGACGTGTGGAGCGGAGCGCTGCGGCGGAGGTTCGTACGATGAGCGACGAAGCGATCCGCCGCCTTTACCGCGAACGGCCCAAAAGCCGCCTCGTCTTCTGGAGCACGACCGCGCTCGTCGCTTTGCTCGTCTACTCCTGGACGGGCGAGGAGCTGGGCCGGGTGGGAGACCTTTTCTCGGAACGGCGCCAGGGGAACCTGCGGCGTTTCTTGAGCGAGCTCGTCCCGCCTCCTGTCGCCGAGAGCGGCTTCGACGCCGGCGTCGCGGCGCAGTGGGCCGGCGAGATGCTTCGCGAGAAGGGTCTCGAGGCCGCGGCGACGACGCTGGCCCTGTCGGTGGCGGCGATCGTCCTGGCCGCGGTCTGGGGATGGCTGCTCGCACCGCTGGCGGCGCGGACCTTTGCGACGACGGAGCCCTATCTCGCCGGCACCTGTCCGCCGGGTTTCTGGGGACGAAACCTCTGGCGAGCGCTGGTGGGCGCGGTGCGGGTCTTCCTGATCTTCATGCGTTCGATCCCGGAATACGTGTGGGCTTTCCTGCTGCTCGCGATCCTCGGTCCGACGGCGTGGCCGGTGGTCCTGGCGCTGGCGTTGCACAACGCCGGCATTCTGGGCAAGCTCACGGCCGAGGTGATGGAGAACCTCGAGCCCGCGCCTCTAGGCGCGCTGCGTGGGCTTGGCGCGAGCCGTCGGCAGATGGCCGCGGCGGCGCTCTTTCCGCTCACCCTGCCGCGGTTCCTCCTCTTCTTCTTCTATCGCTGGGAGACGTGCGTCCGTGAGGCGACGGTCCTCGGCATGCTCGGGATCGCCTCCCTCGGCTATTGGATCGTCGACGCGCGGGCGCGTCAGCACTACGACGAGATGTTTTTTCTCGTGCTCCTGGGGGCAGGCCTGGTGCTGGTGGGGGACCTGGTGTCGGCGGTGGCCCGGGAGCTCGTCCGGCGGGCGGCGTAGAAAGCCGGTGGGCGATCACAAGGATCGCCCTTACAAGGACCCGATACCACCAGCCGGTCGCTGTAGGGGCGAATCTTGTATTCGCCCTCGGTGGCCTGAAAACGCACCTCAATCCTTGTGGAACCGCTTCCCCTTCGCCGCCATGTCCTGCAACAGCTGCGCCGGCGCCAGACGCTTGCCGTACTGCTCGGCGTAGGTCGAAAGCCGCCCCACGACGTAATCGACGCCGACGCGGTCCGCCTCGCGCAGGATGCCGCCGCGGAACGGCGGAAAGCCGAAACCGAAGATGACGCCGATGTCGACGTCCTTCGGGTTTTCGATGATCCCGTCCTCGATGCAGAGGGCGACTTCGTTCAACATCTGCATCCAGCAGCGTTCGGCGATCTCTTCGTGATCGATCGGGTTTCTTTCCCAGCCCAGGAGCTCGTAAACCGAACGGTCGACGCGCTTCGGCTTCGTACGGTATTTGTAGAAGCCCCGCATTGCTTTGCGTCCGATTCGTCCCTCTTCGATCATGCGGTCGAAAATCGGCGAAGCCTCGACCCTCTCGCCCGCGTACTCCCCCATCACCTTGCCGGCGTGGTGGGCGATGTCGATCCCCACCTCGTCGAGGAGCGCCAGCGGACCTACCGGCCAGCCCCACTTCGTCATCACCCGGTCGATCTCGTCGATGCGAGCGCCCTGGGAGAGGCACCACAGGGCCTCGTTGACAAAGGGACCGAGCACGCGGCTGGTGAAAAAACCGGGACCGTCGTTGACGACGATGATCGTCTTGCCCATCTTGCGTCCCACCTCGACGGTGGTCGCGAGCGCCTCCTCGGAGGTCAACTCGTGACGGATGATCTCCAGGAGCGGCATCTTGTGGACCGGGCTGAAAAAATGCATCCCGATGACGTTCTCGGGACGCTTCGAGGCCTCGGCGAGCCGGCCGATGGGGATCGTCGAGGTGTTCGACGCGAAGATCAGCTCCTCGCTTGCCGCCTCCTCGGTCTGCCGGATCACCTGCTGCTTGACGTCGACGTCCTCGAAGACGGCCTCAATGACGATCGGCAGGTGGCCGAAGCCCTGGTAGTCGATGGTGGGCGTGATGCGGCTCATCGCCTCTTTCAGCTCCACCGGACGGTACTTGCGGCGCTTCACGAGGCCAGCGAACAGATCGTTGCACTGCTTGAGGCCCCGTCCCAGGGACTCGTGGTCGCGGTCCTTCAAGAGGACCTCGTAGCCCTTGTGGGCCAGGACCTGGGCCACGCCGGCGCCCATGAAACCGGCGCCCAGGACGCCGATCCGCTCGACGGGCCGCGCCTTGGCCGCGAGCTTTTTGGCGTGTCCTTCGACGGCGTTCTTGGCAAAAAAGATCGAGATCAGGCTCTTTGCCGTCGGCGAGGTCACGAGCTCCGAGAAGGCCTCGGCCTCCAGCTCCAGGGCCTCCTCCAGCGGCAGGATCAGGCCCTCCTGGACGACGTCGATGGCCTTGAGCGGCGCCGGATAGTGGCCGCCGGTTTTCTTCATCACCCCGTCGCGGGCCTTGTCGAAGACGATTTTCTTGGCACCGGGGGTGCGGGCCAGAAAGTCGGCCGCGGCCTTGCCCAGGGCGCGCTTCGAATGGCCCCGGGGACCACTGTAGCCCTCGGTGCCGGGCTTGCCCCAGGCGACGGCTTTGAGGGCTGCCTCGCGCAGCACCGTCGGATGGCAGACCGAGTCCACCAACCCCAGGCGCTTCGCCTTCTTGGCAGCGACCGACTTGCCGGTCAGGATCATCGGCAGGGCGTCGGCGACGCCGATCAACCGCGGCAGGCGCTGGGTGCCCCCGAGCCCCGGGAAGAGGCCGAGGAGCACCTCGGGGACGCCGAGTTGGGTGTGCTTGGCGTCGGTCGCGACCCGGGCGTCGCAGCAGAGCACGAGCTCCAGCCCGCCGCCCAGGCACGTCCCGTCGATCGCCGCTACCACCGGGAAGGGAGAGTCGGCGAGCTTGCGGGTGAACCGGTGCCCGCGGCGGATGACGTCGAGCACGTCGCGCGGATCGGTGAAACCCTCAAGCTCTTCGATGTCGGCGCCGACGATGAAGTAGCCCGGCTTGTCGGAAATCAGGACGAGACCCTTCAAGGGCTCCTCCGCGATTGTCTCGAGCGTCGCTTCGAACCAGGCCGTGTAGCGGCTGGAGAGCGTGTTGACGCTTTTCGTGGGGTCGTCGAGGTGGATCCAGGCGACGTCGTCCTCGATCACCAGCCGCGCCGGCTCCTTGGCGGCGGCTTGATCTGCACTCTTGCGGGCAGTGGATTTGCTCATGGGTGGGGCTCCTTGACTGTGGACTCCTTGCGTTGGCTACCCCTCCATCATAACCGAGAATGCCGAGGTGCGTCAGCCGCAGTGCGGCAATTTTCGGGAGATCGGCCGGCCGGCGCGGAGGCCTCAGCCGCCGGAGCCCAAGGGCACGGAGCGCCGCCGGCCGCGAAGCCGGAGCTTGCCCCAGCCGATCGAACGCTCGTCGACCTCGAAGAAGCGCTCGACCTCCGCCAGGACGGCCTGCGGCTCGGCGAGCCAGGCGGAATACGTCCGGGCCTCGAGGTCGATCATCGTCGCCAGGGCGTCGAGCTTCGGGTAGAGCCCGCGGAGCAGACGGCTACGGCAGAGGAGGTGGACGAAGCGGAGAAACGGGGTCGACCACGGCTCGACCACCAGAAAGAGGCCGCCGTCGCGCAGCACGCGGTGGACCTCGGCGAGCGTTCGGCGGAGGTCGGTGGGAAGCTCCTCCAGGTGGTGCAACCCGCCCTGGACGACGACGACGTCTTTCGAGCCGTCCTCGAAAGGCAGCCGGCGGCAGTCGGCGACGTGGATCGTGGCCGGGCCCTGGTACTGCCGGGCGAGCGACGGCGAAAGGTCCACCCCCTCCACGCGGTGGAAGCCGAGACGCGTCAGCGCGTGCAGGCTCGAGCCCCGGCCGCAAAAGAGCTCGACGACCTCGGCGTCGCGGGGCCAGTCGGCGCAGCCCAGGGCCTTGAGGCGCTGGGTGAACTTGCGGATCTCTTCCTCCGGCGTCTCGAAGCGGGCGTAGGCCTCCTCCCAGGCCGGGTCGCAGCTGGTCTCGCCCGCCGCGGCGGACGCCGGCTCCAGGCACGCCACGAAGTGCAACGACCGGTCGAAGACCCAGCTGGCCGGCCATGGATAGAGGCCGAGGGAGCACAGCCAGTCGCCCGTGAGCCGGAGCTCGGCAAAGGCCTCGCGCCACTTCTCGGGAGGCCAGTAGTCGTAGGGCAACGCCACCCCGTAGCGGGCGTTTCCTACCCAGTCCATGAAGCGCAACGTCGCTCCGGCGAGAGAACCTTGCAGCAGGTGGTCCTTGATCACGAGCGCCCGGCGCGCGACGCGCCAAGCCTCGCGCAAGAGCGCCGTCGGATCGTCGGTATGGTGCAAGACGTCGACGAGCATCACGACGTCGAACGACGCGTCGGCGAAGGGGATCGAGGAGCCGTCGAAGGGGATCACCGGGATGTGGCTGCCCGGCCGGACGAGGACGTCGATTCCGCGGATCGAAAGGTCGCCGCGTTCGTCGCCGACGGCGCGGGTCAGCGCGCCGTCGCCGCAGCCGACGTCGAGCACACTCGCGCCGTGGGGGATCACCCGCGCCAGGTAGCGGCTCAGCCGGCGCAGGCGCCGCCGCTGGACGTAGCCGCCGTGGAGACGCTCGAGCGCTCCGAGGCCGGTCTCTCCGCTCATCGCCGGCGCATTCCGAGCAGGCTGACGAAAAAGCTCGACAGGAGGGTCTGGAACCCGAGCGCGGTCAGCGTCGCGCCCGGGATGACGAGACGCATCGTCCGCGCGTAGTCGAGCGGGCCGAAACCCGCCACTCGCCAGGCGTCGACGGCGAGGCCGAGCAGCGTCAGGCCGCCGAGCATCGCCGCCGCGGCGACGGCGATGCCCTTTTCGAGGTCGACGATGCCGAAGAAACGGTTGAGGATTGGATCCTCCGGCAACAGGCCCTCCACGACGGCGAAGGTCTTCGCCAGGATGGAGAAGACGATCGCCTGAAAGCCACAGATCAGGGCGAGGCTGGCAAAAAGCAGGGTATGGGCGTCGAAGGCGAGGCCCCAGAGTGTCAGGCCCGGCAGGGCGACGGCGTATCCCGCGAGGCCCAGGGCCACCAGGACGAGCCCCGGCACCATGAAAAGCCACCGCGGGGTCGAGATCAGGAAAAAGCGCAGGGTCCGCCAGCCGTCGCGAAAGGTTTTCAGATGGGGGGCGTGGGCCTTGCGGCCGTCCGGGTGGAGGGTGATCGGGACCTCGGCGATACGCGCCTTGGTAAGGCTTGCCTTGATGATCATCTCGACGGCGAACTCCATCCCGGTGCAGCGTGGGTCGAGCCGCTCGTAGAGCGTTTTGGTGAAGCCGCGCAGTCCGCAGTAGACGTCGTGGATCGGCGCCTCGAACCACCAGCGGGCGAGGCGCGAGAACATCGGATTGCCCCAGAAACGGTGGAGAAAAGGCATCGCTCCGGGCTTCACCGTGCCGCCGCCCGAGGGCAACCGGCAACCCTGTACCAGCTCGTAGCCCTGGCGAAGCTTCGCCACCATGGCCGGGACCTCCGAGAAATCGTAGCTCTCGTCGGCGTCGCCCATGACGACGAATTCGCCGCGGGCCGCCGCGATGCCGCCCATGAGCGCCGCCCCGTAGCCCCGGTCGGGCACGTCGACGAGGCGGGCGCCGTGCTCCGCGGCGATCTCCTGAGAACCGTCGGTCGAGCCGTTGTCGGCGACGACGACCTCGCCCTTGAGGTCGTGAAGCTCGAAGGCCCGCTGGGCTGTCCGGATACAGCTCGCCAGGGTGTCGGCCTCGTTCAGGCAGGGCATGACGACCGAGACTTCGACCGGGGCGTCCGGTGGGGTGGCTGACTGTCCTTCGCTGGCGTCCATTTCTGGCGATCGACCCTCCAAGCTCTATTGCCCCTCGGATCGGCGCCCGAAATCGTATCACCGGCTATACGTTCTTTTCCTCGGTCAAGTGTTGATTCCACCGCCGGACTTGGCGAGGATGGAGGGAGGCAAGCGCGTCTTCGCGCTCCCGGTCTTCTGATGCTGGGAGGACTTCGATCGTGAACCCTGAGAGAACCAACCGCTGCGCCCGCTGTGTCGCCGTGGGCAAGTGCGTCTTCGGCAAGCTGCCCGACGAGCTACGCCGACAGTTTCGCGGCATCGTCGAGGTCCGGAGGTATCCCGCCGGCTCCACGGTCGTCTACCAGGGCGACGACGCGCACGGAGTCTTCAACGTGCGCTCAGGAGCCGTCAGGTTGCTCCGCCTGGCGCCCGGCGGACGGAGCGTGGCGGTGCGGATCGTCCCGGTCGCCGGAATCCTCGGCCTGGCGGAGGTGACCGCCGGCACCCCCTACCAACTGACCGCCGAGGCGGTGGAGGACTGCATCCTCGAATACGCACCGCGCCGCGAGTTCGTCCCCTTCTTGCTCGACAATCCCCAGGTGACGGTGGAGCTTCTGATCTGGCTCAGCCAGGAATTCGAGCACCTCCAGCTGAGCCTGTGCGACGTGGTGTCCCGGCCCACGCTCGCGGTCCAGCTGCTCAGACAGCTCCGGACGCTGGGGGAGGCTTGCGGCGAGGTGACCGGCGAAGGGGTCGAGCTTCACCGGCATTTCAAGGGACAGGACCTGGCCGACAGCCTCGGCTGCTCCCGGCAGTGGGTCTCGAAGCTCCTGGGAGACCTCGAACGCCAGGGTCTGATCGAGCGCCGCGGGCGGCGGATCCTCGTGACGCCGTCCGGGCTCGGCGCCGATCTCGACGCTCAGGGCGACGAACCCGGAGAGCCGGCGCCCTCGAGCCAGTCGACGACCTCCTGGTGACCGTTCTCGCGGGCCCAGGCGAGGGCCGTCTTGCCGTCTTCCTGGGCCCGGGCCGGGTCGGCGCCCGCGTCCAAGAGAGCCGCGACGACCTCCACGAAGCCCCGCGAGGAGGCCAGCATGAGCGGCGTGACGCGTCCGAGCTTCAAGACGTCGGTCCGCAGGTCGACGTCGGCGCCGTGGGCGAGGAGAGAACGCAGCGTTTCGAGCTGGTCGCGGCCGGCCGCCAGCATGAGCGGCGTCACCTGGCCGAAGTCCGGGAGCCGGGTGGTGACGTCCGGGTCGGCACCCTTCGCCAGCAGCAGCGCCACGACCTCCGGACGCTTCCGGAACACCGCGATGAGGAGAGGTGTATGGCCGTCCCGGTTCACGGCGTCGACGTCGGCGCCCCGCGCGAGCAGCAGCTCGGCGATCGCCACGTCGCCGCGGAAGGCGGCGAACAGGAGCGCCGTGACCCGGGAACGGTTCCCGGCGTCGATCGACGCACCGTGCGCGAGGAGCACCCGGACCGTCTCGACGTGGCCTTCCATCGCCGCAAAGACGAGGGGCGTCGACGCCGTCTCCTCGCCGCCCAGGCCGTCGACGCCGGCGCCCCGCACGAGCAGCAGCTCGACGACGCCGGCATGACCGCCGCGCGCCGCGAAGAGAAGCGCCGTCATACCTGCCTCGCTGCGTGTCCCGACACGGGCGCCGTGGTCGAGAAGCGCCTCAGCCACCTCGCGACGGCCCTCCTTCGCTGCCACGAGAAGCGGCGTCTCGCCGGGACAGCACGTCCTCTCGCTCCTTCGGACGTCGACCTGTGCGCCGTGGCCGAGGAGAAACTTCACGGCCTCGGCGTCGCCGTTGGCGGCGACGCGGTGGAGGAGCCTTTCTCCGTCGTCGACCTCGGGATCGACCTGGGCTCCGGCCTCGAACAGGACGGCGGCGGTCGCCAGGTGGCGGTGGAGCACCGCCTGCGCCAGGCCGCCGCCGCCCGGGCCGGCGTGGACATCGGCGCCGCGGGCGATGAGGACCGCGGCGATCTTGGTCCGGCCCAGGAAGGCGGCGACG
Organism: uncultured bacterium; assembly: GCA_965371445.1. Lineage (GTDB taxonomy): Bacteria > Acidobacteriota > Thermoanaerobaculia > Multivoradales > J023 > DASWIG01. The sequence goes on along the minus strand of CBDUYN010000018.1, from coordinate 19,649 downwards.
ACGAGCGGCGTGAAGCCGGCCCGGTTGATCTCGTCGACGCGGGCACCGCTCGCCAGCAAGAGCTCGACGACGGCCGGGTCGTCCTCGGGGGGTAGGAAGAAGAGCGCGGTGTTACCCGAGTCGTCCCGGGCGTGGACGTCGGCGCTGGCGTCGAGGAGCTCCCGGACGGTGCTGGTCGCGCCGTCGCCGGCCGCCCGCATCAAGCCGGTGCGGCCGTGCTCGCCGCGGGATCGCTCCCGCGGCGCCGGGGCCGGGGCCTGAGGCGCCCCCGGCGCCGGCAGGCCCGCGGTGCCCAACAGGGACCAAAACACGAGGCAGGCGAGCGTGCGTGTGCCGGGGGTCGTCGTCATGCGGACGATTCTACGGCAGAATGTCCTCGTTCGGATGCGGCGGCGTCCGCAGCCGGCGTAGGAACTCGATCAGCCGGATCTGGTCGATCGCCGACAGGTCCAGGAACTTGTCCCGTGCGTCCTGGGCATCGCCGCCGTGCGCCTCGATCGCCTCGCGCAGGGTGGTGGCGCGTCCGTCGTGCAGGTAGGGCGCCGTATCGGCGATGCCCCACAGCCGGGCGGTGATGAAATCCTCGTTGGGAACGTCGCAACCCTCGCACGTCTCCGCCAGGTCCGGCCCCATGTCGTGGCGCTTCAAGTCGGAGAAGAGTGGCACGATCACACCCGTCCCGAAGGGATCCGGGGCGAAGCCGAATTGCGTCAGGGGGATGTGGACGTAGACGTTCTTGTTCCAGGGGTCGAGCGGATCCTCGGGGTGGGCCAGGGGCAGGTCCTGGTATTCGCTCCGGATCTCGGGGTAGTGGCAGTCGCTGCAGCCGACCTCGAACCGGAAGAGGTCGTAACCGATCTGGCTGTCCGGGTCGAGGGGTTCCATGAAGGGCGGCGGGTTGGTGACGTCGAAGATGTGGAGCACGCTCATCTCGGCGTCCGTGACCTCGTCGACGACCCCGTCGAGGTCGTCGTCGACGTTCGTGCCGACGACCTCGGTCGGCTGCATGCCGAAGTGGAACTGCATGGCTCCGCGGTCGAAGTCGCGCATCGAGAACGCCTCGCCCTTGCGGCCGAAGGGACGGACCACGAGATGCTCTTCCGCGGGAGTCGCCGGCTCTGGCGAGTAGACTCCCGGGTTCTCCAGGCCGATACCGTCGAGGTGCAGCTCCACCTGGTGATGGCCGAGGGAGACGAGGAAGCCGAAGTCGACGCCGTGCGTCAGGAGGGACCACACTTCGCCCGGCTTGCCGTGGCGCGCGTCGTAGAGGATCGCCTGGAGGTTCTGGGTCATCTCCTTGGCGATCAGCTCGACACCGCCGCCGCCGAAGAGGAAGGGCGCGTTGATGAAACGGCCGTTGTAATCGGCGACCCCGTCGAAGACGAGGGGCAGGTCGGGGTTGTGGCCCGGCACGTAGCTGATCCGGTTCTCGAAGGTGTCGGCGATGTCGAGGAGCGTCCCTCTCGGGAAAGCGCTCTGGGCGACGGTGCCGGCACCGCCGATCCCCAGGGTCGGCGGAACGGTGGCGTGGCTGACCAGCGAGTGGCACTCGTTGCAGCTCTGGGCGTCGAGGCCGTTGATCCGCAGGTGGGCTCCGTTGCCCTGTAGCGTCGGCCGGTGGCCGGGCACCGTGTTCGGGAGCTCCAGCGAGTTGAACGGCCCGTCGCCCAGGCCGTCCATGGTGTTGAAGGGGGTGGTGAAGACCACCAGGCCCATGGTGCGGAGGAGGTCGATGTAGCTTGAGTAGTCCTTGGCCAGGCGGGCTTCAAGCTCTTTCTGGTCCATGCCGAGAGGGTCGAGGGCCGGACCTTCTTCGGCGATCTGCGCCCAGGCCGGCGCCCCCAGGAGGAGCGCCAGCACGCTCGCGGTGAGCAGTAGCTTCCGTATCATGGCGGCTTTCCTTTCTGCGTCGTGCAGAGACAAGTCGCCGAAAGTCCCGCTTCGGCGAAGCAGCGGCTCTCAGCGACGGGTGACGGGTTTTCTACACATGGGATTATCCAAGGTCTCCGCCGGCGAGACTGTCAAGGAGTCGACAATGAGGTGTCAGGTTCTTGACAATAGGGAAGCGGGCCACCGGTCCGTCCACCCCAAGGCCGCCTCCCGGAGGGAACCGCCGAGCAGAGGCCTGTGTGTTACCCTCTACGCTTCCATGGACGCGGAGAACTACGAGCGATCTCTAGGGCGCAAGCCGACGTCGCTCGTTCCGGGGATTCGGGCGGTCCTTCGGCGCTCCGGGCCGGCGGTCCTGGTGGCGGGGCTAGTCGGCCTCGTCGGCTCGGCGGCGGTCACCTACTGGCTGGGCGTTCCGGAGCCGGCCTACCATGACGAGTCGAGCTATCTGCTGGCGGCCGACACGTTTCTTCACGGCCGGCTGGCCAATCCTCCGCATCCGTTCTGGCAGCATTTCGAGGCGTTTCACGTTCTTCAACAGCCGACCTACGCGTCGAAGTACCCGCCGGGGCAGGGTCTGCTGCTGGCGCTAGGGGAGCTTCTCGCCGGACACCCGATCGCCGGCTCCTGGCTGGGAGGAGCCGTGATGACCGCGGCGGTGTGCTGGATGCTGGCGGGTTTCATGCCGGTCCGCTGGGCTCTGTTCGGGGCCCTCCTGACGATGGTCCAGGTCGGGCCGACGACCTATTGGGTGCAGGGCTACTGGGGCGGCTGCCTGCCGGCAGCGGGCGGCGCGCTGCTTTTCGGGGCCTTGCCGCGGCTCCGACGCCGCGGCCGGACGCGCGACGCCGTGGCCCTCGCCGTGGGCCTCGTGGTCCTTGCCAACACCCGTCCTTTCGAGGGTTTGCTGGCGGCGCTGCTGGCGGCCGCCGTCCTCGGACCCTGGTTCCTGCGCGGCGAAGGGCACCTCGGCCGACGTGTCGCCAGTGTGGCCTTGCCGATCGTCCTGATCCTGGCGGCCGCCGGTGCCGCCATGGCGTTTTACAACCGAGCGGTGACCGGCGATCCGTGGCGTATGCCCTACTCGGTCTACGAAGAGACGGCGAGCGGCCTGCCCCTTTTCATCTGGCAGCAGCCCAAGCCGCCGCCGGAATTCCGTCACGAGATCCAGCGCCGGTTCTACGAGGAATACCTACTTGCGCTCTACGGGCGGCAGCGCGGCCTGAGCGGTTGGCTGGAGCACCGCGCCGAACGCCTGGCGGTCGCCTGGGCCTTCTACTTCGGGCCGTGGCTCAGCGTGCTCTGGCTGGCGGTGCCCTGGACGTTCCAGATGCGCGGCGTCCGCCTGGCGCTCTCGGGGTTGGGCCTCTTCCTGCTGGCGTCCGCCGTGACCTCGTACCTCCATTCCCACTACGCGGCGCCGTTTTGTGCCCTCGCCTTTCTGGCTATGACGGCCGCGGTGCGCCGCGTGGCGATCTTCGTCGACCGGCGGTGGCTCGCCGTGTGGACCCGGCGGCACGGTTGGCGCAGGGCCCTGGTGCCGGCGTTGCTGCTGGCCGCCCTGCTGGCCGAGCGTTCCCTGCGAAGCGATCCGATCCTTCGCGTCGGGCGCGAGCGCGGCGCGGTGACCGCCAAGGCCGACGTCGAACGGTACCTGGAGGCGCAGGACGGCGCCGACCTCGTCCTGGTGCGCTACGGCCCGGCCTCCGACGTCCACGACGAATGGGTTTCAAACGGCGCCGAGATCGACGAGCAACCGATCGTCTGGGCGCGTTCGATGGGACCGGAGCGCGATCGCCGGCTGGCGGCTTACTTTGTGTCCCGCCAGGTGTGGACCGTGACGATCGGCCGTTCGAAGCGCGGCGAGGTCGGCCTCGACCGGGGCATCTAGATTCTGAGAGCCATGGCCACGTCAGAGGATCCGCGGCGGCCGGGGGCCGACGCGTCGCCTCGCTCCGGTCGGGGTAGTTGGGTCTTGACACCTCGACAAGAGGGTCCCTACGCTTGGCGCACTGTGATGGAGACCCATCAGGATCCTTCCAGCCGTCCGCCGCGCCGGAATCTCGTCAAGCTCGTCCTCGTCGCCGGCGCCGTCCTGGCCGCCCTGGCGGCCGCCGTCGTCGCTGGACGCATCCTCCTCTACAAACAGCGCGACGACGCCGTCCATCTGGCGTCGAAGGAAGCCTACCTGGAACGAATCGCCGGGCTCTCCGGGAAGCCCACCGGCCCCAACGTCGTCCTCATCGTCTTCGACGATCTCGGCTACGGCGATCTGGGGGCCTATGGCAGCCGCGCTATCCGGACACCGTCGATCGACCGGCTCGCCCAGGAGGGCCTACGCTTCACGCACGCCTACTCAGCCTCGCCCTACTGCTCGGCGGCGCGGGCGGCGCTCCTGACCGGACGCTACGCCGTGCGCTCCGGCCTCGACCACGTCCTCCAGCCCCGCGAGGAGATCTACGACGCGCTCCTGCGCCTCGGTGGACGCCACCGACGACTGCCGGCCGAGGAGATCACCCTGGGCGAGGTGCTCGCCGCCGCCGGCTACGAGACGGCCATGGTGGGCAAATGGCACCTCGGCGACGAATCGCCGTCGCTGCCCACCGACCGTGGCTTCGCGTCGTTTTTCGGCCTGCTCTTCTCCAACGACCAGGGCGAGCCCCGGCTCTACGAGGACCAGGAAGTCGTCGAGGAGCATCCGATCGACCAGACGACGCTCACCCGCCGCTACACCGAGCGCGCCGTCGGCTTCATCGAGGAAAGCCACGGCCGGTCCTTCTTCCTCTACATGCCCCACACCTTTCCCCACATCCCGCTCCACGCCTCCGCCGAGCGGCGCGGAACGTCTGATGCCGGGCTCTACGGCGATGTCGTCGAGGAGCTCGACTGGAGCCTCGGCGAGGTCATGACGGCCCTGGAGCGTACCGGCGTCGCCGAGGAGACCCTCGTCCTCGTCACCAGCGACAACGGCCCCTGGTTCCAGGGCTCCAGCGGCGGGACCCGCGGACGCAAGCTCGACATCTTCGAGGGGGGCATGCGGGTGCCGCTCCTCGTCCGCTGGCCGGGCCGGGTCATGGCCGACGCCGAGAACGACGAGGTCGTCATGGGGATCGACGTCTTCCCGACGGTCCTCGACCTGGCCGCCCTGCCGCTCCCGGAGGACCGGAGGATCGACGGTTTGAGCCTCGCCGGCCTGCTGACGTCTGGCTCGGCGCCGGAGCGCGAAGCGATCCTTTACTACCAGCTGGGTGTTTTGAAAGCGGTGCGGAGCGGCTCTTTCAAGTACCACGTCCGCCACGGCGTCTTCTTCGGCAACCCGATGGATTGGCCCTGGGGACCGATGAAACAACGGGGACCGTGGCTTTTCGACCTCGCCGCCGATCCCGACGAGTCCTACGACGTGACGGCGAAACATCCGGAGGTCGCCGAGCGGCTCCGGGGGCTCGTCGCGGCGAAGGAGCGCGAGATGGCGGTCAACCCCCAGGGATGGCTTCGTTGACACGGCCTTCGTCCGGTCGCCTGGCCCACCCGGTGACGATCAGGTCATCTCGGCGCGTAGCTCCGCGTATTTACGATCCAGGAGCTCCCACAACGCGGCGAGCTTCTCCAGGCGCTCGTCGAGCGTCTCGGTCCAGTGCTCGTGGCGTCCGGTCTCGATCGAAAGGCCGCTGATGCGGAAGCTCGGCGCGTCGAAGCGAAACGACGACTCCCCGGTGACGAGCTTTGCCGCAAGGAGCTCGGCGTCTTTCTCGAGGTAATGGTGGAGCTCCTTCAAGACCGCCCCGCCGAGCGTCACCCGGGCCTCCTCGGTCACCAGGCGCACGAGCCCCGACTCGGGCTCGACGATGACCTCCCGGTCGCCGACGAGCGCCCGTAGGAACCGGCAGCCGAGCGCCGACTCACCGGGCTCGCGGATCGGCACGATCTCGCTCTCGAAGTCGGGCTCGCGGCGGTCGATCCACGGCGTTTTCGGCTCGATAAGGACACCGATCTGGCGCAGCAGCTGCATGACGATTCCGAGGTTGGCCTTGGCCGTCGAGCCGACGTAGAGGATGTCGCCATCGATGACCGCTTCGATGATCGTCGTCGAAGGCGAGGAGGCGACGATCAGCTCCTCCTCGGCAAGCTCGCGCAGCTCCTTGCGCCGCTTCGCCGAGACGAATTCCGCTCCGCCCTCGAGCTCGCCGCGGATCAAGTCGCGCAGGCGTTCACGGACCGCCGTCGGGTCGGGCTTCAACCGGTCGATCCGCACCCGGAAGGCCCAGCGCGCCGCGCCGACCTGGTACTCGGCGCCGGGCTCGAACGGGATGATGCCCTTCGACTCGCGGACCTCGGAGCCGGGGACGATCTCCTGGAACCGCGCCGCCTCGAAGTCGAGCTCCGGCGGTCGGCTCTTGACGTTGAAGCGGGTGACGCTGGCGGATCCGGTCAGAAGTCCCATGGCAAGTCCTCGTCGTTGAAGTTGGGGGAACGCTCCCGCGGCAACGACGCGCGAACGGACGCCGAACCTTAGCAGAAGGCGCCGCAGGAGTTTCAGCCGAGGACGGCGAGCTGCACCGTCGCCTTGGCGACGGTGAGCTCAGAAGTCGAAGTAGTAGCGCAGCTCGACCGATACCCCGGTGGCGTCGAGGTCGGGATCAAGGCCCGACTTGTAAGCGCCGGAACGCTCGCCCGAAACGTCGATCGCCTCGACGCCGAGCCGCAGGGACTCGGTGGCCTCCCAGATAAAGGCCAGGGTCACCGCGTCGCCGTCCTCGTTCGGCTGCGAGCCCCCGGAGGGGTCGCGGTCGACGGTCTCGAAGGTGTCGTAGCGCAACGACACCCGGAAAGCTCCCGCCTGATACGAGGCCAGGACGTAGGCCGACTCGAAGTCGGCCTGGACCCTGGGGCCCGGGTAGAGTCCCATACCCGTCTCGCCTTCGATGAGCTCGCCGAGCACCACGAGGCGGGGCCCGAAATTCGCTTCCAGGCCGAAGAGGTCGAAGTAGGTCTCCCAGGCGTACTCCCAGGTCCCGGGTCCGCCGTGCAGGCCCCGGTCGGCGCGGTTGTCGTAGCGGGTCCACTGGAGGACGAGCCGCTCCGGACGCTTGTAGCGCACGTACGCGGCCCAGCCGAGCTCGTCGTCGAGGTCGCTGCCGAAGGGCTTGGAGCCGGCGTCGCGTTGGAGCGAGAAAGCGCCGCCGGGCTGAAGCACCGCCAGGGGTGGTAAGGGGAGCACCTCGTCGTAGACCGACAGCCGGTCGTGGAGCGACCAGCCGCGCCAGGCAAGCAGCGCCCCCGAGGTGTCGTTGCCGGTGAAGACGCTCCCGCCGACACGCAGGCTGTCGATCTGGCCGAGCGCCAGGTCGTACTCGACTCCTAACCCTACGGGCCGCACCTCTTCGGCGATCCAGGAGTTGATCGCCGAGTAGGTCAGGGTGTAGGGCGAGGACCACAGCATCTCGACGTTCTCGCGCGAGGTGGGCAGAAAAAACTGGCCGAGGCGAAACCTGAGGCGGTCGGCCTGGCGCAGCTGGAATCTGCCCTCGATGTAGGCCTCGACGAGCCCCGCCGCCTCGGCGTTCTCGGCACCGGGCTCGGTGCGCGCCACGCCCTGGACGTAGACGCCGAAGCGCGGCGTCGAGACGTCGAGCGCGAAATGCGCCATACCGAGGCCGTGCTCCCTGCTGTCGTCCGAGCCGTCGGCACCGACGCGTAGCCGTCCGAGACCGTCCTGAAGCCAAGACGGCTGGCTCTCAACACCGACCGCGCGGCCGGCCACGAAACCCGTCACCGACACCTCACCCGAGGCCGTCGTCACCGTGGCGAGGGCTCCCACGAGGAGAAGAAAGGCCGTCCTGGCCCGCATCCTTGAGATCATGACGGCGTATTGTATCGCCTAGCTAGTCCTTCTGGGCGTCGAGCTTCAAACGGCGGGCGTAAAGCTCGCCGCTCGCCGGCTCGACCGCGACGATGCCCCAGACGATCTGCCCCTTGCCGGCTTTGGGCAGGGCCGCCGTAAGCCGGATCGGCTTCGCCGAAGCCCCAGCCTCGTATCGATCGAACCGGACGATCTCCCGTCCCCCTTCGGCTAGCCGTAGCTTGACGTCGTAGAGATCGACCGCCTTGCCGGCGATCGCCTGCGGCCACTCGGCTTCGAAGACGAGACGCGTCCCCTTTTCCGAAGCTTCGCTACGGAATTCTCCAACCAGATCGTGCGAGGTCACGAGCGCCGGGTCGGCCTGACCGCCGCCGACGAGCTCCAGGATCAGAAACCGTTGCTCGGTCTCCGTCAGCGCGTCGTAACGCAGGCGATTGCGCAGCCAACCCGGTGCGAGCACACGCACCCCCGGACGATCGATCGTCACCTCGAGGCGCGTCATGCGGTCGATGGAGTGTCCCTCGCGAAGATAGAAGCCGGCCTCGTAGTAGGCCGTCGTCGAGGTGACGATCTTCTCCCGTACGTGGCGGCGGTTGCCCTCCTCGATGAAGAGGCCGCCCGCCGTCACGCTCATGTGATGGAGCGCCGACTGGCCGGGCCGGGAGCCGCGCTCGACGTTGACGAAAATCGGTACGACGCCCGAGGCGGCGAGAGATTTGAGCGGCCCTTCGAATTCGTTCATGAGTGGCGGCGCATACCACTCCGCGCCGTGGTACCCGGGCGTCGAGCCCGGCTTCAGGCCGTAGCTGCCCTCGAAGTAGAGCTCACTGTTGAAGCTCCGCGAAAAAATGACCAGAAGCTTGGAGCCCCGGAGCCGTCCCAGGTAGGCGGCAAGGGCCTCGTAGGAGGAGGCGAGGTTGCGTCCGGCGTCGAGGTAGGACGAGCGATAGACTTCGTCGGCCTTGTTGTAGACCCAGCCTAACTGGGAGGCCGGCCCCTTGCTGCTGACGCCGCCGCCCACGACACCCGGCAGGCCGGCGGAGGTCCCCGAGGCGGTGGTGTCGGGACGCAGCTTCGCGATCCGGCTCCGCATCGCCGAGCGCCCTTCTTCGGTCGCCGGCACCGGACCGAGCTCCAGGCGCAGGCCCTGGCGCGAGTGGTAGGTCAGGAGGTGGAGTCGGTCGCCGGCCGGTAGCTCGTCGAGGAGCTCGCGGGCCATCTGCTGGGCATTGGTGAAACCCTGGCGCGAGACGAAGGTCTGGTCGACCATCACGAAGACGTGACGCGGGAGCTCGACGGCGGGCTCGGCTGCCGCTTCTTCGCCAGGCGCTTTCTCGGCGAGCGGTGCCGGCGCGGCGGCGTCTTTTGCCCAGTGGTCGAGGCTGTCGACGTCGATCGGCGTGCCGTTGACGAGGATCCTCACCTCGTCCGCCGAGAGGTCGTGGACGCCGCGTTCCGCCTCGTCGACGGCGTAGAAGGGAACGGTCCGCAGCTCGACGTCGATCGTCTCGGCACCGCCTTCGCGGATCTCCTGGGCGCCGGCTCGCGCCGCCGACGCAAAGAAGGCGACGAGCGCCGCCACGATGGCCGCCAGCGTCTGCTGGCGGCCGAGAAAGCTCAGAATCCTCTTGCTCATGGTTGCGTGCTCCTCCGTCGGGATGGGAATCGCCGGATGACCGACGGAGCCTTCGACAGCAAAGATCATACCGCGGAGAGGCGTATGGGCCGAACGGTCGGCTTCAGGGGACCGGCGGCTTCCGAACACAGGCCTGCAGAGCTTGGGCGGCGGTAGCGCTTCTGATCGCGTCTCGTTGACGGGAAATCCGTCCCCGACGGGAGACAGAGGTGTCCTTGACTCGGAGTCCGGCCCCCCTGGCCGAGTCCCGAACGGACGCGTCCGCCGCGGGAGGCATGGTGTAGCATGCCACCCATCATGCCCGAGACCCTGTCGATGATCCGCTGCACCGCGGTCTTTCTCGCCTTGGCCGGGTGTACCGGCGCCCCGGAGCCCGAGCTTGCGCCGCCCTCCGCGGTGGCCGAAGAAAGCGCCGAGCCGGATTGGGCGGCCCTCGCTGCGAAGCGGCTGCCGCTCCTTCAACCCTGTGAGCTGCCCGGAGCCCCGGAAAAGCTTCTCTGCGGCACCCTCGAGGTCTGGGAAGACCGGACCGCGGCCCAAGGACGGCGTATCGGTCTCAAGGTGATCGTCGTCCCGGCCCACGACGAAAACCCGCCTTGCGACCCGGTCTTCGTCTTCGAGGGAGGGCCGGGAGGAGCGGTCACCCGCCGGGCCGTCGGCATGACATACGCGGGACCGGTGAGAAAACGCGACATCGTCCTCGTCGACCAGCGCGGCACTGGCGGCTCGAATCCCCTGCACTGCAAGCTTGGAGGCGGCGAGCCCAGCCTGGGCAAGCTCAAGGAGATGTTCCCGGGAGAGGACGTACGCCGCTGCGCGCAAGAGCTTTCCGGCACCTCCGACCTTCGCTTCTACACCACCGCGCACTTCGCCGACGACATTGAGGAGGTGCGCCAGCGCCTCGGCTACGATGCGTTGAACGTCCGCGGCGGCTCCTACGGCACCGCGGCGATGATGACTTTTGCCCAGCGGTACCCCGAGAGCACGCGCTCGCTTTTTGGCATCGCCTCCGTCTCGCCGTTGCGGTCGAACCTTGCCGAGCGCGGCGTGTGGACCGATAAGGTCCTCCACGGCGTCGCGGATCTCTGCGCCGCGCAAGAGGCCTGCGCCGAGATCGCTCCACGCCTCGACTCGATGATCGCCGAGATCCTCGACCAGCTCGACTCCGGACCCCGTAGCATCGAGATCGCCGACCCGAGCGACCCCGGAACGACCCTGACCTTGGACGTCGGCCGGGATTGGCTCACCGAGCAACTGCGGTTGATCCTTTACTACACCTTCACCACCCGCGGCCTCGCCTGGGCCGCCCACCGCGTCCTCGCGGCGGACGATTGGGAGCCGCTCGTACAACTCGCGGTGTCGATCCAGCGCATGTTCCAGTCGACGCTCGCTTACGGCGTTCTCCTCACCGTCCAGTGCTCGGAATTCATGAGCTTTGACGTCGACGAGGCCCTGGCCCGGGGATCGGCGACGCTTTTCGGGAACTATCGCCTGGAGCAACAGCTCCAGGGCTGCGCCAACTGGCCGCACGAGGTGCGGCCGCGCTTGGGCGTCGCCGAACCGCGGGTTCTCGACATCCCCACCCTCTTTCTTTCCGGGGCGCTCGATCCTGTCACTCCGCCGGACTACGCCGACGACGCGGCGGCGTCGTACTTCCCCAACAGTCGTCACGTCGTGCTTGCCGAAGGCCAGCACGGCCCCTTCGACCTCGAGGACAGCTGGGAATGCGTCCACCAGGTGTGGGCCGACTTCCTCGAACGCGGCAGCGTCGAAGGGCTGGATACAAGCTGTAGCGACGCCATGCATCGTCCCTCTTTCCTCGTCGACGCCGAGGGCTTCGCTCAGTTCGTCGAGGAAGTGCTCGTGCCGATGACGAAGTAAGCGTCCGTAGCGCTGCCGCGGCCGATGCGGCCTTCCAGGATTTTGCCTAGGTAAATCGTTCAGGGAGATTGCTCAGAGAGATTGGTAAATCGCCCTACGCCGTCTCGTGCGATCCTTTCCGTCTAGCTGAAGAGAGGCAAAGGACATGCCAATGACGGAATCGCAGCTAATGACCGCGGAGAGGCGCTTCAAGTTAACCTTGAGGGAGGCGCTACGGGCGGTCGTCGGACCCAAGGACCCGCGCACGGTCGCCCGTCAGGCGGGCCTCAGCGCCGAGATCGTCAGCGCAACCCTCGACAGCGACCGGGCGGCGGTCACGCCGACGGCGTACGCGAGGATCTGCGCCGCCATGGGAGTCGCGCCCGAGCAGGCCCTGTTGCGGGGCACGGCCAGGGTGGAAAAGATGCTGGGTCCTCAACCCACCAGCGCCACCCGGCGAAACACTTCCTCGACGATCGGCTCCTGATCCAAGACCGCCGTCGAGTGGCCGTGCGCTGCCCGGGTGGGTTCTGGTAGGCTCCGACCAACGGACGCGACCACGAACCGAACCCAGGAGCCCAGGTGACGTCTCAAGCCGTTCCTTCCAGCTACGAGGGTAGCGCCTTCCATCCGGACTTCCCGGACGGACGCGCCGGCGGCACGATCCACGTCGAGGCCGGACGGCTGCGCTTCGAGGGACAGGCCGACGCCGGCCAGAGCGCCGAGCTCCCCTACGTGGGGCTTACGATGCGCCTCGGCGGCGCCAGCGACCGCATCATCTTTTTTTCCCATCCGAGCCTGCCCGAGGTAGCTATCTACACCTCGGACCACCGCATCCTCGACCACCCGTACCTTGCCTCCCAGGCCAAGCTCGCCCCACAGATCGCCGGGGTCCGAGGCAAGAAACGCCGCGGACAGCTCGTCACCGCGTCGATCCTCGCCGCGATCGTCCTCGCCGTCGTCGGCCTCGTCGCCCTGAAGGACCCGCTGGTCGGTTTCGTCGCCGACAGAGTCCCGCCTTCCGTCGAGGTCCAGCTGGGCGATGTCTTCTTCGGCCAGATCCAAACGTCGGTCGACGTCGTCCAGGACGACGAGCTCACCGCGGAGCTCGAAGCGCTGGTGGCGCCGCTTCTCGAAGCCCTCCCCGACACGGGCTATCCCTTCAAGCTTTACCTGGCGAACGACCCGACCTTGAACGCTTTCGCCGTCCCCGGCGGCCACGTCGTCATCCACACGGGGCTCGTCTTGAAGGCCGAGACGCCCGAGGAGGTCCTCGGCGTGCTCGCCCACGAGATCGCCCACGTCACCGAGCGCCATTCGCTGCGCCAGGTGATCGGCACGGCCGGCCTCTACTTCCTGGTCCAGGCGTTGTTCGGCGACCTGACCGGGCTCGCCGCGATCGTCGCCGACGGCGGCTTCCAGCTCCTGACGCTCGAATTCTCCCGCGACCACGAGCGCGAGGCCGACGACACCGGCTGGGAGTACCTCGTCGCGGCGCGGGTCGATCCGCGGGGCATGATCTCGTTTTTCGAGAAGCTCCAGGCCGAGCAGGAACGCCTCCTGGGCGACGCCGCGGGCCTGGAAAAAACGCTCACCTTCCTCTCGACCCACCCGTCGTCCGAGGAACGCATCGAGCTCTTGACGGCGAAGCTCACCGAGAGCTATCCGGACTTCGACAAGCAGACCTTTGACCTGGCCGCGTTTCAGGAGAGGATCCGCCAGGGAATGCCCGAAGAAGAGGGGGAGGAGGAGTCGTCTTCGCCTTCGTAGACCACCAAGGAGGACCCGCATGCAGGCCAAGATCGAGGGGGCGCCCTCGTTTGCCCACATCCACATCGACCTTTCCCCCGGCGAGAGCATCACCGCCGAGTCGGACGCCATGACCTCCATGGCCGCCGACCTCGACATGGAGGCCAAGCTCAACGGGGGATTCTTCTCCGGCCTCTTGAAGAAGTTTCTCGGGGGAGAGTCGCTGTTCGTCAACGTCTTCACCAACAACACCCAGGCTGTGAAACGGCTGACCGTGACCCAGGGGACGCCGGGCGAGATCCGCCAGACCCAGCTCAAGGGCGACGCGATTTGCCTCCAGCCCGGTGCCTACGTCGCCTCGACGCCGGGGTTGAAGCTCGGCGTCAAGTACGCGGGGCTCGCCTCCTTCATCGGCCGGGAAGGCCTCTTCAAGCTCATGGTCTCCGGCACCGGGACCCTCTGGTACGGCGCCTACGGCGGGCTCGTCGAGAAGCAGATCGAAGGCCAGTACATCGTCGACACGGGACATCTCGTGGCCTACCAGCCGCATCTCAAGCTCAAGGTGCAACTGGCCGGGGGGCTCGTCGCGAGCTTCCTCGGCGGCGAGGGCCTCGTGACCCGCGTCGAAGGCTACGGCAAGGCGACCCTCCAGACGCGCAGCCTCTCGGGGCTCGCCGGCTGGTTGAACCCCAGGCTCTGGTAAGGCAGGGAGGAGAACAACGATGCAAGTCGAAATCATCTCCGGCCCTGGCAACTCGGCCGCCAAGATCCGCCTGGCGGGCGGCGAAAGCTGCACCGCCGAGGCCGGCGCCATGATCGCCATGAGCGGCGACATGCGCGTCGAGACCACCACCCACCAGAAGGGCAAGGGGAGCCTCCTGAAGGCCGTCAAGCGCCTGATGGCCCGCGAGTCCGTCTTCCTGAACCACTTCACCGCCGGCGCCCAGGGCGGCGACCTCTATCTCGCCACCACCCTCGCCGGCGACATGATGCAATACGAGCTCCAGAACGAGAACCTGATCGTCCAGGGCGGCTCGTTCGTCGCCTGCGAGCCGAACGTCAACATTGACATGGGCTGGCAGGGCTTCAAGACGCTGTTGGCGAAAGAAGGCCTCTTCTGGCTTCACTTGAACGGTTCCGGCAAGGTCGTCATCAACTCCTTCGGGGCGATCTACCCGATCGAGGTCAACGGCGAGCACATCGTCGACACGGGCCACATCGTGGCCTTCAACGAGACACTCGACTTCAAGTTGTCGAAAGCCGGCAAGAGCTGGATCTCGTCGATTCTCGGCGGCGAAGGACTGGTCGCCAAGTTCCACGGACGGGGCACCGTCTACTGTCAATCGCACAACCCGGTGAGCTTCGGCCGCGCTTTGGGTCCCAAGCTCAAGCCCCGTTGAGGAGAAACGTGATGGACGAGAAAACACCTCAGGCTCCGCCCCCGCCCCCGGCTCCTCCGGCGCCCGCCGCCCCGGCTCCTCCGGCGCCCGCCGCCCCGGCGCCCGCCGCCCAAAGCGACGTCCCCTACCAGATCGAATGCCGTCCCGACTTCGCTTTTCTGACCGTCAAGATCCCGGGCAACCAGACTTTGAAGGTCGAGGCCTCGGCGATGGCCACGATGGACACGAACGTCGAGATGAAGACGAAATTGAAGGGCGGCCTCGGACGCTTCCTGACCGGCGAGTCGCTTTTCATCAACGAGTTCACCGCCCAGGGCGGACCCGGCGAGATCAAGATCGCCCCGGGCGCCCCCGGCGACCTGGAGCACGTCTACTTGACCGGCGAGACGATGTACCTCCAGAGCTCGGCTTTCGTCGCCTCGACGATGGGCGTCGAAACCGACAGCAAGTGGCAGGGTATGAAGGGCTTCTTCTCGGGCGAGTCGCTTTTCCTCATCCGCTGCTCCGGCCAGGGCGATCTCTGGTTCAACACCTACGGCGCGATGATCGAGATCGAAGTCGCGGGCAACTACGTCGTCGACACGGGCTACATCGTCGCCTTTACCGAGGGGCTGCAATACAGCGTGACCTCGGTGGGCGGCATGAAGTCGCTCTTCCTCTCGGGCGAAGGGTTGGTCTGCCGTTTCACCGGAGAGGGCAAGGTGTGGATCCAGACGCGCCAGGTGCCCGCCTTGTCTTGGTGGGTCTGGCCCTACCGGCGGGTGAAGAACAAGGGCTGATGACGAGCTCTCCCACGCCCGGCTGGCGCTTTCGGCTCCACGAGGTCATCTTCGAAGCCGACACGCCGGCCGGGAAGGCCTTCGACGTCGCGTTGCTCGTCGCCATCGTCTTGTCGGTCGTGGCGGCCGTCCTCGAGAGTGTCGAAGCGATCCGTTTGAGCTACGGGCCGGCGCTGTTGCGGATCGAGTGGTTTTTCACCATCCTCTTCACCGTCGAATACATCCTGCGGCTCGTCTGTGTCGGCCGTCCGCTGGCCTATGCCAGGAGCTTTTTCGGTGTCGTCGACCTGCTCGCCATCGTCCCGACGTATTTGAGTCTCTTCGTCGCCGGCGCACAGACGCTGATCGTGATCCGGGCGCTGCGGCTTTTGCGTGTCTTTCGGGTCTTGAAGCTCGCCCAATTCCTGAGCGAGGCGGCGATGCTCGGCGCGGCTCTGGCAGCGTCGCGGCGTAAGATCATCATCTTCCTGGGGACGGTGATGACCCTCGTCATCATCCTCGGGTCGCTGATGTACCTGATCGAGGGCGAAGAGAACGGCTTTACCTCGATCCCGATCGCCATCTACTGGGCGATCGTCACCATGACCACGGTGGGCTACGGCGACGTCGCGCCGCACACGGTCCTCGGCAAGGCCGTGGCCTCGGCGGTCATGATCATCGGCTACGCGATCATCGCGGTGCCGACCGGCATCGTCACCGTCGAGCTCGCCAACGTCTACAAAGCGGGAGTCTCGACCCAGGCCTGTCCGGAATGCGCCGCGGAGGGACACGCCACCGACGCCGTCTACTGCAAGTACTGCGGCGAACGGCTCAATCCGCCTCAAGCCGGCGAGGCCTGAGCGCCGGCGACGACCTCGCGGATCTCGTCCTCGGTCAGGACGCGCTCCGAGCTCTTGGCCCGCTCAAGCACCGCGCGCACCACCTCGGGCGTCGAGCGAAGACCCCGGGACTCCAGGAAGTAGAGGACGTTCGAGGTGCCCGACATGGGGCCCACCTCGATCTCCTGGTCGCGGCCCATCCAACTCGCCGGGACCCCGGAGTAGACCCGGTCGGCGAGCCACTCGTCGCCTTTCCTGATCGCCTTGACGACGGCCGCCGCATGGACGCCGGTCGCGGTGCGAAAGGCGTCGCGGCCGACGATGGGCATGTTCATCGGCATCGGCAGCCCGACGGCGCTCGAGACGGTTTGGACGTAGTACGGCAAGCGCGACAGGTCGTCGTTGCGGATCCCCAGGAGCCTCAGGTTCACCAGCAGCTGCTCCATGGCCGTGTTGCCCACCCGTTCGCCGAGCCCCAGGGCCGTGCCGTGGACGCGGGTCGCGCCGCCCTTGACCGCCGCCAGGGTGTTGGACGTCGCGAGCCCCCGGTCGCGGTGGCCGTGCCAGTCGATGCCGACCTCCCCACCCAGGCTCTCGAGCAGGAGCTTGACCCACGACACGAGGTTCAAGACCCCTTCGGGGATGGCCGTCCCCACGGTGTCGCAGAGGCACACCCGCTTCGCTCCCTCTTCCACCGCCACGGAGAGCAACAGCCGCAGGTGCTCGGGGGAGGAGCGGATCGTGTCCTCGGTCACGTACATCACCTCCAGACCCTCGCGAACGGCGAAGGCGATGGCCTTGCGGGTGCGTTCGCGGAGGTCGTCGAGGGTCCAGGACTCGGTGTACTGGCGAATGGGGCTCGCGCCGGTGAAAAGACACGCCTCGATGGGCACGCCGGTCTTCTGGGTGAGCTCGACCATGGGCACGACGTCGACCTCGAGGGTCCGCCCGGCGCAGTTGGGCCGGATGTGGAGCTTGCTCTCGGCGATCTCGCGGCACAGGGCCTCGACCGCTTCGAGCTGGCGGGCACCGGCGCCCGGCAGGCCGACACAGGCGGTCTCGATGCCGAGCTCGTCCATCAGGTGGAGCATCTCCACCTTGGCGGCGACGTCGGGATCCGTCACCGTGGGGCTCTGCAGCCCGTCACGCAGCGTCTCGTCGTTCAGCATGACGTAGTGACGCGCCTCGAAGCGGTGGGGTCCCGCTTCCGCCCAGTCGTAGATCAAATCGCTCTTGACGGCTTCACTCACGGACGGCTCCTTCGCGGTTTGGAGGTCTATTGTATGAGATCTTTGCGTCGGTCTGAGGCGGAGCCTGGCTAGTTGATGTAGCCGAGGCTCCGGAGACGCTCCAGCTCCTCGGCGCCAAGCCGTTCGTCGGCCTCGGCGTCGCCGACGAGACGGTTCGCCTCGACGTAGGCGCGCCACGCCGCCAGACGCTCGGCCAGCCGCGCGACGACGTCCGGGTTCTCGGCCGCGACGTCGGTCCGGTTGAGGGGATCCGTACGGTGGTCGTAGAGCTCGTACTCCGGCTCGCCCGGACCCCGGACGGAATTGTGGATCAGCTTCCAGCCGTCGTCGACGATGGCAGCCGACGCCGTCGCTCTGGGCGGCGGCCCCGCCGAGTGCGTCACCGCCGCCTTGACCGTCACCGCCGGACGCCGCCGCTCGCCACGTCCTTCGACGAGAGCACGTAAGCTCTCCCCCTGGACGCTCTCAGGCACCGGCAACCCGGCGAATTCGAGGAGCGTCGGCATCAAGTCCACCGTCTCGACCGTCTCCTCGACCGTCCGTCCTACCGGGACCGTCGGCCCCCAGAGGATCCACGGCACCCAGGTGAGCTCGCCGTAGACGCTCTGGCCGTGCCAGTGGCGGCCGTGCTCCAGGAACTCCTCGCCGTGGTCACTGATCACTGCGACGAGCGTCGTCTCCGCGAGGCCCAGCTTGACGAGGCCGTCCATCAATCGGCCGAGCTCCGTGTCCATGCCGCGGATCGAGCCGTCGTACCAGTCGACCTCCTGCGCCACGTAGGCCTCGGGGTCGACGCCGGCCGCGACGAGCTCCTCGCGCGTCGGCATCCGGTAGTTGCGCATCAGCGGATCCCGGATGAACCTCGTCGCCTGCTTCTGCCGCCGTTCGAACGCCGACCTGCCGCCGGCCTCTGTCCACATCGTGTCGTAGGGGATCAACGGCTCGTAGGGATCGTGCGGATCCGTCACGTGCAGCAGGACGAAAAACGGCACCTCGCGGTGCTCCTCGAGCCAGGGCAGGAGACGGCCGACGTACTGCCAGGCGCTTTTGATCTGGCGCTCGCCACGCAGCGAGCGGTCCTCGTGGAGAACCTCGAAGCCCTGGTGGAGGTTCGTGAGCTTGCCTGTGAAGACGATCGAGGAGAGCGAAAGCGTCGCGTAGCCGGCCTCGCGGAAGACCTCGGCCAGCGTCAGGGCCGACGCCGGCAGGCGGTCGGCGAAGTCGCTCACGCCGTGCGAAGGCGGGTAGAGCGAGGTCAAGATCGTCGGCATCGAGACTTTGGTCCAGGTGGCCTGGGCGACGCAGTCCTTGAAGAGCACCCCTTCGGCTGCCAGGCGCGACAGGACGGGAGCGGTCTGCCGCCCGTAGCCGTAGGCGTCGAGGTGATCGGCGCGCAGCGTGTCAGTGACGACGAGGATGACCCCGCGGGGCGACGCTTGGCTCGCTCCCAGGTTGCGAACAGCCGGCGAGCCCCAGAAGGCGATCGTGCCGTCTTCGCCCTCGGCAGAAAGCTTGAGCGTCACCTCGCGGCCGGCGAAACGCGACAGGTCGACGCTCACCGTCTCCCAACGCTCGGTCGTCGTGACCACCCTCTCGAGCAGGGCTTCGGAGCCCACCTTCACGCGAAACGTGACCGGCGCCTTCTCGAGCTTCCCCAGCGCCAGATCGAGCCGCGGACGCGACGGCAGCGTCAACCGATAGGCGACGGACTCCGGCACCCGCGTCACCACCGTCTCGCGGTAGACCTCGTCGAAGCCATGCCACCCCAACCCTGAAGGGACACTCGCCAGGTGCTCGCGGCGAAAGACCAGGCGCACCGACTCGATCTCGAATTCGGCGCTGGCGGCGTCGCTCGGACGGAGCAGCACGTGGCGGATGTTGCGGGCGCGTTGCGCGACGTCGGCCTTCAAGACGTAGGTCCGCATCTCCTCGCCCGGGACCACCGGTGTCGTCGCCGGCCAGCCGAAGACGATCGACGACACCCAGGCGACGTCGACCTCCTCGGTGCCGACAAAGGCCATTTCGAGGCGGCTTCCGGCCGACAGACGCATCCGGATCTCGACCGCGTGTAAGACGTCCGGGTCGCGGGCGTCGACCTCGCGCTCGACGTGGAGCACGGGGAAATCGCCGTTGGTGTGTCCGCGCAGGACGCCGTCGGCCACGGTGAGGTCGACCACCTCTTGGCCGACCTTCCATCCTTGCGCCGCGGCGTCGCCGTCGAAGCGCCACTCCGTTCGCGGGATTTGCGGCGGTGCCGCGGGGGTGTCCTCCAGCGTGGCCGAGGTGAAGAGGTCGCTCAGGCGCAGGACGGCCGGTTCCGGTGCGGGCTCGGCGCAGGACGTGGAGAGGAGAAGAACGGCGGCGGCGACTTGGAAGAGGGAGCCCCTCACCCCAACCTTCTCCCCGG
>CBDUYN010000017.1:0-97665 GCA_965371445.1 uncultured bacterium | reverse complement strand
ATGACATGGAGCCCGTCTCGTCACGTCTCAAAAGATCTGAGCCGTGCTTCGAGGTACTCGGCTCACGCCTCAAAAGATTTGAGCCGTGCTTCGAGGCGGTCCACTCACGGCTCAAAAGATTTGAGGCGTGACGCGAGGTGGCTCACTCACGGCTCAAAAGATTTGAGCCGTGCTTCGAGATCGTCCTCTCACGTCTCAAAGGATTTGGTCCGTGATTCGAGGTGGTCCTCTCACGTCTCAAGAGATCTGAGCCGTGAATAGCGCAGGTCCCCGGCGGACGGGCGGTAGGGGTGACGACAGGGTTTGAACGGGGCAAACCCCGGCCCTGAAGATACTCTGCTCCGAGTCAAGCCCCCAGGTGGAAGAATTTCTCGCCGTCGAAGTCGGCGTTGTGCTTCAGCATTCCATGGATCGCATGAAGGAGCTTCCTCATGACGGCGACCCTCGCCTGCATCGCCTTCTTCCCGTTCGAGACCAGATGATCGTAGTACGCCTTGGCGTTGGCTTGGTGCAGGATGGCGTTGAAGGCGGGCATGTAGAGGGCAGCCCTCAGGTACTTGTTGCCGGCCTTGGAGATCCGGGTGGTTCCTTGGAACTTGCCGGATTCGAAGTGCCGCGGATCGAGGCCCGCGTGAGCGACCCACTGGCGCGCGGTCATGTCCCGGGGCAAGACGCACAGCTCCCCGTAGACCAGGATGGCACTGTGCAGGGCGATGCCCCGGACCGAGATGATCCGTGCAATCGGCACCAGGAGCTTGGGGTGTTGGTCGATCAGCGCCGCCGCCCTCTTCTCCAACTGCTCTACCCGGCGATCGAGGTGGCGGATGTTGATCTCAATGTCGTTGCAGATGAACGCGAGCTCTGTGCAGCTCCGTGCGGCGTGGAGGCGGTTCTTCTCCTGGGTCGTCATCTCAGTCAGAGCGGCCATCCTGCGCGCCAGCGCCCGCAGCTGAAGTCGCTCGCTCTCTGGGGGATGCCAGGGCTTGAACTCCATCCGTTTGCCGTACTCACGCAGCATCCGGGTATCGACCGGGTCGGTCTTGGAGCGCTCCATCATCGCTTCGGCAAAGCGCCGTGCGATGCGGGGGTTGAGCACCATGACTTCCACCCCCTCGGCGCGGTGGAGGGCTAGGGCCAGATCCAGGCCATAGACCCCGGTCGACTCCAGGCAGAACCGGAGGGGCAGGGAGCCGCAGCGCTTGATGAGTTGTTGGTGGCCGTCTGGGGTGTTGTCGACCTCGAACTCGGCGTCGTCCGAGGCGACCCTGAGCTTCTCAGAGCTGACATCGATACCGACATACTTCGCGTCCATCATGAAGGCCTCCTTTGGTAAAGTGCTCCCAGGTCTCCCCGACCCTGCACCCTCGTTGCGGCCGACCTTGTACGCAGGCTTAATGCCTCGGATACTCCCCGGCCTCGACGAAGAGGGCGGGGGGGCCGATCTTCAGGACAAGCTCGTGGCTTCAGGGGTGATCGGCCTCCCCGGGAAAGCCCCGGGATCCTAACCGCTGGATCGCCGATCTTCAGGACAAGCTTCCAGATCCCGGGGCGGGGCGGGGCTGTGGAAGCTTCCAGCTGCGAGCCACCCTACTCGACGATCCGGACGATCCCGCTTCGACCGGAGGGTGGCTTCCACAGCCCCGCCCCGGAACATACAAGGGGCCAGAGAGTATAGCCCGGGGCTGGCAACGAGGAGCGTAGCGACGAGGCGCGAGCCCCGGGTTGGCGGCCCCCAAATTCCCCCGCCCTGAAAACCTCGGTCCCGACCCCGGCCTCCACGAGGTCCGGCCAGACCCTCAGATTCTCCCTTAGCCACACATTCCACGCCTCGACCCCCGTCTCCAGGATCTCCAGGTGCTCGTCGTTCGCCATCGCCAAGTCCCTCCTTCACGCGGAGTATCGCACGAACGAGCGCGAGGAAAGGGGTTCCCATCGGTCCCCCGGACTTCAGGGCGGTCGGGGTGGCGCGCCCGGGATCGGCGGCACCAAACGCAAAAAGGGCGGCCCCGTCGGGCCGCCCTCAGGATCTGGTCGCGGGACGGGTCTCAGGCCGCCTTGCGGCGACCGCCAGTCTTAGTGCCCTTGGCGTCGGTCTTCCCGCCCTTGGCGTCCGTCTTCGGCTCCTCGGCCGCCTCGGTCTCGGCGGTCAGGGTGAACCCGATGATCCCGTCCCCGAACTTCTCGACCTTGAAGCACCGGGCCTTCTCGGCGGGCAGGCCGTGATGCGTGAAAAGCCGCTTGCCGTCGATCAGCCGCGACGGGCTGTTTCTCTGATCCCGGAGACGGTACCGGCCCCTCGCGTCCTCGGTGGCGCTGCGGATGCCGACCGCCCTGGTCTTCTCGTTGTAGCCGATCTGGACGTGCGTGACGTCATCGCCGAGCATCTCCACAGCGGCCTTCGTCAGGATGAGCACGCCGCCCTTGCGGACCGTGATCTTGGGGGTGGTGGCGCTGTCGGTCGTGGTGCCTTCGTAGAACTGGAATCCGTTGGACATGAGGGACCTCCTTGGGGCTGTGCGGGAGGGGGTTTGAGGGCTCCCGCTGTTGAGGGCCACCACTAGTAAGAGGGTCCGCGCCGGGTGGTCAACCAGGCCACGGCGGAAATCCGCGGAAATCTCGTCGGGATGTGGGGATCCGCGACTACCCACCTGTGGAGACCAGGGAGATGCCCCCGACCCAAGCCCTGGGGCTGGCCTGAGGCCCCCAGGGGTGCTGCTGGCCCTGGGGAGTGGGATGGCAGGGAAAGGGCGGGGGGCCTCGTCGCTGTCGCGGGTCGTCGTCCCGCGCTTGCTCGACGCGTCCGCCAGCGATGGCGACGAAGCTACCGCACCAGGAACGGTCTCGGAGCCGGTATCCTGAGCTCATGAGCGCAGCCCAAGATCATCCCGCTGGCGACGTCGACCCGGAGGCCTTCGGAGCGGCCCTGGCCCGTCTTCGCCGTCGAGCCGGCTGCACCCGGCGAGAGGTGGCCTGCGTCATCGGGGCGACTCCAGGGACGGTAGCCGCTTGGGAGAAGGGCCGCCCGATCCCGCGAGCGGATCGGACGCTGGCTTACCTCGACGCCGTTGACGGGGATCTCATCACCGCGAGGGATTCGGATGAGAACCGTCGCGTGCCTTTGGACGGCTCGAAGAACATAAGAGGAGAACAGAAAATGAGACGAGCGATTGATCCACGCCTTGAGAAGAACGCCCTCGGGCGAATGGATGGTTGGCTTCTGGCTGACCTCGATTACGGGGTCGCCGAAATCCGCGCCGTGGCCGCCGCGACTGAGGTCTACTACGTCTTCAGCCCGTTCGAACGCTGCGTCATTCTCGATGCCGTGGACCGCGCGGCGCGGGAGGGTGCTGGCGTG
Organism: uncultured bacterium; assembly: GCA_965371445.1. Lineage (GTDB taxonomy): Bacteria > Acidobacteriota > Thermoanaerobaculia > Multivoradales > J023 > DASWIG01. Next base: position 94,310 of record CBDUYN010000017.1, on the reverse strand, counting down.
GGAGCAGCGGCGTTGCACCTTGGTCTGATTCGAAGCCGCGTCGAGCGGTGGCGAAAGCGACGCCGGCTTGAGCTCAAGGGGGTCGCGTGATGGAAGTCACGGCTGCCCTGCGCACCCTGGCGCCGCCCTGGCGCGCCATCGGGGCCTCGTCGCCCTCGCGGGTCGTCGTCGGGACAAACGCGGACGGGCACGATGCGCGGCGCGCCAGACGCACAAAGACGGCCTCCTGTGGGAGGCCGTCCATCGCCCGGGGCCGATGCCGCTTCAAGCGGCGGCGGCGGTCGCTCGAAGCTCGTGCCACTCGATCCGCTTCATCGTACCGACCTCACGGAGGTGCCACTCGCTTCCGCAGAGTTTCCGGGTCAACTGGATCTCAAGGCCGTCGAGGCGGCGGCGGAAGATGTCGCCCGCCCGTGAAGCCGCGGGATCCTCGTCGACGCGGCAGTGATCGCAGCGCACGGGGGTCGCTACGCAGCTCTTCGGCGTGCTTCTGGAGCTCGGTGAGGTAATCGAACGGATTCGCTCCGGCTAGCCCCGCGGTGTAAATCAGGCTCATGAAGATGTCGCCGACGAGAGCGCCGTTCTTGGTCTTGTAGAAGAGGGCGTTTTTCCGGTGGAGAATTGCCTTCTTCAGCGCCTGTTCGCAGATGTTGTTGTCGAGCGGTGCGCCGGGTCTGCGCAGAAACAGAGTGAGTTTGTCCCACCGCTTCAGCATATAGGAGAAGGCACCGCCCAGCGAGGAGTTCGGCTCGACCTTCTTCTGCGCGAGTTGGTCGTTCATCCAGCGCTGGAGATCCGCCATGACCTCGGTGCTGTGAGCTTGATGGAAGCACAGTCGCTCCTGTGGCGACATCTCCTGCTCGCGGGTGGTGGCATCGTGCTTGTAGATCTGGCTCAACGCCTCGAGCACGTAACGGCACTCTCCAGGAAAGCTATCCGCCACCTCAACGAATTTCCTGCGACCGTGGGTCAGGCAATTGGCCAAGATCGTCTCGATCCCCTCCGGCTCGTTGCGCGAAGAGCCGTCGGACATTTGGATCGGTGGGTCGAGCTGCGCCGCCCTCTGCTTGAGCACATCCCTCAGGTTCTCCCCGGCATGCTGGCGCCCGGTGAAAAACAGAGCGATCCGGTTGCCCCCGGCGATGGCTACGATGCCGGAGGCCACGTCGACGTCTCGCGAGGTGGGACATACCGCCCCTTGATCGACGACTGCGAACACGTGTAAGCTTAAGGCCCGGCAGGCTAGGCACCAGGCAGCTCCAAGAACGACATGGGGATCGTCTGGTGTGTGTCCGACACCGCAATGACGAGCAGACCGGTCGGAGCTTCAAGACCGTCGAGCTGATCGTCGAGGAGAACAGGCAATGAAACTGAGGGCTCCACCGCGCGGCACCCCACCCAGTGTCCAGACCTCAGGCGGCACCGTCCGCTCCCTGGACACCATCTGTCCAATAGCTGGACACCCGAGATCTCCCAGATGTCTGCAGAGAGCGGGAGAGGACGTAGCCCGGACGACTCACGGCTGGCACGAGTCCTGCAAAGACTAGAATCATGACGCTCCGATCCCTCCAAAAGGGCCTCGACGCGCCACCCTCGAAGGGGCCAGCCTTCGATCGAGTGGCCCGGGTCGATTCCACGGGATCCACCGCCAGACGACGAAGAGGCTCCGCCGGGACGAGGTGGAGCCCACGAAGCCGATGGGACGAGCTGGCCGCCGACGCCCTCGGGTGGATCCCGAGGGCTCGTCCTGCTTTCCGCGGTCAGCCACCCGAACGCACCAGCGATTCTAAAAAAGGGTACTTGGATGAAATCTCTAATCTCAAAAACCATTCTTGCAGGAACGCTTCTCTCCTTACCAGCCCTTGCCAGCCCTCCGACGCCGTACATTCAGAGCTACCAGATGTCGCCAAGCTCGATCGTCGACGGGCAAAGCTTGACGGTCGAGATGACGGTTCGCAACTCCGGCACCGAGACCTCGCCAGACGGTGGCATCACCCTATCCTTTCCGGATCTCACGTCTTCAACGGATGGATCTCTGGTGTCGATCGAGTCGTGCCCGTCGGGATTCACTTGCACGGTTTTCCCCAGAGGGAGCTCCATCTATAACCGCTATGGGAACCCGATCACCTCAAGTTACTTGATGGTTGAGACTGCCGGCTCTTGGCCGGGTGGATCGACCAAGACCCTGAGAGTCTCTGTCCGGCCCAAGGCGACAGAAACTTTCACCGCTTACTTTCGCTCGGCCATGGCGGACTCGTCGTGGAGCTACACCAACGCCCCCTCGAGCTCTTCCTACACGGATCAGCAAGGCTGGAAAGCCTATCGCGACACTTCCTCCGTCACCGAAGAGCCCTCGATACAAATCACCAACATCAGTCCTTCCTCCGTGACCATCGCTCCCGGAGAATCCAAAACGCTAAACGTCTATCTCTCGAGGATGAATTACTCGGGCAGCGTGACCCTCACCATCATGAGCTCGCTGCCAAGTGGTGTCAGCAAGACCTATTCACAACCGGGAACCGGAACGTCGGGAGCGATCACGCTCACGGTGAGCAGCAGTGCACAGCTGGTGAGCGGACAGACCATCCGAGTTCGAGCCAGTGGCTCCGGCGTCACCTCGGTGGAGGACACGTTCACTCTGACGATCGCCAAGGCTCCAGGCATCAAGAGCTTGAGCCTAAGCCCTTCCACGATCACCGTCGAGCCCGGGAGCTCGGGCCAGCTCACCGCGGCCATCGTCCGCGAAGGAGGCTACACCGGGAGCGTCTCCTTGAGCGTCGTCAGCAGCCTGCCTTCCGGAGTGACCGCGTCGAGCAGCGGTGGTAGCCCCGCATCAGCTGCACGCCGCCGATCAGGAGCTCGCCGGGGATCCCCACCGGAGCCGGCCCCAGGTGGCGGTCGAGGATGCGGATCTCCGTGTTGGCGACCGGACGGCCGATCGGCACCAGCGAACGCCGCGGCCGCCGCTCGCACGGGTGGAAGGTCACGTCGACCGCCGCTTCGGTCGGACCGTAGAGGTTTTGCAGCTGGGCCCCGAGACGCTCGTGGAAACGGCGCTGAAGCTCGAAGGGCAGCGCCTCGCCCGAGCAGATGACACGAGCCAGGCTGGTACAGCGTTCGACGTCGTCCTCCTCGAGAAAAGCCGCCAGCATCGACGGCACGAAGTGCAGCGTCGTGATCTTTTCGGCCTCGATCAGATCCACCAGGTAGGCGCTGTCCTTGTGCCCCTCCGGTTTCGCAAAGACCTGTCGGGCACCGTACATGAGCGGCCAGAAGAGCTCCCAGACCGAGACGTCGAAGCTGAACGGCGTTTTCTGCAAGATCCGGTCCTCGTCCGTCAGGCCGTAGGTCTCCTGCATCCAGAGCAGGCGGTTGACGATCGCCCGGTGGGTGTTCATCGCCCCCTTCGGCCGGCCGGTCGAGCCTGAGGTGTAGATCATGTAGGCCAGGGAATCGGGGGCCGCGGCGTTCGGCAGCGGCGCGTCGTCCTGGCGCGCGACTCTTTCCCATTCGCCGTCGAGACACAGAACCTGGACCTCCCCGGGAGCCCGGTCCACGAGGTGGGTCTGCGTGAGGAGCACACGGACCCTGGCGTCGTCCGTCATGAACGCCAGGCGTTGCGCCGGATAGCCCGGATCGAGGGGCACGTAGGCCCCTCCCGCCTTCAAGATCCCCAGCAGGCCCACGATCATCTCCAGCGAGCGTTCGAGGAAAAGACCCACCATCTCGTCGTGGCCGACGCCGAGGGAGCGCAGGTGCCGGGCCAGCTGGTTGGCCCGCGCGTCGAGCTCGCCATAGGTTAGCTCCGCGCCGGCGGACGCCGACGCCACGGCGTCGGGCGTGCGCGCCGCCTGCGCGCCGATCAGCTCATGGAGGCAGGCGTCGCGCTGCGGATAGGCCCGAGCGGTTGCGTTCCACTCGGCGACCACCTGCCGGCGCTCAGCCGGCGGCAGCAGGTCGAGCTCGGCGACGCCGCTTTCCGGCCGTGCCGCGACCGCTTCGAGCAACGTCTTGAGATGCTCGCCCAGGCGCACGGCGGTGCTGCGGTCGAAAAGGTCGCTCGAGTACTCGATCGATCCGGTGAGAGCGTCCCCCTCCGGCACCAGGGTCACCGTGAGGTCGAACTTCGACGCGCCGCTGTCGCTCGGCAAAGGCCGGAGCGTCAGGCCCGGCAGCTCGACCGGCTCGACGACGGCGTTCTGGAGAGCGAAGGCGACCTGGAAAAGTGGTGTCCGGGAGCGGTCCCGCTGCGGTTGCAGCTCCTCGACCAGCTGCTCGAAGGGCACGTCCTGGTGGGCATGGGCCGCGAGGAACGTCTGACGCGTCCGCTCCAGGACCTCCTCGAACGACGGCTCCCCTGAAGCGGCGGCGGCGGACCGCGAGAAGTCGCCGCGCAGCACCAGGGTGTTGACGAAGAAACCGATCAGGCCCTCGACCTCCGCCCACCGCCGTCCGGCGACCGGCGTGCCCACCACGACGTCCCGCTGACCGGAGTAGCGGTGGAGCAGCGTCTGACAAGCCGCCAGTAGGATCATGAAAAGGGTCGCTCCACGCTCGCGGCCTCGCCTCCCCAGGACGCCGTACAGCTTTCCCTGGAGCGTCCAGGGAAGGGTCGCTCCGCAGCCCGAGCGCACGGCCGGCCGCGGCCGGTCGGTGGGCAGCTCGAGAACCGCGGCGCCAGCGAGCTCCTCGCGCCAGTACGCCAACTGCGCCTCGAGAACCTCGCCCTGCAACCAACCCCTCTGCCAGACGGCGAAATCGGCGTACTGCACCTCGAGCTCCGGCAGGGGGGAGGGCTTCCCGGCGGTGAAGGCCCGGTAGAGCTCGCCGATCTCGCGCACCAACACGCCGAGCGACCAGCCGTCGGAGACGATGTGGTGCTGGTTGAGCAGGAAGACGTGCTCCTCGTCGCCGAGCCGCAAGAGCGTCGTGCGCAGGAGCGCTCCGCGGGCCAGGTCGAAGAGGCCGACGGCATGGGCCATGGCCCGCCGCTCGGCCTCGGCGGCGCGCCGCGGCGCCGGCAGGCCGGCGAGGTCGACGACGCCCACCACCTGCTCGCGAGGCGCCTCGAAGAGCTGGACAGGTTCCTCCGCGGCTTCGACGAAGCGAGCACGCAGGCTCTCGTGGCGGCGTACGATCTCGTCGAGGACGCGGCGCAGGACGGCGACGTCGAGCGGCCCGTCGACGGCGATCGCCGCCGGCACGTTGTACTCCGGGTTCCAGGGCTCCAGCTGGTGGAGGAACCAGAGCCGCTGCTGGGCAAAAGAGAGGGGGATCGGACGGTCCCGGGATTCGTTGCTCGCCACCCGGGCCGTCTCCCGGCCAGATCTCGACCAGCTTCTCCTCGGTGGCGTTGCGCGGCGCCACGCCCTCCGCCGCGCCGCGCCGCGCCGCCGCCGACGGCATGAGCTCGGCGAGAGCCCGGCGGTCGACCTTGCCGTTGGGCAGGAGCGGCAAAGCGTCGCGCAGCACGATCGCCGACGGCACCATGTACTCGGGCAGCCTCTCGCCGGCCGTACGCTCTACGGCGTCGACCAGGCGCTCGGCGTCGAGCCACGTCTCCTGCGGCGCCGCCGGGCTTCCTCCCCGGACCTCCGGGCGGCGGGCGTAGACGTTGTAAAGGCCCGTCGCCGACATCATCTCGTCCTGCTCCAGGGCGACCTCGAAGCCCTGTCGCTCCAACAGGTCGCACACCCGCGCGCGACGGTCCTCGATGTCGTGTACCTCGACGACGACCTGGCGGATCTTGGGCCAGTCCTCTCTGGCGACGCCGGCCAGGACCTCGAGCTCGCCCTTTTCCACGTCGACTTTCAGCAGGTCGATGCGCTCGACTTCTTCCGAGCGCATCACCTCCGAGACCGTGCGCAGCTCACAGCTCACCCGCTCGCCCCGGAAGCGCTCGTCGAGGAGCTCCTCCAACATCTCCTCCGGTAGGTCCTGCCCTGGCTCGTCGCGCCGGAGGCGCGCCCCACCGTCACTGTTGCGCAGGAACGCCCGCACCGCCTCGCGCTCCTCGGCCGCGTCCGCGAACTGGCCCGAGAGGATCGAGACGTGCGGGTAGTAGGTGAGCTCGGCGCTCCCCGCGGTGCTCGAGAGGCCGCACGCGAAGAGGCGGGCTGGCGCTCCCCAAAGCTCGGCGTTCAACGCCAGCAGGTCGTAGATCGCCGGAATCGGCTCGAAGGAGAAGATCCGGCCCGCAGCACCGATCTCGCGGCTCGCGAACAGGGTGAAGACACCGATGTTGGCGCCTACGTCGAAGACCACGTCGCCCTCGTGGAGCGTGACGCCGTGGCGCAGGTAGGAACGTAGCTCGAAGACCTCCTGGTAGAGGAAGTCGGTCTCGGCGGGGTTAAGGTGCAGGATCGCCACGCCGCCGGGCAGACGGTACACCCGGCGCTTCTCGAGGGCTCCCGCCTCCTCCAGGCGTAGCAGGCGCCGCACCGGTAGCGCGCTGGCCTCGTCCGGCACCAGGAAGGCCACCAGGCGGTCGCCGCTCGCGTCGTTCAAGACGACCGCCTCGTGGATCGCCGGATGGGACACGAGCGTCGCCTCGATCTCACCCAGCTCGATGCGCAGGCCGCGGATCTTGACCTGGTGGTCGAGTCGGCCCAGGTACTCGACGTTGCCCTCCGGCAGCGTCCGCGACAGGTCGCCGGTCTTGTAGAGACGGCCGTTCGGCGTCTCGCCGAACGGGTCCGGGACGAACTTCTCCGCCGTCAGCCCCGGACGGCGGTGGTAGCCCCGTGCCAGCTGAACGCCACCGATCAGGAGCTCGCCGGGGACCCCCACCGGCACCGGCCGCAGGTGGCGGTCGAGGATGCGGATCTCGGTGTTGGTCACCGGACGGCCGATCGGCACCGTCGAACGCCTCGGCCGGCGCTCACAGGGCCAGTACGTCACGTCGACGGCAGCTTCCGTGGGACCGTAGAGGTTGTGCAGCTCGGCGTCCAGGCGAGAATAGAAGCGGCGCTCCAAGTCGAAGGAAAGAGCCTCCCCCGAACAGATCACCCGCCTGAGGCCCCCCGCGGGGACGGCGGTCGAACGTTCGACGTCGTCCTCCTCCAGGAAGGCCGCCAGCATCGACGGCACGAAGTGCAGCGTCGTGATCCTCTCCGCCACGATCGTCTCCACGAGATACGCGCTGTCCTTGTGGCCTTCCGGCTTCGCGAAGACCTGCCGGGCCCCGTACATGAGCGGCCAGAAGAGCTCCCACACCGAAACGTCGAAGCTGAACGGCGTTTTCTGGAGCACCCGGTCTTGCGCTCCGAGAGGGTAGGTCTCCTGCATCCACAGGAGGCGGTTGACGATCGCCTGGTGGGTGTTCATCGCTCCCTTCGGACGGCCGGTCGAGCCCGAGGTGTAGATCACGTAGGCCAGGGAGCCGGGCGTCGCGACGTCCGGGCAGGGCGTCTCGCTCTGCCGCGCGACCCTTTCCCACTCGCCGTCGAGACGGAGGCGAGGCAGACCTCCTGCGCTCAGGCGGTCGTCGAGACGGTCCTGGGTCAACAGCACGGCGACCCCGGCGTCCTCCACCATGAAGCTCAGACGTTCCGGCGGATATCCCGGGTCCAGGGGCACGTGGGCGCCGCCGGCTTTGAGGATCCCCACCAGACCGACGATCATCTCCAGGGAACGCTCGACGAAGAGGGCGACCCGCGTCTCGTGCGGTCCGGCGTACCGGCCGACGCCGAGGCAGCGCAGATGCCGGGCCAGTTGGTTGGCGCGGGCGTCGAGCTGCCGGTAGGTCAGCTCCTCGCCCGCGAAGGCCGACGCCACGGCGTCGGGTGTGCGCTCGGCCTGGGCCTCGATCAGCCGGTGCAGGCAGGTCTGGCCCTCGGGGTAGGCACGCCCGGTGGCGTTCCACTCGACGACCACCTGCTGGCGCTCGGCTGGCGCCAGGAGATCGAGCTCGTAGACACGGCTCTCCGGGTGCGCCGCGATCGCTTCGAGAAGCGTCTTCAGGTGGGCGTTCCACCGCAGGACCGTGCTGCGGTCGAAGAGGTCCGTCGCGTGCTCGACCCCGCCCAGGAGCCTCCCGCCCGCGGGGTCCTGGGGATCCGGCTGGAAGACCCACGTCACGTCGAACTTCGCCGTGCCGCTGTGGCTCGGCACCACCTCGAGCCGCAGGTCTCCGAGCGCCAGGCTCTCGGGAGGGACGTTCTGGAGCATGAGAGCCACCTGGAAGAGGGGCGAACGGCTCCGGTCGCGCACCGGTTCGAGGGCCTCCACCAGCTTCTCGAACGGCACGTCCTGGTGCGCCCAGGCGTCGAGCGTCCTCCGGCGTACACGGTCGAGGAGGTCGACGAACGACGGCTCCCGCGGCGCCGACAGGTCGCAGCGCAGTACCAGGGTGTTGACGAAAAAGCCGATCAGCCCCTCGACCTCGCTCCGGCGACGGCCCGCGATCGGCGAGCCGACGGCGAAGTCGCGCTGGCCGGTGGTGCGGCCCAGGAGCACCTCGAGGGCCGCCAGAAGCGTCATGAAAAGCGTCGCCCCGCAGCGCCGGCTCACGGTCTCCAGGGAGCTGACCAGCGCCGCCGGTAAGGCGAGAGGCAGGGTCGCGCCGCGCCCCGTCCACAGCGCCGGACGCGGCCGGTCCGCTGGCAGCTCCAACGCCGCCGGCAGGCCGGCGAGCTCTTCCCGCCACCAGGAGACCTGGGCTTCGAGGATCGAGTCGGACGACATCCCCCTGGGGTCGAGGGGGGTCTCCAACCATTTTCGCTGCCAGACGGCAAAGTCGACGTATTGGTACGGCAGCTCCTCTAGCGGCGACGGCTCGCCGCGGGAGAACGCGTTGTAAAGCGCCCCCACCTCGCGGATCAGGACACTGATCGACCAGCCGTCGGAGACGACGTGGTGTTGGGTCAGCAGGAAGAGGTGCTCCTCCTCGCCGAGCGCCAGCAGCAGGCTCCGCACCAGGGGCGCCCGGCCCAGGTCGAACGGCCGCCGCGCCTCAACGCCTGCCAGCCGTAGCGCCTCCCTCTGGCGCCGGGCCTCCGGCACCGAGACGAGGTCGACCATCGGCAGCCCCAGGCGAAGCCGTTGCGCAATCGCCTGCCGCGGCTTGCCGTCGACCTCGGCGAAAGACGTCCGCAGGCTCTCGTGACGGCGCACGAGCTCGGCCAGGGTCCGTGCCAGGGCCCCCCGGTCGAGAATCCCCCGCAGCCGCACCGCCGCCGGCAGGTTGTATTCGACGTTGCCGGGCTCGAGCCGGTCGATGAGCCACAACCGTTGCTGCGCCGGCGACAGGGGGAGCGGCCCGTCTCGCGGCACCCGCTTCATCGGCGGCGGCGAGGGCAGCGGGCCCGACCTCTCGACCACCGCCGCCAGGTCGGCCAGCCGCGGTGCGTCAAACAGCTCGGCGAGGGCCAGCTCCACCGAAAACGCCTCGCGGATTCGCGACAGCACCCGGGTGGCCAGGAGCGAATGCCCGCCCAGGTCGAAGAAGCTCGACTCGGCACCGACTCGTTCCAGTCCGAGCACCTCCGACCAGATCCCGGCCAGGATCTGCTCGGTCGGCGTACGCGGCGCCACCCGGTCCGCCGTCGCGGCGGCGCCCGGCTCGGGATCCGGCAGGCCACGCCGATCGACCTTGCCGCTCGGTGTCAACGGCAACGCCACGAGCTCCATCCAGGCCGACGGCACCATGTATTCCGGCAGCGTGGCGTGCAGGTGCTCGCGCAGCGTCTCCGTCTTCAAGGCCGTGTCCGGCGCCGGCACCCAGTAGGCCACCAGGCGCTTGCCGGCGCCGTCGCCGCGCGCCACCACCGCTGCCTCGCGCACTGCCGGATGACGGCTCAGCACCGTCTCCACCTCCCCCGGCTCCACCCGGAAACCGCGGATTTTCACCTGGTGGTCGGCGCGTCCCAGGAACTCGATCGTGCCGTCGGCCAGGAAGCGCGCCAGGTCTCCTGTCCGATAGGCGCGCCCGCCCGCCCCGCCGTTTTGGTCGGGGACGAACCTCTCCGCGGTCAACGCCGGACGGCCGAGGTAGCCCCTCGCCAGGCCGTCGCCGCGGATCGACAATTCTCCCGCCACCCCCGGCGGCACCGGACGCATCCCCGCATCCAGCACGGCGAGGCGGAAGCTCGCCACCGCCCTGCCGATCGGTGGCAGCGACGGCCAGGAGGCCGGCGCGCCGCGCAGGGTGTGGGCGCTCACCACGTGGCTCTCCGCCGGGCCGTACTGATTCTCCAGGAGCGCTCCCGAGGCCGAGAAAAAGCGCGCCACGGCGTGGCTTGTCTGCAGCTGCTCACCCGCCGTGATCACCTCCACGAGAGCGCTCGGCGGCGCTTCGGCGCTCGCCTCCGCCAGCTGTTGCAACGCCACGTACGGCAGGAAGAGGCGCTCCACGCCCTGCTCCTCCATTCGCTTCACCATCCGTGCGGGATCACGGCGCTCCTCTTCCGAGATCAAGACCAGCGCCCCGCCCGAGCAGAGCGTCGAGAAGACCTCCTGCAAGAAGACATCGAAGCTCGGCAGGGCGGCACCGCCGAACGCCGGATGGGCCAACTGCCAGCCGATCAGGTCCATCAACGTCCGGTGCGGTAGCGCCACTCCCTTGGGCAGACCCGTCGATCCCGAGGTGTAGATCAGATAGGCGAGGTTTTTCGGGCTCAGAGCCGGCTCCGGCAGGCTCTCGGGTCGCCCGGCGATGGCCGCCTCCTCCTCGTCGAGGAGCACCGTACGCCCACCGTGGGCCGGCAGCCGTTCGAGGAGCGCCCGTCGCGTCAGCAGGAGACGCGGCGCCGCGTTCTCCAGCATCGTGGTCAGCCGCTGCGCCGGATAGGAGCTGTCGAGAGGCAGGAAGGCGCCTCCCGCCTTCAGCACGGCGAGCAACGCCTCGACGAGCTCTTCCGAGCGTTCGAGCGCCACGGCGACCGGCACGTCGGCACCCACCCCCAGGCTCCGGAGGTGATGGGCCAGGCGGTTGGAGCGCCGATCGAGCTCCCGGTAGCTCAGAGACGTTTCCGAAACCACAGCCGGCGCGTCCGGGGTCCGTGCCGCCTGGGCCACGAACCTCCGGTGCACCGGCTCCGCCAGGGTCGGCGTCACCGCCTCGCCCCACTCCCGCAGCAGTTGCTGGGTCTGGGCCGGGCTCAGGAGGGAGAGCTCGGCGATTCGCCGGTCGGGATCGGCCGTCGCCGTCTCCAGCAGGTACCGGTAGCTCTCCTCGAAGCGGTGGGCCGTGGTGGCGTCGAAGAGGTCCGTCGAGTATTCCAGGGCGCCCCACAGGCCCCGCGGCTCCTGGCGGAGTTGGAGGAGCAGGTCGAACTTCGCCGTGCCGCTGTCGGCGTCGAGGTGCTCCAGGGTGAGGCTGCGCACCCCCAGCTGAGCGAGCTCCAGCACCTCGTTGGGGGCGTTTTCGTGGACGAAGAGCACCTGGAAAAGCGGCGAACGGCTACGGCTGCGCTCCGGTTGCAGCTCCTCGACCAGCTTCTCGAACGGCAGGTCCTGGTGGGCGTAGGCGCCGAGCGCCCTCTCCCGCACCCGGGCCAGGAGCTCGACGAAACGGGGGTTGCCGTCGTCGCGCAGATCGCTACGCAGCACGAGCGTGTTGACGAAAAAGCCGATCAGCCCCTCGACCTCCGAGCGGGTGCGATTGGCGATCGGCGTGCCGACGAGCAGGTCGCGTTGGCCGGTCAAGCGGTGGAGAAGCACCAGCCAGATCGCGAAAAACGCCATGAAAGACGTCGTGGCGTGCCGCTTGTAGAGCGCCTCGACGGCGTCGCTCACCGCCTTCGGGAGCAGGTTGAAGCGAGTCGCGCCGCGATAGGTCGCCACCGGCGGCCGCGGCCGGTCACACGGCAGGTCGAGGGAGCTCGGCGCCCCCGCGAGCTCCTTGCGCCACCAGGCGACGAGCTTCTCCAGAGCCTCGCCTTGAAGCTCCTGCCGTTGCCAGCGAGCGAAGTCGGCACAGCTCCGGCAAAGGGACCGCCTCGCCGCTCGTCAAGCCTTTGTAGAAGGCCACCAGCTCGCGGACGAGCACCCCTGTCGACCAGGTGTCGGAGCAGATGTGATGGAGGCTCAGGAGGAGGCGGTGTCGCTCGCCGCCGAGCCTCAGCAACGTCGCCCGGATCACCGCGCCGCGTCCCAGGTCGAAAGGACGCCGGGCTTCGGCGAGCGTCAGCCGTTCGCTCTCGGCGTCGCGGGCCGGGACCGGCAGGGCGCTCAGGTCCACCGTCGGCAGGCGGAAGGAGGCCTCGGGGGCGATCACCTGAACGGCACGCCCGCCGGCGAGCGCAAAGGTCGTGCGCAGGACCTCGTGGCGCCGGATCACTGCCGCGAATCCCCGCTCGAGGGCGGCGGCGGCGAGCGGGCCGGCGAGGCGCACGACAAGCGGGATGTTGTAGGCCGGGGTGTCGGGCTCGAGCTGGTCGAGCAGCCACAGACGCTGCTGAGCATAGGACAGCTCGGCCGGCTCGCCGGCCGGCCGCCGGGGAATCTGTGCGGTGACCGGAGTTGGCGTCGCCTGGCGCTTCACCCATTTGTCGAACACCGCCCGCTGCGTGTCCGAAAGCCGGGCCCGGCGTGCCTCAAACCCCTGGCGACGCCTCGGTCCCGGATTCTGTGTCGGCTCACTCATCGAGACTCCTCGCCTTCGTCACGTTTAACGGCGATTCCTCCTCAGAAGTAAAACGTCGTCTTCACGACCAGGGACCGGTCCTGCGGCTCGAAGCTCCTTCCCGGCCTTTCCCGCTCGTCGCGGAAACCGTTGTAAACGACGTAGAACGCGGCTCCCGGCTTGTAGATCCACTTGACGACCAGGTTGCTGCTCAGGTTGTCGTCGCTGCGCCATTCGACGAGGGCCCGGGCGGAAAGCCGCGGCGAGACGGAGTAGGTCACGTTCACCGAAAGCAACTGGACGGTGAAGCTGCCCCCGGAGAGGTCGACTTCGGTGTTCTCGTAGAAGATCCGCGAGAAAAGCCCTTGCCTCGGCCGCAGGCGAAAGCCCGCGACCCGGGTCTCAAACGTACCGTCGTACAACTCGCCGCCCAAGAGCCTCCCAAAGAACAAGACGGGCTTGCCGGGGACCGTTTGAAAACCCAGGAAGTAGTTGCCGAAATGATATTCCCCCGGCTGCACCCAGACGCCCGGATGGATTTCGAAGGGGGTCTTGACCACCTCGCCCTGGTCGAAGTACTTCGTCGCCAGGATGATGTAGTTTCTCCAGACGTAGTCGATCTCCGTACGGTTGACCTCCGACTCCAGGTTGCCCTGCTGGTCGGTGACGCGGAGGTAGTCTTCGATCATCCATATCTCGCGCAGCTTGAATTTCTTCGGCTTGGGAATGAACGAGAAGTTGCCGCGGTATTCGCGGATACCGAGGCGCGGGAAAAAGCCCATCTCCGGATTGAAATTGTCGCCGACGTCGGCGTAGGAGCCCTTGGCAAAGATCACTTTGCTTTCCCAGACGACGTCGGCCATCCCCGCCCAGTCGTCTCCCTCGACGCCCGGGGTCGAGGTCTGCGCCATGAATCCGCCGGTCCGCAGATACTTGCAGATGTCTCTCTTGAGCCGCAGGACGGAGAAGTTCGCCTGCGGCTCGAACCTCTCCTCGCCCTGCCGGTCGCGATAGGTAAAGTCCTCGGTGGTGAGGTTCAAAATCCCCAGGCTCGTCCTCCCGACCTTGCCGGAAAACTTGACGCCACCGATCACCGGGACGGCGCGCTGGCCGTCTTCGGTCAAGCCGATCTGGCGGCTGAAGAAAAAGATCCTTTCCGTTGACTTGATGCTGTCGCCGCGGTCGCCGAAATAAAAAAAACTCGATCCCTCCAGGAAGAAATCCCGTCTTTCCGGAAAGAAGAGCTTGAACCGGGTGAGGTTCACCTCCTGGTTGTCGGCCTCGGCCTCGGCGAAGTCGAGGTTGTAGGTCAGATCTTCTTGACGTCGATGCCGACTTCGAAGTCCTCGTCGTCTCCCCGGACGTCGCTGCGCTCCGCCCGGGCGAGCACGTAGGGCTTGACCTCGAGTTGGCGCCCCTGGCGGATCCCCTCGAGGCCGGTCAAAAGACCCGCCTGCGACAACTTGTACAAACCGTTACGGGTCGCGGCGAGGTTGTTTGGCCGCCAGATGTCGGCCTCGCGCTCGGGGATGACTTTCGTACGCATGACGTTGAAGCCCCAACTCTGTACGTCCGATTTCGGGAAGCGCAACACCCGGAAGGGAATGGCGAGCTCGACGCTCCACCCTTCGGCGGTGCGCGAGACGCCGGAATCCCAGACGCCGTCCCAGCCGAGGCTGACCTCGTCGCCTTCGTTGCGCACCAAGGCGTCGACTTGAGCGCCGCTTGCATTGACCCCGAACAGGAAACCGTTCATCCCGTCGCGAAACGTGTCGATCACGATCTGAATCGAATCGTCGTTGATGAGGTTGGGGTCGCGAGTCATGAAATTCGAGACGATCTCCGACAGATTCTGGTAATAAAAGTACGCCGCCACGTAGAGCGCTTTCTCGTCGTAACCGAGCAGAACTTTCGTCTTCTCCGTGCCGGGCTCTCCAGAGTCGGGCTCGAGCTGGATGAAGCTGTGGAGAGCCGCCGCTTCTTGCCATACCGGATCGTCAAGGTCGCCGTCGATTTTCGGAGCGCCGGTAAGGCGCGGCACCTCGAGCACGTATTCCTCCGGCACCTCCTCGGCATGGAGCCACAGAGTGGCAAGAAAGCAGATCGCGACAAAGATCATCCGTTTCATGACAGTATCTCCTTGGCTTCACGTCAGCTGTCGAAATCACAGGAGCGCCGCGGCCTGCGCCTGGTCAAGCGCCGCTGCCCGGGAAAGCAGCTCTTCCTCGATCACGAACGCGAGCGCGTGGATGACAGGCGTCTCGAAAACAGCCCGCACCGGTAGCTCGACCTCGAAAGTCTCGCGCACCCGCGAGACCAGCTGAGTCGCCGTCAGCGAATGGCCGCCGAGCTCGAAGAAATCGTCGTCGGCCCCGACACGCGTGGCGCTCGTGACCTGCTCGAAGATCTCCGCCAACGCTTCCTCGATCGGCGTCTCCGGCGCCACGTAGCGGCGCCGCGCCACGTCTTCGGCCGCAGGCGCTGGCAACCGGCGGCGGTCGACCTTGTTGTTGTTGTTGAGCGGTAGCTCGCCCAAAAAGACGAAGACCGCCGGCACCATGTAGTCGGGCAGCCTGTCCTTCAAAAAACGACGCAGCTCGCCGGCCTCGGGCTCCTGGGTGGCCGCCAGGACGTAGGCCGCGAGATAGCGGTTCCCCGGGACGTCCTCGCGGGCGATCACCACCGCCTGGGTCACCTGCGGGTGCTCGCCGAGGATCGCCTCGACCTCCCCCGGCTCGATGCGGAAGCCGCGGATCTTGACCTGGAAGTCGACGCGGCCCAGGAACTCGACGTTGCCGTCGCCAAGGTAGCGCACCCGGTCGCCGGTCCGGTAGAGCCGCGCCCCGGCAACGCCGCTCCAGGCGTCGGGGACGAGCTTCTCGGCGCTCAGCGCCGGACGGTCGAAGTACCCTCTGGCCACCCCGACGCCGCCGATCGTCATCTCGCCCAGGGCCCCCGGCGGCGCCGGCAGGCCGAAGCGGTCCAGGATGAAGAGAGGATTGCCCGCGAAGGGACGGCCGACCGGCACGTAGGCGTCCATCGGCAGCGTCCCCGGATCGTCTTGATAGGTCGTCGAGTCGATGTTCACCTCGGTGACCCCGTAGGTTCCGCTGACCCGGGCGTCGGGGGCAAGCCGGCGCAGTTGCTCGTACTCGCGCACGTACCAGACGTCGGAGGCGACGGCGGCAAGGCGCAGGTACCTCAGGTCCGTACCGCTCTGCTCGGCGTGCTGCATCAGACCGCGGATCACGGCGGGCACGAACTCCGCGGCGTCCCCGCCGTGGCGCCGTAGGAAAGCGTCGAGCTGATCGGGCAGCAGGACGATGTCGCGCGGGCACAGGAGAAGGCGAGCGCCGTGGCCCAGAGCGCGGACCATGTCGCCAGTGAAGACGTCGAACGAGAAGCTCGCCATCTGCAGGTGCGTCATCCTCTCGTCGAGAGCGTAGCCCAGCGTATGGCCGTGAAAGATGTTCATCAACGCCGCATGAGAGATCATCACCGCTTTGGGCCGGCCCGTGGTCCCTGACGTGTAGACCAGGTAGACCAGGTTCGAAGGCCGGACGACGTGGGCGAGGTTTTCGGTGCTCTCCCGGGCGATGTCGTCCCATTCGGCGTCGTCTCGGGGCCGACTCGGTGCCGTCGTAAGCGGCGGGCGAGTTGGTTGGCACGCTGGTTCAGCTCACCGTAGGTGAGCTCGCCCTCTTCGCTCACCAGGGCGATCGCCTTCGGATGACGCGCCGCCCGGGCTTCGAAGAGCTGGTGGAACGAGATCTCCTCCTGGGGAGGTGCCGGCACGTCGTTCCATTCCACGAAAAGCTGCTGGCGCGTGGCCTCCGGCAGGATCGGCAGCCGCGAAATCGGCCGCGAGGGATCCTCGACCACCGCCTCCAGGAGGGTCTCCATCTGCGCCATCATCCGCAGGATCGTGGTGGCCTCAAAAAGGTCGGTGTTGTATTCGAAGTAGCCGCCAAGCCGCCCAGCTCCCTCCTCCCACAGCCAGAAGCCCCAGTCGGAGTTGGCCGTCACGACCCCCTCGTAGTCCAGGACCTCGGCCTCCAGGCCGGCCAGCTCCAGGGCGACGGCCGGGGTGTTTTGGACCACCATCATCACCTGGAAAAAGGGGGTGTAGCTGAGCTCGCGCTCCGGCTGCAAGTCCTCGATCAGCTGCTCGAAAGGCAGGTCCTGGTGAGCGTAGGCGCCGAGAGCAGTCTGGCGTGTTCGGCCGAGGAGCTCCTCGAAGGAGGAATCGCCCCGCAGGTCGGCCCGCAGGACGAGGGTGTTGAGCAGGTAGCCGATGAGCCGTTCGAGCTCGGACCGGGTCCGGCCGGCGATCACCGTACCGACGTTCAGGTCGCATTGCCCCGTGTAGCGCCAGAGGACGACGTCGAAAGCCGCGAGAAGCACCATGAAAAGGGTGGCGTCGCGTTCGCTGCCCAGCTTCTTGAGGCCCTCCACCAGGCTGGCCGGCAAGTCGACCGGGCGCCGGGCACCGTTCTCGGTACGGATCGCAGGACGCGGCCGGTCGGTCGGCAACCGCAGGACACCGGGCGCGCCGGCCAGCTGCCCGCGCCAGTAGGTGCGCAGCGACTCCAGCTTCTCTCCCTGGAGCCGCTGCCGCTGCCAGTGGGCAAAATCCACGTACTGGATCGCAAGCTCGGGCAGGGGAGACGGCCGGCCGCTCGTGAAAGCGTCGTAGAGCGCCATCGTTTCGCCGAGAAAAACGGCCATCGACCAGCGGTCAAAAACCAGGTGGTGGATGTTGAGCAGGACGACGTGCTCGGCCTCCCCCAGGCGTAGCAGGACGGTCCGCACGAGCGGTCCGCGCCCGAGGTCAAAAGTCTTGCGGGCCGCCCACAGCGCCAGGCGATCGGTGGTGGCCTGGCGCTTTTCGCCCGCCAGACGCCGCAGGTCCACCACGGGGATCTCCAGCCGAGGGCGCTCGACGATCACCTGCTTCGGCTGGCCGTTCGCGGCGACGAAGGTGGTGCGCAGGGACTCGTGGCGGCGGAGGACCTCGCGCAGGGCGCGCCGCAAGGCCTCCAGGTCGAGGGCACCGGTCAGGCGCACTTCCTCGGGCATGTGAAAAGCGGTGGTGCCAGGCTCGAACTGTTCGAGAAACCACAGCCGTTGCTGGGAGAGCGAAAGCGGCAGCTCCCCCTCCCGGGGGATGCGTTCGAGAGGTACCTCGTCGCCCTCCAGCTTACGGAAGAAGGCCAGGATCTCTCCTTTGCGCTCGGCCAGCTCACGGCGCAAGTCGTCGCTCAGAGCCCCTTGGGGTGCGTTGTAGCGCAGGCGATCGCCCTCTGCCCAGAGGCGAATGCCCCGCTCGCGCAGACGTTTCAAAAGCTCCATCACGCTCATGCTTCAGAGCTCCCCTTCTTCGTGGCCTGCCTCCCGATTCGCCTCGTCCCGGCCGGCGAGCGTCCAGCGGATCACCTCGACCTGCTCTGCCATCCTGGCGACGGTCGGTTTCTCGAACAGGTCCTCGAGAGGCACCTCGGTGGCCAGCTCGGCCCGTAGCCGCGACGCCAGCTGAGTGGCCAGGAGCGAGTGGCCTCCGAGGTCGAAGAAGCTGTCGTTTACGCCTACCGCCTCCACCCCGAGCAGCTCCTGCCAGAGCCCGCCGACCTGGCGCTCGAGCTCGGTGCGAGGCGCCACGTACTCCGCCGCCAGCTCGGGCCGTGCGTGCCGGGCGCCCACCGAGACGCTGCGTCCCTGGACCTCGTGCAACCACTGGTGGACCCGGCTCGCCAGGTCGCCCGCGGAGACCAGGACCTGTCCCTCCGGGGCCAGGGTCAGGAGGCGCCGGAGCGCTTCCCGGCCCTCCTCGGCGGTCATGGCGAGCTCCGGGGCGAGCGCCGCTGTCCCTCGCGAGGAATCCTCTGCGGCCTCCACTCTCGGCCAACGGTCCCAGCTCGCGCTGATCCAGGCGACGCCGTCGTCAGCCGACCGGTTGCGCTCGACGGCAAAGGCGTCCATGAACCGATCCGAAGCCGCCACGGCACACTGGCCCAGGCCACCCAGCACGGAGGCCGTGGAGCTGCACAGCAGCACGAAGCCGCAGGGACGGCCGCGCAGCGCCTCCTCCAGGGCGTAGACGCCGTCGACCGTGGTCCGGAACCGCTCGGCGCAGACCGCCTCGTCGAGCTCGTGGAGGGAACGGAAAACGGGCGTGTCGTCGGTCAAAGCCCCGGCGGCGTGAAGGACGCCGTCGAGCCCGCCAAAGCGTTTCTCGACCAGGTCCGTCGCCCGTCCGAGCGCCGCCGCGTCGGTCACGTCGGCATCGACGACGAAGACCTCCGCCCCCGACTCCTCGAGGGCCAGCAGCCGCCGAGCCACCGGGGCTTCGGCGTCGTCCGTTTCGGCCAGCAAAGGCCACCGCTCTTTCTCCGGAAACGAGCCGGCGTCGAGGAGCGCGAGCTGGGCCTGCACCTCCCGGGCCAGGATTTCCGCCAGCCGCAGCCCCACCGCTCCCAGGCCGCCGGTCAGCAGGTAGACGCCACGCTTGCGCAACGGCCGAAGGGGTTCCGCCCTTTCCTCCAAGCGCAGCCGGGTGAAGCTCGGCGACCACCGGTGCGCCCCCCGGTAGGCGACCGTCGCATCGGTCGCTGCGCTGCGTGCCTCTGCCAGCAAGCGCCGGGCGAGCCGGGCCCGCGGCACCCCGGCGGCCGGCACCGGCCGGACGTCGACCACACGGCAGCGGATGCCCGGAGCCTCCTGAGGCAGCACCAGGCAAGGTCCTACGAGCGGCGCCTTTTCCGGCGATGCACCCTCCTGGGCGGTGACGTCGAAGAGGGCGTCGGCCACCACCAGGAGCCGCACCTCCTCGGAGGGCTCCCGTTTCGCGAGGGCCCGGGCCAGGCCAAAAAGGCTTTGAAAGCCCTTCTGCCGGACCGCGTCGAAGCGCTCGGCCGTCCCCGGCGAGCCGTCCTCCGCCCCGGAGAAGCTCCAGCAATGGATCATCGTCGTCGATCCCTCTCCGAGCTCGCCGAGAAGCCGGACGTAGCCCTCGGCCGCGGCGGGCGCGAGGGTGAAAGACCCGTCGTGGCGGCGCTCGAAGCGTTCTCCCGGGAAGACGCCGACGACCTCCTGCCCCTCGGCCCGCAGCTGCGACGCGAGCTCCTCGCCAAGGCCGCCGCCGTCGACGAAGAGCAGCCAACGCTCCGGCTCCTTCTGCGCCGCGGCGCCGGGCAGCGGCGAGAGCCGCCAGGACGGAAGGTGGAACCAGTCGGCAATCTCCGGCCGGCGAGCTTCGCCCGCCACCGCCTGGGCGGCGGCGGAGGCACTCTGGCCGGGCTCGATCCAGTAGCGGTGACGCTCGAACGGATAGCTCGGCAACGCCACCCGCAAACGCCGCTCGTCCTCGTAGAAACCCGACCAGTCGACCGGGACGCCGGCCAGCCAGAGCCGGCCGAGAGCGGAGAGGAGGAAGGCTTCGTCGGCGTGGCTTTCATGGCGGCTGCGAAGCGAGGCGACGACGAGGCGCGCCGGCCCGCCCCGTTCTTCGGGCTCCGGCGGCCCTTGCGCGGCGAGGGAGAGGGGCTTCTGGAGCGCCAGGGCACCGAGCCCCTGGCCGGGACCGACCTCCAGCAGGACCGGATCGCTCCCGCTCCCCTCCGGGGGACGCTCGAGCAATTCCTCCAGGCCGTCGGCGAAACGCACCGTGCGGCACAGGTGGCGCGCCCAGTAGTCGGGGTCCGTGGCCTCCTCGGCGGTGATGAAACGGCCGGTGACGTTGGAGACGAACGGGATCTCCGGAGCCCGCAGCTCACACCTGCGCAGGCCGTCGACGAGCTGCGCGGCCACCGGCTCCATGTGCGGCGAATGGAAAGCGTGACGGGCCGGCAACCGGCGGTAGGCGACGCCGTCTTCGTGGAGGCGCTGCGCGAGCTCGCTCACCGCCTCCTCCTCGCCGGCCAGCACGCAGAGGCCGGGGCTGTTGATCGCCGAGAGGTGGACGCCGTCGCCGAGGAGCGACCGGACCTCGGTCTCCGAGAGGGTGACGGCGAGCATCGCGCCCCCCGGTAGCTCGTCGATGAGCCGCGAGCGCCGGAGGACGAGAGGCAAAGCTTCCTCAAGCGACATCACTCCGGTCAGGGTCGCCGCCACGTACTCGCCCAGGCTGTGGCCGATCATCGCCTGGGGCCGTATGCCCCAGCTCATCCACAGCTTGGCCAACGCGTAGGAGACGACAAAGACCGCCGGATGGGCGAAACGGGTCGCGGCGAGCTCGCCCATGTCGGCGGCCGGCGATCCGGCGGCCGGCGATCCGGCGGCCGGCGATCCGGCGGCCGGCGATCCGGCGGCCTTCGGCGAACGGCCCAGGAGGCTTCGCAGGTCGAGGTCTCCGGCCGCCGGTGCGGCGGGCGCCGGTGGAGCGTCCGTCCCTTGGGGATAGATCAGCTCACGCAGGTCGCGGCCCAGGTGCGCCTCGGCGATTCTGGCACAACGATCGAGCGCGGCGCGAAAGACCGGCTCGTGCTGGTAAAGGCCCAGGCTCATGCCCGGGTAGTCCCGCCGATGCCGAACGAGCTGACCCCGGCGCGGCGCGGGCCGCCGCCGCTGCTGCGCCACTCCTGGAGCTTTTGGGCGACGTAAACCGGAGAGCCGGCGAAGTCGATCGCCGGGTTGGGCGCCTCGAAATGGAGGCTCGGCGGGATCTCCCGGTGCTCGAGAGCGAGGATCGTCTTGATCAGCCCGGCGACCCCGGAGGCCACGTCGAGGTGACCGATGTTGGTCTTCACCGAGCCGATGGCGCAGAACTGCCTCTTGTCGGTCTTCGCCTGGAAGGCGCGGGTCAGCGCCTCGATCTCGATCGGGTCGCCGAGGCGGGTGCCGGTGCCGTGGGCCTCGACGTAGGAGAGGCTCTCGGGGTCGACGCCGGCGACGTCTAGGGCCTCGCCGATCGCCTTGGCCTGGCCCTCGACGCTCGGCGCCGTGTAGCCTGCTTTCAGCGAGCCGTCGTTGCTGACCGCCGAGCCGAGCAGCACGGCACGGATCGGATCGCCGTCGGCCACCGCGTCGGCCAGGCGCTTCAACACCACCACCCCGACACCGGAGCCGAAGACGATGCCCCGCGCCCCCGCGTCGAAAGCCCGACAACGACCGTCAGGCGAGGCGAACGAGCCCTCCTCGTAGCGGTAGCCCAGGCGCTGGTGGACGTTGATCGACACACCACCCGCCAGCGCCAGATCGCACTCCTCGTCGAGCAGGCTCTCGGCAGCGAGGTGGACCGCGAACAGCGACGTCGAGCAGGCGCACTGGACCGTGGCGACCGGTCCCCGCAGGTTCAGCTTGTAGGCCACCCCCGAAAAACGGCGCGTCGAAGCCATCCGCGTCGGCCATCTCTGAAACTGCCGGGACGTGGCGCGTCCTCCAGGAGCGCCGGGTCGAGGCCGCGCCGAAGAAGCTCCTCTTCGTCGAGAAAGCGCACCGCGTCCCGTCCCTCCCGGAGGTTTTCCCAGAGCTCGTCGATGTCCTTGGTTCCCGGAAACCTCCCGGCCATGCCGATGACGGCGACTCCGGGGCTGAGATCGGCAGGAGTCTCTCTCATCGTGGTACCACTCACGGTCGCGCCGGGCGGCCGGCCCTTACCCGACATCCTTTTCCCTCTGTGGCATGGGCTAGGAGGCTCCCCTGCCCGAGCGGCGCCGGCCGCGCTGGCCGCGCCGCCGCTCGCCCCGGCTGGCACCGTCCGCAGCTTTCTTCTCCGCTTTGTCTTTTTCCGACAGGAGAAGTGTCGCCAGGGAGCGGATCGTCGGCCGGTCGAAGAGCGTCACCGGCGTCACCTCGGCCTGGAGCTGCGACTTGATCTGCGACACCATCTTGAGCCCCATCAACGAATTGCCCCCGAGCTCGAAGAAGTTGTCGTCGATACCCACCTCCTCCATGCCCAGGTGTTTCTGCCAGATCGCCGCCAGGCGCTCCTCGGTCTCGTTGCGCGGCGGCACGTAGGCACTGGCGAGCGTCGGCCGGGCGTGCGCCGAGCGCGCCTGGGTTGCCTCCTCGAGCTCCTCCAGGGCACGCCGCTTCGTGTGATCCAGAAGACGTGCCGCGAAGCTCTCCCGCGAGACCACCGTCTGCGGGTAGCCGCGCGCCAGGATCCGGGCAAAGGCCTCCACCCCTTGTTCGGAGGAAAGCCCCTGGCGCAGGCTCTCCTGACGCCAGCCGTGGAGCTCTTCCGGGACCTCGGTGGTGACCGCCATGCCGACCTCGCGCCAGGCGTCCCAGTTGATCGCCAGCGTCATCTGGCCACGCCGGACGCTGCGCTCATGGGCGAAAAAGTCGAGGAAGGCGTTGGCCGCCGCGTAGTCGGACTGTCCCAGCTGGACCAGGATCGCGGTCACCGAGGAGAAGAGCACCAGGAAGTCGAGCTTCGTGTCGGCAAAAAGCTCGTCCAGGATCAGCGTCCCCTCCACCTTGGGCCGTAGCACTTTGGCGGCGCTCTCGGGGGTCTTGAACTGCATCAGGCCGCCGCTCGGGACACCGGCCGCGTGGATGACGCCGTGGACGGTGCCGAAGCGCTGCCGCGCCGCCGCGAGGACCTCGGCCATGGCGTCGCGGTCCGTTACGTCGGCCGCCACATCCAGGACCTCGCCTCCCAGCTTCTCGAGGACCCTGAGGTGGCGGATCTTGCGGCTCGTCGCGTCGTCGTCGTCGTGCTCCGCGAGGTAGGAGCTCCAGCTCTCGCGCGGCGGCAAGGGAGAACGGCCTACCAGCACCAGCCGCGCGGCGACCCGGCGCACCAGGTGTTCCGCCACCTCGAGGCCCATGCCGCCGAGGCCGCCGGTGATGAGATAGACCCCCTTTTCACGGAGCCGGTCCGGGCTGCCCACTTCCTCGATGGGCACCGGCTCGAAGTCCAGGACCCAGCGCCGGCAGCCACGGTAGGCCACCGTCGCTGTCGTAGAGAGGATCGTCGTCTCGTAGAGGAGGATCTCTGCCACCTCCGGACTGCTGCTGCTGAAATCGACCGCGCGGCAGCTCACGTTCGGATACTCCTGCGGGATCGCCCGACAGGGTCCGAGCAGCGTCGCTTTGGCCGGCCGCAGCGGCTCGTCGCTGGAGACGTCGTGCAGGTGGTCTGAGGCCACCAGGACCTCGACGGGGACAAAACCGTCCGGCCCTCGCCAGGCGCTCTGGTCGACGCTCGTCTGGCCGCAGGCCTGAGCCAGGGCAAGGAGGCTGTAAAAGCCGCGCTCCAAATGCTCGTCGAGCGACCGTTGCTTACCGCCTCCGAGGTTCCAGAGGTGCAGGATCCGCCGCGGCACCCCTCCCAAGTCGGCGAGCAGCTCCTCATAGTCGCTCCTCTCGCTGGGACGCAGCGTGAAGCTCCCCGGGGCCAGGCGGGCAAAGGACTCTCCCGGCCTCGCCGTCACGACTCTCTGCCCGGCCGCCACCAAGATCTCCGAGAGGCGGTCCCCGAGCTCGCCAGGGTCCGTGAAGAGAAGCCATAGCGTCCCTTCCTCCTCAGCGACCCACCTCGTCCTCGACTCCACGAACGGCTGCGGCGACTGCTTCCACACCGGCATGTGGAACCAATCGGTCAGGTGCGGAGAGCTACGCCGGAATCCCTCGCTGACCGTCGCCGGAGCGCCCGGCTCCACCCAATAGCGCTGGCGCTCGAAGGGGTAGGTCGGAAGCGGCCGGCGGCGGCGCGTCTCGTGGGCGTAAAAGCCCGCCGTCGAGATCTCCAGGCCTTCCAGCCACAGCCGGCCCAGAGTGGCGAGGAGGAAAGCGCTGTCGGAAAGGTGCTGCTTCGGATGGCGTAGCGACGGAAAGGCCACGTGCCCGGCCTGGCGCTCCGGGTGCTGGCTCACCGCGGTGACGAGCGTGTTGCCGGGTCCGAGCTCCAGGAGGATCCTCTCCCCCTGGTCCAGGAGCTCGCCCACCGCGTCGGCGAAACGCACCGTGTTGCGGATCTCCCGCGTCCAGTACGTGGGATCGGTGGCCTCTTCGGGGCGGATCCAGGTCCCCGTCAGCGTCGACACCCAGCTCAGCTGCGGCACCTTGAGCTCGACTTGCCGGAGCTCGGCGAGAAACTCTTCCAGCATCGGCTCCATCATCGGCGAGTGGAAGGCGTGGGAGGTATGGAGACGGCGGCATTCGAGCCCGGTTCCGGCGAGCCTTTCCTCGAGCGACGCTACGGCCTCGTGGGTCCCGGCCACGACGCACATGTCCGCCCGGTTGACGGTCGCGAGCGCCACCTCGCCGTGCAAGTTGGGCTCGACCTCGGCGGCCGGCAGGGGCACCGCCAGCATCGAGCCCGACGGCAGCTCCTGGATCAGCCGGCCGCGCACCGCGACCAGCCGCAGGGCGTCTTCGAGCGACAGCACCCCGGCCACGTAGGCGGCGGCGTACTCGCCGACCGAATGGCCGATCACCACCTCGGGCTCGACCCCCCACTCCCGCCACAGGGCGGCGAGGGCCACCTCGACGACCAAGAGCGCCGGCTGGGCCACCGCCGTCTGGCGTAGCAGGTCCGAAGCTTCCGGCGACTCCTTGTGCGGATAGAGAAAGACACGCAGGTCGGCACCGCCCGGCTTCTCCATGCCCGGTACGAAGAGGTAGGGCCGCAGGAGCTCCGCCGCGCGGTCGACCTCGCGGCGAAACGTCGGCTCGGTCTCGTAAAGCTCCCGGCCCATGTTCACGTACTGGGAGCCCTGGCCGCTGAAGAGGAAGGCCGCGCCGCGGTGACCGGCCTCCCGGGCGGCGGTGAAGAGGCGTCCGGGAGCGAGCGAGCCGAGCGCCTCTGCCGCGTCCTCGGCGTCGCTTGCGACCAGCATCCGCCGGTGCGCGAGCTGCTTGCGTCCCACCTGGAGCGTATAGGCGGCGTCGGCGAAATCGAGATCGGGATGCTTCTCCAGGTAGGCAGCCAGGTTCTCTGTGGCCTTCTCAAGCGCGGTGGGCGTACCTCCCGAGAGCAGCACCAGTTGCCAGGGGCGCGACGGCGAGGTCGGCGCCTCCGCCGGCGGCTCCTCCAGCACCACGTGGGTGTTGGTACCGCCCATGCCGAGCGAGCTCACCCCCGCCCGCCGCGGCGTGCCCTGGCGCTCGAAGGGACGTAGCTCGTCGTTGACGAAAAAGGGGCTCGTTTCAAAGTCGATCTTCGGGTTGGGGTTCTTGAAATGGAGCAGCGGCGGAATCATCTTGTGCTTCAAGACGAGCGCCGTCTTGATCAGCCCCGCCACCCCGGCCGCGGCGTCGAGGTGGCCGATGTTGGTCTTGAGCGAGCCCAGGACGCAATAACCCACCTTGTCGGTCGTCATGCGAAAGGCCTGCGTCAGGGCCGCGACCTCGATCGGATCTCCCAGGAGCGTCCCGGTACCGTGCGCCTCGACGTAACCGATCGTGTCGGCCGTGACCGCCGCCGCCGCCTGGGCCGCCGCCACCACCTCGGCATGTCCGTCGACCGAGGGCGCCATATAGCTAACCTTGAGCGAGCCGTCGTTGTTGCAGGCCGAACCCTTGATCACCGCGTAGACCGTGTCGCCGTCGTCGAGCGCGTCGTCCAGACGCTTCAACACCACCACACCGACGCCGTGGCCGCTGACGAAGCCCTTGGCCTCGGCGTCGAAGCTCCGGCAATGCCCGTCGGGCGCCGTCGTCCCCCCCTCGTGGTAGAAGTAGCCCGACACCTCCGGGAGGTGGATCGACGCACCGCCAGAGATCGCCATCTCGCACTCGTAGCGCAGCAGGCTCTGGCAGGCGTAGTGGATCGCCGTCAGCGAAGTCGACGACGAGGACTGGACGTTCACGCTCGGCCCTTTGAGGTTCATCCGGTAGGAGACCTCGGTCGTCAAGCTGTCCTTGTCGTTGCCGATCGCCGCCTCCAGGCTGTCGACCGAGGCCACGAGGTCGATGTGGTAGTAGAGGTTGTTGAGCCAGTAGGTGTTCATGCTCTGGCCCGCGAAGACGCCGATGCGGCCCGGATAGCGCTCGGCGTCGTAGCCGGCGTTCTCGAGGGCCTCCCAGGCGCACTCCAGGAATACGCGGTGCTGAGGGTCCATCAGCTCCGCCATCCGCGGGTTGTGCCCGAAAAAATGGGCGTCGAACAAATCGACGCCGTCCAGGATTCCCTTCGCCTTCACGTAGTTGGGATGGCGGATGTAGTCCAAGGCGACGCCGGCTTCCTCGAGCTCTTCGTCCGTGAAAAAACGGATCGACTCGACCCGGTTGATGAGGTTCTCCCAGAGCCCCGAAGGGCTCTGGGCGCCGGGGAAACGGCCGCCCATGCCGACGATGGCGATTTCGGTGGGCTGCCCGGAACGCTCACGCTGAAGCGCCGCGCGCTCCCAGATTTTCTGCGCCACCCCCTGCGGCTCGCCGCTCGACGAGAGAAACGCCGCCAGGGCGGCCACCGTCGGATACTTGAAGAGATCGATCAGCGAGAGCTCGCGCCCGAGCTGCTCCTGAAGCCGGGCGTGGGCCCGGGCGAGGAGAAGGGAATGGCCGCCGAGGTCGAAGAAGTTGTCGAGCACGCCGACCTGCTCGATCTTGAGGACCTCTTTCATGACCTCGGCGATCCTCTGCTCGAGCTCGCTGCGCGGCGCGCTGTAGGCCTCCTCGAGCTCCGGCCTGAGCTTCTCCGGAACCGGCAGGGCCGCCAGGTCCACCTTGCCGTTGGGCAGCAGCGGCAAGGCGTCGAGAAAGACGATCGCTCCCGGAACCATGTAGTCGGGAAGACGCTCGCGCAGGTGGGCGAGGAGCTTACCGGCGTTCTCCTCTTCGCCCGAATGGAGCACCACGTAGGCGGCCAGGAGCTTCTCACCCTCTTCCTGGCCCGGGTCGCCCTGGCGCACCATGACCGCCACCTGGCGGACCGCCGGATGACGGCCGAACGCGCTCTCGACCTCTCCCAACTCGATGCGGAAGCCCCGCAGCTGAATCTGCTGGTCTTTGCGCCCCAGGTACTCAAGCTCTCCGGTGCCCGTCCAGCGCCCTTGGTCACCGGTAAGGTAGAGCCTCTCGCCTTCCCGGAAGGGACTGGGGACGAAGGCCTCGGCGGTCCGTGACGCTCTCGCCAGGTAACCCCGCGACAGACAGCGGCCCCCGATCGAGATCTCCCCCGGACAACCGACGGCCTGTAGACGGAGGCGCGGATCGAGGATGTAGACCTGCTGTTCTTCCAGGGGCTTGCCGATGGGGACCGCCCGCCTACCGGCGAAGTCCTCCGGCCTCAGGCGGTGGATGGTGGAGCAGACGGTCGTCTCCGTCAGGCCGTAGCTGTTGACCACTTCCGCGGTCTCCAGGAGACGCGTCACGTCGCCGTGCTCCATGGCTTCGCCGCCGCTCAGAATCAATCGCAACCGCGGCAGCTCGTCCTTCATCGAGGCGAGACCCGCGAGCACCGTCGGTACGGAGGAGAGGATCGACACCTCGTGGTAGGAGATCAGCTCGATCATCTGCACGAAGTCGAGCAACTGTTCCTGGGTCGGCATCACCACCGTACCGCCGGTCGACAGCGCCGGCAGAATCTCGCCGACGAAGCTCGCCGAGGTGATCGCCGTCACCGGCAGGATACGGTCCTCGGGTCGAGGTGCGTAGCTCGCCACGAAAGACGAGACCAGCCGCACGAGGTTGCGATGCTCGATGACCACTCCCTTGGGACGGCCCGTGGAGCCGGAGGTGTAGACCACACAGGCCGCGTTCGCACCCTGAGGCCGGCACGACACCGGCTCGGGCGGCAGCGTTTCACCGACGTCCTCCTCCACTGGCTGAACCCACTCGATCTCACCGTCCAGGTCCGGTGCCGATTCGCCGAGCGTCACGCCCACTTTCACCCCGGCGTCTCGCAGGATCCAGTCCAGCCGTTCCTTGGGGTATTGAGGGTCGAGAGGAATGTAGGCGGCGCCCGCCTTCAGAATGGCGAGGAGCCCCACCACGAGCTCCGGCGCACGCGCGACGAGGAGACCCACCATGGTCTCGGGGCCCACACCCAGTCGGCGCAAACGGCCAGCGAGGCGGCTGGCTTGAGCCTCGAGCTCGCCGTAGCTCAAGCGCCGCTCTTCGAACACGAGGGCCAAAGCGTCGCCATCCTCGGCGGCCCGGGCCTCGAAGAGCTCGTGCACGCATTCCACCGGCAACGACGCCCCGGCCACCTCGTTCCACTCCACGAGCAATTGGTCGCGTTCCTCAGGCGTCAGCAGCGGCAGCTCCGAGAGGCGGCGGCTGGGATCGGCCGCGACGCCCGCGAGGAGCGTCGAGAAGTGGCGCACCAGGCGCCCGATCGTCGCGGCGTCGAAGAGATCGAGGTTGTAGTCGACGAGCGCTGCGAGCGTCCCCTCGACCTCGCCCGCCGAGAGGGTGAGGTCAAACTGGGCGATACGCTGCTCCAGAGCCACCGACTCGGCGACCAGGTCGGCGAAGCGGATCCTCGCCCCCGAGGTCGACAAAGCGAAGGCCGTCAGGTCCTCGTCGCCGAGGCGCGGCGCCGTCTGCATCGCGAACATCACCTGGAAAAGCGGCGAACGGCTCGGGTCGCGCACCGGCTGAAGCTCTTGCACCAGGGTGGGGAAAGGGTACTCCTGATGCTCCAAGGCACTGCGGACCTTCTCGCTCGCCGCCTGGAGGAAGCCCGTGAAGCAAGGATCGCCTGCAAGCTTCGAACGTAGCACCACGGGGTTGACGAAGTAGCCGACGAGACCTGCGAGACGCCCGTGGCTCCGGCCCGCCGTCGGGGAGCCGACGAGCACTTCGTCCTGGCCGGAGTAGCGGTGCAGCAACGCCTGGAAAGCCGTCAGGAGCGTGGCAAAAAGCGTCGCGCCACGCTCCTGGCCCAGAGCCTTCAGCGCGGACGTGGTGGCGGCGTCGATCCGGAAGTCGAGGGCCCTTCCGCCGTAGGTCTGGACCCGCGGCCGCGGCCGGTCGGTCGGTAGCTCGATCGCCGGCAGCTCTCCCGCAAGCTCGCTCGCCCAGTAGGCACGCAGACGCTCCCCGTAGGCTCCCGCGAGGCGCTCGCCCTGCCAGTGGACGTAGTCGGCATAGGCAAACGGCAGCGGCTCCAACGCCTCCTCGGGCGGGCGACCGCAGCGCACCGCGCCATAGGCCGCGGCGAGCTCGTGCATCACCACCGCCAGCGACCAGAAGTCGCTCACGATGTGGTGCATCACGAAAAGCGCCAGGTGTCTCTCCGGGCGCGCGAAGAGGTGGAGGCGCACGAGCGGCCCGGCCTCCATGTCGAACGGCTCCTGAGCGAAACGGTTCAGCTGCCCCTTGAGCTCCGCGTCGCTCCACGCCGCCGCGTCCTCCTGCGTAAAGCTCACTCGTGCCCCTGCCGGCTCGTCAATGTGCTGGACGGGCTCGCCGTCGGCGACCGGAAACGTCGTCCGCAGCGCGGCGTGGCGCTCGATCAACGCCGCGAAGGCACGGCGCAGGGCCGCGATGTCGAGGCCGCCGTAAAACGCCACGGCACCGGCCAGGTTGTAGGCCGGGCTCTCCGGCTCCAACCGGTAGAGGAACCACAGAGCCCGTTGCCCCTGCGAAAGGGGGGCCTCCAGCGGCGGCTCCGGCCCCGGCACGAGGCCCGGTTCGTGCACCGGTTCGACGGCCTCCATACGTGCCCAGAGGTGGCGTGCCACTTCGGCGATGCTTGATCCCTCGAGCAACACCTCCAGGGCCAGGGACACCGAGAAGCGGGTCTCGATGGCGTGCGCGAGCTCGATCGCCGCCAGCGAGTCGAGCCCGTATCGCAGCACCGACTGCGAGACGTCCACCGTCCCGGCGGCGATTCCCAGGCGGGCGGCGAGTTGCTCGACGAGCCACGCCTCCAGGTCCTCCAGGGCGAGCAGAGGCGCCGTCGGGTCCTCAGCCGTGGCCTCCGCGGCCTCGCGCCGCCACTCGGCGATCAGGCGCAGGCTCCCCTCCTCGAAGCTCTGGCGGCACGCCCGGCGCTGGATCTTGCCACTCGTCGTCTTGTGGATGCTCCCCTCGCGGATCAGGACCAGGGCGTGCAAATCGAGCTCGTGCTCCTCCGCCAGGGCCTGGCGCACCGCTCCGACGATCTCCTCGACGTCGGTCTTGCGGTAGGTCCGTGCCACCTCCTGCACCACCACCAGGCGCTCGTCGCCGTCCTCGTCGACCGAAAAAGCGGCGCCGCAGCCGAGACGCAGGGCCTCGTGGCTCGCCTCCACCGTCTCCTCGATGTCCTGGGGATAGTGGTTCTGCCCGCGGACGATGACGAGGTCTTTCAGACGGCCCGTCACGTAGACCTCGCCGTCGTGGACGAACCCCATGTCGCCGGTCCGCAGGTAGGGTCCCCCTCCCTCCCCGGTCGTCGCCTGAAAGGTCTCCGCAGTCTCCTCCTCGCGACCCCAGTACCCTTGGCAGACGCTGGGTCCCGCCACCCAGATCTCCCCGACCTCCCCGGGGCTCCGGGATACGTGGCTTTCCGGTTCGACGATCCTGACCTCCATCTCGGCGAGCGGCCGGCCGCTTCCCACGAGGTCGCGGCCGGCACCCTCTTTTGCCCGGTGCCGCTCCAGCCCCCCGGCGGCGAAGCTCTTGACGAGAGGTCCGTCGCCTCGCGCACCCCCGGAGATGATCAGCGTCGTCTCCGCCATCCCGTAGCAGGGATAGAACGTCTCGCGGCGAAAGCCAAAGGGCTCGAAGGCCTCGGCGAAGCGCTCCAGGGTGGCGGCGCGCACCGGCTCGGCGCCGTTGAAGGCCACCTGCCACGAGGAGAGGTCGAGACCCTCCCGCTCCTCGGGCGGGATACGGCGCACGCAGAGGTCGTAGGCGAAGTTCGGGCCGCCACTCGTGTGAGCACGGTAGCGCGAGATCGCCTCCAGCCACCGCCGAGGACGCTTCAGGAAAGTGACGGGAGCCATCAGGGTACAGGGCGCAGCGATGTAGAGCGACTGGATGAGGTTCCCGATCAGCCCCAGGTCGTGGTAGAGGGGCAGCCAGCTGACGAAAGGAGTCTCCGAGCTATGGCGGCAGGCGTCGCGAATCAGCCGCTCGTTGTGCAGGAGGTTGCCGTGAGAGACCATGACTCCCTTGGGGGCCGCGGTCGATCCCGAGGTGTACTGGAGGAAAGCCAGGTTCTCCGGCCGCAGGCGCGGATCCCGCCAATCCTCCGCCATCGCGAGCTCCAGGCCGTCGGTCGTGCGCCAGGCAAGGGACGAGAGGTCCGGCATCTCCTCGATACGCGCCTCCACCGCGCCGTAGACCGCGCTCGTGGTCAGCGCCACGGCCGGCTCGGCGTCGCCGACGATGGTGCGGATCCGCGGCATCGGACGGTGCGGCCGCGGCGGGTAGGCCGGCACTGCCACGGCACCGGCGTAGAGGCAGCCGAAGAAGGCGGCCACGTAGTCGAGGCTTGCCGGATAGAGCAAGAGCACCCGCTCCCCCTTCGCCCCCATCTCTTGGAGCATGGCGGCGATCGCCCGTGCCCGCTCCTCCAACTGGCCGTAGGTAAGCCGCTCCGGCTCTTTCTCCTCTTCCGGCAGGAAGGTATAGGCCTCGGCGTCCGGCTCCTGAAGCGAGCGCCGCTGCAACAGCTCTACCAATGACGAAAACTCGGTCCTCGGACCCGTAAGATGTCTGTCCATCTCTCTCTCAGTGCACTTCTCGCCGCGGCTTGAACAGCCGACGGACGCTACGTTGTAAGGCTCAGTCCCGAAGTCGGCAGAGGAAAACCCGACACGGGCCTCCGTGCAGGCAAAGCTGCCGCACAGGTCACCGCGTCCTGGGCAACGGGAGATGAAATCTGACAAGCGCAGGGGTTGAAAAAAGCCTACCCGCTGAAAAGCCGATCACCCGGGCGGCATTGTAGCACACACCAGCCCCTTGTTCTCCCCCTTCGCTTCCCAGGCTTCCCAGGCGGGTCGGCGCCCTGGACAGGAGGCTCGCTCCATCTCGCTCCATCCGCTCCATCCCGCTCCATCCACTTGAGAAAGCCAACCGTATCCAGTATGCTTCCCGGCTCCCGGGCGCTGCCCGCGCCGTCGCAGGCCCGGAGCCCCGTGGAGAACCCAGAGACCAAACCCGCGTCCGCGGACGTTCAAGCGACAAGGATCCGACCATGAAGAGCGACTTCCATCCCAAGACCCACCTGATCGAGGTCGTCTGCGCCTGTGGGAACAAGTTCATGACCCACTCGACGAACGACGAGCTGCGCCTGGAGATCTGCAACGAGTGCCACCCTTTCTTCACGGGCAAGCAGAAGCTCGTCGACACGGCCGGCCGCGTCGAGCGCTTCCAGCGCCGCTACGGCCTCCAGTCTTCCTCTTAGCAGGCGCAGGCGCCGCCCTGCCCCCCGAGGCGCCGTCGCGATGCAACAAAAGCTCGCCGAGATCGAGAAGAGCCACGACCAGCTGATGCAGAAGCTGGCCGATCCCGAGGTGCTCGCCGATCCGAGCAAGTACCGCGAGACCAACAAGGCCCTGTCGCAGATCTCGACGGTCGTAGCCCTCTACCGCGAGCAGAAAAAGCTCGAGGCCGAGAAGGCGTCGACCGAGGAGATGCTCGCCGAGCTCGCCAAGGACGACGAGCTCTACGCCATGGCCCAGGAGGAGCACACCGCCCTGGTCGATCGCCTCGAAGAGCTCGACGAACGGCTCCGCCTGGAGCTCGTGCCCAAGGACCCCAACGACTCGCGCAACGTCGTCCTCGAGATCCGCGCCGGCACCGGCGGCGACGAGGCGACACTCTTTGCCTCGGAGCTGTTTCGCATGTACACCCGCTACGCCGAGCAGCAGGGCTGGCGAGTCGACATCCTCGAGATCTCTGAATCCGGGGCCGGCGGCGTCAAGGAGATCGAGGCAATCGTCGAGGGCCACGGCGCTTTCAGCCGCCTCAAGTACGAAGGCGGCGTCCATCGGGTGCAGCGCGTGCCCCAGACCGAGGCTTCGGGCCGGATCCACACCTCCGCCGTCACCGTCGTCGTCCTCCCGGAAGCCGAGGAGGTCGAGGTCGACGTCGACGAAAAGGAGCTGCGCATCGACCGCTTCTGCTCCTCCGGCCCCGGCGGCCAGGGGGTCAACACGACCTACTCCGCGGTCCGGCTCACCCACCTGCCGACCGGTATCGTCGTCAGCTGCCAGGACGAGCGCAGCCAGATCAAGAACAAGGCCAAGGCCCTGAGAGTGCTCAAGTCCCGGCTGCTGCAGATGGAGCAGGAGAAGGCCAACGCCGAGCTCACCGTGAAGCGGCGTAAGATGGTCGGCTCAGGCGACCGCTCGGAAAAAATCCGCACCTACAACTTTCCCCAAAACCGCATCACGGACCACCGGATCGGTTTGACGCTCCATCAGCTCCCCGCCGTCCTCGAAGGGGCCCTCGACCCCTTGATCGACCCGTTGGTGAGCCATTTCCAGGCCGAGAAGATGGAGGCCGCGGCGAAGAGCGGCACGCTCTGACGCCGCTGGCCTACGATAAGCTAGGGCCCTGAAGGGGGCCTCCCGTGATCTACGAGCTCGCGTTCCCCGACCCCCGCTTCGCCGCGGACCATGGTCTCGTGGCGATCGGCGGTGACTACAGCCCCAGAAGGTTGCTGGCAGCCTACGCGTGCGGCATCTTCCCGTGGCCGAGCGAGGAGCTGCCGCTGTCCTGGTTTTCCCCCGATCCACGGCTCGTGTTGCTTCCCCAGGAGCTCCACGTACCGCGCAGCCTCGCCAAGACGCTACGCCGCGGACGGTACCGAATCACCTACGACATCGCTTTTGACGAGGTCGTCCTGCGCTGCGCCATGGCGCGGCGCGACGGCGGCGGGACCTGGATCACCGACGACCTGCGCGCCGGGATGTGCGGCCTTCACCGCCTGGGCTTCGCCCACTCGGTGGAAGCCTGGTCCGGCGCCGTCCTCGTGGGCGGGCTCTACGGGGTCTGCCTGGGGTCGACCTTCAGTGGCGAGTCGATGTTCTTTGCCGCCCCCGACGCCTCGAAGGTGGCCTTCGTCCACCTGGTCGAGCGACTTCGCGCATGGGGCTTTCGGATGCTCGACTGCCAGGTCTACACCGAGCACCTGGAGCGATTTGGGGCCCGCGAGTGGCCCCGCGACGCCTTCCTCGACGAGCTGACGCTGGCCCTCGCCGAACCGACCCGGCGCGGCTCCTGGACCGAGAACAGGGCACCCGGGCCTACGGCACGGGAGATCGTGGCTGCTCCCAACTAGAAAATCGGCCGGCGCAACGGTCTCCTGAGCCGCGCCCTGTGATAAGTTGGCCGTGCGATCGCCGCCAGAAACGTCGCTGAGGACGGCTCCCGGAGACAGTGGAGATCACAAAGACCTAGAGGTCGAGCAACGCTCAAGAAAGGACCTGCCATGAGCTCGATTGCCAGGGACATCATGACCCGTGACGTGTTGACTGTCCACGAGGACGCGTCGATTTCGGAGCTCGCCAGCTTCCTGCACAACAACGAGATCACCGGCGCGCCGGTGGTCGACAGCGAAGACAAGGTGGTGGGTGTGGTCTCCGTGGTCGACATCGCGCGGGCCGAGTCGGACCATGCCGAGGACTCCACCGTCTGGGACGCCGTCGTCTCTCACTCTTACCATCTCGACTGGGACCAGGGCTTGGACGACGGGATCCGCATCTTCCACCTCAAGGACTCGGGCGTCTCAGTGTGCGACATCATGAACCGCTCGGTGCACGCGGTCGAGGAGTCGACCCCGATCCCCGAAGTGGTCGAGAAACTCCTGCAATTCCACCTGCACCGCACCCTCGTCATTGAGGAGGGACGCCTGGTCGGGATCATCTCGACCTCGGACCTCCTGCAGCTCCTCCTCGAAAGGGAGTAGGGCGGGCTCGCCGCCCGATTTTATCCAACCGCGGCGAAACCTGGAGGGCGCGACTGCGTAGAAGACGGTCAAGGGCCTGGGAACGGTCATTCCGCCTGAGATTCCCCACCCCCCTGGGCCCTCCTTTCTCTCCTCTCTCCTCGAATCTGGCGCCTTCTCCAGGTTTCGCCGGTCACAGTGCCCGCCCGCTGCTGTATAATCCCCCTCTGGGAGGGCTCACGAAGCCATGCCGTAGACGGCCTCCCTTTCCTACCGCAGTTCCTCGAGGCGGGTTTTCCCGTCGGCAACGCGGCGAGCGGAGATCCTTTCGAGCACTGGAGAACATGATGGGGAGCCTCTGGCAAGACACGAGCTACGCCCTGCGGACGCTGCGCAGAAACGTCACGGTCACCCTCCTCGCCGTCGCCTCCCTGGCCCTCGCCGTCGCCGGCAACACCACCGTCTTCAGCTTCGTCAACAGCATGCTCTACCGGCCGCTTCCCTACGCGGAGCCGGAACGCCTCGAATTCGTCAGCGAACGTCACCGGCTCAGGCCCGAGGGCTGGATCGAACGCTGCTCGGCGGCCAACTATCTCGACTACCTGGAACGCCAGACGTCGTTCGAGGAGCTCGTCGCGATCCGCCTGCGGGTGGTCGGCCTCGACGTCGGCGAGGAGCCGAAGCTCGCCGCGGCCGCCGAGGTCAGCGTGGGGCTGCTCGACATGCTGGGGGTCGAGCCGATCCGCGGCCGCAACTTCGTGCCGGAGGAAGCCGTCCCGGGACGCCACCGGGTCGTGGTCATCACCCATGAGCTCTGGGTGGAGCGCTTCGGATCGCGCGAGGATCTGGTGGGCAACGCCGTGATGCTCGACGGCATGGCCTACGACGTCGTCGGCGTCCTGGGCAAGGAGTTCGATTTCCTGCTCAATTCCGAAATCCGGGCCTTCATGCCTCTCGTCCTCGACCGCGACCACTTGCGCCGCGAGGAGCGAGACCTGATCGTCTTGGGCCGGCGGGCCGAGGGCCGTACGAGCGCCGAGGCACAGGCGGAGCTGCGCACCATCATGGCGCAGCTCGCCCGCGAGCATCCGGAGGCCAACCGCGACTACCTGGTGGAAGTGCTCAATCTTCGCGAAGAGTTCCCGGATCCGGTCAGCAGGACGCTTTTCACCCTCTTTCAGGCCGCCCTGGCCTTCGTGCTGCTGATCGCCTGCTCCAACATCGCCAACCTTCTCCTCGCGAGGAGCCAGGCTCGCGAGCGGGAGATCGCGGTGCGCACGAGCCTCGGTGCCGGACAGTGGCGCATCGTCCGCCAGCTGCTGACCGAGAGCCTGGTGCTCTCCTTCGCGGCCGGTCTCGTCGGACTGGCCCTGGCGGCAGCCAGCGTGAAGCTTTTCCGCAACCACCTGGCGGGTCAGTACTCGAAGACCTTCCTGCCGGAAATCGACCTCCAGGTGCTTTTGTTCACCCTTGGGATCACCATGACCGCGGGCCTCGTCTTCGGGATCGCACCGGCGATCCATACCCGGCGAATCGAGCTGGTGACCGCGCTCAAGGACGGTGGTCACGGCGCCACGGCGGGACGCGGACGGCGGCGCACGGCCAACGCCCTGGTGGTGGCCCAGATCGCGCTGGCGCTCGTTTGCGTCGGCGGCGCCAGCACGGCGATCCGTAGCTTCCTGGAGCTGCGCTACACCGACCCCGGATTCGTGGTCGACGAAAACCTCCTGACCGTCGAGATACTGCTTCCCGAAGCACGCTACCCCGACGACGGCGAGCGGGTGCGCCGCATGGACGAGCTCCTCGAACGGCTCCGGAACCTGCCGGGAGTCGACGGTGCGATGGCGAGCGCCCTGCCGCCGCGAAGCCTTTACGTCAAACAGCTCGACTTCACCGTCGACGACCGTCCTCCCGAGATCGGGGGCGTTCCGCCGCGGGCCTACCGGATGATCACGAGCCCGGGTTTTTTCAAGACGCTCGGCATCCCGCTGCGCCGAGGCCGCCTCTTCACCGAGGCCGACCGCGACGGCACGAACCCGGTGGCGGTGATCAGCGAGGCCGCCGCCGAACGCTATTGGGACGGCCAGGACCCCCTCGGAGAGCGCCTGACGATCGACGCAAGCTCGCATGTGGTCGTCGGTGTGGTCGGCAACGTCCGCCACGGCCTGGCGCTGCGCAGGGAGAATCCCGCCACGGTCTACCTCCCCTGGAGGCAGCAACCCACGAGGCACACCTTCGTGAGCCTTCGGGCCAGGTCCGATCCCGGAAGCCTGGCGGAACGTCTCCACGAGGAAATCCGCCATTTCGACCCCAAGGCGACGGCCCCGATCCAGACGCTAGGTGACTACCTCGACAAG
This sequence comes from uncultured bacterium, assembly GCA_965371445.1. GTDB lineage: Bacteria > Acidobacteriota > Thermoanaerobaculia > Multivoradales > J023 > DASWIG01. Next base: position 56,668 of record CBDUYN010000017.1, on the reverse strand, counting down.
TTCTACGTCGACGTCGAGCTCTACATGACGTTCCTCGGTATCCTGGGGTCGTTGGCCTTCCTGCTGGCCGCGCTCGGGACCTTCGGCGTGCTCGGCTACTCGGTGGCGCTACGCACCCAGGAGATCGGAATGCGCATGGTGATGGGAGCCGGCCACCGCCGGATCCTACGCTTGATCGTCGGCGAGGGCTTGCTTCTGCTCGGCCTGGGGCTGCTCCTGGGTTTACCCCTGATGGTGCTCGTGCTACGCAAGATCACCAGCCTGCTCGCCAATTACATGCCGGTCGAGCCCTCGACCACGATCGCGGCGGGGATCCTGCTGGCGGTGACGACGGTGCTCGCCAGCGTCTTGCCGGCACACCGCGCCGCCACGGTCGAACCGATCGAAGCCCTCCGCTGCGAGTAGCCGGCCGTGCGCCCCTACGCGGCGTCGCCGTCGTCCTCGCCTTCCCCCTCTTCCCCCTCTCCCCCCTCTTCCTCTTCCTCGGGCGGGTTGAGAAAGGTGTCGACCTCGGTTCGAGCCTCTTCGAGCATCGCGTTCGCCTCCTCGAGGTTGGCCGCTTCGGGGACCCGGTCGAGGAGGACCAAGACCCGGACGAGCATGGCGCAGGTCGGCGCCAGGTCGGCGTGGAGGTCACAGTCCTCGGTGTCCGGCAGGCGCTTCTTGAGGACGCCGGTTCGATTCCTCCAGATCGTGCCCCAGGGCTGCCAGCGGGCGCGAATGCGCCGCACGACTTGCGGGTCCGAAGAATCGAGACCCTGAAATTCCGGCAGCTCGGCCAGGCCCTCGCCGATCAACGCCAGGGTCTTTTCCGGCAGCGACTCCAGGCGTGCCTCAATCTCGACATAGGTGAGCCGCGGCCTTTCCGGCACCACCGGCGGCGGTGGCGAGGCCACCGGCGGCGCCACCGGTGGGGGCGCCTCGGCCTCGGTGCCACCCATGAGGCCGTCGACGCCCGAGGCCAGGGCACCCCGGACGACGTAGAGCGCGCCGCCCCCGGCCAGGACCAGGACAGCGCTTGCTCCCCAGGCCAGGAGCGTTTTCGTTTTCCGAGAGCTTGCCATCTCGTCCGCAAGACTACCATCTCGGCGTCTCGCCATAGAATCGTCGAATGGACGAGACCGGCGCGCCACGGCGAATCCTCCACTGCGACATGGACTGCTTCTACGCCGCGGTCCACATGCGCGACGAGCCGTCGCTTCAGGGCAAGCCCGTCGTCGTCGGCGGCAGCCCGCAGGGCCGCGGCGTCGTGGCGGCGGCGAGCTACGAGGCGCGGCGCTTCGGCGTGCATTCGGCGATGCCCGCGGCCCAGGCCGTCAAGCTCTGCCCACAGGCCGTATTCTTGAAGCCCGACTTCAAGCGCTACCAGGCCGAATCGCAGGAGATCTTCCGCATCTTCCGGGAGATGACGCCCCTCGTCCAGCCGGCGTCGCTCGACGAGGCCTATCTCGACGTCACCGAGCATCTTGGAGAGTTTCCAAGCGCCACCGCCGTGGCCCGCGAGATCCGCCGCCGGGTGCTGGCGGAGCGCCGCCTGACCGTCTCGATCGGCGTGGGACCCAATCGCCTGATCGCCAAGATCGCCTCGGACTTCAACAAGCCCAACGGCCTCACCGTCGTCAAGCCCCACCAGGTCCTCGACTTCCTCACGCCGCTTTCCGTACGCCGCCTTCACGGCGTCGGACCCGCCACCGAGAAGGCCTTGCATACGCTTGGCGCGCACACCGTCGCGGAGCTGCGCTCGCTCTCCCTGGAGAGCTTGGAACGACGTTTCGGACGCCACGGCCGAGGCCTTTACAACTACGCCCGCGGCATCGACGAGCGTCCGGTCCGCACGCACCGCGAACGCAAGAGCCTCGGCCACGAGCGGACCTACGCCCGCGACCTCCAAGACCTCGCCGACATGGAAGCCCAGATCGACGACCTCTCCGAGCGGGTCGCCAGCGGGCTCGTGCAACGCGAGATCGCCGCCCGCACCGTCACCGTCAAGGTGCGCTACCCAGACTTCACCACCCTGACCCGCTCGCGCACCTTGCCTGACGCCGTCGACTCGCCGCGCTGGATCGCCACGATCGCCAAGCAGCTCCTCCACCAGACCGACGCGGCGAAGCGCAACGTCCGGCTGCTGGGCGTCACCGCCTCGGGGCTCGTCCGCGGCGCCTCGGTCCAGCTCTGGCTCTTTGACGAGACGTTGGGCCTCAGTTCACGTAGCCCAACGCCTCGAGCTGGCGGCGCAGCTCGTCGCTGATCTCCGCCTCGTCGGGCTCGGCGATCCCGTCTGCCTCGGTCACCAGCTCCATGCGGCCGAGCACCTGGATCAGGAACGAGGTTTGGAGAGGAAGCTCCGGCGCCAGGTTCTCGTTTTCGCCGCTCGCCGCCAGGCGGTAGAGCTGGATTGGATCGCCGCGGCGGCGCTTCGAGTCGTCGAGGACGAGCTTGAAGCCGTGCGAGAGGACGGCACGCATGCTGACATCGCCGAGCGAGAGGAGCGAAAACGCCGACCGCTCGCCGGGGACCGAGCCATCGAGGGTCGCGCGGACGCTTCGCCCGTCGAGCCGCGCCGGCGGCACGAGACCCGCAAGGTCGAGAATCGTCGGCGCGACGTCGATCAGCTCGACCGGGTCCGCAAAACGCCGCCCGGCATGCTCGCCGCCCGGCAGCTTGACGAGGAAAGGCACCCGCAGCTCCTCGTCGTAGAGCGTGCGCCCATGGCCCCAGACCCCGTGGTCGCGAAACGCCTCGCCGTGGTCGGACACGAAGACGACGAGCGCGTCTTCGTAGAGGCCAAGCTCCTTCAGATGCGCGACGAGGCGGCCGAAGTGGTGGTCGTTGAAGGCGATCTCGCCGTCGTAGAGGTCGAGGAGGGCTTCACGGACCCCGGGTGGCGCGTCGCCGCGGCGCACCCGGACGAGGTCGTGGATCGACGGCAGCAGACCCAGCTCCGGGTCGACCTCGGGCGCGAAGCGCTCGCGGTAGGCACGCGGCGGAAAGTACGGCGCGTGGGGGTCCGTCGTGTGGACGTAGAGGAAAAACGGCTTCCGGGCCGCCGGACCGTCGGCCGCCGGATCGCGATTCGCGAGCCAGCGGAAGACGGCCTGGTTCACCCGGTCCGAAAGCTGGTGCACCGCGGGACGGTTCGGGCTCTCCCGGAGGTAACGGAAGCGCCCGAAGCCCTGGTCGACGGCGAAGTCGGGACCAACGTTGCCGTTGGTTATGAAAGCGGCCGTCTCGTAGCCCGCCGCGGCGAGGATCTCCGCCAGCGTCTCGACGTCCTGGGAGAGCGCGTCTTCGCGGCGGTTCACGCCGTGGACCCAGGGGCGCAGGCCCGTCAGCAGCGAGACCACCGACGGGCGGGTCCAGCTCGACGGCGCGGCGGCGTTCTCGAACGTGACGGCGTCGCGGGCGAAGCGGTCGAGCTCGGGGCTCGTCGGACGCTCGTAGCCGTAGACGCCGAGGTGGTCGGCGCGCAGGGTGTCGACGAGATAGACGACGACGTTGGGAGGCGTGGGAGGGACGCTCGCCCGGACAGGAGACGCCGCCGGCTCGGCGAGCGACCGTACGGTAGGCAGCGTCAAGGTAACGGCCCCGTCGCCTGCATGGCCGAAGAGGCCCCGCAGCCCCCCGCGGCGGCGGGCGACCAGGGCCAGGCGTCCGATTCCCGCCTCCTCGGGAGGAAGACGGACACGCAGGGGCTCTCCGTCGCGGGGATTAAGGACCGTGCTCCAGGCCTCGGCCTCGCCCTCGCTCGTGAAGCTCACGACCAACTCGACATCTTCCTCGCCCTCGGCGAGGACCGAGGCGGCCGTCAGCTCCACCGGTCCCGTGAAGTCGAAGTAGTAGGCCACCTCCGTCGAGGCGGGGATGCGCAGCTTCTCGCGAAGGTCGTCGGTCGAGGGGCGTTCCCGGGCTCCGAGGCCGCGCAGCTCGATACCGCGCCACATGACGGCGAGCCGGCGTTCGTCCTGGGACCCGGATTGGACGTCCTGCGGCCGAAAGAACGTGCCGTAGGCCAGGACGAGCTGATTGGTCCCGGCGACCAGCGTCCGCGCCGGGGCCTCGACCTCGTAGAGCGTCGTGTCGTCTCCCGCGAGGCGCACCACGCCAAGGTCGTGGCCGTTCAGGACCGGCCGCACGGTCTGTGGCGGTGCGCCCTCGAAGAGGAACGGCGCGCAGGAGAGGCCGAGCGTGACGTCGACCGGCGCCGCGGCGTAGAGCTCGACCACCGAGACCGGGCCGAGGCCCCAGACGTAGGGGCCGTGCTCGTCTCGCTCGTCCTCGCCCCAGCCGGAGACGAGGTGGGGACGCGCCGATTCGGCCCCGACTTCGATCACGGAGACTTCGGCCGCCACGGCGGCGGTGGGGAACGTCCAGGCGAGCTCCAGGACGACCTCGCGGGTCTTGTCGATGCTCGGCGGTGGGCCGGCGCACGCGGCGCAGCAGGCGAGGAGGCCGGCGGCTCGGAGGAGTCTTCTCGGAAGGTGGGCTTCGCCGTCCATCGGGAAGCGAACCCTAAGCGAAGCGGGATCGAGGGGTCAACCGAACGAAGGCCGGGTCCCCCTCGATCGGCGCAGGGCTTCCCAACTCGGCCGGACGACGTGCTACCATGTACCGGACAAATAAGATCTGTCTATCCGGATGAGCGTCTTTACCGAATACGTCCTCTCGCTGGACTCCAGGAGGGGACCGCCGGCCGCCGAGGAGCTCGATCGTCTCTGGAGCGAGCTCCGCGCGGCGTTGGCCCGGGAGATCCGGAGGAGGCATCTCTGGTCCCAACCGCCGAGCCATCTCGGGATCTACGGTTCCCGGAGCTGGACCGAGCCGGACACGCCCCACGGCGACGCGCTCGACGAGCTCGCCGCGGAGTGCTACGCCTTCGTCTTCCTGGACTGTCTTCGCAGCTTGCAGGCCCACGCGCGAACCAAGCCCAACGTCGACGGCCTTGTCGTCCTGCACGTGCGCAACTTCCTCCACGGCGTCCAGAAGAAAAACGACCCGCTGGGCTTCAAGGTCTTCGACGCGCTGCGCGCCGCCCTTCGCCACCTCCTGGAGCAAGGATCCCTCCACGTCCTCAAGGGGTCGCAGAAGGTGCGCAACGACACGGTCTTCGGCTTCGCCGCCGACGAGGACCCCGAGGAGGCCGAGGATCCCCTCTCCGGATCGGACGTCGGCTCGTGGGGCGACGAGATCGTCCCGGCTCTCATCAGCACCCGCGGCGAAACCTCCGCCGAAGCCGTCTCCCGGCTCGCCGCCCGGATCTCCCAGTTGCCGGAGCACAACGTCCGCGCCTTCCGCTTCCGGGAGCTCGTCGACCCCTTGAAGGACGACGTCCGCGCCCGCTGGGGCAAGATCCTCGAAGAGCTCCAGGGCGAAAGAGTCCCCGGCGTCGAGGGAGAAGACGAAGCCGGCAAGAAAATCGTCCGGCTGATCGCCGTCACGCAGCCGGAGACCGACTTCGAGAAGCGCGAATGGTTCGACAGGATCGCTGACTGTGTCGACCGGGGGCTCCGGCAGCTCACCCTGCGGGCAAAGGCCCGAGAGTACCTCGAACGTCTCTGGAGCTTCCTTCACGGCTATGCTCTCGACGTCGCCTCGGAGAAGCTTCCCTCGTACCGTAAGCTCTCCGAGCTCCTCGACATTCCCCGCGAGCGGTTCCCGGGGCTCTACGAGATCCTGGGAGGTCTCCTGGAACAGTGCCGGGGTTCCGAATCCGCTAAGCTCCAGGGCGCCACGGTGAAGGTCGCCCTGCAAAGCGGCCCCTCAAGAGGAGCCCGAAGCATGGATGCAAACACGCGACGCGAAGAGCTTCGTTTGAGAACCGGAGAAGCTCTCGCCCGGCTCGCGGAGGCGGAGCCCGAGAGCTCGGCCGGAGGCGCGGCGGAGGTAGGAGGGCTCTACGTCCTGGCGCAGGCCGGAGAGACGCCTCTGGAGTGGGCGGTCCTCTACCGGGCCGCCGGACGCTGTCTGGTGGTGCCCGTCGACACCTTTCCCCTGGCTGGCAGCGCCGACGTCACCGTCGGCCGTGAGGCCGCGTCGGGACCGCTTCGCCTGCGCTGCGCTTTCGCGGTCTGGATCGACGCGAAGCTCCTCTCGCCGCGCGAGCGCAGCGGCTCCATCGACACGAAAGCGCTCGGCGAAGCGCGGGCGAAGCTCGCCGAGACGGAGGAGGGAGCAGTGTCTTCCCCCCTTGATCCCCCCAGGGGGACAGTCTCCGCCCTACCCTCCCAGCTCGAGGCCGACCGCGACGGCGACTACGAGGACTGGATCGAAGACGTCCTCGCCCCGGCCCGCGACGCGCTCGTCGAGGCAAGGCCCCGCCGCCGAACGTCCGGTCGGCGACCGGCGGTGGTCCCGTTGGCCCTGGCCGCGGCTCTCCTCGTGGCGGTCGTGGGCCTGGCGCTCTACGGCGCGGCGCTGCGCAGCCAGATCGATGTCCTGAGCCAGCCCAGCGTCGCGGTCGCGCGCCAAGAGATCGTCTTCAAGGAGGTGCCGCGCGACGGCGAGGAGCTTGTGGTGCGCGGCGACGCGAGCCACGTCCTCTTTCCCCTTCTTCTCCATCGGGTGACGCCACACGATGGGTATGTCCTCGAGATCGTCGACGGAGGGCGGGAGACGGTTTGGCGAAGCGACGTCCTCGAGCCGAAGCTCCAATATCGGCTTCTCGTCCCGCGCTCGCGGCTGCCGGCGGGCGTCTATTTCTTCCGGCTCCTCGCCGTGACGGAGGGTGGCGAGGCGCTCCTCGACGAGCAGGAACGGCGCGTTGAATACCGGGAGCCGTGAGCCGAAACCGCGGTCTTTCGCGCGTTTAGAACCAAGGAGACGTGTGGATTCTTGCCGGTTCGGGCAGGGAGGTTTGGAATGGAGCGTAGATTAGGCAGCCAAGGATTCGTTCGCCGAGCCCTGTCAGGGATCCTGATCGCCGCCGCCGTGGTCTCTTGCGGCGTGCCTGAGGAGGAAGTCATGGAGCTGAAGCCTGAAGCCGACGTGCCGCGGGAGCTCGCCGCCGGCGAGACCCATGCCTACGAGCTGGTGCTGGAAGCGGACCAGTTCGTCGAGGTCGTCGCCCACCAGTTAGGTGTCGACGTCGCCCTCGTTTTCTACAGCCCGGACGGGGAACAACTCCTCGAGGTCGACAGCCCGACGGGACGCCAGGGACGCGAAAGGCTGCTCGCCGTGGCGGAAACGGCAGGGACCTACCGCCTCAAAGTCCGCGCCGTCGAGGTGGGAGCCCCCACCGGCGACTACCGCCTGATCGTGAAGCAGATGCGCCCAGCCTCTCCGGAGGACCGCCGGCGGGCGGCTGCCGAACGGACCTTCTCCCAGGCCGAAGCCCTGTATCTGGAACGTACGAAGGAGCCCTTGAAGGCGGCGCTCGATCTCTACCAGGAAGCGCGGACGGTGTGGCAGGAGCTCGGCGATCGCGGACGCGAAGCCGACGCTCTGCTGCGGCTCGGATGGACGCGGCGCAACCTCGAGGAACATGCGGACGCCCTCGTCCTGCTCGAAGAGGCCCGCGAGCTTTACCGGGAGACGGGCGACGGACCGGGTGAGGCCAAAGCGCTGAACAGTCTGGGCGGCGTGTGGATCCTGCTGAGGGAGAACCAAGAAGCCCTGCCACTGGTCGAACAGTCCTTGGAGCTCGCCCGCGAGCTCGCGAACACGCTCATCCAGGCCGAATCTCTCAACAACCTCGGGGTCATCCACAAGCGGCTGGGAGAGACCGACGCGGCCATCGAAGCCTACAAGAAAGCGCAAGAGTGCTATGAAGAGCTCGGCGAGCCGCAGCACCTGGCCCGGATCCGTAACCACCTTGCCAACTTGCTCATCACCCAGGGTCAGCTCTTGGATGCGGCCGACAACCTGCAGGAAGCCGCCGAAATCTGGACGAAGCTCGGCGAGCCGCGGCGGGCCGCGATGGCTCTGAGCACCCTCGGAGACGTGCGCAAGCGCCAAGGCCGACTCGAAGAGGCCCTGCAGAGCCTCGCCGAGGCTCTGCGCCTTCGCCAGGAGGTCGAGGACCGCAACGGTGAGGCGAAGACCTTGAACATCCTCGGGACCACTCACCTCCTGCTCGAGGATTTCGACCGCGCCCGCGGTTGCTACGAGGACGCCCAGAAGATCTTCGAGGACATCGGCAACTCCACAGGGCAAGCCGTGGCGCTCGTCAACCTCGGACGCCTGCACGTCGAGACGGGCGAGCCGCAAAAGGCTCTCGACCTGCACCAGCAGGCTGCCCCCCTGGTCGAAGCGGCCGGCGACCGCACGGTCGAGGTCTCGAACCTCTACGGCATGGCGAAAGCCCTCCACGACCTGGGCGACTTCGAGGCGGCACGGAAACACCTCGAGGAAACCCTGCAACAAGTGGAGGAGCTGCGCGCCGGGACGAGAAACGAGGCCCTGCGCATCGCCTTCTTCGCCACCCGCCAGCACTACTACGAGCTCTACGTCGACGTGCTCGTGCACCTGGGCGACGACGCGGCGGCCTTCGTGGCCGGCGAGCGGCGCCGCGCCCGCGCTCTGCTCGAGGCCCTCGGCGCCCAGACCGACGGAATCCGCAGACATGCGAGCCCCGAGCTTCTCGAAAAGGAACGCTCACTCCAGGCGGAGCTCAACGACCTGGAACGACGCCGCGTCGCTCTCTGGCGGCTGCGTCCCGCCGCCGAGGAAAAGATCGCCGAGATCAAGAAGCAACAGCGCGCGACGGTCCTCGAGTTGGAGAACGTCCGCGGCAAGCTCCGCCAAGAGCTGGCGCAGCCCCACCCCCTCTCGCTCGCAGAGGCCAAAGACCTGCTCAGCCCCGCCACGCTTCTGCTCGCTTACTCGCTCGGCGACGAGCGAAGCTTCCTCTGGCGCCTCTCGCGCGACGAGCTCCGACGCTACACCCTCCCTGGACGGCAGAAGATCGAAGACGCGGCGCTCCAGGCCCACGAGCTCTTGACCTCCCGGAGCCCCGACGTCGAGTCGGAGGGAGCGCGTAGCTTTCTCGCCGATCTCAGCGAAACGCTTCTCGGACCGGTCGCCGGAGAGCTCGACGGCCGGCGGCTTCTGATCGTCGCCGAGGGGGCGCTCCTCCAGCTACCGTTCGCCGCCCTTCCGGGACCCGCCGGAATGGAGGATCCGCCGGACCACCTCGTCCGACGCCTCGAAACCGTTTACCTGCCGTCCGTCTCGGTGCTGAGGACCCTGCGCAAGCGGTTGTCCGAGCGCTACCCTGCACCTGGGCAACTGGCCATTTTCGCCGATCCCGTCTTCGTCTATGAAGCCGCGTCCGAGGGGGAAGACAAGGATTCCACCGGACACGAGAACAAGGAGCTCCGTCGTGCGGTCGAGCTCTACGGCTCTCAGCGGCTTGTGCCTCTGCCCCACACCCGAGACGAGGCCGCAGGCATCCTCAAGATCGCCCGCGGAGAAGTCATGACGGCGCTCGGCTTCGAAGCGACCAAGGAAAAAGTGCTGACCGGCGAGCTCGACCGCTACAAGATTCTCCACTTCGCGACCCACGGTCTGATCCATCGCGAGCAACCGGAGCTCTCCGGGCTCGTCCTGTCGCTTTTCAACGAAAAAGGTGAGTACCAGGACGGCTTCCTGCGTCTCCACGAGATTTACAACCTCCGCCTCGCCGCAGATTTGGTGGTCCTGAGCGCCTGCCGGACGGGCGTCGGCCGTGAGGTCCGGGGCGAAGGATTCCTGGGCCTGACCCGGGGATTCCTGCATGCCGGTGCCTCGAGGCTTCTGGTCAGCCTTTGGAGCGTCGACGACCAGGGCACCGCCGAGCTCATGAAACGTTTCTACTGGAACCTGCTCGAGGGGGGAGCGCCACCGACCCTCGCGTTGCACGCCGCACAGCGCTCGATGCTCAACGAAGAGCAATGGAGTCGTCCTTATTACTGGGCCGGTTTTGTCTTCCAGGGCGAATGGTGGCCACCGGGCGAAGAGCCGCCGATCGGAGCCTCTGAGGCCGGAGGCATCGACGAAGACCCGTTGGACCCCGACTATCCGGGACCGGGCAAAGACTGCGACGAGTTGTCTGAACCCTGGATGCGGGCTCTCTGCAAACTCCTACAAGAAATGAGCGGAGACTGAAGAAGATGGATCTCGAAGTCTTCAACGGCATCGACTTCATGACCGGCGATTACCTGATACCGCCGGTCACCACGCCGGAGCTGGCCGAGTGGGCTCTCAAAGCCAGACGTGACCTGAAGGAAGAGCGTGAGCTTCGGTGGTCGCACGAACGCGACTTCAAGAATCGCGGCTCCGACCGTCGACCCGCACCGGACGTCGACCCCCTGGACCTCGCGTCGAGCGGCTGGGGAGTCATCCTGCCGGAGGGGACGCCGGAAGCCGTGCTCGACAAGCTACGACCGCTTCTCGCGTTCCGCAAGGAGCAGGCGTCCAGGAAGAAGAAGAAATACTACCGGGAGCTCGACTACCTTCCCGGCGAGTCGAAAGACGGCTTCTTCCGGCGGCATGAGGTCGAAGCCGGCCCCGCCCATCCGGAGCAGCTGCCCTACTACCTGCTGATCGTCGGCAGCCCCAAAGTCGTCCCCTATCGGTTCCAATATCTTCTTGACATGCAGTACGCGGTGGGCCGAATCTATTTCGACGATCCTGAGGACTACCGGCGTTACGCGGAGAGCGTCGTCGCCGCCGAGGGCGGACAGCATCATGTACAGCCGGAGGTCTGCCTCTTCTCGGTCCGTACTCCCAAAGATCGAGCGACCAAGATTTCGGACGAGCGTCTGATCCGGCCACTCGCCGAAAGCCTCGAAACCAAGGCAAAGAATTGGCAGCTTCGCCTGGTCGAAGGAGAGCAAGCCGACAAGCCCACGCTACGCCGCCTTCTGGGAGGCGGCGAAACGCCGGCCCTGCTGCTTACCGCGGCCCACGGCCTCGGATTTCCTCAAGACCACGACCTCCAACAGCAGCGGCAAGGGGCCGTCATCTGCAAGGAGTGGCCCGGCCGTAGGCGGCCCGTGCTCGAAGAGCACTATTTCTCCGCGGCCGACGTCGGCGACGACGCCCGCCTGCACGGCCTCGTCGCTTTTCTCTTCGGCTGTTACAGTGCCGGCACACCCGACGAGGACAACTTCCCGCCCTCGGGTGCCTGGGGTCAACCTTGTGAGCCCCCACCTTCGGAGCCATTCATGTCCGGTCTGGCACATCGGCTTCTGACGCATCCGAACGGCGGTGCTCTCGCCGTGGTGGGACACGTCGACCGGGCCTGGGGCTGCTCGTTCGGAAGCGGCCGCGGGAAAGGAATCCTCCACATCGAGTCTTTTTTCCAGCAACTCCTTCAGGGGTTTCCGATCGGGTTGGCGATGGACTGGTTGAACGAACGCTTCGCGGAAATCTCCACCCAACTGACTGAAGTCCTCGACAGATACAAGAAGGATCCGTTGCCAGCGGGCAGGAAATCCGCTCGGGACGAAATGCTCCTTGTCAATTTGTGGCGTAGCAACAACGACGCCCGGAACTTCGTCGTCCTTGGAGATCCGGCCGTTCGTCTCGCCACCGGTCCGAAGGTTGCGGAGCAGCGGGCAGTCCTGGAGCTCCGGGCGCAGCCCGGTGGGCTTCAAGCTCCGGTCCATTCGCTCTGGGGGCGCCATGTCGAGGACTGGCTCACAAAAGTCGGCTCGCGCGACACGGTGGACCTTGGAGTCGATCCTGCGGCAGCCGTCCGGGCATTGCGCGACCGGGAGGAAGGTGGTGAATGAAGATCGTCGTCGATGCTTCGGCCGTGCTTGCGCTCCTGCTTCGAACCCCGGTGGCGGCGAAAGTCGCCGAACGGCTCCGCAAGGCCCAGGGCAACGTCCATGCACCCCACCTGCTCGACGTCGAGGTGACGGAGGTCCTCCACCGTCATGCCGCCGCGCATCCCGAGCAGGCGGAGCGTTGCCGGCAGGCGTTGTGCGATCTTCGGGAAATGCCTGTCTTTCGCCATTCCTACGATGTTCTTTTCGATCGCGTCTGGGAGTTGCGCGAAAATTTCACGGCATCTGATGCCAGCTACGTGGCCTTGGCCGAGTTTCTGTCAGCACCTCTTTTGACCTGTGACGATCGGTTGCTGTTGGCGGGAGACGACGTGAAGGTCGAAGTTCTCTCCGCCACAGAACAGCTCTCCGGCTTCCAGCCGACCGAGCACATCAGGCACTAGGGCGAAGAAATGTCCGGAGCTATTCCAGCCCTGCCGGCCTTGTTTCCAGTCGATCTCGAGATCCGCGTCACCACCCAGGAAGACGGCGATGCCCTTTTGCTCGACTACGTTCTCCACTCCGACAACGGACGACTTGACCTCTTCAACGTCCCTTTCCCCGGTGGACGCCTCCGCCGATCAGCCGCTTGGCAGGAACGGATCTTCAAGACTCTCGAGAAGCTCCGCCGAGGCCTCGACCTCCACGGAGTACCCCTTACCGAGGAAGACGTCGCTACGGATCTCGCAGCGCTTGGTGAAGATCTCTACGACGAGCTCTTCCCGCCGGAATTGCGGAGGATCTGGTGGCAGGACATATGCCAGGCAGAGACGATACTCCTCGTCTCTGACGAGCCCTGGATCCCTTGGGAAATTGTAAAGCCCTACGGAGAAAATGGTAGCGAGAGCAGGGATGACGACTTCCTTGCCAGCCGCTTTCAGCTCACCCGCTGGCCTGGCGGTGGACGGACACCACCCACCCTCGTTGAAGTCGTTCAGCTTGCAGTGATTGAGGCGGGCTCGCCTCCCGACCTCAAGCCTCTTGCCAAATCGGCCGCCGAGCTACGCTTCCTCCAGGAGGTCGCGGCGCGTCACGGCATCAAGGTACAGAGCCTCATCGACACCACCCATGCTCGTGTTCTGGCCCTCCTGGGCGAGCATGACTTCGGACTTCTGCATCTCGTCGGACACGGCGAGCACGACACGTTGGATGCCGAGACCTCCGGTTTCTACCTCCACGACGGGCGGATGCTGCGTCCGCGGGACCTGCGCCACGCCGTCCGCGAACGTCTCAGAAAGAACCGACCCCTCGTCTTCCTCAACGTCTGCCATGCGGGGCGCCAGAGCTGGTCGCTGACTCGAATCGGCGGCTGGTCACGACGCTTTCTCGAGGCCGGATGCAGCGCCTTCGTCGCGCCTCAGTGGACGGTCGACGACGATGGTGCTCATACTTTTGCGATGGCTTTCTACGAGGCGCTCGAAGGCGGTAAAACATTCGGCGAGGCGGCACTCGCGGCACGATGCGCATTCCCCAAAGGCTCTCTCGGACGTCTGGCCTACGCGGTTTACGCGCATCCCAACGGGCGGCTTGTTTTTACTACTTTGGAGATACCCGACTTAAACTCAGGTGTGAATTCACGCACGGCGGCAAGACTCATTGAGGTCGCCTACAAACCGGGGACGGCGAGCAGGATACTCGGCCTCATAGAAGAGGCGATTGAACGTCTAGGTGATCCAACAGAGCGTTATTGGCTTTACATAGCGGCCGGTGAGATCGGTGGCGACAAAGCCCGAAGCATTATAGAAAAAGGACTTGAAGATGACAATGAATTCGCAAAACTCGGCGCAACGACGGCGCTCAGAATGCTAGAGCGCGGCTCATGAAACGTGTACCCACCTGAGAAGGAGCAAGCGATGAAGAAACTTGAGGTTTGTCGGATTTCGCTGGCGAGGCGGACGAAGCAACGCCCAAGCCCCCGCCACAGCCCCAGGTCGGCGAGGTCGGGCAACCCGGTCTGGCGAACGCTCCCGGACGGATCCTCAGCGTGGGGCCGACCGTTGGGAGCCCAGCTTCGGGAACTTGTTGACGCTGAGCGTTCAGCAGCTCTTGTCAGCGAAGCAATGGCTGGAGATGCCGACGCCGTCGTAGACTCGTTGTGTGGCGTTCTGACGGGCCGACAGAATCCGTGTGGGCGCTACTGGATCTATGCGACGCTCGCTGCAGTTGGTGGAGAGCAGGCCCGAACGACGTTGAAACAGAACGGGCTGTCCGAGGACCACGAGTTCGCTCGCACCGGCGCGGAAAAGGCGCTGAAGCTTCTCGAATAGGCGGGGAGCTGGCAATTGAGGACCGGAGAGAAAACATGAGATTCCGAACACTCCTATGTGCGCTGCTACTCGCAGCAAACCCGCTTCAAGCTCAGTCTGCAGCAGACCTCAAAAACATCGCCGAGAAGGTCACCGCTGATGTCGCAACCGCTCGAGACGTGCATGAGGGCAAACGGGGGCGGCCCGTGTTCATCCTTGAGGAGCACCACAACTCACGTAAGTTGCAGATCGAATCGGCCATTTGCTTGGTGCGGCTCCATGATCATGCTCAGATGCGCGACATCGCGCTCGAAGGCTATCTCCTTGAAGGTAAGCCGATCACGACGACGTGGTACGCCGAAGCGGCCGAGCGAGATTTCGGCGCGAGAGTGCGTGTTGCGGTGCAGCTGCTCAAGGAAGGGGAGATCAGTTGCGCTGAGTTCGCGGTTCTTATCTACGACGACTGCAAGCTCTACCCGATCGACAAACAGGCGGAGTACACGGCCCCGCCAGATTCGAAGGCGCAGAATGCGCCCAAGATGTATCTCGTTCGCCTAGGCGAACGGAACCTAGATGAGACAGATTCGCGAAGCCAAGAAGTACTACGCGAACTCAAGGTCGTCATCGACGCTTTTAAGGAAGCGGAAAAAGGAAGTGACAAGGCCCACACTGAAAAGAAGCGTGCCGAAGTGTTCGCTAAGCTCAACGAATACTACGACTACGTGATGTCAAAGGACCCGTGGGCCTGGAAGACGATGCAGGCGATCCGCGAGGACACGAACTGGATGTTGAGCGAGCGAATCAAACTCTATCGTGAGATCGAGCGCCGGGCACTTAGACTCAAGGCCCCGTTGAGAGACGAAGACAAGGAGGCAATGCGCGCCCTTTTTGCTTGGTTCGAGTCGCGCGACCGCGCCAGTACGACGATGGCGGTGGAGACCGGCCGGGTTTCCGATCTCGAGCGACCGGGCCCAGTGGCCATGATCCTCGGAGCAGCACACACGAAGGACGTCGTCGGTGTGTTCGATAAACAAGGCCGTCCGGTGGTGACGATTACCCCGAACGCGAGAAGCAAGACCGTCATCGACATTACTATGAGCATGTATGCGCGGAAGGGGGAGCATCTCTCGATCTACTCCGACGGCCTCGTAAAGACGCTGATCGAGGAGTTCGGTACCGGCGAGATGAAGCCACGGCCCGTCTTGATGGAACCGTGGTTCCAGGCCAAGGCGGAACTCTATCTTCTCGTGGATCGAGTTACGCACGCGATGTTCGAGCCCCCGGGGCCGCCAGATGGTGGAGGTGGGCCGCCTTTCGGGCTCAACAACCAGGACTTCAGCGGGCGGCGGGTTTCCATCGATGTCTCGCGCATCCAGATCGTCCCGTACAGCAGTCGCGACGGCGATCGGATTTACCGAATCACAGAAGCTATGCTGCAACAACTGAGAGACGCCGGGCTAACTGAGGAAGACGTCGGCGCGCTGGGGCGGCTGAAGGAGAAGGAGTACGTCGGTGAGGAGACGTTCCTTGCCGCGGTGGAAGGCGTGATCGGGGAGAAGCGCACAACAGAGCACAAGCAGGTGATGCTCGATGCGGCAGAGCAAAGGGCGATCCTCTTTCCGGTGGTTCTGAACCACCGATCCCAATCGAAGCGCAAGGAGATCTGGGCGAAGGCCTCCTTGAATCGCGAAGCGGTCTCGGCCGAAGAGCGCGCGGCCGTGGAGGCGATGCTGATGGAGGCCCTTGCCGACGTTGCCGAGGAAGGCCTCCGGAACGTAACGAAGGTCGAAGACGAAGGCGGTCGCGTGCAGCTGTCGATCGACACGATTGCTGCGTTTGACACGAACGCCGAAGGTGCGGTCGACATCTCCCTCGGCATCTAGTCGCTGGTGCGGCGAGCATTTGCCGTCGACCTGGGGGGGAAAGCCGGGGGCGAAGATCGGAGAACGAGCGACCGGGGCGCGCCTGCTTCCTAGAATGTACCTTCTAGGAGTAGGGCGGGAACCAGGCGTGGCGAGCGCGAATGAGGCGCGCCCGCTGGCGTGGACTTCACCCCAGAAGTGAGCATAGTTTGCTCACCAGAAGTGAGCCACTCAGCTGTGCCAGCCCGCCTTGATATGGGTACGTCGTCCCTGATTGGCATGGGGAACCAAGAGGGCGATGGAATCTGCCACGCCTGCCGGCGGCTGTGGAAGGCCCGCGGAAAGTGTGGCCGACCTTCGGCCGGTCGAGCCACCCTTTCCGCCGCGCTCCCACGGCCTCAGGAGCTTCACGTGGTACTCGACATGCTCGACCACAACTCGCGGGTAGCCACACATAAGTCGAGGGGTCGACACTCGTCGTCCTCGTCGAGTAGAACGTTGGGATATCGCCCACGTGGGCCATTCCCGCGCCGGGTGTGGCGCGTCCTTCGTGCCAGATCGTCTCGTCTGGGCTGGAATGGAACCAGCATGCTATCGTGTGATGGGGGTCGACCTCGGAGATACCGATGAAACGCAGCAAGAAGCCCCCGAAGCCCGCGTCTGTCAGGACCCCGCAGCAAGCTCGCGCCCGCGCCACCATGGACAAGCTCCTCGCGGCCGCCCGCGAGCTCCTCGCGGAGAAGAGCTTCGAGGACGTCACCGTCCGCGCCGTCGTCCGCCGGGCACGGTCGTCTCTGTCTTGGGCCAACCCGATCCGGCTTTCGAGGACGAGGTCTCCGTTTTGCCCCGTTCCTAACTGGCTTTCGAGAACGCGATCACCCGGCGTCAGCCGGGCCGCGACGAAGAAGCCTCAACGAAGAAGCCGACGCCGTCAGCCGATGATCTCGTCCCAAGGACGGTTTCTTCTCAGACCGTCTCCGTGAGCGCGGCGTCAGGTTTTTTAGGAATTCCTCGGCTCACGACGGTCATATGGACGCGACGAACGACCGTCCGTCCTCTTGGTATGGCCATATGGACGCGACGGAGAGTCTTCCGTCCTCTTCCTATGGCCATAGGAACGCGACGAAGGACCGAATATCGCGTCCCATATGGCCATATGTGCTCGACGAAGGACCGAATATCGCGTCCATATGGCCATATATGCTCGTTTCCCTCACGGAATCTCGGATCGTCCCCGTGGCACCGCCCCAAGTCTCCGAGATGGAGAGGATAATCCTCTCGTGAAGATTTCATGGAGATGCGAAACTATCGCCAGTTCGCCGAGGACGCCGGACGTCCGGTGGACGAGGAGCTTTACGTCCTGTCGTCGAGCTTCTGGACAGACAAAGCTGACGCGGCCGCTCAGCCGAGTCCAATCAGGTTAGGTGACCAGAAACGGCTTGTAGGTGCTGTAGCCGGTGCCGCCGCTCGTCACGATGCCGCCGCCGAGCGCCGTCAGGAGCTCGGCGGGGAGGGTGACGTCCTCCGGTGGCCAGGAGAGGACGGTCTCGACGAATTCCCGGTGATATGCTGAGAGCATGAGCCCGACTCCCGCGCCTGTCACCGACGGCCTTTCCTGGCAGCAGTACCTGGCGACGCCTCGCGAGCTCGGATGGATCTACGAGTACTTCGAAGGGACGATGTACGTCCGGAGGTGCTCGGCCGTGGTTCCCCTGATTCTGGCGCGAGGCGACCTCAAGCCATCCCCTGAGCTGCCGCCCGGGGCGGTCGCCCGCCCGGTCACAGAGGCGGACGAAGGATCTTTGCGGCGCGCCTTCGAGGCCGCGTTCTGGGAGACGGCGGATTTCCCCGAGTGCACGCCGCGCTGCTTCCCCGATCACGCCCGGGAGGACATCCACAATCACCTGGAAGGGGTCCACGGAGAGCCCCTGGCCGCGTCGCGCCTGGCCGAGGTGGACGCAATGGTCGCCGGGGCCGTCCTGCTGCGCGAGTTCCGCCTCGGAACGCTTCTCAACCTGGTCTTCGTCGACCCTGCCGTGCAGCGCCGTGGGCTCGCCGGAGCGCTCTTGGCACGCGCCGTCGCCGCGCTTCCGGACGACGTCGACCGGATCTACAGCTCGATCCGTCTCGCCAACGCAGCAAGCCTCGCCTGGCATGAGAGCGGCGGCTTTCGGGAGGTTCCCAACCTCCAGGTCCTGAGGATGCGCGCTCAGCACTACGGTGAGGAATTCGACCGCCACAAGGAGCTTGACGACCTTTCTGAGGAAAAGCTCTCCCGGCTTGAAGAGCGGGCCACAGGGAGGCGGCAGACGGCAACGACGACCTTCTCTATCCGAGGTATAAGTGAAGCCTGCGGTGATCAGGCTGTTCGACAATCCGGGCCATGCGGTCCGTTCATCAACTCCTCGTTGCCTTCGAGGAGGTGCTCTGAGCTTTGCTCGTCCCCTGTGGACGTCCCAGCCGCTCGAGGACTCGCTCGAGGTCCTTCAGATTCCTGTCGAGCAGTGGCTCGAAGACACCGGGACGCTCGCCGGCCAACTCGCGGTGGAGATCCGCCGCGCCGCGGAGGTCGGCGACGGCCCCGTCGAGCCGCGCCAGTCTTTCTCGCGTCAAGCCCCGTGTCTGGAGGCCGAGGGCGAGGCTGGCCCGTACCTCCGACACTCCTTCCGTCCTCAGTCGCTGCTGTTCCTGAATCGCCGGCTCGAGATGGACGAGCGCTGTCTCAGGATCGTCAAGGCTCACCAGCAACCCGGCGAGGAGCACCCGGGCCGACGCCAGAGCACGGGTGAAGACGTCCGGCGCCCGGTAGGCCAACTCGCTGAAAATGGAGACCGCTTCCTCCAACGGTCCGACTCCCTCCCCGGCGCTTCCCGACGCCGCCAGGCTCTGTCCCAGGTGGACCAGACCGCGGGCGAGGTCGGCGGAGAAGGCGTCGGGACGCTCGCCGGCCAGTCGCCGGTAGACATCGACGGCTTCCGCCGAGAGCTGACACGCCGCGTCTGCTTTACCCAGCTGGCCAAGGACCGGGGCAAGGGTGTTGAGGACGCGGGCGAGATCGTCCAGGTGGGTATCTGGCCGGACGGTGGCAAGCTGACGCCACAGGTCGACCGCTTCGGCCAGGGTGACGGCGGCTTCTTCATAGCGTCCGAGCTCGCTGAGGAGCACCCCTTTGCCGTCGAGGCTGGTCGCCACGTTGGCTCGGTAGCGTGCCGGCTCTTCCTCGAAAAGATAGCGGCGTCGTTCGAGAGCCCAGTCCATGACTTGGAGCGCTTTGTCGCGAGCACCGAGGGCGCGCAGACGGGAAGCCATGTTGTGCAGCGACTGGGCAAAGAGAGGGAGGTGGACCCCGGGTCGATTCTGCTCGATGGCTTCGAAGAGCTCGGCCGCCTCGATGCTGACTTGGAGGGCTTCCTCGAGCCGTCCGAGTTGGGCGAGGCGGTTGCCGAGGTTGTTGAGGCTGGCGGCGAGCTCTGAATCGTAGCTCTCGGGCTCATCGCGGAAGATCCGACGGTAGCTCGCCACGGCTTGCCGGTCGTAGACCAGAGCCTCTTCGACGCGTCCGACGGCGGCGAGGCGCATGGAGACGTCGCGGTGGAGGACGGCGATCTCGTCCTGCTGCCGGACGTCCGGCTCGGTCCATTGCCGTCGGCGCAGCTCAAGGAGCCGCCGGGTAGCGGTGAGGGCAAGCTCGCTCAAGGGGACCGACTGCTGGAGATCGGCCCCGTTCAGACGCTCCACGAGGTTGCCGAGAAGGAGCCCGTCCGCCTGCTCCTCGACGACTTTGGCCGTGACGCGCCCGAGGGGATCGCCGGTCTCGACGGCGACGTCGACCGCGGTGTCGACGAGCTTGCGGAGGCGTCCGGCGAGGGCCTGATGCAAGAGAGTCCGGGCCGTCGGTCTGCGGGCCGCGATGCGAGTGAGGACGGTCAGGGAGACGCGGGGGTCCATGGTCGGGATCTTATCCCGCGGTATTGCGCACCGCCCTGATGCGGCGTCCTATCTTCCACTGGGACCGCTGGCGTCCCGCCGGCCGAACGCGTCAGCGTCCTTGTCTTCTGCCTGCTCCTCTGTTGCGGAGCTGAATGAGCCGATTCAACGGCTAGAATCAACGCCATGGCCGCCGAACCCCACGGACGAGAACGCGCCTTTCACGACGGCCGCCACGCCCTGACCGTCCTCACCCGCTTGGCGGTGCGCCGGCCTGAGCAGAAGGCCGATCTCGCCCGAGCCTTTGAAGGCCGCCTTGAAGAGTTGGCTGACCCGGCGCTGGAGGTGGCGGTCGAGATCGGGGACCCGGTCGGACAGGTTCTGGCAACGAAGGTCGAGGACAGCGGCGAATACGGGCTGGCCCTACGGCTGGTCCGTTTCTGCGAGGACGACTTCTTCGACTCTTCGGTACCCCTGCGCGAGGTCGCTTTGGCAGCGACCCAAAAGAGCCTCGACTTCCTCCGCGCCGGCCGGCGTGACCTCCTGGCGCCCTTATTCCGTCGCTACCCGGGGGGCGCGTCCGCGTCCCATCTTTCACTGGGACCGTCGGCGTCCCGCCGGCCGATGTCCGGCGTCGCAGTGAGCGACCCGAGCTGGCGCATTCGCGGCCCGACGCTTTCCTCCCTCATCTTGCCAGCAGCCTTAACAACCTGGGTGTAATGCTCAGCGCTCTCGGCTGTCGCGAGGACGCCTTGGCCGCAGCCGAGGAAGCGGTGCGGACGCTCGCGCCGTTCTTCTTGCGGCTGCCGGACGCCTTCGAGCATTGGATGGCGATCTTCGTGCCGCACTACCGCCAATTAGCCGAGGACGCCGGACGGCCGGTGGACGAGGAGCTTCTGCGTCCTGTCGTCGAGCTTCTGGACAGGCAAGGCTGACGGGCCGTCCAGTCGAATCCAAGGCCGCTCTCGTTCGTGAGCCTCTCGAGCCGTCGGCGCGCCTCCCGGACTTTGCCGCTCGCCAAAAGTGGTCCACTTGTGCTCGTTTAAAGAAGTCCACTTGACGTTTTTTGTCACCCTAGCGGGGAGAGGGGCAGAGAGTCGCCGAGCGGCGTTGACCGGCCTGACACGGCTGGCGCGCCGGCGGGCGAGGTCCCCCCCTCATCCGCTCCCGGCCGGCCCAACCCTCTCCTCCGTCAACCAGCGAGGCACGGCGAAGAAGCGTGCCGGGGGGACTTCGACGTCCGTACCGCGGTGGACGCCGTCGTCGGGCGCCGAACGTCGGCATCAGGACGCAGTCGGGTCACCCAGGAAGCGCTCCACCTCGATCTGGATTTCCTGCCAGAGCTCCCGAATGGCTTCGACGAGGGGTTCCATTCGCTCCCATCTCAGAAAGAAGGAATAGGAATGCCGGAAGAAGTGGCGGAAGCCGAGAAACTCTTCGAGGCGCCGCGCCGTGGCCCGAGTGAGGACCGCACCTCTAGCCTGGGTCGGTGCAGCCATCTGATCCAGTAGCAGGCGGTGTGATCGCTCGCCTGACGGCCCGACTGTCGATCTCCCGCGCGATCGTGGAGAAGATGTTTTCGAGCCCGTTGTAGAACGAGTGGAGAATGGTGGCGAGGGCTGCCTTCTCGACTTTGTCCGGAGCAGCGCGCAGCGACTTGTCGAGGAGCTCCTCGTATTCCTCGAAGAGGTGATCGACGAGACCGATTTCTTCGCGGACCAGGGCGGCGAGCTTCTCAGACAAGGCGGACCAAGCTCCCTTCGGCGAGGAGGCGGCGGGCGAAGGGATCCTCACCGCAGTCCAAGTCGACCAGGTCGGTCGGGTGCTCAAGCGCCGTCAGCAGACGCCCGACGGCCCGAAAGAAGCGCTTCGGAGGGCAACCACGGATCGCGAGGTCGATGTCGGACCCGGGATGGACGGCGCCCCGGGCCAGCGAGCCGAAGAGGTAGACCTCGGTGCAACCGAGCTCCCTGAGGATCTCTACAGCGCGGTCGAGATCGTGGCAGTAGCTGGCCGGGAGCCCACGATCGACGAAAGATGGGAGGTCTGCCGAAGCGGGCTCGACTGGCTTCTGGGGGTCGGCGACGCCCCAGCCACCCGCGGACGGCGGGCCGAGAGCTGGGTCTCTCATGAGCTGGGGGCGATGTGAAGTTCGCTGGTGGCGCCGACGACCACCGCTGCACGGTAGGCCTGCATCGTCGTCTCCTCTCGGTTTTGCCCCCCACGGGTCGGGCGACGAACCAGTCTTGATTCTACCAGACACGCCCCGACAGGGTCTACACCCTGTGCCTGCTGGCCCCGCGACGCCGGGTGCTTCGGCCCGCGTCCTGCGCTAAGATGACGTCCATGCCCATGACGTCTTCCTCAGTCACCACAGCCGCAACCAGGACGCCGCGGACCTGGGGTTCGTTCCTCACCCCAGGCTATCATGGGTCGCCCTCCGGGCTCAGGGGACCCTGAGCAACGCTCCCGCGAGGAGCGCCGTTGGATTGCCCGGACGCTCGACGTAAAACGGGTGCGGAAGCTCCGCCGAGGGGGTTCAAGGGGCAAATCAGGCTCGAAGTTCACCCAGGCCCTCTCGAGGTCGTCCGCGACTCTGTCTTTGTATTTCGTCATTCCGTCGCCTCAGTTGCCGCGTCGCCCGTCTCGTCCCCCGGCCCCAGGACGAGATCCAGCAATTCGGTCGAGTCTATCTCCATTTCCCGCATGATGAGGTGCTCCCCCAGGAGATCCGGCATCACCGGCTCGATCCACCGGTTCTCCCCGGGATAGGTCTCGCGCAGGAGCCACGCGACCCTCGTCAGGACATTCTCCTTCTCGTCCTTGAAGAACGCCAGCCCGCGCATCGCGAGAACCGCCTGCTCCTCACCGTCGACGCCGCCGCCGAGGGTGATCGCCGCCATCGCCCGTCCGATCCCGGTCGCCACGTCCTTGGCAAGCTCCCGCTCGACGGCCAGCTTCTGCCAGAACCGCCGCTCCCGGTCGAGGACGTAGTCCAGGACACCGTCCTCGCCGTCCTCGCGTTTCAAATGCACGCCGTCGATGGTGGCCAGGGCCCTCATGTGGAGAAGGAGCGCCCGTCGGTAATGCTCGGCGTCGAGGTCGTCCGGCATGTCGTCGGGCGCCTGTTTGTCGAGTTGGTCCGCGAACGCTTCCGTCGCGATCCTGTAAGACTCGGCCCGGTCCTCGGACGAAAGCGCCAGGGGCTGGAGCGTGTACCAACGCGTCGCCGGACCACTCAGCAACTCGCCGACGCCGTCGCCCTCCGTCTTGAGCTGCTCCCACCAGTCGAGCGCCGCCCGCGCCAGCAGCAGGACGCGAATCGGAGCGTCGTCCTCGCCCTGGTAGATCTCGCGCAGGAGCGGCACCAGGAGCGGACGCCGGGTCTCCGCATAGTCGACGATCAGGAGCCGCGGCCCCCCGATCTCCACCAGATCGCGCCACGTCTCCTCGGGCGGACGCTCGGGTTCGACGAGGCCCGCCTGCCAGCCGTCGGCCCGCAGCCGCTGGCAGAGCTCGAGGGCGAGGCGCGTCTTGCCCATGCCGCCAGCGCCGGTGTAGAGACGGATGCCGAGGTCGTCGCCGGAACGGCACCAGTCTTCGAGATCCTCCACCTCCGTCTGCCGGAAGTGGAACGGCACCACGCCGTACTCCGCCCGCAGCAGGGCGCCGGGCGGCGAGCGGTCCGGACGCCAGCGCAGCTCGGGGAGCTTCAAAGGCGGATCCGGGACCTCGACGGAGACCGTCTCGAGGACGTCCTCGCCAGGCACGACCCGCAGGTTGGGATGGGCGTGCAGGCTGTAGGCCAGCCACGCCACGTCGTCTTTCGCCGCGTCATCTCTCTCCCGGGGCTTGCGGAGCTCGCGGCGGGCGGTCCTCAAGGCGTTGCCCACCGTCCTTCCCTCCCGGAGTTCGCGGTAAAAGATCGCCGCCAGCTCGTGAGCCGCCGTGTCGTTGACCGACAGGAACGGAGCGAGGAAGGCGCTGGCGCCGCAGTCCTCGACCCAGCTCTGCGCCCAACCGCCGAGACCCGTGAGCGCCCAGCCCAGGCGTCCGCTCTCGCAGGAGTTGAAGAAGACGACGGGACGCTCCTGCCGCAACCGAGCCGCGACCTCGCCGACGAGGTCGCGGGCGAGAAAGGGACGGTCGGCGAGCTCGATCCCCGCCAGCTCAGGACGCCAGGCGCTCTCGGCGCCCTCGACGGACGACTCGCGGTGCAGGCCGTGGCCGGCGAAGTGCAGGAGGTCGACACCGTCGCGAAGGCGACCTTTGAGCTCGTCGAAGCCGGGATTGCGGAGGACGAGCCCGGTGACCTTGGCGGGGTGATCCGCGAAGGCCATGAGGATCTTAGGCTCGTCGTCCGCCTCGGGCAGGGCCGCCTGGTCTTCCAGTTCCCCCACTGCGAGGCAGAGCAGCTGCCGGACCCCCTTGACGACGACCGGGTCCGCGGCTTCAGCCAGCCAACGGCCCATCTCGAACTGCATACAGAAGAAGTCGTCGTCGCGGTCGCCGAAAGGCCGGACGATCTCCCAGGGAATCCAGGGCTCGTCGGAGACGACAAGCAGCGTCCGGATCTGGTCGCGGAAGCCGCGATAGGCCTCCTGCATCGACTTGGAGAACAGGCGTTGGTAGAGCCAGTGGCCGATGTCCGCCAGGGTGTCGTGGACCTCGTCACGGAGGAGGACTGCTTCCCGGGCACCGACTCCGCCGCGGAGCCTTTCGAGCTCCTTGACGAGATCCTGCCGGAAGGCGTCCGGCGCTCCCAGGGGTCGGCTGCGGTGCGCCTTCCCGGAAAGCCCTCGGGCGGCGCCGGACGGAGAGTGGAGGCGGTATTCCAGGATCCGGTCGCCGCCGTCCCAGCGAGTGGACACCCGCAGGACCAGATCGACGGGTTCGACCGGGGGCTTGGGTCGCTCGTCAGGTTGCGTCAAAGGCTCCTCCCGATGGGCTCTGGGATCATCTGCGACGGGACCTTCTCGTTGCGGCCAGTGTATCGCCGAAGCGGTGGCAGTTATAGTCTTGCTCGCAAGTCCACTGGAGAAACGCGCGAATGACTTTTTTCCGTGAATCCCATCGGAGCGCTCTGACCCACCTCGCGCGTCTGGCTCATCGTCGCCCGGAGCGTCGTCAGCTCCTCGTCCAAGCCTTCGAGGGACGGCTCGACGAGCTCGCGAAGCCGGCCGCCGACGTAGCCGTCGAAACCGGAGACCCGATCGGAAAGGTGCTCGCCGAGCGACTGGCGCAAGAAGGTTCCGTCGAGATTGCCGAACGCCTCGTCCGAGAGTGGGACGAAGAGAAGCGTTACGACCTGACCCTGCCTCTCCGGGAAGCGTCGATCGCCACCAAGGAGATCTTGCTCGCGCACTACCGTTCGTCCAAGTCTGCGCCGGGAGAAGAAGAGCGGCCGGCGATCACGGCTCTCGCCCACAACCTGGGTTGGGACCTTGGGAAAGCGGGCCGCTGGAGCGAAGGCCTCGTGTTGCTCGAGGAGGCCCTCGCCGAATATCGCGCCAGGGACGCCAAGGTCGAGGTCACCTCCTGCCTGGTCAACATAAGCATCCTGCGAACGTGGTCGGGGCACCGGGAGGAAGCTCTCCAGGCCGCTGAGGAGGCCGTCGCCCTCCGCCGCCGGCTCGTCGACGGAGCCGACGGGGAGGTCGAACTGGCCAACGCCCTCGCCAACCTCTGCGGCTGCCTCAGCGACCTGGACCGCTCCCCGGAGGCTCTCGCCACGGCGGAAGAGGCCGTCCACCTCTATCGACGGCATCGTCTCGACGCCTATCAGAAGCACGAGTACGCCAACGCCCTCGCCGTCCTGGGGAATCAGTTGAACGACTCGGAACGTTACGAGGAAGCCCTGCCGGTGCTGCAAAAAGCGGTCGAGCTCCGGCGAGAGCTGGTGGCGAAGCAGCGGACGGCCTTCGAAGCCGACCTTGCCCTGGCGCTAGACAACCTGGCGAGCGTGCTGTCGAACCTCCATGACAACGAGGGAGCCCGTCAATGGGTCGACGAGGCGACGGACATCTACCGGACGCTGGCCGTCGAACGCAGCTCCTTCGACGCTCAGCTCGCCTGGACGCTTTTTCGAAGCGGTTTCGAGGCCGGACGGCACCCAACGGAGGAGGCCGTGCGGAGGATCGAGGAAGCGACGCGTCTCTATCGCGGGCTCGAGGCGGGGCATCCGGCGCTCTACGGTCCGCTTCTCGCGAGAAGCCTCGACACTCTGAGCGACCAGCTGCAAACGCTCGGCCGGCCGCGGGAGGCGCTGGAGGCGAGCCATGAGGCAGTGAGGCTTCTGAGCGGATTTGTCGATGCGGGCCGCTCTGACTTGGAACGCGATCTCGCCTGGGCGTGGATACGCCGGAGCCAGGCGTCGGAGGACCTCGGAGACTGGGCCGGAGCCCTGGAAGACGCCCGGCGCGCCGTCGCCCTCTTGCGCGGACGTGCGCCGGAGTCGAGCCATCGCAGGTGGGACCTGGCGGCGGCTCTCGACGTCGTCGGTGCCAGGCTCCACAGGGCGGGCTCCTTCCAGGAGGCGGAATCCTCGGCCCGTGAGTCGCTGGAGCTTTTCGAGCGGTTGGAGACGGCGCACTCTGGGGCGTTTCGGGAAGAGGTCGCCTCCGTGCTGGCCAACTATGCCGGTCATCTCGCCGCTCAGGGACGCCCGGGCGAAGCGGCGGCGTCCACCGGGCGGGCGGTGGAGATCTACCGGGAGCTGGCGGCGGCTCGTCCTGAGCGCTTCCGGGCTCAATTGGCCGGCGCCTTGAGCAATCTCGGCCTCCATCTCTTTCGGGACGATCGCTCCGAAGAGGCTCTCTCGCCCGCCCGGGAAAGCTCGGACCTCTACCGAGCCCTGGAACGGGAAGATCCGGCTCTGCGTCCCAACCTGGCCGAGAGCCTTCACAACTTGGGAACGATCCTCGACGACGTCGACGGCGATCCGGACGAGGTCCTCGCGCTCTTTGAAGAAGCCGTGACCCACCGCCGCGGGCTCGCGGAAGAATTCCCCGGCGCCTTTGACGTCGACCTGGCCCGAAGCCTGGTGAACCTGGGAAAAGCCCTCGTCGCCAAGGGACGGCACAGCGAGGCCGAGCCCTACGACCGAGAAGCCGTCCGGCTGCTCGAGCGCGCGGTCGACGGATACGACTACCTCGCGCCCCAACTGGCCATGGCGCGGAGCAACCTGGCGCACCTGCTCCTGAAGCTCGGACGTCCGGACGAGGCCCTCGTCTTCGCCCGGGAGGCGGTGAGCCTTCTTGCCGCCTGTGACCCTGAAGGGCCTGAGCCTGTGCGCGAGTGGGCTCTTCTGGCTCTCGGGCACTACCTGCGTGCCGTCGAGGAGATGGGGGAGGAGCCGGACGCCGAGTTGGTTATGCCCTTTGTCACGATGTGAGACGGCTCTGTATTCACGATGCCCTGTGTGTCTTGTCGCCGAATCGCTGATAGAATCCCGTCATGACGCCTCCTGCCCACCCAAGGCCCGGCTCGGGCAAGCCAACGCCTGCGATGCCCCCCGCTCCGTAGGAGCATCCCCCTTCAACGATGCACGATGGAAGCCCTGATTCGCCTGACGCGATTCGCCGCGCGGCGGCCAACCAGAAACGGCGACTGGTGCAGGCGATCGCAGGTTGCCGGCCGGAGGCAAGGAGCCGGAGATGACGGATTCGGCGTTCGCGGCGGACCTCGAGATCCGGGTCCGAACCGAACACGCTCAAGGCAGAACGTCCTTGACCTACGTTCTGGATTCGCCCAGCGGGGTGTTGGATCTCGACCCCGTCTCGATTTCTGGTAAAGCCTTCG
Source organism: uncultured bacterium (assembly GCA_965371445.1). Taxonomy (GTDB): domain Bacteria; phylum Acidobacteriota; class Thermoanaerobaculia; order Multivoradales; family J023; genus DASWIG01. Next base: position 29,086 of record CBDUYN010000017.1, on the reverse strand, counting down.
CAGGGCCACCCGACGCCTATCAGACGGCGTTGTTCAAGAAGATCGAGCTACTACACCAGGGACTCGACATTGACGGCACGCCGCTCCTGAGCCACGAGATCCAAGGCAAGCTGGAAGGCGTCGGCCACGATCTCTATGACGAGCTTTTCCCAACAGCGATGCATGAGCTGTATCGCGAGCTTCGGACGTGTGTCAAGACGCTGCTCATCGTCTCCGACGAGCCCTGGATTCCCTGGGAGCTCGTCAAGCCCTACGACGACACTCGCCCGGAAGAGATCATCGACGACGATTTCCTCTGCGCCAGGTACCGGTTGACGCGCTGGCTGGCCGGCGCCAAGGCGCCTCCCGACACGATCTCTGCCGCAAAGATCGCTTGTGTCGAAGGAGGCGAGTCGCAGGAGCTCGGGAGTCTGCCCTTTGTGGCCAAGGAGCGCGCGTTGATCGCCGACCTGGCACAGTCGCAACCTCGTAGCCACGACGTCAGCCCATCGATCGCCACCTACGAAAACGTCGAGAGGTTGTTAAAGACCTCTGGCCTCGGGCTGTTGCACGTCGTAAGTCACGGCGAGCTCGTGCAGGGTCTACCCAACGAGTCGGCCATCCTGCTACCCGGCGGTCGGTCTTTCCGAGCCGCCGACCTCCACGGTCCTATCGCTGCCCGGATCGGTTCCAATCGCCCTCTCGTGTTCTTGAACGCCTGCCGAGTCGCCCGCCTTGGATGGTCCTTGACCGGACTCGGGGGCTGGGCCGACCGCTGGGCCCGGCGCTGTGGCTGCGGCTGCTTCATCGGCCCTCAATGGTTAATCAACGACAACCTGGCCTATGAATTTGCAGGTGCCTTCTATCACGCGCTCGAAGAAGGAGAAACGATTGGGGAGGCGGTCTGGGCGGCTCGCCAAAAAGTAAGAAACCTCGCACCTGATGGCCCCGCGTGGCTCGCCTTCAGCGTCTTTGCCCATCCCGGGACACACGTCGTCTTTACTCAAGATCCGTTGCAGGGAGCTCCTTGGTCAGCATCTGAGATGTCGGAACGCGGTGTCACCCAGAGCGGCAGCCGAGCCGCCGGCACCCGTATCGAGCGCGCCCCCCTACCTTCGCCGCCGGAGCCGTACCTCGCCCATCGCTATACTCTGCTGCAGACTCGGGACCTGGTAGGCCGAAATGCCGAGCTTGACCTGTTGACCGATTGGGTGAGCAACCCTGACGGAGAGAACTTCCAGGCTCGCATCCTCAACATGATCGCGATCGGCGGCATGGGCAAGAGTGCCCTCGCCTGGAAGTGGCTTAGGGAGGTTGCCTCTTCCAAGATGCGACCTCTTGCCGGGCGACTGTGGTGGAGCTTCTACGAGCACGGTGCGACCTTCGAGAGATTCGTCATCCAAGCCCTGGCGTACGCCTTGGGCCGCAGCGCCACAGATGTCCGAAGGATGTCTCAACACGAGCGTGAAGAGCAGCTTTTGGAGATTCTCGACCAGCGGCCGTTCCTGGTCGTCCTCGATGGCCTGGAACGAATCATGATCGCCTACGCCCGCCTGGATGCGGCACGCATGATGGACGACGATCTCGACCAGAAGACGGCCAATTTCGTAGCAGAGACGATGGATTTGCCAGCCAGTGCCGCGGATTCTTTCGTCGGACAGCACCGCCTACGCAAGGCCCAAGATCCGCGAGCCGGAGCTTTCTTGCGCAGACTCCTTCACGTTCGAGCTTCCAGACTCCTCGTTACCTCACGCCTGTATCCAGCCGAATTGCAGGATCCTTTCACCGGGCATCCGACCCCGGGAAGCACCCCCTACTTCCTCAAGGGGCTACGCGGCTCAGATTCGTTGAAACTGTGGCGGTCACTGCGTATTCAGGGTGCCGGGCACGAAATTTATCCGATCCTGGACCTTGTCGAACATCATCCGCTGGTCATCCGCGCATTAGCCGGGGAGGTGGCGTGCTACCGGCAGGCACCAGGAAACTTCAACCGATGGCTGGCGGACCATCCCGACTTCAACCCTGCCGGGCTGACCATGGTACAGGTCAGATCTCATGTCCTATCGTTCGCATTGCGCAGCCTCTCCAGTACGTCAAACCGCGTGGCGCAGACGATAGCCGCGTTCCGCATGCCTGCACACTACGACACACTGAGAGCCGTCCTCGTGGCCACGGCAAGGTCGCTGGGCGGTGAAGAAGATCTCGACCACGCTCTCGCCGACCTTGAAGACCGCGGGCTGGTGGGCTGGGATCGCAATTCGAACCATTATGACATGCATCCGTTGGTCCGAGGCGTCATCTGGTGCGGCTTGGGCAGCGGCGACAGGCACGACGTCTACGAAGACTTACGAGCACATTTTGAATCTATACCGGCCATCTACCAATATCAAGTCGTCAACCCTGAGATGCTGACTCCAGCTGTCGAGCTGTGCCATTCTCTGATCCACCTTGGACGCTTTGTCGAGGCCTGGCACGTATTCTACACTCGCATTGACGATACTATCCTGGAACATCTGAACAGTCATCAGGCGGTCCACCTCCTGGAGCTGTTCTTCCCCTCGGGAACGGATCACCCTCCGCCGCTCGAAAAGAGCGGCCAGCGATTCGAGGTGATGTATCGACTCGCCACCGCTTATCGAGCGAACGGGCAGCTAGCCCATGCCGGCATGATGTTCCGGCGACTGATTCAGGATTGCGAAGATGCCGACGAGTTGAGCTCCATAGGATATGCCTTGGGTGACTTGAGCCGGTCGGATCTCGCCATCGGTTCGCTCCGCAGGGCGGAGGAAAGCGCCCGCCGGGTGGCAAACATAAACAAGAAACTCGGCAGCGACAGATTCTCTGGCGACCTACGGCTTCTTGGGATCCTCTTCATGACACGTGGAAAGGTGAAGCTCGCCCAGCATATTCTCAGGCGCTCACCGGATCCGGTGCATTTGGCTCCGGCCATCGACAGCTCTCTTGCCGAGTGCGCGCTTTTGCTTGGCAAGCCGGAGGTGGCCGCCGCTCTTTCCGGGCGCGCCCTGGAAGCGATGAAGGCAACACCCTCTTACTTTCGCCTAGAAGCCCAGGTCATTCAGATACTGCGCCTACAGGCCTGCTCGCTGATGGAGCTTGGCGACCTGAAGCGGGCCGACGAACAGTTGCGCCAAACCCTGTCCAGAGCTCGGGCCGTCAACGACATTGAGGGCGAGGTGCTGTCCTTGATCTCCCTCGCTGAAGTCTCGCGCCGACGGGGCGCGAGCGACACCTCCCGCGAGCTCCTGGAAGACGTCTGGGAACCGGTCGAACGCGGCCCCTTCACCTTGTTGCACGCGGATGCCAGAAACGTGCTTGCAGGAATAGAAAGCGCAGTCGACAAACCGATGGCTGTCGAAGCCGCCGAGACCGCGTTTCGGCTGGCCTGGTGCGACGGGCCGCCTTTTGCCTACCACTGGGGGTTGACCAAGGCCCACGCCTTGCTTCAATCTCTAGGCGTGCCGGATCCACAGATGCCACCTTTTGACAAAGAAAAACATCCGGCGATGGAAGAAGTAGATTTCTCTTCAGATTTCCCCGAGGATACAGATGGGGATCCGGAGTGAGCCCATCGAGCAAGAAATCCCCGAAGAGCTACGTGTCGGCCGGCAACAGCCACGAAGCCGGGCTCTGGGCGTCTGAGCCGAGGAGGGTTGGAGATGGCCGTAGACGCGTCCGAGAATTCCGTCGAGCTCTGGCACGAGAAGCTGAAGGCCCTCTCGCCGGAGTGCTCTCCCCGCGAGTGGGCCGAGGCTCTGCACCGCCTCGGCGACGCCTACCAGGAACGCCGCCTACGAGCAGGCCCTGACCGTCCGCACCCGCGAGGCAACGCCCCGCGAGTGGGCTGAGACGACCGTCAATCTGGCCAACGCTTACAGCGACCGCTCCGGCGGCAATCCTGCCGAGAGCTTCCAGCGAGCGGTCACCTCCTACCAGGAGGCCCTCGAAGTGCTGACGCGCGAGGCCGCTCCCTTCGAATGGGCGGGGACGCTCGTCAACCTCGGAAGCACTCTTTCCGGCTCGGGTGAAGACGAGCGCGTGGAACAGGCCGTCGAGTGCTTTCATCAGGCTCTCGAGGTCTTGACGATCGAGTCCTACCCTCTGCACTGGGCGACGACGATGAGAAACCTCGGCGGCGCCTACTTCCGGCGCCTGCGGGGCGACCCCGCCGAGAACGTCGACAACTCGATCGCCGCCAACCGGGCCGCCCTCGAGGTCTTTCAGCGCGAGACCCTCCCCGTGGATTGGGCGAGCGTGCTCCACAACCTGGCGACCGGCTACGTCCGGCGCCAGCATGGGGGGCGGGCGCAAAACCTCGAGCTGGCGATCGAGGCCTGCCGCCTCGCCCTGGAGGTCCTCACCCGCGAAGCCTTGCCGCAAAAGTGGGCACAAACCCAGGACGTGCTCGGGACGGCCTACCTGCGGCGGATGCGCGGCGACCGCGCCGAGAACGTCGAAGAGGCGATCCGTTGCTACGAGCCGGCCCTCGAAGTGCGGACGGAATCCGCCGCGCCGGTCGCCTGGGCAGCGACGCAGATGAATCTCGCGACGGCGTTTCGCAACCGTGTCGTCGGCGACCGCGCCGAAAACCTGGAACGCGCTCTCCTCGGCTGCCGGCAGGCTTTGCGGGTCCGTACCCGCGACGCGGCGCCCGCCGACTGGGCCATGACCATGATGAACCTCGGCATCGTCTACACGAACCGGATCCGGGGCGACCGCACGGCGAACCTCGAGCTGTCCATCGAAGCGTACGAGAAGGCCCTGGAGGTCCAGAGGCGCGAGACCATGCCCGTCGACTGGGCGCTGACGACGATGAACCTGGGCACGGCCTGGCTCTACCGCATTGCCGGCGACACGGCGGAGAACCTGGAGCGGGCGCTCGCCGCCTACGAAGCCACCCTCGAGGTCCGTACCCGGGAACACCTGCCTGAGGATTGGGCCAACTCGATGATGAACCTCGCCTCGACCTACACGAAGCGCATCGCCGGCGACCCGGCGGAGAACGTCGCAAGAGCGATCGCCGTCTACGAGGAGGTCCTGGAAAATCAAGATCGGGAAGCCATGCCTTACGTCTGGTCGCTGACGGCGGGCAACCTGGCGACCGCCTACGCGGATCCGCGGCGCGGGAACGCCGGGGAGGGCTTCGAGCAGGCCCGGGAGCTTTTTCATCAGGTGTTGGAGATCCAGACCCGCGACTCTTTGCCTTCCGACTGGGCCCGAAACCAGGCCAACCTGGGGTATTTCTACGCCCACCGCGGGCAAGGCGAGAAGGCCGACAACGTCGAAAAGGCGATCGCCGCCTACGAAGCGGCTCTGGAGGTTCATCGTCCGGAGCTTCTGCCCAACAACGCGCGTCGTACCGCGTGGCAGCTTGGCAACCTCTACGTCCGGGAAGAACGGTGGGACGACGCCGCTCGCGCTTTCCGGATCGCGCTTCAGGCAGCGGAACGTCTTTACCAGTCCTCGCTCCTGCCTCAGAGCCTAGACTTCGAGATGGCCTTCGCTCCGGACCTCGCCCGCCGTGCCTGCCTGACGCTGGCTCGCGCCGGAGAGCCGGAGGCCGCCGCCTTGACCCTCGAACGAGGCCGGGCCCTCGGTCTCGGACAGGTCCTCGAACGCGACCGCGCCAACCTCGAGGCGCTTCAGCGCAAGCACCCGGAGCTCTACGACGCCTACCACGAAGCCACGGAGCGCTTGCGTCATTTGGAGAGGGCGCAGCGGGCAGAGGTTGCGGTCGACCGCCCGCACATGTCGTTTGAAGCCTTGCACGACGAGGCGTTACAGGCGCGTCTGGACCTTGAAGCCGTCGTCGTGCGGATCCGCGAGCTGACGGGCGACGCGGGGTTCCTGGCCCTCCCGGAGCTTGCTGACCTGGAGCGGACGGTGCCGCCGGAGCGGCCGCTCCTCTACCTCCTGACGGAGGAGACGGGGAGCCTGGCCCTTCTCGTCCGGCGAGCGTCGGACACCCCGCAAGCCCAGGTCGAAGCTCTCTGGGAGGACGGCTTCGACATCGAAGAGCTCGACACCCTGCTGGTGGAACGCGACGGCGACGAGGTCACCGGGGGCTACCTGCCGGAGCAGGCGCGGGTCCGGGACGACCCGAAGCCGTTCCAGGCGGCGCTCGGCGGGCTGCTCGCGAGGCTTGGCGAAGAATGGCTCGATCGGCTGGCGGCTCGTCTTCGGGACCGGGGTGTCCGACGCGTCGCGCTGATCCCCGGAGGACGCCTCGCTCTCCTGCCGTTCCACGCCCTGCTCGACGAGATCGAGGTGTCCTACCTTCCCTCGGCCCGCGTCGGTGGAGCGGCCCGCCGGGAGCTTGCCGCGTGGACGTCCGGAGCGCCGCAGCTCGTCGCCGTGGGAAATCCGTCGCTCGGGTCCCCGCTGCGTCACGCGCAGAGTGAGTTGGAGGAGGTCGCCGCCGTCTTCTCCGGGGAGAGGCGAGTGCTTTCCAGTGACGAGGCGACGAAGGCGGCGCTTGTCGACGCCCTCCCAGGGGCCACCCATCTGCATCTGGCGTGTCACGGGGCCTTCGACGTCGATCGTCCTCTCAACTCTGCCCTGAAGCTGGTCGACGGGGCGTGGACCTTGCGCGAGGTCCTGGACCGTCCCGCGTTCGACACGGTGCGGCTGGTCGTCCTCTCGGCGTGTCAGACCGGGCTCGCGGAGTGGAACCGGCTGCCGGACGAGGTCGTCGGCCTGCCGGCGGGATTTCTCCAGGCCGGGGTGCCGGGGGTCGTGGCGACGCTGTGGCCGGTGGACGACCTCTCGACGGCTCTTCTGATGGCACGTTTTTACCGTCTCCACCTGGGAGAGGGCACCAGGGGCATGCCCCCCGCCCAGGCTCTGCGCGCCGCCCAGCGTTGGCTACGCGAGGTCACCGTGGGTGAGCTCGTCGGAGACCTGCGGTGCTATCGTCACGACGCGGGCCGAACACAGCGTCTCCGATTGTTCGCGGCCCGTGCCCTGACGCAGCTGCGGGTCCAGGACGATTCCATCCGGCCGTTTTTCCATCCTTACTACTGGGCTCCCTTCGTCATGGTCGGCGTCTGAGCGGAACGAGTCTCCGCAGCCCCATAAGGGAAAGCCCCAAGGGACACAAAGTCATGGAAACCGAACGGACCCTACAAGCCCTCCTCCGAATCTGGCACGAGCTGCCGCGACTCGTCGGCTTCGAGCTGGCGGGCATCTATCCGAAGCTCCGCGACGTCCTCAGACAGATCGTCGACTGCCACGACTCCCTCGAACGCGACTGGCTGGTGGTCGATCTCCTCGACATCCTCGAGCCTTATCCCGGTGCCGGCCGTCGGATCGACGAAATCCGTAACCTGCCAAGCCCGGTGCGCCACGGTGCCCCCACCCCGCCGCCGGGCGAGGATCCCGACCCGGAGTGGGAACGCGACCTCTGCCCAGGAATCCGTCACCGTATCGATCCCCCGGTCACCACCCGCTACACCGACGTCACCGCGCCGCGCCGTCTGCCGCGGAACAAGCGGGGCGCCATTGCCGTCGGTCTTACCCGCGAGGCGTCGCCCTACGACGAGAGCGCCCTCCCGGTCACCCTGCGCCTCGATCTGGACGTTGATGTCCACCTGATCGGGATCTCGCCCGGCGTCCAGGTGATCGGCGAGAGGGTCAAGAAGCTCGTCGTCGAGGAGGGCCGCGACGCCGAGCCCGTCGTCTTCTACGTCCTGGGGTCTGTGCCCGGGACGAGCGTCCTCCGGATCGACTTCCGCCAAAACGCGCAGACGATCGGGACCGTCCCCCTCCGGATCGAGATCTGCGCGGAGGACGAGCCCGAGGAGCAGGAAGACATCGCGCCGGTGGCCCTGGAAACCGGCGGCACCTACACCCCGCCCGCCGACCTCGAATTCCGCGTGCTCCTGCACGAGGAGGGAGGACACGCGCGCTTTCATTACGTCCTGCATTCGCCTGGCGGTGTGGCCGACCTCTTTGAGCTCGAGCTCGCGGGGCCGCGGATCACGGGCTCGGCCGAGTCGTATTGGAAGGATCTCTTGGCGACACTCGGGCAGGGGGGCCGCGCGGACGACGAGTCCCTCGGTGACGAGGTGATCCGACGCCGCCTGCGATCGATCGGTGAGCGGATTTTCGACGACCTCCTTCCCGAAGAGCTCCAGAAGCGTCTGCGCCAAATCCATACGAGCTCGGCCCGTGCGCTTCAGATCGTCTCCGACGAGCCCTGGATTCCATGGGAGCTGTTGCGGCCCGAGGCCGACGATCCCGCCGTCGCGACGTCCTGGTGCGAACGCTTCGAGCTGGCCCGGTGGCTAATCGGGAGGCAGGTCCCGGCGGGAGAAATCCACGTCCGGCGGCTGGCCTGCGTCGAAGCCGCCGACGCGGTGGAGGAAGACCCGCTCCCCGGAGCGGTCGAGGACCGACGTTACCTTTCCCGCCTTAGCGCCGAGACCGAGATCGAGGACTTGAGCGTCGCTGGCGCCACCCTCGACGACGTCGGGGCGCTCCTGGATGGCGGCGAGATCGATCTCTGGCACTTCTCAGGCCACGCTAGCCCTGAGGAGGCCCAGGCGGAAGCCGACGGAATCCGATTGCTGCAACAGACGACGTTGCTGCCGGCCGACTTCGACCGGGAGCGGCGGCGGCGCATCGCGGCCCGGCGTCCCCTGGTCTTCCTCAACGTGGCGGGTGCCGCTCGCCAGAGCTGGGCGCTGACCGGCCTCGCGGGCTGGGTGAAGGTCTGGATCCGGGGAAGCCGCTGCGGCGCGTTCCTCGCTCCCCTCTACGCCGTCGACGACCAACTCGCTCACCTTTTCAGCCGCACGTTCTACGAGGCCGTCCGTCGCGGTGAGACCGTGGGCCGGGCGGCGCTGGAAGCGCGACGGGTCGTCCAAGACAAGAGCCCGGAAAGCTCCGCCTGGATGGCCTACAGTGTCTACGCCCATCCCAACGCGAGGATTGTCTTCCGGCCCGAGGAGTGACGTCATGTGCAATTACAAGTATGCGCTTCACCACAACCATCGTTCCATGGGCAAGAAATGCCCCTACACTGAATTCTACGACGCCCTGGAAGTTGACAGCATCACGAATGCCAAGAGCCTGAGAGCTGACCTGGATCTACCGCTTGACAGCCGCGGGACGTGCATTTTTCACAGCGACGAATTGGAGTGGAAGAGAAAGAACGATTTCGCAACTAGATTCTCCGATTTGTTGCACTTACTGAACGCTCGGGATGACGACTATTACGACTTCGCAGAATTCACGTTTGTCGCCGGAAGCCCAGGGGCAAGCAAGGGCGCCGTCCGCAATGTTCTTAGCATTACCGACCGCATACTCAAGAAGGAGGCGAAATTCGCCGGATCCTCGTTCGTCGACCACGTGGAATTCACTCGCGTAGATTTCGAAAAAGGCGCCAACTTCGAAGAAGCAAATTTTGAGAACGGGCTAACCATGAGGAACACCTCTCTCCGGGGCACAGTTCTGAACAAGGCGACGATCAAGAAGGATGCACATTTCGAGAGCGTTGACTTCTTGAATAGCTATGCCATCTTCAGCGACATGAAGTTCGGTGGATCCGTTACGGTCAGAAATTCGAAGTTCGATGGAATCACCGACTTCTCCGGCACTCTCTTCAAGCCGGAGAGCAGCGTGAGCGGCGTAATTTTCGACAACGTTCGATTTGGAGATTTCACCGACTTCGCAAACGCCACGTTCGACTGCCAAGCGGCGTTTAAGAACGTTCAATTCAACTCCAACGCGGAGTTCGTAGACGTCGACTTTTGCACTATCAAGGCTTCCTACAGGTATCGAGGCTTCTCCGTTGAATTTGTCGAGATAGAGATAGGCAAGGACGGGTCGCTGATTTTCAAAAGTACCGACCCTCAAAACAAGACATTCACCCAGGATGCCAAATTCAGCTTCAAGCATCAACCGGAAGGCGTCGTCATATTTGAGAACGTACACTTCAACCATATCTGCGAAAGCTCTCGCAAGGCACTGCTCCGGCTGTCCAAGCTGGGGAAGGTCGAAATCGGCCCAGGCTGCATAAAATATCGCCTCCAGACTCCGCTGAGGACAATCGACGTCGGAGAGAGCAATCAGCCCCTCACGTTGGAGATTGCCCAAATTTTTACGAACTACTTCACAGCGAGGAGCGGCATCAACCTAGGGATTGAGGTTGTAGAAAGAGAGGGTGATCGAATCAGCTTCTTCTACTTCACCGACGAAGATCTGTCCGAGGCTGAATTCGTCGACATGCTAAAGGATGCGGAGAGCTCCCTCTGGGGAATGCTGTCCGTGAATTTTGACGAACATTATCTGCTCACGTCCGGGCAGACTGGGGACGGCTCTCTCGAAAGGACGGAAGGCTCGATCATCAGCGCTGTCGACGGCGTCTCAGCCTTGCTGGGAACATTCTTCAGGGTTGGCGTCAGGATCGCCTTCGGGAGATGGTCGCCAAGAGATACAAAGTCCTTGTTGAACGTCATAGGGTTCGACAATCAGCAGACGCAACTCAATGCGGAGAATCTCCATAGAATTCTCTTGAGCAAATACACTGGGAGAGCGCTGCTCAGCATGAGCGCCAGCCAAAACCAAGACCTCGCCTTGACGAGCCCTGCGGGGTACGACCGAACGGCCGCGCAGCGGGATCCGGCGAATGGGCAAACCGACGGGGTCCTCGGTGCTGGCACCGCGGCGAGGACCAAGATTCTATTCTTGGCAGCGAATCCGCCGGGCTCACGCTCACTCCTTGACCTGGACGAAGAAATCAACAAAATCCAGTCCAACTTGGAGCACTCCAGAGAACGGGACATGATCGACCTCAAACAAGTATGGGCAGTCACCGCGGACACCCTCATGCAGGCAATACTCGACGAGACGCCACGCATCGTCCACTTCTCAGGTCATGGGCGCCGCGGAGGGATCGTCTTGCAAGATGAGGCGGGTAAACCCAAGGTTGTCACGGCGGAATCTTTGTCAAGCCTGTTTGAGCTGTTCAAGGATTGCGTGGAGTGCGTCGTCTTGAACTCCTGCTATTCAGAGCTTCAAGCGAAAGCCATCAAGCTGCATATCCCTCACGTCGTCGGGATGAAGTCTGAGATTCCCGACCAAGCGGCGATCGCGTTTTCCACGGGCTTTTACAAGGCCGTCGGGGCAGGGAAAGATATTCCTTTCGCGTTCGAGCTGGGTGTGGTCGCCATTAAATTGGAAGGGGTTTCGAGCGGTCATCTTCCGGTGATGTTTTAGCCCTTCTGCCCAGCCGCAGCCGTCCTTTGGGATGCGCGTAGACGGCATAGGCCAGCCGTCCGGGCGAGCCCTCGGGAAGCGCGCCTCGCGCCGCCAGCGTCGCCTCGCCAAAGGTCACGCCGCGCTCTAGCGCCTCGTAGAACGCCACCGCGAAGGCATGGGCAACCTCGTCGCCGACCGTCCACTGCGGCGCGACGAAAGCGCCGCACCCGGCGTCGGCGACGAAACGCCGCGCCCAGCCCCCGGGACGAGTCAACGACCAGCCCTGGCGTCCCGTCTGGCAGGCGTTCAAAAATATGAGGGAACGGTTCTCCCCCAGGCGTTGCCGGAGGCCGCGGCGCAGGTCCCGCGGACGCAGGGTCCGGCCGTCGTGGAGGTGGAAGCCCGAGGTCGTGGGATCTTCCTCGTCGTGCTCGCCGTGTCCGACGAAATGGATGAGCCCGAGGTCGCGCTCTCGCAGCAGGGCGAGGACGCGCGGATGATCGGCCTCGGCGAGGCTCTCGTCCTCGACGCCGTGACGAGCGCCGAGCTCCCGGAGGAAGCGTAGCTCGTCGGCAGCTTTCGTCAGGGCCTGGAGGTCGGGAGGCGAGCCCGCCTCGACCACCGCGAGCCGTTCGACGTCGATGCGGGCGGCCGGCGTCCGCCCTCCGGCGAGCCAGCGGGTGAGCTGACGGCTGGCGAGAAAGCCGTCGTCCTCCCCCTGCGCCTCGTAGGGCTTGACGAGCTCCCAGGGGATCCAGGGCTCGTCGGAGACGAGGAGGACGGTCTCGGCCTCGCGGACCTCCTGCAGGGTCCGTTGAAGCTCCGGCGGAAAAAGTTCGTCGGAGAGGTCCTCGCCGAGCGCCGCGAGCTCTGTTGCGACGTCCGTGGCCGTGAGCCTGGCGTCGCGGGAGTCGAGGCCGCGGTGGAGCTTCTCGAGGGTCTTGAAGATCCTCTGCTGCCAGGCGTCCGGGCGACGGAGGCGCCCGCCGGGGAAGGGGACGTAGGCGAGCTCGAAGCGGCCGTTTGGGGAATGGAGGACGTAGTCAAGGACGAGGACCTCGCCGTCGTCCCGGGTCGTGACGCGGATCTCGAGGTCGCAGGGCGTGAGGGGCGGCGCCACGGCGTCGCGTCTTTCTGCCGACTCGCTACCTCGCGGCCCCGACGGCGCCACGCCCCTTGGCGGTGTGACGCTCGGCTCCTGGGGCTCCGTGCGCCGCCGTACCTCGTCGGCAAGCTCCAGTACGATCGCCCGCCGTTGTGCCTCTGGAAGGGCATGTTGAGACTCCGTCATCTCGAGCAGGCGCTTCACCGCGCTCTTCAAGCCGTGGACCTCGCGTACCAGGTAGGCCGCGATCAGGGTGACGAGAAAAAGCAGCGGAGCGTCGAGGACCTCGGGGCCGAAGGGCAGCCGCGGCTCGCCGCCCGAGGCACTCGCTTTCGCGGGAGCAAGAGCGTTGCAGACCGAACGGTAGACGGCGTCGAAGATCCGGTCGAGCTCCGGCACACGATCGGGTTCTGCCCGGGCCAGATAGGCGCGAGCCACCTGGCGGACGATTTCCTTCTCTTCCGACGTCATGGCGAGTCCAAGCCTTCCGTGGCCACGGAGTCTACACCAGGACGCCGTCCGCCCCGATCAGGCGGCCGGTGATCCGCGGGACCAGGAGCGAACGTCCTCCAGGCGTTCCTTGAAGGAAGGGTGCCAGTAGTGGAGCTTGTGAGCGGCGAAGTACTGCTGCCGGAAAAGGCGCCAGGAGAGGCGCCACCGGCGTCGGAACGAGAGGCGGAGCTCCTCGCCGACCAGGAGCTTGCGCTCGTCGTCACGAAGCTCCTTTTGCGGCGTGGAGTCCGCCGGACCGCCTTCCTCCACCGCGGTCGGAGCGAAGCCAAGCATTCCCGGATGCTGGTAGCCAAAAGCGGCGCTTTCCATCTTCTCCAGGCTACCTGCCAAAGCCTCCGGCGTTGCCCACCCCCTCTCGAGCAGCAGACGGTCCGCCTCCTTTTCGTAGCCGAAGCTGTTCTGCAAGGCGAGGACGAAGCCGTCGCCGACGAACGTCAACCGGCCAAGCCACCGGAGGAAGCTCTTCTTCCGGCAATGGCCCTCTCGCAGATGAACCAGCTCGTGCGCAAGAATCGCTTCGAGCTCCGCCACGTCGAAGTCGATCAGGGTTCCCTGAGTGACGATGACGAAGCGCTCCGGACCACGAAGGTTGAAAAAACACTCCGCGGCGCCCCCGAGTCTATCCTCCGGCTCCACCGCCAGCCTCACGCCGTCGAGCCCCGCAAGCTCCGCGAGCCGAGCCAGGGCCTCGCGTACCTGCGGGTCCCGGCCTTGCGCGTCCGACTCGGCCGCCGCATGGAGCGCACGGCGGTCCAGACGCCGGGACCGATAGAGCTGAGCGAGCGAGATGGTATAAAAAGTGACTCCCACCAAGGCATAGACGATCCAGGCGAACCGAGTCATTCCGCCGAGCGCTGGAGCGTCCACCCATGCTCCGAAGGCCAGGCCGACGACAGCTGAGGAAAGCTCGACCAGGTCAGCTTCAGGATAGGGAAAAGACGGATCGACCGCCTGGACGGCACAAAGGACAAGCGACACGAGAGCGCCGAAGACGAGGATCGCCATCAGCGTCCAGGTGACGCCGAGGACGAAACGCAGACGGTGCAGATACGGGCCGCCTTCTGCCGCTTTCTTGTAGCTGCCCCGGCGCCGTTCTTTTTGAAGCCTACCGAGAATTCGTGCGAGATAGGACGACTTGAGGCCACCCAGGACGACGAAGAACGCCAGGGATGCGACAAGCGGGGCGGCGGCCACGAGCAGTATCTGCCATGCCTGTGCCGCGTAGAGCGAAGGATCCGCGGTCCTCCATCGTGACACGAGAGCCGTCGAGTCGCCTGCCGCCATCCACATCAACATCGGCGAAACATAGAAGAGCGTCGCGAGGAGCGTGGCGAGCCCCGTGACGATGGCGTCGACTCGGTGGCTGAGCTCGTGCCTGCGGGCCATCAGCCCGGCCGTCGCGAGCAAGAAGAGGACAACGACGAGGAGAATCGCCAGGAAAACGGCTGCCTGGAGGCTCTCCCGAATCGAGGTCACGTCGAAGAAGTCCTTGATCGCTCAGGCGCCGAGCGAGAAAGCGAAGGCGAGGAGCACGGCATAGATGACGACTCGCCGGCGGCTCAGGCTGGTTCCAGAAGGCTCCAGGTTTCCTCCGATGAGAGAGGGTCTGAAGCTGCTGGACGCGGCGGCGCTCCACCCCGGGCTGCGGAGCGTCCTCCTGTTTGACGCCACGCCGGAACAGGTCGACGAGACCGCGAAGGTCTTCGCCGCCCTTCTCGGCACCGTCTGTGGAGACGACACTCCGACTCCGGTCCGCCTCGGGGGGCACGACGACGAGGACGCGCTCTGGGGCGTCGACTACGGCCTGGGGACTCCCTGGCGGCGTCCGGGTCTCCTCGCCCCTGCGCCCACGTGGCGCCTCGTGGTGGCCTCGGACCTCACTCGTTTGAACCTGGCGGCTCAGCGAGGTTGCGCTCAGATGGCCGGGGCGGATTGTGTGTCCCTGGAGCGTCATCGCGCGAGCCGGTCGCCAGCCTCTGCCTCATCAAGCCGAGAAACTTGAACGGCTGGATCATGGGAATCCCCTCGAAAGGGTCCAGTACCTCCAGATCCTCGTCGCCGGTCACGATCACGTCGGCCTTACCTTCAACAGCGACCTCAAGGAACTTGTCGTCCTTCGGGTCGCGGCATGCCGTGATGGTCCGGCTGGGCTGGACGAGCTCCCCCCGCCGAATCACGAGAGCACAGAGGGCATCCACTTCGTCGGCAGTGATGCCGTATCGGTGGACCATTCGAGGACGGCTCAGGACGTCGATCAACTCGTTCAGGGTCGCTTCCGAGTAGAGGAATACGTAGTGGCCATCGCGGAGGAAGTCGACCACCGGACCGACTGAGCCCTTCGGGTTCAGCATGGCCCGTATCAGGATGTTGGTGTCGATGACGGCGCGCATCAGTCGGGGAGCTCAGCGCGAGCCGCGGCTACGTCGGCGGCTATCTCCTCCTCGCTGAAACCGGCGGTGCGCTCCCGGATGCGTGCCCGCACCTCGTCGAAACGACGCAGCACCTCGTCGTCCGAATGCTCCTGAAGGCGCTGGAACTCCTCGTACGGCATGAGGACGGCCTCGGGTCGGTGACCACGGGTGACGACGTACGGGACGTGGTCTTCGGTGACCTCGTTGAAGACGGTACGGAAGCGATTCCCAAGGTCTGCGACGGCAACGGTTTTTTGCATCGGTCTCTCCACTGGCTGACGGCCGATCGGCCGAGTCTGATCCTACACCAAGAGCGGCCGTGTGCCTAGCTAGCTATAGCTAGCTAGTGGCCTGGTGCGTAAGTCCGAACCACCGGCAGCCACGGCCGCGGACGAAGTCCGCGTTCCACGCGGGGTGAGTCGGTAGGGCCTTGCTGGGACGTCATGCGGCGGCGCTTGACCTACGGGCTGGGACTGCGTTCCGTCCCGCCCGCCTTTGTGGCTGCGCAAGTCGGGGACAGGGCGGAGGTCCCTTGCGCGGGACGGTCGATCGGCGTCCTCGATCGACGCCTTCGACGCTCTTGCGTCGCGTCCCTATGGCCATTCCAAGCCGTTCCACGCTCCCGCCGGCCGGACGCGCCAGCGTCCTTTTCTTCGACGGAGACCGCCGGCGCTCCTCGACGACGGCCGCCGGTCCCGTTTTCGCGCCTCTGTAGGGGAAAGTCCGAAAGCCATTGCTCCAGAGGATCCTTGTCACCGCGGAGAGGCGTCTGCGAGCCCTGCAGACCCCACTTGTCAGTGAGGAGAGGTGTCTACGGGGCCCCGGAGCCCTTTTGTCAGTGACGGGAGGTGTCCGCGGAGCTCGCAGACGCCTCCTGTCAGTGACAGGAGGCGTCTGCGAGACGCCCGAAGAGCTCTTGTCAGTGACAGAAGGCGCCTGCAGGCCGCCGTCGCGTAAGGTCTAATCTAGAAATCGCTCTATTTGACATCCGGGAAGCACCTTGCGAGTTGCAGATCGCTCTATTTGCCGTCCGGGGCGCGCCCTGCGAGTTGCAAATCGCTCTACTTGCCGTCCGGGACGCGTCCTGCGAATCACAGGTCCCTCTACTTGCCGTCCGGGGCGCGTCCCGCGAGTCGCAGGTCTCTCTATTTGCGGTCCGGGGAGGGAGGCAAGGAAGGCGTCCCCTCGTCGAGGCCGAGACGCTTCAGGTAACCCGCGAGTTGCTTGAGCCCCTCCTCCACCGGGTCGCTGTAGCCTTCGCGCCATACCTTGAGCTCCAGAGCGAAGCGCTGGCGCGTGCCGTCGTCGAGCGGCCAGCGGACACAGAGGTCGATGCGTCCGCTGCCGACCGCGTACTCCCTGTCGATGTAGCCTCCCCCGTTGACGACTCTCTGGAGGTAGGCCATGCAGACGAGCTGTGCCGCGGCTTCCGAGTACGGCTGACGCTTCAGGAAGGACTCCGCATGCTCGCGCCAGAAAGCGACGAAATCGTCGAGCAGGCGGTCGAAGTCGAGCCGTCCGTCGGCGAGGACGTAGACCCGCTCGTCCATCGGCAGATATCGCTCGGTGACGGACGTCAACGCACGCGGCACGACCTCGCGGTAAATCGGGTTGGCCATGCCGTACCCCGTCGGCCCCATCGCCACGAGGCCCAGGTCCTCGACGAAGGCGGTGTCGTCCTCCGGCATCTCCTCGGTCGGGAACTCGGTGGCCAGGATCGGCTCGATCACCCGCCTCGTCGAGAAAAAGGACGACGGGACGCGGGCAACGCCGGCACCAGGCGCTGAGATATCCCTTGAGGCGTCCCTCCGCGGCGATCCCTGCAAAACCCTCCGCCGGCTCGGGTCGCAGGTCTTCCGAAAGATCCTGCTCGGCATCCTGGTGAAGGGTGAGGAGCACCGCGTTGACCCCGCGGTCGACGTCGTCGCGAGCCGTCCGGGCGTTCTCGCAAGTGGTCAGCAGGGCGGCGTACCGGCCCGCGGCCGTGAGCCGGCGAGCCAGGTGGTGGAAGCAGGTCGTCTTGCCCGACTGGCGCGGCGCGTGGACGACGAAGTACGCCTTCTGGTCGATCAGCGCCCCGACTTACGGCAAGCGCCGCTCGGAAGGCAGCATGTAGTGGTCCTTGGGCTCGCAGACACCGCGTGGGGAGCTCGCAGCCGTGCATCCCCGGACGTCCCCGGGACGCGTGGGAAGCTCCGTCCCGGGTGTCCCGCAGGCTCCGGAAGGGGTGGGAAGCTCCGTCCCGGGCGTCCCGACGTCGTCCTGAGCCGTCGGCGGTTGGCGGCACCCCACCGGCCCCAAGTAACGGTCCCTATTCCAGAGACGTCCCTCCGGGACGAAGAGCAGGCGAGACGCCTGCGCTCCCAGCAAAAGACGTCCCTCCGGGACGAAGAGCAGGCGAGACGGAAGCGTCCGTCGCTCGAGAACCGGGATCGGATCAACTCCCCTCGTAGACCTCCCTCCTCAGGAGCATACCCACCTCAGGCTCTTCGTCGACTTCGACGTGCAGAGACCACTCGATGATCCTCGCGGCCAGGTCCAGCATTTTCAACGTCGACTGGTTGTTTCCGACTCGGTATGCCGAACGCAGCTTCCGCATCGCCTCTTCCGGCCGGTTTGCACACAGCAGTGCGACACCGTAATTATGGAGGTACTTAGCGACGTCGACATCGTTCATATGCGGCAATTCCTGGGCGGCGCCATTCTCCAGGCGGTTCACGGCCTCGGAGCAGTGACCGAGCCTCACGAGCCCGACGCTTGTGCCAAATTTCCACATGAGAGTCTCCCACATTTGGACTTTTTCCCAGGTAGGTCTAGAAAAAAATTTGTCGGCAAAGCGTCCTGCCAAATCCTCTGCCGCCTTGATCTTCAAGTAACCGAGCGGCTCGGATTCCAGGGATTTAGGCTTCGCGGCCTTTGAAGGCTTCGCTTTGCTGCCCGCAGAAGGTTGGCCGCCTCCTCCGCCTGTCACCACATTCTTTACGCCACTCAAGAAACCGGACTTGGCGGGTTGGGTGCCGCTCTCCGGAGGCTGTCCTTCGCCTGCAGAGCTACCCTTTGCCGGCCTGGTGTCGCCGGCCGGGCCAGCCAGAGGCAACGACGGAGCGGGCCGCGGTATATACGTACCTTGATCCGCACTTGACAAAATCACTTTACCCGTCTCCATATCTACGAGTTGAAGCATCGCAATGATGGTAAACTGCAAACCAAAGTCGGCATCCGGAGAGTCGGTCAACTCAGTCCCGCAGTAACCAACCCGCCCGACGACGAACATCGAGGCCCCTATGAGCTCTCCGAGCTCGTTCACCGTCTCGGTGTTGAACCTTCCCTGCCAGTTGAGATCAGCCTCTCCGATGATCTGTTCGAGATTGCTCCTGGTCAAGACATTATATCCGGTGTTGTCGATGAGTCGGCTCATGATGGCATCTTCAACCTCCTCCGAACATTCGCCGGAAATGTCTTCAATGACGATCCCAGAGCCTTTGGGTATGATCCTCTTCTCTCCCTTATGTCTGACGACTATCGATATCTCGACCACTTCCGGATCGGGAGGTTGCGTATATACGGGTTCTATTTGAGTGCTTGCACAAGAAACCATGATTGGCGCCAGCATGGCCACCAAGGTGAAGAAACGAAACCTACTTGATGTCTCCATCATCTACTCCTTCCGTCAAGATGTCAACGATTTTCTTCAGGCAACGCCCCGTCGCCTGAAGCAGAGCTTCCTCACTAGAGGGTCCAATCCCGGTTTGTGTACCGTGGCTACGTAGCCTGACCGACCGGCTGCCGACGTCGACAAGTCGTGCGTCCATCGTCAGGGTGACGCCTTCTAAAGGTGTATTCTCCTGAGGCACTCTCTTGCCAGCCGCCGTCACGATCAGGAGGTATTCGACTCCGCGCGGAGAACGGCCGCCTTCCGGCAGGTTGGAGAAGTCCCCTCCCCAGACGTCTTCGACGTACGTGACGTCGGCCTGGAGGATCACGGGATCGGTGCCGCTTATGCTGGAGAGCGCCGTTTCGACCGCGGCGGCGACCTGGGCGTCCGGTTGCCGCGTCGCGCTGTCGAGGGCGAAGATCCCAACCCTCCCTGAAACGATCGGTAGCGAGGGTGGCGCTTGTCGGGATCTTGCAACGGGAGGTTCATGTTCTACCAAGCGGTCGGCGGGCAAAGGTTCGGATGGTGAAGATCCGGCTCCCCCGACTCTGCCGGCCGGGGCTCCTTCTGTCGGGGTCTCGGGCCGGGCCGTGGCTTGGATCGGCGTAATCTCTCCCTCTTGAAATTTGTGCCATCTGTCGAGGGCCAGGAAAAGCGCGACGAAGCTCGCCAGCGAAACAACGGCCACGAAGCCCAGGAGACGGCGACGGTCTGAGCGGAGTCGTGGGGCAAGACGGCTCTGCGGTTGGCAAAGGGCGTCGCCCCTGTGGGTTATCCGAGTCGTACGCCGTCGCCCCTCGGGAGGGGCAAGAGACGACTCTTCGCTGAAACCCGTCCCACCTGTGCTGAGCGGGGGACGGTGATCGCCGAAGGTGATCCGCGCGTCGGGATGACCGTAGAGGCTGTAGGCCAGCCAGGCCATCTCGTTGCGATCCTCGTCGCGGAGCTTGTGGCGCGCCACGAGGACGGCCTCGCCCAGCGATCTGCCCTCCCGGAGCTCTTCGTAGAAGAACTCGGCAAATTGGAAAGCACGCCCGTCGTCGACGGACCAAAGCGGCGCAAGGAAAACGCTACAGCCACAGCGCCTCACCCACCGTGGCGCCCAACCGTCAAGATCGGTCAGCGAACGGTCCAGCCGAGCGACCTGACACGCGTTGAAGAAGACGACGGGCCTCTCGTCGCGAAGCTTCTTCTCCGCTGCCGGTGACAGATGCCGGGGCCGAAACGCCCGGTCGTCCAGGAGGATCTTGGCTTCGCCGGGTCTTTTCTCGTCGTGCTGAGCGTGTCCGGCGAAATGGAGGAGGTCGAAGCTTTCTTTTTCCAACAGCCTGGTGACGTCCTGAGACGTCGTCTCCGGCAGCAGGAGGAGGTCGAGGCCCGGCGTCTTGTTGGCGAGCTCTTTGAGGAGCAACAGCTCCTCGCCGGCGTTGGTCAACCCCGCGTCCTCGCCGCAGGCCAGGCATGCCAGCCGACCGATCCGCTTCTCGGAGACCAGGGGTGCCTCGCCGGTCAGCCAGCGGCTCATCTGGAACTTCATACAGAGGAAGTCGTCGTCCTCGTGCTCGAAGGGCCTGAGGATCTCCCAGGGAATCCACGGTTCGTCGGAAGCGATGAGCAAAGTCCTCACTCTGCCGCGAAGCTCCCGGTAGGCGTTGCGCATCTCTCGCGGGAAGAGCTCCTGGTAGAGGTCATGGCCGATCGCGGTAAGCTCCTCGAAGACTTCCCGGCGAATGAGGCCCTCGCCGTCGGCATCGCGGCCCTGGTGCAGGTCCTCGAGTTGCCTGAAGAGCCTCTTCTGGAATGCCTCAGGGGAGTGGATCTCCTTGCCGGGAATCGTCACCTGGTAGAAGTCGACCACGCCGGACGGGGAGCTCAGGACGAACTCCAGGGAACGTCCTCCGCGACCCCATGGGGTGGTGACACGGATTTCCAGATCTACGGGTGAGGAGGCGCTCTTCATCTTCTTGTGGCCAGTCGCCTCGTCTCGCAGAGCCGGCGCAAACGGGCGTTACCGTTCGGCGAAGTTCGCCCACCGGCGACACCTGAGGACAGCTCCATGCGGACCTCAGGTGAGCTGACTTCCCTTACTCTCTAAACGCGTTGCCGGACCTCAAAGAGGCTCGTCGGCCGGTGTGACCAGGTTCCTTGGGAAACGAGACGAGGGCGCCGGCAGGGGGACAGGCCGGTCACCGCCCTAGGATTTCGTCCACCTCGACGATCCGCCAATGCCCCGCCCGCAAACGCCCCCGGAAAATCTCCGACGCCTCCTCAGCCGCGGCCACCGCCCCATCGACGTCACCGCCCGCGGCGAGCACCCGTGCCAGCGCCACCAGCGCCTTGCCCACGTCCGGGTGCTCGTCGCCGGAGTGCTCGCGCCGCATCTCGAGAACGCGGCGAAGACGCTCTTCGGCGACGTCGAGGTGTCCTTCCACATGGTCGAGCAGCGCCAATTCGAGCAGCACGTCGTCCGACCTGGAGTCCTTGAGGCCGTAGACCGCAAGGGCGCTTTCCAGGCGTTTCCGGGATTCGGCCAGATCGCCGAGCTCGCGCAGGGTCCCGCCGAGATGAAGCTCGACGCCCGCTCGGTCCCGCTCCCCTTCCAGGGCGTCGAGCGCTTGGCGGAGGACGACCTCGGCTTCGTCGAGACGCCCCGCGGCGCGGAGCCCCGTCCCCAGGTTCTTGACCGAGAGGGCCAGTTTTCGGGCGTCAAAGTCCTCCGAAAGCCGACGCTTCATGTCGAGAGCTTCCTGGTAGTGGGCCACAGCTTCGTCGTGCTTGCCGAGCTCCTTTTCGACCCCGGCCAGGTTGTTGATCATGGACGCCAGTTTCTGGTGGTCGTCCGGAGAATGTAGGCGACGAATCCGCACTGCCTCAAGCAGAAGCTCCTCGGCTTCCACGTACTGTCCGAGGCCCCGCAAGGGGAGCGCCAGGTTGTTGGCGGCGACGCCGGTGAGCCTGTGGTCCGACGGCAGGTGCAGCCGCCGCAATGCGAGACACTCCCGGAGCAACGGCTCTGCCTCCGCGAATCGACTCTGCTGGCGATAGACCTGGCCGATGGCTCCGAGGAGCACGGCGCGAAGCTCCGGCTCGTCTTGAAACTCGTCCTCAATGGTAAGGAACGACTTGCCACTTTCGAGCATTCTGTCGAACGCCTCACCGCCGCCCCTCGCCGATAGGAAGATTCTGACCAGGTAATTGCCGAGACGGTTGGAAAGATTGCGGACCCGCTCGTGCTGCTGCCCGAGCTGGCGGCGCCCGATCTCCTGGACCGCCAGGCTGCCGCCGAGGCCCAGGAGGACGACGGCCGCAGCCAGTCCCTTCCAGCGGCGTCGAATCAGCTTTCTCAGGCGGTAGAAAGTGCCTGGACGGCTTTCCAGCGGCAGACCTTCCCGATGACGATCGATCTCGCGGGCGAGCTCCTCGACCGACTGGAAACGTGCCCCCGGATCGGGCGCGACGGCCTTCAAGACGACATGATCCAGGTCCCCCGCCAGACGGCGCCGGGCCGAGCCCTCGAGGCGCGTGCTCGGCGGGGCGGGCGGAGAGGTTCGCGTCCGTCCCGCCAGCGGCTCGTCGCCGGTGTCGAAGGGGCTTTGACCGGTCAACAGCTCGTAGAGGACCACACCGAGGGCGTAGACGTCGGTGGCGGTGGTCACGACGCCCCCGGCGAGTTGCTCGGGGCTTGCATACCGGGGCGTGCCATGAGCACCGAGGCGTGTCGTCGGCGTCCTGGCATCTTCCCCCAGGTCCTTGGCAATGCCGAAATCGATCAGCTTCGCTTCGCGCTCCGCCGTGACCAGGACGTTCGACGGCTTGATGTCGCGGTGCAACACCAGATGACGGTGGGCATAGCGGACGGCACCGCAGACTTGCCGAAAAAGGTCCAAACGCTGCTCCACGGACAGGCGATGCCGCTCGCAATACCTGTCGATCGGCTCGCCGTCGACCCATTCCATGACCAGGTAGGGCCGTCCGTCGTCGGTGGCACCGCCGCCGAGGAGGTGGGCGATTCCCGTATGGCCAAAATCGGCAAGCAGCTGGCGCTCGGCGAGAAAGCGCCGCAGGAGCTCACGGCTCAGGAGACCGCGCCCGCCGATCACCTTGATCGCCACCTGCTGCTGGTACTCGCCGTCGCCCCGCTCGCCCAGGTAGACCTCACCCATTCCGCCTTCCTGGTGAAACGCGACGACCCGGAAGTCGCCGAGCACCGTGCCCTTCTCCAGGCGGCCGAGCTCGGCGGACGGCGGCGGCGACGGCAGACCCGTTTTCAGGGCGACAAGGTCTTTGGCTTCCTCGCGAAGCTCCGTGTCGTCGCCGCAGGCTTCCTCGAGAAAGGCCTCACGTTCTTCTTCGGGAAGCTCGAGAGCGTCGGCGACGACGTCCTTGAGCCGCTGCCAGCGCTCGGTCGACAGGTCACCGGTGTCGCTCGTTATCGTGTCGCTCATCTTCGCTTTTCGCCTCGCTGGAAGAAGTCCTTCAAAAAAATCCTCTCGAAAAGCAGCCAAGGCGCAACCCGGCTCTTTTAACAAGAAGTGAACCCAGGGAAAGGCCCCACTGTGGGGCTCCCGCCCAGTGATCGCGCGTGATCCACGAGTCGTTTTGAAACCTGTGGCGAGGTCGCCGGAGCTTCATTCCGTAAGCGTTTCGGCACCGTGTCACACAACGTGAGCCCGTCGCTCACCTCGGGATCGCCACGCATTGAGGCAGAGGGTCCTCTTCGCCCGGTGCACCGGCTCCGCGGCCAGCGCCGGGTCCAAGGAGAAGCTCCATGCTTCAAACACCGTTCAAGCTTCGCCGTTCCAAAAAGTCTTCCACCTCCAGAGAGTCTCTGACCAACTGGCTTGCCGTCCTCTGCCTGCTGACGTTGCTCTCGCCCTTCGCCGCCCTCGCTCAGGAGCCGCCGCCGCCCGCCGACCCGCCTGAAGAGCCGGTCGACGAGTGGGACGAGCTCATCGCCGTTCCGGGATCGGTCCAGGTTCCGGTAGGCGGGACGCCGTCGCGGCAGCCGGAAGCGCCTGAGGGCTTTCGGTTCTTCCTCCCCCAGGGGACGCTCGTCGCCGTCCCCCTCGCTCCTCCCAGAGGGACGCTGCAACTGGACCGTTCGGCGGTGGTCACCGTCGTCCGGCAGCCGGAAGTCGTGGAGGTGGAAATGGCGCGGGCCGGCTGGCTCACTCTCGTGGACGACGTCCCGGCGATCGTCCTCGACGCCGACGGCCACCTCGTCGGCCACCTCGCCGACGGCCCGGTCGAGGTCGTCGCCGGCCGCTATTTCCTCTACCTGGACGCCGGCGGTGAGGTCCGTCTGAACGTCGAGGTCGACTGACCCTGCCGTCGCCGGCCGACGGCTCCCGGAGGGTCGCAGGGCGGCCGCCGTGAGCCTCGGCCGGCGTTTTCCTCGCGTACTCCTTATGAGGGGCGTTTCAAGAATCGATCCGCAGCGTCCGGAAGGAGGACACATTATGGGAAGCGAGAAATGGCAACAGCTCAAAGACGTCGTCGGCACGGTGCTGGAGCACAAGCGGCAGGAATGGCCGATTTGCCTCGTCGACGAATGCGGCCATGACGTCGACCTCTTTCTCGAGGCGTCGACGCTCTTGGCGACCAGCGCCGCGGTGGGCGAGTTCATCGAGAAACCGGCCTGGCACGTCTTGAGTCGGCAGAGCGCGGTCCCCAATTCAAGCAGTGGCGGCGGGATGGATGCTCCGTAGAGACGCGATGAGCCTTTTTCTTGGCGGAAATCGCGTTTACCATTGAAGCGATGTCCAAGATGCCCCCCGAAGTCACCGATTTGCTGATCGCCTGGCAAGAGGGCGATCCCGACGCCCTGCCGGAGCTTGCCCGGCTGGTGTGCGACGACCTCCGCCGAATGGCGCGCCGTTTTCTCGCCCGCGAGCCTGTGAAGGACCTTCTGCAAACCACGGTGCTCGTCGACGAGTTCTTCGTCACTCTCCTGGGGAGACGCACCGTGAGCTTCAAGAACCGGCAGCATTTCTTCGGCTTTGCCGGCCAGACGATGCGCCGCTTCCTGGTCGACCATGCGCGGCGCCGGAATCGTTTCAAGCATGGCGCCGGTGAGGTCCCCATCTCGCTGGGACCGGAGCACGAGCAGCTCCTGGCGACTTTGCCCAACGAAGACCTCGTGGCCGTCAACGAGGCGCTTGAAAGGCTGGAGAAGAAGGACCCCCGAATGGGACAAATCGTGGCCCTGCGCTTTTTCCTCGGCATGACGATCGCCGAGACCGCCGCAGCTCTGGAGCTCTCCCCGGCCACGGTCAAGCGGGAGTGGGAGTTCGCCCGCCTGTGGCTCTACCAAGAGCTGCAGCGGCGCGGCGAGCCACCACAGGACCCGCCGCCGGACGCCGTTGAGACCGAGGGTCCGGCCGACGGCGACGAGGCCGAGGAACCGGGCGACGGCAAATAGCGGGTCTGAGGTCGTAGAGATCGTCATCGTCGCGCTCGCGTCTCGTAGACGGAAGGAGCCGTCAAGCGCTTTCCCGGGTCGCGTATCTGCGACCGCGGTACCAGACTTCGAAACCGTCGGCCGTCTCGTAGACGACCAGGAGGCTTCGCCCCTCGGCCGGCCGAGCCTCCGGGGCCTGGCGCCGGCGAGCCTGAAGCGCCATGACGGCAACCGTCTCGTCGAACCGTCCTTCGCTCATCTTGAAGAAAGGACGGCGGGCCGCCGCGCCCAGGAGCCCCGGCTCGACCTCGAGCTCCAGCGACACCGTGGTGCCTTCACCACCCGGCGGCTTCAAGAAACTCCACTCGGCACGCCACCGGAACCATCCGTCGACCGCATGGACCCGAACCCGGTCCCCTGCGAAGCGAACGTCGATCTTATTCGACCAGGCCCGGCCAAATCCCGTCTGGGAGACCTCTGCCCGCACCCGGTCGGCTCCGCTCGCGAGGACCCGGCTTTGGGTCATGCCGGGCATCCAGCTCGACCAGGCTCCGACGTCGCGGAAAAGGTCGACCACGAGCGGCAGCGAGGCGTCGATCCGGGCGATTCGACGGATCATGGCTCCCCCTCCTCGTCCTCGAGGCGGATCAGGCGAAAACGCTGGCCGTGCAAGAGAATTTCAAGACCGCCGTCGCGCTCGCGAACCTCCAGGACCTTGCGCTTCTCACCAGGGGCGCCCGCACGGCCGGCCCGTACCTCGGCGAGGCGTTCCCGCAGGGCGTCGAGAGCCGCGGCGAACGCCGTACGCAGCCGGCGCCGACGGCCGAAAGCGAGGAAGGGTCCTGCGATGCGGGCGTCGATCCGGATCCGGGAGCCCTCTCCCTCCTCGCCGAGCTCGCAGCGTCCCGCGATCTCGGGCCGGCCGTAATGACCGACTTCGCGGAACCGAATCTCCAAGGGTGGCGACTGGATCACCTCCAGGACGACCGCCTCGCTCCGAAAGGCCGGCACCCGGATCTCGAGCACCACGACGTCGCCCTCGCAGGCCAGGATCCGGGTTTCCGCCACCCCGGACAGCCACTCGCGGTAGCCTTCGTAATCCGTGAGCACCGCGAACGCGAGGTCGCGCGACACGTGCAACGCCCCCGTGACCTCTGTACGGCGCAGCATGGGCTCATCCGTCGTCGCCGCGGTCCTCGTCGCGGCGGTTCAGGTGGTGAAGGAAAGCATCGACCATCTCCTGGGGGACGCTGCGAGCCTCGTCAAAACAGCTCGTCGTGGCGGCGAGGGTCCCCTGCGGAAGCTTGCGCAGGAGCGCGACGACGTCGCTTTCGCCTTCGAGGTCGACCTCCTCGGCAAAAGCCGCCAGGGACTTCTCGAAGACTCTCAGGGAGCCGTCGAGGCCGGTCACACCGCTTCTCAAGAACGCGTACTGAGCGCGCAGGAAGCGGCCGCCGAGGCGCGTCGCCGACTCGGGCTCGGCGCCGGAGGGCTCGTTCGCCTCGCGGCGAGCCTTCGCCTCGAGCTCCTGGCTACGAGCGTCCGCCTCCTCGGCTTGGAGCTCGGCCTCGACGAGGCGATCCTGGGCGTCCCGCAGGCGATCGGCAAGGTTGGGTACCAGCGCCCAGGCGACTTCGGGGCTCTTCTTGACGACGGTGCGAAAGCTCTCGCGGCTCAGGAAAAGCGCCGAGGTCGCCTCGAGCGCCACGGCGCTCGCCGAGCGCGGCTTCTCGTCGATCAAGGCCATCTCGCCCAGCACCTCGCCCGCACCCAGCACGGCCAGCTTGCGGCGCCTTCCTTTTTCCGTCTTGAAGACCTCGACGCGCCCCTCGTCGATCAGGAAGAGGCCCAGCCCCACGGCGCCCTCTTCCAGGAGCTCCGCGCCGGTTTTGAACTCTCTGGGGAGGCACAGAGCCGCCAGACGCTTCAGGTCCCGGCGGCTCAGGTCGGTAAAGAACGGCACCCTCGCCAGGGCTTCTTCAGGATTGAGCATCTTGTCACACTAGCCCGCGGCCTTCGGAGTGGCAAGAGCGCCATCGTCCTCCCTCCCGCATGATAGGCTCGGCGGTAATTCCTCAAGTCCAAGAACCGCTGTCGCCGCTCACCCAGGAGGAGCCCATGACCCAGGACTACGACGCCATCATCATCGGCACCGGCCAGTCGGGTCCCCCGCTCGCCGGACGCTTCGACCGCGAGGGGCTGAAAGTCGCCGTCGTCGAACGCCACAAGGTCGGCGGCAGCTGCGTCAACGCCGGCTGCATCCCCACCAAGACGCTGGTCGCGAGCGCCCGGGCCGCCTATATGGCGCGTCGGGCGGCGGACTTCGGCATCGTCGTCGAGGGCGAGGTCCGCGCCGACATGAAGCGGGTCAAGGAGCGGATGCGCGAGATCTCCGGCCAGTCGAACCAGGGTCTCACCGCCTGGCTCGAGGGCATGGAGAACGTCACCCTGCTACGCGGCCACGCCAGGTTCGAGGGCCCGGACACCGTCCGGGTGGGTGAGGAGCTCCTGCGTGCAGGCAAGATCTTCCTGAACGTCGGGACGCGGGCCCGCGTCCCCGAGATGCCGGGCCTCGACGAGGTCCGATGGCTCACCTCGACCGGGCTGCTCGAATTGGAAGAGCTGCCCGAGCACCTGATCGTGATCGGCGGCAGCTATATCGGGCTCGAGTTCGCCCAGATGTACCGCCGTTTCGGCAGCCGGGTGACCGTGATCGAGATGGCGCCGCGGCTCATCGGACGCGACGACGAGGACGTCTCGGAGGCGGTGCGCGAGATCTTCGAAGGCGAGGGCGTCGAGGTCCGCCTGAATGCTCAGTGCGTGGGCTTTCGCCGCGCAGGCGATCGGATCGCCGCCCGCGTCGAGTGCGAAGACGGGGCACCCGAGGTCGTGGGCTCGCACCTGCTGCTGGCGGTAGGACGCATCCCCAACACCGACGACCTGGGGTTGGAGCAGGCCGGCATCACGACGACCGAGCGCGGACACGTCCCGGTCGACGACGAGCTTCGCACCGAGGTCGACGGCATCTGGGCCCTCGGCGACTGCAACGGACGCGGCGCTTTCACGCACACGTCCTACAACGACTACGAGATCGTCGCGGCCAACCTCTTCGACGACGACCGGCGCCGGGTGAGCGAGCGCATCCTTTGCTACGGCCTCTACATCGATCCGCCGCTCGGCCGCGTCGGCATGACGGAGCGCGAGGCCCTGGCTTCGGGCCGGCGGGTGCTGGTGGGCAAGCGTCCGATGACCCAGGTGGGACGGGCCAAGGAGTTCGGCGAGACCCGGGGGTTCATCAAGGTCCTGGTCGACGGCGACAGCGAGGAGATCCTCGGCGCGGCGATCCTCGGCCTCTCGGGCGACGAGGCCGTGCACTCTCTGCTCGACGTGATGTACGCCAAGGCGTCCTACACCACGATCTCGCGGGCGGTCCACATCCACCCGACCGTGACCGAGCTCGTGCCGACCGTGCTGCAAAACCTGAAGCCGCTCGCCGCTCCGAGCCTGTGAAGTAGGGCAGGCTCCTCCTGCCGGTCGAGGCGGATGCGGCCGACCAGCCGCCGGGACCTTTCCCGGCCCCGCCGCACCGCGGTGGAAGGTCTCCGCTCGACAGACTCCTGCGAAGGCGAATCGGAGGGGACCCGTCGGCGACATCTTCTTCAGGATCGCAGCGTGCTCGATGGCCGCGTTGAGCAGAACCGCACACTCCTCGGCTTCCACGTCCGAGACCGGAGGGCCGAAGTCGAAAACCTCGCTCACCTCCATACCGCACAGCACCTTGCAGAGCGTCACCTGGTACTCCG
>CBDUYN010000016.1:0-99092 GCA_965371445.1 uncultured bacterium | reverse complement strand
GTAACGAAGGCGCCAGAGCACGTCCTGCTCGCGGCGCATCAGCTCCGGGCTCAGGGGCGGCGAGGATCAGACGGATCAAGCCCCGACCCGTTTGTGGGGGATCAGCTCGATCAGCTTGCGGAGCGCGTCGTTGACGGCCTCAGAGTCCGGGAAGTACTGCCGGACTTCCGGGTCGAGCACGACGGCTCCGTCCTCGACCGTGAAGCGTTGGATCTCCGTCGTACCGTCGGCTTTGTGGATCTCGACCGTATGACCTTGCTGGTACGCCCGAAAGTGCTTCCCGCGAACCCCGCCTCGGAAGTCGTATTCCGGGAGCATTTCGTCGAGTTGGCTTTCAGGGTCCTTCTTCATAGCTTTTCCGTTCCCGCTGAGTGGCCGGCCGTGAGCTGATGATGCGGATCCGTGGTTCGCGCTCGGTGTAGACGACCACCAAGAGCCGGCCAGAGCCTGACATGCCGATGTCGATGAAGCGAGACTCGTCCCGCGTCGTGGGATCGGAGATCGTGACCGAGAGCGGATCCCGGAAGACGGTCCTCGCTTCCTGGAAGCTTATACCGTGTTTTCGGAGATTGGATTCGGCCTTTTCTTCGTCCCACTCAAAGAACATCGGTTCGACTTTCTGGCCAGGCGACCGCTTTCTTGATGATAACACGCGCTACCGCGACGGAGCCTGCTCGACGCCGACCGCCATCGCCTGGGAGGCGTCATTCGCCGAGAGTGCCGACCCCTCGGGACGGGCGGTCAAGGGCGTGCACCACGACAGCTATTAGAGTGGAGGCGCCGCTCACCGGCCAAGGACCGCCGCTGACCGGTCGTGCCTGACCCCGAAGGCCCAGGGATCGTACATTGAGGGCAAGGAGGCTCAAGATGGCAAAGAAGCGCAGCATCGTCACCCCGCGGCTCCTCGTAGGCCTCGCCCTGATCTTCGTCGGCGGCATCTACACGCTCGATCGGCTGGGCTACGTCAAGGCCCAGGACCTGATCGACTACTGGCCCGCGATCATCATCGTCGCCGGCCTCGGCAAGCTCCTGTGGCCGGGCTCGGGCGGTGGACGCCTCACGGGCTTGCTCCTCGCCCTCTTCGGGGCCTGGCTCCTGGCCTACTACCTCTACTACGTCGACTGGAACCCGTGGGACTTCTGGCCCCTGATCCTGGTCTTGATCGGCCTTCGGATCGTCGGCCAGGGTCTGTTCGGACGCCGCGCCGACCCCGGCGACGGGTCTTCGACCGTCAACGGTCTGGCGATGCTCGGCGGAACGCGCCGGACGAGTCACTCGGAAAACTTCCGGGGCGGTGACCTGGTGGCCTTCATGGGCGGCT
The DNA here is from genome assembly GCA_965371445.1 of uncultured bacterium. Lineage (GTDB taxonomy): Bacteria > Acidobacteriota > Thermoanaerobaculia > Multivoradales > J023 > DASWIG01. The sequence goes on along the minus strand of CBDUYN010000016.1, from coordinate 97,771 downwards.
GCGAGGTTGACCTGCGCCGGGCGCGGATCGCCGAGCCGCCGGCGGTGATCGACGCGTTCGCCATGTGGGGAGGGATCGAGATCATGGTCCCCCGCGACTGGCACGTGGTGACCAAGGGCGTCCCGTTCCTCGGTGGCTACGAGGACAAGACCCTGGGGCCCGAGGACGACGAGCCCCTCTCCGGGCCGCGCCAGGAGCTCGTCGTCAGGGGCTTTGCGATCATGGGCGGCGTGGAGATCAAGAACTAGCTGGTGATGTCCCCCCTCATTCCCCCCAAGGGGACGTAAGAGCCCATGCATCCGATCCTGGCGCAGCCCCGGCGGTTCGGCCTCTTCCTCGCCGTTTTTCTGCCGGCGGGGCTGTTGTTGGGCGAGCTCATGGTGCGCGGCCCGGCGTCGCGCTGGGAGGCCTGGGCCGTGTCGGTGCCGCTCATGGTGCTGCACGCCATGAGCTGCCTGGCGGCCTGGTACCTGGTGCGGAGCCTGAGCTTCGAGGAGCGAGGCGGCGAGCTGCTCCTCGCCGTCCACCTGGTGGCGGGGGGGTTGGCGAGCGGCGTCCTCCTGGGAGCCGGAACGGTGTGGGCACGTCTGCTCGCCGCCGTGGCCGGGTTCGACGGCGCGGTGGCGCTTCTCCTCGCCAACCGGATGCTCGTTTTCGTCTTCGCGCTCCTCGTTTTTTCTCTGGCCGTGGCGGTCCACTACGTGGTCGCCGCCGTCGAGGCCTCGCAGGCGGCCGCCCGGCGCGCTTACGCGCACCGCATCCTCGCCCGCGAGGCGGAGCTCAAGCTCCTGCGGGCCCAGATCGACCCGCATTTCCTCTTCAACAGCCTGAACTCGATCTCGAGCCTCGTCACGACCGATCCGCGCGAGGCCCGGGAGATGTGCGTGCGCCTCGCCGACTTCCTGCGCCGTAGCCTTCGCCTGGGAGAGCGCCAGCGGATCCCCCTGGCCGAGGAGGTGGCGCTCGCCTTGAGCTATCTGCACATCGAGAAGGTCCGCTTCGGCGAGCGGCTGCGCCTCAGGGTCGAGGTCGACGCCGCCGCGGCCACAATCGAGGTCCCGCCGCTCCTCCTCCAGCCCCTGGTGGAAAACGCCGTACGCCACGGCGTCGCCCACCTCGTCGACGGCGGAACCGTGACGCTTCACGCGTCGCGGCGGGGGGAGTCGCTCCGGCTCGTGGTCACGAACGAGCACGACCCCACGCATCCGAAGCGCCGTGGCGGCGGCCTCGGTCTCCAGAACGTCCGCCAGCGGCTCGCGGTGAGTTATGGTCGCGAGGCGGCCTTGCGCCTCGACGAGCGCGACGGCCTCTTCCGCGTCGAGGTGACGCTGCCCGCCGGAGCGCCCGGCGAAGAGACCCAAAGCCGAGACGAGCATGTCCGAGAGTGAACCGATCCGTGCCCTGATCGTCGACGACGAGGCCCCGGCCCGCCGGATCCTCGCGGAGTACCTCGCCGAGGTGCCCGAGGTCGAGGTCGTGGGCGAGTGCCAGAACGGCTTCGAGGCCCTCCAGGCGGTGGACGAACAGCGGGTGGACCTTCTTTTCCTCGATGTCCAGATGCCCAAGCTGGGCGGCTTCGACGTCGTCGAGCTCCTGGGCGACGCGTCCCCGGCGATCGTCTTTGTCACCGCCTACGACGAGTACGCGGTGGCGGCGTTCGAGGTCCATGCCCTCGACTACCTGCTGAAACCCTTCTCCGCCGAGCGGTTGCGCGAGGCCGTCGAGCGCGTAAAGGCGCAGCTCAGAGAGCCCCCGGCCGTGCCGGCGGCGGAGCTGCCGCGCGCCGCAAGCCCCGAACACCGCGAGCGCGTCCTGGTGCGCGACGGCCCCCGCATCCACGTCGTCGCGGTCACAGACCTCGACTACGTCGAGGCCCAGGACGACTACGTCGTCTTGAAGACCGGCGAAGGGAAGCTGCGCAAGCAGCAGACCCTGGGCGAGCTTGCCGCGTCGCTCGACCCGGATCGCTTCCTACGTATCCATCGCTCCTATCTCCTGAACGTCGACCGCTTAGCACGCATCGAGCTCTACGCCAAGGACAGCCGTGTCGCGATCTTGAAGGACGGAACGCGCTTGCCCGTCAGCCGAACGGGTTACGCGCGGCTGCGCGAGCTCCTCTAGCCCAGCGGCCGGCCCTCCCCCTGGCGCAGCACGTGGACCGCTCCGGCGTCGCGGCGGCCGAAGGACTCGCGGCGGCCGTCGACCCACATGACGGCGACCTCCTCAGCCGCGCCGGCGGTGCCGAGCCCGAAGTGCACCCGGGGATCGTTCGACGAGCAATAGCCCCACGCCGGCCCCACCGGACGCCACAGCGTCCGCTCACCCACCGTCGCGGCGACGCGCGCTCCCACCGCGTCGTAGCCGTGGCGGTCGACGACCCGCAGCAGGAGCGACGGACCTTTCTTGTCACTCCGGTTCCGATAAAGGACGGCCCGGCCGCCGTTGGCCACCACCACCACGTCGATGTCTCCGTCGCCGTCGTAGTCGCCGAAGGCGGCCCCGCGGCTCGATTGCCGCTCGGCGGCGACGAAGGGCGCCGCCACCTCCTCGAAACGGCCGTCGGGAGTGGCGCGGAAGAGTTGGTCGCGCTCGGCGTAGGGATCGCCGGGGGAGCCGAAGTCCGGGTCGCGCACCTTGCCGTTGGCGACGAAGAGGTCGAGCCAGGTGTCGTGGTCGAAGTCGGCGAAGCCGAGGCCGAAACCGGTCATGGCGAGGCTCGGCGAGGCGAGCCCGGAAAGCGCCGTCGCGTCCTCAAAAAAGCCGTCCTGGTTGACGTAGAGGGTGTGGGTCTCCTCCCGGAGGTGGGTGACGAAGAGGTCGAGGTCGCCGTCGTCCTGGTAGTCGAGAAACGCGGTCCCCATGCCGGCCTCCGCGAAGCCGAGCATGTTGACCGCGGTCCCGGACAAGAGCGCCTGGTCCTCGTAGCGCCCATCGCCGTCGTAGATCCACAGCTGGTTCGCCACCGCGTCGTTGGCCACGTAGACGTCGAGGCGGCCGTCGAGGTTGACGTCGCCCACCCCGAGGCCCATGCCGTAGCCGAAGGCCGACGTGAGGCCCGCCTCCGCGCTCCAGCGGCGGAAACGGCCGCCGCCGACGTTTCGGTAGAGGACGTCTGTGGCCGGAGCGTTGTACTTCGCCGGACCACAGTAGTCGCGCTGGCCGGCGCCGGTAAAGCACTCGAGCTCGCGCTCCGGCGTCCAATGGACGTAGCTCACGACGAAGAGGTCGAGGTCTGAGTCGCCGTCGTAGTCGAAGAAAGCGGCGCTGGTGCTCCAGCCCCGCTCGGCCACCCCGGCCTCGCGGGTGACGTCCGTGAAGGTGACGGCGCCGTTGGCGCCGGCGCCGTCGTTGCGATAGAGGACGTTGGGACCCATGTTGGTGACGTAGAGGTCGAGATCTGAGTCGCCGTCGTAGTCGCCCACGGCGACCCCCATGCCGTAGCCGGTGTCGCCGACCCCGGCCTCGGCGGTGAAGTCCTCGAAAATCGGTCCGTCGCCGCCGGCGTCCCCCCGGTTCCGGTAGAGGACGTTGCCGGGCCCCGTGCCGTCGAGCTCGCCGCTCTGGACGAGGTAGAGGTCGAGGTCTGAGTCGCCGTCGTAGTCGAAGAAGGCGGCCCCGGACCCCATGATCTCGGGGAAGAGGAAGCGCGGCTGGGCGGCGCGCACGTGGACGAAGTCGATCCCGGCCTCCGCGGCGACGTCTTCGAACCAGGCCGATTCCTCGGGTACCGCGGGTTCGGCGGCGGGGGCGGCTTCGGAGGGAGCGGTTTCGGCGGCGGGGGCGTTGGCGTCCGGGGCCGGCCCGGGAGCCTGGCAGGCCCACGTCGAGGCCAGGGCGAGCAAAAGCGGCAGTCGCACGAGGAGGCTCGGGATCGTGGGCATTGAAGTCGGTCTCATCGGGAAAGGCGCTGCGCCAGTTGGCGCGCCTGTGGGTTTTGGGGGTCGAGGCGCGCTCCGTGCTCGGCGGCGGCCCGGGCGTCGTCGCCGCGGCCGAGCTTCTCGAGGACGAGGGCGCGGGCGAAGTGCGTCTGTCCGACCTCAGGTGCCCGCCGGGCCGCGGCATCGGCCCAGCGCAGGGCTTCGTCGAGCTCGCCCAGCCGGAGGTGGCACATCGCCAGGTTGACCTCGGTGGCGAGAGCCTGCGGATCGCTCTCGCGGGCGCGCAGGAGGAGCTGCCGGGCGCGTTCGAGCTGGTGGGTCCTCATGTATGCCATGGAGAGCGTGTTCATGAGGCGGACCTCATCGCCACGCCGTTCGAGCGCCTCCTCGAGGAGGGTGATCGCGCCAGAGGCGTCGCCGGCCTGGAGCATCAGGCCGGCGCGGTTGATCTGTGCCGTCAGGTTGACGGCGTAGCCTTCCATGCGCTCGCTCCCGGGGTCGGCGAGGTAGCGCCGCGGCGCGCCGAGGCCGCGCTCCAGGTGCTGCTCGGCCTTCGCGGTCTCCCCCAGGCCACGGTAGGCCAGACCCAGGAGGTAGTGGGCGACCTTGTAGCCGCCGTCAAGCTCCAGGGCGTGCTCCAGGTCGCGGACGGCGTCGTCGTAGCGCCGCTCGCGGATCGCCACCTCCGCCGTCCCGACGTAGCCGTCGGGCGCCGTGGGCTCGAGCTCGGTCACCCGGCGATAGGCGTCGAGCGCGGCCGGCAGGTCGCCGGAGTTGAGGCGCGCCTCGGCGAGCCGCTGGTGGACCGGGGCGAACGACGCCTCGTCTTCCGCCAGGCGTTCGAGGAGCTCGCGGGCGGTGTCGGCGTCGCCGGCCCGGCGCGTCGCGAGCGCCAGGTGGAAACGCCACAGCCGTTCGTCGCCACCCAGCGTGACGGCGTTCTGAAAGGAGTCGCGGGCCTCGTCCCACAGGTCGTTGGCGGCGTAGGCGAGGCCGAGCTCGCCGTGCGCAGCGGCGCTCGCCGGCGAAGCCCGGACGCGCCGGAGCCTCCTCTCGACGAGAGACTGCACGAGAGGGTCCATGCCGTCGCCGTGGCGGGGCCGCACTGCTTCCAGGGCGTCGTCGGCCGTGGCGGGGCTCAACGGCTTTGGCCTCCACAACCAGGCGGCGAGTGACGCCGTCAGCACCACCAGGACGAGGGCGATCCGGGTCGGCGAAAACGCCATCGCGCGCTTCGCCGCGGCGCCGCCGCCGCCCGAAGAGGCGCGTGGGCGTCGCGGCTTGGGTCGCGGCTTCTTCCTGGCGGCGCTCATGGAGCGCCGAGGTTACCACCCAGCGCCCGCTCGACGACGGGGTCCGGGTTGGCGGGGAGCTTGCCGCTGAAGGCGGCACGGCCGTCGACGAAGACCAGGAGCCACGGGACGGTCGAGACGGCCTGCCGTTTGGAGAACGAGCCCGTGCGGTCGACGTAGACCGGGACGCGAAGCTTGTTCTGGCCGCCGAGGAAACGGCGGACGGCGTCGTCTTCCTCCTGGAAAACGACGCTCACGACGCGCGCCTTTGCGGAGAAGGTGCTCTCGAGAGCGTTTAATCGCGGCACGACGTCGCGGCAGCGCGGCGACCAGGAGGCCCAGACCACGACGAGGACCGGTCCCACTTCGAGATCGCTGCCGGAGAGCTGACCCCCGTCGAGGCCCGGAAGGAGGGTGTGTTCGTCCGCGAGGAGAGGGGGGCCGGAGCTTGGTGCCGTCGCCGCGGCGGCGGCCAGGAGAACCAGAAACGTCCTGGCGAAAGCGAGGGCACGCATCGAGGGGCGCTCTAGGAGAGCAGGACGTCGCGGCGGCGCAGGCCGTCGAGGAGGCGTCGGCGGAGGTGGATGGGGGCGGTGGTTCGGATGGTGCGTTTGCGCACGATCATGAGGAATCGTACGGCGTGTTTGGCTTTTCTGGCGCACTCAGGACAGTCGGCGACGTGGAGCTTGAAGGCCACCAGCATTTCCTGCTCCATCTCGTTGTCGGCGTAGCGGAAGACGAGCTCCTCGCAGATCTCTTTGCATTTCATGCTGGTGCGTTCCTCATCCCGGTGCTTCCTTCCGTACCGATCCGACCGAAAATGACCTTCTTCTGATGTTAAACTCTTTGCGCCGTGGGAGTTATTCCGTCCGAGCGGTCTTGGTCTCGCCCGGGTGGTCGCCGCGCATCTTCTGCGGCTCGCCACGCACGTAGCCGTGGCTGTGAGCATAGCTCAGGAGGACCTTTTCCAGCATCCTCCGGCCGCGGTAGAGCCGGCTCATGACCGTCCCCACCGGCACTTCGAGGATCTCCGCCGTCTCCTTGTAGGAGAAGCCCTCGAGGTCGACGAGGAGGATCACCATCCGGTAGTCGTCGCGCAGCGCGTCGAGGGCCTGTTGGATATCCTCGTCGAGGACGGACTCGAGCAGCTCCTCCTCGGGGTTCTTGATCTGCCCGGCCTCTTCGCTGACCCGGGCCTCGAAGAGCTCCTCGATCTCCGAGAAGGCGCTCTCCGGCGGCTGGCTCTGCCGCTTGCGGTAGCCGTTGATGAAGGAGTTCTTCATGATCCGGAAGAGCCAGGCCTTCAAGTTCGTCCCCTCCTCGAACTTGTCGTAGTACTTGTAGGCCTTGAAGAACGTCTCCTGGATCAGGTCCTCGGCGTCCTCCGAGTTGCGCGTCAGCCGGTAGGCCATGTTGTAGAGCGCGTCGAGGTGGGGCAGGGCGGCGGCCTCGAAGTCCCAGCCGACTTTCGGGACGGTGGCGTTCTGGGATGTGGATTGAGCCTGCGTCATGGTTCCCCTCCTGCCTGAGATCTACGCACGTCGCGTACCAAGAGCTCGCACCATCTTATCTCAGACTTATCTCAGCGCACTTGTCGTTCAACCATTACGTATTTGTCGTGGTGGCCTAGTTGAGCTTCTCCGACCAATTTTTGCCCATCCTATTGCCAAGCGCGGCCGCATGGTGCACAATACCCGCCGTCTGATGAAGGGGGATCCGTCTGTGCCGGAAAGTAGAGACAGGCAGCCTACGTGGTGGCGTGTAGCCAGCCTCGGTCTGGAGCTCTTCGGCGCGGTCTTCGGATTCGTCCTCATCGGTACCTGGATTGACCGGAGCTTCGACACCGGTCCCCGAGGGGTCCTGATCTGCGCGATCCTGGGCATCTTCGGCGGACTCATCCACCTCATCCGTTCGGCGCTTAGGACCCTCCCTCCACCCGATCCCCGAAGGACGGTTCGACGGCGGGGGAACGGGCACCGGGACGAGGAGCTCCGGTCGGTGTCGTCAAAGGATGACGACCAAGCTGGTTGAGGAATCGGGTGTGTCACCTGGCACTAGCATCTTCGGACGTTTTCTGGGTCTTACGCTGTTGGTAACGGCGGCGCTTCTCCTCCTGGGCCATGGCCTGACCGAACGGTGGGCGGGCACCGGGGCGCTCACGGCGATGTACGCCGGATGTGCGGTGGGGGCGGCGGCTTCGCTCGCCGGCACCGTTCCGGTGCTCCGGGCGCGGAAGCGGTCCCACGTCGACGCGCTCAGCGCGGCGATGGTCGCCATGGGCGTACGGTTGGGGATCGCGCTCGGGCTCGGCATCGCTCTCGCGATGAGCGGCGTCTTTCCCACCCGGCCACTGCTCCTCTGGGTGGTGGTGAGCCACGCCGGGTTGCTCGTACCGGACACCCTTTTGAGTATCAAGGTCCTGGCACAGCAAGCGCTGATGGAGAATTGATGAGCTTGAACAAGATGGCGGCCAGCGCCGACCCCCTGAGCCATGTCGTCCAGCATCCGCTGAAGACGCTCGACGTCGAGGCGTTGGGGGGGGAGATCACCGTCCTCTCCGACCACATCGTGATGATGATCGCGGCGGCGCTTCTCCTCATGATCTTCTTGCCGGTCTTCGCCCGCAAGCGCCGCGGCACGAGCGAGGTCGATCGGCTGGTGCCGACCGGCGCCGGCAACCTCCTCGAGGCGATCTGCAACTATCTCCGTGAGGAGGTCGCGCGTCCGGCCCTGGGTGCGCATACCGACCGTTTCGTCAAGTACATCTGGACCGTCTTTTTCTTCATCCTGACGATGAACCTCCTCGGGATGATCCCGGTCAGCTCGGTGACGTCGTTTTTCCATCTCCACATCGGCGGCACCCCGACGGCCAACATCTACGTGACCGCGACGCTCGCGATTCTGACGCTCGTCATGATGGTTTGGAATGGGCTGCGCCTGGGCGGCACGGCCTATCTGGCGCACTTCAACCCGGGCCCGCTCTGGATCGCGCCGCTCATGGTCCCCCTCGAGATCATCTCGACGCTGGCCCGGATCTTCGCTCTGGCGATGCGTCTTTTCGCCGCCATCGCCGGCGGTCACATCCTGCTCGCCGTGCTGGTCAGCCTGATCCTGTCGGCGGGCCAGGCCCTGGGCACCGCCGGGGGCCTGGGCGTCGGCCTCGTGGTGGTGATCGGCAGCGTCGGGATCTCTTTGGTGGAGGTCTTCGTCGCTTTTCTGCAGGCCTTCATCTTCACGTTCCTGACATCGCTTTTCATCGGCATGTCGGTCAACGTGCATCACGACGATTCTACGGAGGGCGCCGCGGGTCACTGACGGAGCTGGCCCCCTCTTGCACAGATTCCAAGTACTTCGTGGCCTCAAGCCGCCGTGTGGCGGTACGCTCGCGGGCCGCGATCCGATACAAGAACGACAAAAACGGTAAGAAAGGACACCTCAAAGATGAGCAAGAACCTTGCCAAGTGGTCCCTGTTGTTGTGTTTCGTCGGCCTGGCTCTCCTGGTGGCCCCCTCCGCCTGGGCTCAGGAAGAGGAGAGCGGCATCGGTGAGCTGGGTAAGCTCGGCGGTCCGATCGGTGCCGGCCTGGTGGTCATCGGTGGCAGCATCGGCATCAGCCGCATCGGCGGCAGCGCCGTCGAAGCGTTGGCCCGCCAGCCCGAGATGGCCGACCGCATCTTCACCCTGACGCTGATCACGGCGGCCATGATCGAGGTGGGCTTCCTGTTCGGCGTGGTCATCGGCTACCTGGCGCTCGGGTGAGGCCGGGATCTCGCGTCGTGTGCGGGATCCGCGCCTCCGGGCCGGGACCCCGCTTTCTTGAAACGACACACGCTCCCCCGGGCCGAGGGGCCCGCGGAGCACAGGGATAGCCAACAAATCATGGACGAGAAGACGAAAACGCTCTTCCGCCTGGCGCTTGCTCTCCTGACCTGCGTGCTCGTCGCGGCGCCGGCGCTGGCGGCGACCGGGGAAGAAGAGAGCGGCGGGCTGTTCGCCGGCGATCTGGGGAGCTCGATCTGGACGCTGGTGATCTTCCTCAGCCTGGTCCTGGTGCTTGGATACTTCGCCTGGGGCCCGATTCTCGAGACCCTGAAGAGCCGCGAGGACTTCATCCGCGATTCGCTCGAGCAGGCGAGGGAGCACCGGGAGTCCGCCGCGGCGACGCTCAAGGAGTACGAGCAGAAGCTCGTCGAGGCGCGGAGCGAGGCGACGGCGATCGTCGAGGAGGGCCGCCGCGACGCCGAGGTGCTGCGCCAGAAGATCGAGGAGAACGCCCGCGCCGAGGGCGAGAAGATCATCGAGCGCGCCAAGCGCGAGATCCGGATCGCCCGCGAGACCGCGGTCAAGGATCTCTACGACCTCTCCGGACACCTCGCCACCGGCATCGCCTCCCACATCTTGGGCCGCGAGCTCAAGGCCGAGGACCAGGAGCGCATGATCGACGAAGCGCTCGACGAGATGAGCGGCCTGTCGGCCGAGTAGGAGCTTGCGATGTCTACGCTCGAGGACAAGCACATCGGTGTCGCCCGCGTCTACTGCCGCTCCGTTCTGGCGCTCGCCGAGGAAGCGGGCCAGACCGACGAGCTTCTCTCCGAGCTCGGCGAGATCGCCGGCCTGATGGAGCGCGACGCCACTTTCGCGGACTTCCTGAGGAGCCCGCTCATCGATCCCGACGAGCGCGCGGCGAGCCTCGAGAAGCTCTTCCGCGGCCGGGCGAGCGACACCCTGGTCGACACGATCCAGGTGATGAACAAGAAAGGCCGCCTCGAGATCCTGCCGACGCTCGTCGAGCTCTTCCGGCGGGAGCACCAGGACCTGCGCGGCAAGGTCGACGTCCACGTGACGACGGCCGTGCCGCTCAAGTTCAAGCTGCGCGAGAAGCTCAAGCAGGCTCTCGCCGAGTGGCTCGGCAAGCAGGCCGAGATCACCGAGGCGGTCGACGAGTCGCTGATCGGCGGCATCGTCGTCCGGGTCGGCGACATGAAGCTCGACGCGAGCGTCAAACACCGCGTCGACGACCTGCGCCAGGTCTTCCACGACCGCGCCAGCCGCGAGATCCATCTGAGCCGTGCCGTGATCGAGGACTAGGCCGGCACAGGATGCAATGAGGAACACTCGATGAAATTCAAAGTCGACGAGATCTCCTCGGTCATCACCGAGGAGATCAAGAAGTACCGCAGTGAGATCGACGTCGCCGAGGTCGGCACCGTCCTCGCGGTGGGCGACGGTATCGCGAGGGTCTACGGTTTAAAAAACGTCATGGCCAACGAGCTCGTCACTTTTCAGAACGGGCAGAAGGGCCAGGTCCTAAACCTCGAGGAGAGCTCGGCGGGCGTCGTCGTCCTGGGCGAATTCCTCGAGATCCGCGAGGGCGACGAGGTGCGCCGGACCGGGGAGCTGCTCTCCGTGCCCTGCGGCGAGGTGATGATCGGCCGCGTCGTCGATCCCCTGGGCCGTCCGCTCGACGGCAAGGGCGTGATCGAGACCAAGGAGCGCCAGCCCCTGGAGTTCAAGGCGCCGGGCATCGTCGCCCGCCAGCCGGTGACCGAGCCCCTGATGACGGGTTTGAAGGCCATCGACTCGATGATCCCGGTCGGCCGCGGCCAGCGCGAGCTGATCATCGGCGACCGCAAGACCGGCAAGACCGCGATCGCGATCGACACGATCATCAACCAGAAGGGCACCGGGGTCGTCTGCGTCTACGTCGCCATCGGCCAGAAGGAGTCAACGGTGGCGGGCGTCGTCGAAAAACTCCAGGAGCACGGCGCGATGGACTACACCATCGTCGTCTCGGCCTCGGCCGCGGACCCCTCGCCGCTCCAGTACATCGCCCCCTATTCCGGCGCGGCGATGGCCGAGTACTTCATGTACAAGGAGGGGCGGGCGACGCTCTGCGTCTACGACGACCTCTCAAAACAGGCCCAGGCTTACCGGCAGCTCTCGCTTCTGCTGCGGCGTCCGCCGGGCCGCGAGGCCTACCCGGGCGACGTCTTCTACCTCCACTCGCGCCTCCTGGAGCGCGCGGTGAAGCTCCGCGACGAGTACGCCGTCGTCCCCAAGAAGACTCCGGAGGACTCGACCGACCGGAGCGTCGTCGTCAAGCACCCCGATGGCTTCGACGCCCCCGGAGAGCACCGTCCCGACGACGTCGACGGCCTCTACCACCGTCCCGAGGGCCTGGAGCGGGCCGAGGCGTGGCTTCAGTCTCGCGACGACAAAGACAAGTACCGCGTCCACCGTTTCCCGGACTCGGGCGGCTCGATGACGGCGCTGCCGATCATCGAGACCCTGGAAGGCGAGGTGGCGGCCTACATCCCGACCAACGTCATCTCGATCACCGACGGCCAGATCTACCTGGAGCCCGACCTCTTCTTTGCGGGTGTGCGTCCGGCGGTGAACGTCGGTATCTCGGTGTCGCGTGTGGGCGGTAACGCGCAGCGCAAGGGCATGAAGAAAATCGCCGGCTCCCTGCGGCTTGACCTCGCGGCCTTTCGCGAGCTCGAGGCCTTTTCCCAGCTGGGCACGGAGCTCGACGCCACGACCCAGCTTCAGCTCGACCGCGGCGTCCGTTTGGTCGAGCTCCTAAAACAGCCCCAGTACACGCCGTACGACTACCGGCGCCAGATCGTCTCGATCTTCGCCGGCACCAAGGGGCTTCTGGACAAGGTCGACGTCAAGGACGTCCTCGACTTCGAGACCGCGCTCCTGCAGCACTTCGAGTACGAGTTCCCCGAGCACCTCGACGAGATCGAGGAGACGGGCGCCCTCTCCGACGAGCTCGCCGGGAAGCTGACCGAGGTCATCCGGAACTTCCTCTCCCATTGGGACAAGGAAGAAGAGGGCGAGAAAGCCGCTTGAGCGTCAACCAGGTAAGGGACGCCGTAGAAGGTGTTCCTTGCCGATCGAAACTGGGATCCATGCATGGCTAACCGAAGAGTACTGGTCAAACGGCGCAAGGCGGTCGGAAACATCTGCAAGATCACGCGGACGATGCAGCTCATCGCCACGGCGCGGTTCCAGGCGGCTTTTCAGCGGGCGGTCGCCACGAAGCCCTACAGCGAGAAGCTGGCGGAGCTCGTGGCCGACCTCTCCCGGGCCGCCGGCTCGACCGGCCACCCTCTCTTGCAGCAGAACGACGCCGAGCGCCAGGCGCTCGTCGTCATCACCTCGAGCCGGGGGCTTTGCGGCGGCTACAACTCGAACGTCCTGCGCACGGCCGTCGGGCACCTCGACGCAGCCGGGCCGACCGACGTCTACATGATGGGCAAGAAGGGGGCGGGCTATTTCCGCTTCCTGCGCCGCGAGGTCCACGAGACGGGGACCGACATCGACGACCGGCCGCGCTTCGACCAGGTCGAGCCGCTCGCCAACGCTCTGATCGAGCGTTTCACGAGCGGCGAGGTGAGCGCGGTCCACGTCGCCCACATGCGTTTTTTCTCGACCAGCCGGCAGCGTCCGGAGGTGATGCAGCTCCTGCCGCTCGCCGCCGCCGCCGCGGACGAGGGCGAGGGCCGTTCGCTCTCGTCGATCGAATACGAATTCTCGCCCGATCCGCAGACGCTTTTGGACGAGCTTTTGCCGGCGAGCGTTCGCACGCGTCTCTACCAGTGCTTCACCGACGCCGCGGTCAGCGAGCAGGTGGCGCGCATGGTAGCCATGAAGGCCGCCACCGACGCGGCGGAGGACATGATCAAGAGCTTGACGCGCCAGTACAACCGGGCGCGACAGACCCATATCACCATGGAGCTGCTCGACATCGTCGGCGGCGCCAACGCCCTCGCCTAGACGCGGCTCGGGGGTAGAGAAACCAGAGACGAGGAGTCTCAGATGGCAGACGAGCAAAACTACGGGACAGTTACGCAGGTCATCGGCTCGACGCTCGACGCGCAGTTCGCCGAGGACAAGCTGCCGGCGATCTACAACGCCCTCCAGGTCGAGGTCGAGCAGACGGTGCTCGGCGAGACCAAGACGGAGACGCTCTGGTGCGAGGTCGCCCAGCACATGGGGGGCGGCCAGGTCCGCGCCGTGGCGCTGGGCTCGACCGACGGCCTGAAGCGCGGCGCGCAGATCCTCGACATGGGTGCTCCGATCTCGGTGCCGGTGGGCGACGAGATCCTGGGCCGCGTCTTCAATCTGGTGGGCGACACGATCGACGGCCGCGGCACGATCAAGGTCCAGGAGCGTCATCCCATCCACCGCGAGCCGCCGGAGTTCGACCAATTGTCGTCGAAGACCGAGCTTTTTGAGACGGGCATCAAGGTGATGGATCTGCTCTGTCCGCTGGTCCGCGGCGGTAAGGCGGGTCTTTTCGGCGGTGCCGGTGTGGGCAAGACGGTCATCATCCAGGAGCTCATCGCCCGCCTGGCGCGCTTCCACTCGGGCTACTCCTGCTTCGCAGGCGTCGGCGAGCGGACCCGCGAGGGCAACGACCTGTGGCTTGAGATGCAGGAGGCGAAGATCGGCGACACCGGGAAAAGCGTGCTCGACCAGACGGTCATGGTCTTCGGCCAGATGAACGAGCCGCCCGGCGCGCGTTTACGCGTCGCGCTCTCGGCGCTCACCATGGCGGAGTACTTCCGCGACCAGACGGGTGCCGACACGCTTCTTTTCATCGACAACATCTTCCGCTTCTCGCAGGCGGGCTCCGAGGTGTCGGCGCTCTTGGGCCGCATGCCCTCGGCGGTGGGCTACCAGCCGACGCTCGGCACCGAGATGGGCGAGCTCCAGGAGCGCATCACCTCGACGGCTCAGGGCGCGGTGACGTCGATCCAGGCGATCTACGTGCCGGCCGACGACTACACCGACCCGGCGCCGGCGACGGCATTCACCCATCTCGACTCGACGGTGAACCTGGAGCGTTCGATCGCCGAGAAGGGCATCTACCCGGCGGTGGATCCGTTGGCGTCCTCGAGCCGGCTCCTGGCGCCGGAGCTCATCGGCGAGCGTCACTACACGGTGGCGCGCCGGGTGCAGCAGACCCTCCAGCGCTACAAGGACCTCCAGGACATCATCGCCATCCTGGGCGTCGACGAGCTCTCGGAAGACGACAAGGTCATCGTCGCCCGGGCGCGCAAGATCGAGCGTTTCCTCTCGCAGCCCTTCTTCGTGGCGGAGCAGTTCACGGGTTTTACGGGCAACAACTGCCCGCTCGAGGACACGATCCGCTCTTTTGAGGAGCTCTGCGACGGCAAGTGGGACCACCTGCCGGAGTCGGCGTTCATGTACGTCGGCAAGATCGAGGAAGCGGCCGAGCGGGCCGAGCGGATGGCGGCGGAGGCCGCTTAAGGGGGACGCGGGATGTCGTTCCAGCTAAGCGTCGTGACCCCGGAGCGGGCGGTCCTCGAGTGCGAGGTCCGCTCCGTGGTCTTCCCTGCCCACGACGGGCAGATGGGTATCCTGACGAACCGTGCGCCGCTTCTCTGCCAGCTCGGCGTCGGTCCGCTGAAGGTCGACGAGGAGAGCAGGGCGTCGCACGTCCTGGTGATCGACGGCGGGTTCGCGCAGATGGTGGAGAACCGGCTGACGATTTTGACCGAGAGCGCGACGGAGAGCTCGGACGTGGATCGCGAGGCGGCGCAGCGGGCGCTCAAGGAGGCGATGGCGCGGGAGGCTCATAGCGAGGCGGAGCATGCGGCTCGGCGTCGGGACATTGAGCGGGCGCGTACGGAGCTGAAGGTTAGCGTGTAGGGAGCGGATTCGCTGGACCGTCTATGAGCGCCGTCGGGTTCGTCCGGCGGCGTTCTTGCGTTGGGCCTCGTGATATCGTGGGGTGAACTTGCAGACAGAGGCATCATGATCCGCTCGACGGCCTAGCTGATTTCAGGGGAGACGAGAGACATGCTCTATGCCACGATCACCGAATTTGGCGTCGGTCCCACGCACGCACGGAAGGTCCTCGACGACCTCCGCAACCGCGCCCGGAAGCTGGAGGAGTCTTTCCCCTACAAGCAGTACATGATCAACGCCTTCGGCAACACGGATCTCGTCGAGGTCGCCTTCTTCAACCACTACTTCCGGTTCGCGCAGACCAGCGGCAGCAGCGCCCAGGCCTTTCGGCGGTCGGTCGGCGTCCGCTGTCCGGAGGAGAAGGACCTGCCGCCCGAGCACCGCGAGAACGTCTGTACAGCGGTGCAAGTCTTGCGTGGCGATACAGAAGGCAACGGCGGCGAAGGCGGGGTCCGGCCGTTTCTTGCCGTCGTCTTCATGGGGCTTTCTCCGATACCCGAGCTCTGCCTTTCCCCTGGCTCGGAGCCGCTTGCCAGTCGCGTATTTCAGGGCTTTTGCGCAAAAGGGAAGGACAAGTTCTGGGACAGCTACCACGAAGCTCTGGAGACCTCTTGCAGCTCTTTACGCGAGTCTCCCGAGCCCCTGGTGGCGCCGCTGATCGGCCTTGATACGGTTGAGGTCGTCCTCTTCGTCCGGGCGGCTCGCCTCGAGCAGCTTGCCGCGCTTGGCTGGGCGGTCCGCGCGCAGACACTTGAGGACTCTTGGCCTGCCGAAAAGCACGGCGACGCCCTCAAACGAGCTGAGCAACTGCTGAGCCTTCGGATGCCCGAAAAGGAGCTGGAAAGGCACTGGAACCACTGTCCGCTCTACCGTGGGACCACCACGGTGGTGGGGATGCGGTTGCGGGAGCCGGACGCCAAGAAGAGCTTGTGGCGAGTCGAGGAGCTACCAGAAGGAGGTGAGGAGATGGTGGCCGCCGAGGCGGTAGCCTTCCTTACCCACACCAAGTATCTCCCCGGGTTCGTGAAGCCTAAGCCTCTGTGGAAGGAAGATTTGGTCGGCGATCCGGGCTCAGCACCTCCGGCCGACGACGCTCAATACGCTTTTCTCCTGCTCTTCGACCGGGCGGACGTCCTGTGGATCTCTGGGGATCGCTCCCAGATCTGGCGAAGCTTGACGAGACGACGAACCGTCCGTGAGATGCGCGAGTTTCTCAGCGACCTCTCCGGGCTGGAGGGCCAGCCCGGAAATAAGGGGGTCTGGACCTCGACGGAGATCGCCGTCCTCATGTCGGTACCCAGGTATGGGCCAGAGGAAGGCCCTGATGGCGAGCTCCCCGATCGATTGCGCGCTCAGCTTCACAAGAGGCGGGATTTTCATCTCCAGGAAGAGAAGGGATGGACCCAGCGATGGTTGAAGGCGACGAACAGGGCTGGCATCCACTATTCGGCGACCAACGGGGTGGTCAACATCATCAGCGCGGTCCTGAGCCGCATCGACAACGATCTGGACGAGTTCGCCGACCTGCTGCCGGCCCTCGAGCATCTCGTCCAGGCCGCCGAGGACGAGCAGATCGCCCCGACCGACCTCTTCTGGCTCGCCGATGTGGTCGAAAGGCTCGCGGGCTCACGGAGCCGGCGGGACCGGCCCCTGCGGCTGCCCCGCGACACGATGGCCTTCGAGAGCCACGCCGGACACCGCCTACCGCGGGAGGCGTTCATCGCCTTCGCGGAGTCGCTCGCCGAGGACATCGCCGCCCAGGACTCCTTCGTCGTGGTCCAGGACACGGCCGAGAGCAGTGTCTCCTGCCGGGTCGGTCCCTCTCACTGGGACGTCCTCGGCGTCTCGGCTTTAAAGCTCCAGGATCCGCTCCACTGGCTCGTGGCCCACGAGCTCGCTCATGGACGATTTGCCCACACGACGGTGAAGGAGTTGGGTAAGCCCTCCTTGGAAGCGCTGCAGAAGATGACCTCCCAGGTGGGAGGAGGGCAGCCCAAGCGCGACGAGAACCTTGAGCTGGTCTTCCGACAGATTGCCGAGAGATTGCGGCAGCGTCATGGAGAGAGCTTCACGGAGCCTCTTGCCGGGGCCGTCGCGCGATGCCTGGGGGAGATCGCCAAGGACTACTTCCTGTGGCGGTCCCTGGAGCTGCGCAAGGACTTCGCGCGGGATCTTCGCAGGAGGTTCTGGTTCGTGCACGGCCCGGGCCTCGTCTTCGCGCTTCGCCACCGCTATGGCTCGAAGACCGTCTACGTCGCGACCTTGCAGGCGATCCTCCTGCGCTGCATCCTCTTCAGCCATCTCACCGAGAGCCCTGCCTCGGCGAAAGGGGCGTGGTGGCAATTTCTCCATGACACGCTGGAGGAGCTCGAAGCCCTGGCTCCCGAGATGCGGCTTGATGGCCCGTCGCACCGCTGGGACTCGACCCCGCCGCCGGCCGTCGAGAGATGGCGGGAGGCTACGCCGCCGGAGGAGGTGCGACGGGTCTTGACCCGCCTGCAATGCCTGAAGGAAGACCTGCGCATCCCCGAGGGACGGTGGCTCTTCGCCGTCAAGCGACTGCTCGATTCCGTACGCGCGGCAAAGGAGAACGGCCAGGGACTGACCGAGCTCGTCGACCGCTGGCTCGTCTTCGTCGAAGCTTTCCTGGACGATCATGTGTTCGTCTACCGTGACCCTCCGGCCGCCCGAGAGCTCTACGCCGAATACCTGTCCGGCCTCATCGAATCTTGGCAGGACACAGGGGATCCCTGGCCGCCGTTCGTGAAGAGCCACCGAGAGGACGATTCCTTGTTGAAGATCCATCGCCGCCGGTCGAGGTTCGGCCCCGCGCTCCTGGTCCGCGGCAGTATCTTCGTCGAGAGCCCTGACCGAGAGGGTTACAGGGACTACCAGCGACGGACCTTCCGCCTGCTTGGCGAGCTCGCGGAACGCGGCCGCGACCGCCGTTTCCGGAAGCTCCTGGAGTATCTCTTCCCGGACTTAGGAGTGGTCGAGCAGGGCGAGATCGTAGAATAGCATCGCGATTTCGATGCAGGCGTGGAGGCATTTGTCGTCCGGGTGGCCGGCATCGATCAGGGCGTAGCCGATGTCGCGGCACGTCTGCGCCCGCGGGGAGAGGTAGCTCGGCGACCGCAGGTTCGACGGGAATCCGAGGTAGTCGTGGGCGATGTAGGGTTGCTGCGCTTCGGCAGGGGGAGTCCGCGGAGTCTTGGGGAGATTCGTCCGGATCTCGCGGTTGAGCTTCTCCGCCTGAGCAGGGCTGAGGCTCTTGGCGAGGCAGTCGTTCATCAGCCGCAGAAGGTCGGGTCGGTGCCGCAGAGGCTGGTTCTTGGCAATGAGGCGGCTGAATCCCTCGTAACGGCGGCGCAGGGCTGAGAAGGCGGTCGGGAGGGCGCTCTGGCCTTGCTGGATGCGAGCCACCGACTCGACGAAGCCGTCCAGCTCAAGGGCTTCGGCGAGCCGTCTGTAACGGTCGTCGTGCTCGGCGGTCTGGTGGCCTGACCGGGACCGTGGAGGGTCCTGACCGTTGACGAGCCGGCTCAGGAAAGACCTGTTGACACCGCTCTTGTCTGCGGCGGTGCTGATGGACCACCCCTTACGGCGGAGCGCGGCTTCGAGTTGCTCTGCGATCACGCTGCTTCCTCCTGCCTTAGGGTACGCTGGGCGTCCAAGGTCCTGCAAGCAGCCGCGTCGGGTGAGGTCTGCGCCGCCACCTTCTCGGCTCATCGGGCAATCCAACGATTGACCAGTCGATGTTGACCATCCTCCCACTCCCAGTGCACCGCCGAGGGCAGGAAGTTCGAGCCAGAAGGGGAGGGCACGTGGGACTGGGCGATCGAATCGATCGGAATCGAATCGATCGGGGGTTGCCGTCCATCTCTCAAGGTGCTATGGTCCGTCTCCGATAAACATCCCGGCTTGGCAGGTCACCCCTCTGTCGGCACATTTTCTCACAAAAGATGTAGACAGGCGAAGTGATCGGGTGTATACTCCAGTGTTTTGCCAACGCGGAGCTGCACGAAATGAACAGTCCGGCAGCCTTGTTTCTTGGAGATTGAACGAGTTGCACAGCCTTTGTGGATCCGCGGATCCCGAAACCGACACCCCCCATCCCGCGCCCAGCACTGGAAGATTCTCACGACGAAGGGCGGCGGGACTCGTAGCGAGTAACCCCCTACTGGTCACCGGGCTGTCGGAGGCGACGGCCCGAATCCATCCGGCGTTCGAGGTGCTCGACACCACGAGCGTCCACAACAACCCGGCAGGCCGCGGGCCTCTTGACCGTTCCTCGGAACGAGGGAGCGGCGGAGAGCCATGCCTGCCAACGGCGGGCGCCCCTCTGGGCGCCTGTCCGCATTAATCCTACCCAGGAGGAGCAGAGACTATGTCGAAGAAATGTCGTGTAGGGCTGATCGTAGCCATCGTACTTCTAGTCGGGACACAAGCCTTGCATTTGTCCGCGGTGAGCGCCTCTGACGGGGTGCCGGTGTCGGGCAAAGGTGTGACCGGAGGGGGCGTCGAGAGCTTGATGGGAAGCTTGAGGGCCATGCACGGCGCTCCCTGCATGCCTGGAGGCGTAGGTTGTGAAGACGACGGCGGCGGCGGTTGGATTCCGTAGTTATGATGTGGGAGTATAGGAATAATGTTGAAAACCAAGCCCTGTCTCGTTTTCTGGTTGGTCCTCGCGACAGTTAGCACTGGCGCGGTTGCAGAGCAAGGTCTACGGACGATCCCCCTGGACGATCTGGGCCTGTCCTGGATTCGATCGGCGATCTGGGTAGAGGAACGCTCGATGGTCGTCCTCACCGACTACGTCGGCCAACGCGTTGTGGAGGTCGAGCTGTCCGGAGCCGGCTTGCCGAGGAAAGGTCCTTCCGCGACCGAGTTGCGGCCGGCCTACGTCGCGGAGTCTGGCAACGGCTTTCTCCAGATGGTCCTGGACCAGGTCGGCATGCCCCAGGAGTTTCACTGGTTTGGCCGCGACCTCGCCAGAAGAGGGGCGACGTCACTCCTCAAACCCAAGCAACGGGGAGGGTCGTCACCGCCCCGGGGGGAGTTCGAGGACGCCATCGTTGCGTTCTACAGCTGGATCGTCGCCGGGGATCGGATCTTCTCCTATGGCGTTCTCGACGACGGCTCAGGCACGACGAGTGCATGGCCGTACAAGTTCGGCTTCTTCACCTACAAGCTCAGGTCTCCGGGAAGCCGGGCGGGGTTTCCACGCGCCGATCTCGTCGAGACCTTCCAGGAGGCCGAGTACTACACCTTGGGCTCTCCTTACTTCGTGGCGCTCGGTTCCGAGGTCTACTACATGGAGATGGGAGTGCATCCTGCTCTCAAGTTCTACGACGTAGAGCAGGGTGGGACGCCGGTTTACCTGGATGGGCTGCCAGGCGGTAGTGAGCCTCTTCCCCAGATCGACGCCGACAGACCGACCGCTGAGGTCTTCGACAGGATCGAGAGCCTGTCGATGCCGGCGGGTCTGTATGCGGATCGCGGCTTCCTCTACCTGCTGCACCGTCAGCCGGAGAACGGTGGGACCCGATGGACGATGACCAAGCTACGGCCGGCGCCGAAAAGCTGGGCCGTCGATGATCTCGGCACCGTCCGCTTGCCGACCCAGGCCCCTCACCTCACGGTGCTCTTCACCCCGACATCGGCCCTGCTGTTCGAGAGGTCTTCGGTCCACCCCGGCACCCGAGAGCAGGAGGTCGAGGCGATGCAGATCCTGCCCAAGTTCTGGGTGACCGACCCGGGAGGTTCTCCGCTCGGCGAATGAGCCGGCCGCCGCCGGTGACTTGCTCGGCAGAATGCAGGGCTGTGATTCGTGGGTGGTGGTCTGTACGCCGTCACCCACCGCTCTGAGTCCTCGCAGCGAGGTCGCCTCTTCAGCCGAGTTCTTTCGCGCAGCAACGTCGACAGCGCGGCGCAGCCAGCTTCCCCCCACTTGCTAGAGTTGTAGACTACGGCCTTTGGCGTAGGGCCATCAGCAGTATACCGAGGTGGGGCTCGGCCAGGGGGCTGAGGCGTGGATGCTCTCCTCCTCTTCCACGAGACCAACTCGGTGCGCTTCACCGCGCTGTCGCCCGACAACGGTCTGCCCAGGACCAGAGTGCCGGCGACACCATCGACAGCGACGCGGACCACCGGGGTAGACGGCACCGGTCGTCCTGGCGGGCGACTACTAGGCCCTCGGCAACGTCGATGTGGGCTACCTCCTCAGCGACTTCCTGGGCCGCAAGCCCGCCAAAATGGTCTATGATCGGCCGATGATGTTTCGGCCCCGGTACCTTCTCGCCGTGCTTCTTGTCGTCTGTGCTCTGTTGAGCTTCAGTGCTCTGTTGAGCTACAGCCAGGAGGAAAGCCAGGAGGAAAGAGATGCAACAATCCAAAAACAGCGGCAAGATCTGCGCTTGCGAGAGGAGAAGTATTTCCGAGCTCGCGCTGCCTCTGTTCTGGGTGAAATCGGCGCGAGAGAAGCGCTACCGGACCTGCTGAGGGCTCTACGCTCCGATTTGTACCCCGAAGTGCGCCATGCCGCCGCCAAAGCCTTGGGTGAGCTCAATGAGAAAGTAGCAATGCCATATCTACGGCAGGCTTTTAGCTCAGACGTGGACATCGTTCGCAGGCCCGCACTCGAAGCGTTGGTTAGGCTGGATGCGAAGGAGGCGGTGCCAGATCTGCTGTGGGCCCTTCAATTCGAAGTTCCGAGCATTCGTCAATACGCCGCCTATGCGTTGGGCCACATGGAGGCGAAAGAGGCGATACCTGAGCTTAAGGAGGCTCTTGCCAAGGATTCTCATCCAGGCGTTCAAGCCGCAGCAAAGGAGGCGCTTGTCCAACTCGAGGCCCAGCCGCATCTTGAGAAGTGGATCCTAGACAACATAGAGAAGATACTCATCTTTCTCTGCATCTCTCTCTACGTGATTACCGTTCTTCTCTGCTACTGGCTGCAACCTCTTTGTATCCTGAAGTGGCATGATCTCCTAAGACCCGTCCTGAATTACAAGCTCAAGATACAAGGATATGGAGAGACGGAACTCGAGCTACGGCCCCTCCTCACGCTCGGTCTCTACCATGGGGAAGAAGTCCTTGACGCCTGGATCGCGGACCGCGTCGAGAAAGTCCGCAAGGAATTCTGGAGACTTGACACCGTTGAGGATCGACGAGTGTACGTGAAGCAGTCAGTGCGCATCGGATCGTACTCCTCGAAGGATGTAGAGAAGCTCCAGTCTGAGGATCTCTACGAAGAGCTCGGGCAGCGAGTTTGCCTGATCTGGGGCGAAGGAGGGGCCGGCAAGACCAGTCTCGCCTGTCAGATCGCGGACTGGGGCCTGGACAAGAAACTTCAGAGACACGCGATGCTTCCCATTCTAATCGAGACCGGTTTCGAGGTGGCGGAAAAAAGCATCGAGAAGGCCCTGGAGGATGTCATCCACGGCCAACTCGAAAGATCCGTGGGTGAGTCGATTCCCGCAGACCTTCTAAGGTCGTTGCTCAAGAAGCGTCGACTCCTGGTGATTGTCGATGGACTCTCCGAGATGCGCGACACCACACGGAGCGGATTCCGACCGGAGCGCCCTGACTTCCCCGCCCGTGCTCTGGCCGTGACGTCTCGGCACAAGGAGAAATTTGGTTGCGCAACCATAAAACTTCACCCGCTTCGTGTCGAGGTGAGAGACCTCAAATTCTTCATCGGCGAATACCTGAAACAGAAGAGAGAAGAGGACCTAAAACAGAATAATAAACCGGTAGATTTCACAGATTCGGAATTTGACGAAGCCTGTACGCAGCTCGCTCGCATCGTCCGTGAGCCCAGTACGACGACACTCCTGGCGAAGCTCTTCGCCGACCAAATGATCTCAGAGAAACGCACTCAAGGACAACTCGGCGACCTTCCCAAGTCCATACCGGCCCTGATCCTGAAATATCTGGACAAATTGAACCAGAAACACGGGGAACGCTTTGAAAATCGGCATGTCCATGAGGTGGCGAAGAAAGTGGCGTGGGAGTGTGTTAAGGACACCTACCGACCCGGGGAAGCTCACCTCGACAGGTTGGAGGAGCTCCTTACCGAAAAAGGAGATATTCTGCGATTCCTGGAGCACGACCTCCGGATCCTTCGAAGGCAACCTCCCTCGCAGACTCACGTGCGATTCTCTTTGGATCCGCTGGCCGAGTACCTGGCTGGACTCTGGTTCGTCGAGACTCGGGGCCGCGAAGAAGACCAGTGGAAGGAATTTTTCGAGACGGCGGAGAAAATCGAAGATCCAAAAACCATTGCCGGATTCCTGTCGGCAACCTATGATTGCTGCGTCGGTTTTGGGGTGTCGGTCCCCGAATCGGTACTAGAGAAGCTGAGGGAACGAATGAATCTGATCCTCGAAGAACTGGAGCAAGATCGCCGGCCGGAGGCGATCGACCGCTTTCTTGGGACTATCGGGGATTCCGATTTACCGGAGGAGACTCGTAAAGATGCCATCAAGGGACTTGTGGCCCTCAGGGCGAAGGAAAAGGTGCCGGAGTTACTCAAAGTCTTTCGCTGCGACGAGGACGCGGGCGTCCGGCGATCTATCATC
The DNA here is from genome assembly GCA_965371445.1 of uncultured bacterium. Taxonomy (GTDB): domain Bacteria; phylum Acidobacteriota; class Thermoanaerobaculia; order Multivoradales; family J023; genus DASWIG01. Next base: position 74,293 of record CBDUYN010000016.1, on the reverse strand, counting down.
AACGCCCTCAGAAAGCTGAGGGTGAAAGAGGCGGTACCAGACCTCCGGAAAGCCTTGCACTCCGACGAGGATGCCGACGTTCGCGAGCTTGCCGCGAAAGCCCTGGGAGGGCTAGGTGTAGAGGAAGCGGTATCAGATCTGCAGAGGGCGTGTCGCTCCGACAAGGATCTCAAAGTTCGCCAGTCCGCCAGGATTGCCTTGAGGAGACTAGGTGCGCCACCGGGGGTGTAGCCCGTCCTCCCCGGCAGCCGTCGGGATCTCAACGCCGATGCTCGGGATCTCAACACCGATGCCGTCGCGCGCTTTCGGGGAGCGATCGATGGCGAGTTCCAGATTGAGGAGCCTGCCGCCCTTTCGAGATTGTCGGTACACCCCCAGCAGCCAACCCGAAGACCAAAGGCAGGACGTCGAGGCGATGCTAATCCTGCCCAAGTTATGGGTGACCCGATCCTGGCGGCTCCCTGAGTGGTGTAGACTACCCTCCGTGAAGTCCAAGATTCTCCTATGTCTATGTGCCTTCGTGGCGGCCCTCGTCGTGACAGGCACGGCCCTGATGGCCTCGGGTGTGGATGAGCCCCTCATCCCAGAAGGCGAGACGCTCGACGTCAGCGGTGACCTCCTCCGAGCTGTCACCTGGGATAGCGCTGTCTACACCGTCGACTGGGCGCCGGACGGACAGCGGCTAGCCACCGGCTCGGGCGACGGCGTCGTCCACCTCTGGGACGTCGCGAGCGGCAAGGAGACGGCGCGTCTGCGCGGCACGAGCTTCCGGGAGCTGAAGGTCCGTTCCGTCGTCTTCCACCCCGAAGGCAAGAAGCTGGCGGCCGCCTACGACGACGGGATCGTCCGCGTCTGGGACCTGGAGGAGGGGAGGAGCGAGCCGGTTCAGCTCCGTGGCTGGACCGCGGCCTGGAGCTTCGACGGAAGGCTCCTGGCGACGGGCCTGCGAAGCGGCGCGGTCCAGGTGTGGGACATGGAGAGCGGCTCGGAGGCCTTCGCCCTTTCCGGAGCTCACCAGGACCGGGTCTCTGCCCTGGCCTGGAACGCCAGAGACCTCCTGGCGTCGGGCTCCTGGGACGGTACGATCTGGATCTGGAACGGCCGCGACGGCTCGCTGATACGTCCCCTCGTGGGACACGAGCAAAGGGTCAACGACATCGCCTGGAGCGGCGACGGCACCCTCCTGGCCTCCGCGTCGTCCGACGACACCGTCCGCGTCTGGAACGTCGAGACCGGGGAGCAGGTGCGGCGCTTCGACGGTCACCAGGACTCTGTGCTCGCCGTCGCCTGGAGCGCCGACGGCGAGACGCTCGTCTCGGGCTCCAAGGACCAGACGGTCAGGATCTGGCGCTTGAGCCGGCACCAGGACTTCGACGAGACACCCCTGCTCGGCCACGAGGATGCCGTCCACACCGTCGCGTTGAGCCCCCGCGGCCACCTACTCGCTTCGGGATCCGCGGACGGGACCACTCGGATCTGGGCGATGACGACGCAGAGAGAAGCGCTGCGCCTCGGGGGCCATGCGAGCCGGGTCGAAGCTCTCGCCTTCGACCGCGACGGCGCCACCCTGGCCGTCGCAGCGGGCGAAGTCGTTCGTACCTGGGCCTTGGGTACAGATGCCGGGCTCTCCAAAGCCCCGGGGCACCTTCCCCTCGAAGGCGACAAGAGGCTGATGGCTCTGGCGGCAGGCGCCGAGGCGATGGTGGCTGCCGGGTATCAGGAGGGGACGGTGGAGATCTGGAAAAAGGGACAGATCCTCTCGTCGACTCCGGCCCACGGCGGCTCGGTGCTCGCACTGGCCTTTCGGCCGGACGCCAAGGTGCTGGCCTCCGGCTCCGAGGATCGGAGCTTTATCGTCTGGGACCTGGAAAGCAACAAGCAGCATCCGCCTGTGAAGACCGACAGGGACGTCATCTCGGCTCTCGTCTTCAGCCCTGACGGCAAGACGCTCGCCGTAGGGTCCCGAGCCGGACGGGTACGTCGCTGGAACGTGGAGGATCCGGAAGAGCCCAAAGAGATCGGCGTCCCGCTCGACAAGTCGGTTCCGGTCCTGAGCCTGGCTTTCCCTTCCGCCGGCGAGATCTGGGTCCTTCTGCTGGATCGGACGATCCACGCGTGGAACCCGGCGGCCGGCACGTCGCGGCAGATCCGCCGGCTGCCGGAGCGGCCGTCGGCCGTCGCCCTGAGCCCGGACGGAAGCCTCCTGGCCTCGGTGAATCTCGGCGAGAGGATCGTTCGCATTCAGTCGCGACGTGGGAGCGCCTGGGAGTTGACCCACAGGCTCGTGGGGGGCGCCTCCGACCGGCGGACCTGGATCGCCTGCGACGTGCGGGATCGCTGTTGGCGCCATGACGACGGCACCCTTCTCGTGCAACAAGATCCTCAGGGCTCGCTGTCGCCGTTTCTTCCGCCAAGCCGTGGGGAGCCGCAGGTGGAGATCGAGCCGCCTCCGGAGCGTGTAGAAGTCGTCGACGGCGAGGTGACCTCGTTCGCTGTGAAGGTGCGAAACGTCGGTTCGGGACCGATCTTCTGGGTCGGTGTACGGCGTACGGCCCAGGCGTCCGGCGATCCGCTGGTCTTTCATCCGCCTCCCGCCGTCACCCGCCTGGAGCCAGGCCACGAGGCCGATTTCGAGTGCCGCATCTCGGTTCACACCTCCTATGAAAATCCACAGGACCAGAAGGCTCCTCTGGAGCTTGAGATGGTCAGCGCTTCCGGCCGTCTCGGAGCCTTCGATCCCGTCGAGGTTTCCGCCCCGACCGCGTCGCTTGCCTGGGACCGGGTGAAGCTGTCGCGGAAGAGGTCCCTGGAGCTGAACATCCGAAACGCCGGCAACCAGCGGCTCTCCAGGACGTGGATCGTCGCGGAGCTCGCGGGCGCGGTGGCCGTGTCGGAGCCGATCCCTTCGATCGACGCCGGCAAGACCGCGACGCTGTCGATCGACGTCCCCGACGAAGTCGACCTCGACTCCGGGGTCGACCTTCGCCTCGTCGCCGAATCCGAGCGTCCGGAGCACCGGTGGACCTCCGAGCCGCGGCGCGTGGGGGGATGGCTCTGGCGTTGGGGGAGGGTCCTGCTGGCAGGGCTCCTCGTCTCGACGCTCCTGGCTCTTGGCCTGCAACTCTACGAGAAGAGAAGAAGCAAGCCACCGCAGGAGCAAGAAGCCCAGCCGGTCGACTTGAACGAGCTCTCGAACCTCCTCCAGACCAGCGTCGACCGCGAGGAAGCCTACCGAATCGTCGAGGCGGCCGTCCTGAGGCTCTTTCCAGGCATGAAGGGCGCGCTTCTCGTGCTGGCGGACGCCGAGCGTCTGCTCGTCGTCCACGAGTGGGCCGGCTCGCGGCACGAGGACCGTAGGTATGAGAGAAGCGACTGCTATGCGTTGCGCAAGGAGAAGACCGAGATCCACGTCGTCGACGACGGAGGGTTGGTCTGCGCGCACCTGAACGAAAGGAGCGGCAGCTATCTCTGTGTCGCGCTCAAGGCTCACGGGAAGACCTACGGCGTCCTGCACCTGATGAGCCGCGACCCGGAGGAGAAGAAGATCCCGCGTGCTTCGCGCAAGCTGGCGGTCGCCGTAGCCCACGAGATCGCCGCCGCGCTGGCCCACCTTGGGAAGATCGAGCAGATGTACCGCGACGAGCTCACCGGGCTCCTCGACCGGCGTAGCTGGGGAAAGCAGCTCGAGCGCAAGCTCGAAGGCTTCGTCGCCGAGGATCGCCGGTTCGGAGCGATGTTCATGGACGTCGACCACTTCGGAGAGCTCAACAAGAAGCACGGTCACGACATCGGCGACCAGGTTCTGCGCGATATCGGTGAGCTCCTCCAGTCGCAGTCCAGGAAGCACGTCGACGTCGTCTGCCGCTATGGCGGCGAAGAGTTTCTGGTCATCATGCCCGACGCTTCGCTCGAAGTCGTCAGCCATCGCGCGAGCCAGTTGAAGGACAAGGTCAAGCTGCTCAGCCCAAAGACCACGGACGGAGAAGACCTGGGAAGGATCAGCATGTCCTTCGGCGTCGCCGCGTTTCCTGAGAACGGAGTCGACTGGGACGAGGTTCGCAACGCCGCGGACGGCGCGCTTCGGCAAGCCAAGCAAGGAGGGCGTGACCGGGTGGTGGTCGCCTCGGTGCCGGAAGCGGAAGCGGGCGCCGCCGAGAGAGAGCACGAGGATTCGCAATAGCCCTCTTGGCGTGAGGATTTGGACGTGTCGGATTCACTGGCCCAGCGCCTTACGGAAAAATATGAGGTCCTCGCCGAGATCAAGCGGGGCGGCATGGGGACGATCTACCGGGTCCGGCACCGTCCTCTCGACGTGATCCGTGTGGTCAAGGTGCTCCGTGCCGAGCATCGCGGCGACTCCGAGTTCCGTGCCCGCTTCGAGAACGAGGCCCGCGCCGCCGCCGGGCTCCATCATCCGAACGTCGTCCGGATCCACGACTTCAGCATCGACGACGAGGGGCACGGCGTCCTCGAGATGGAGCACATCCAGGGTGTCGATCTGCGCCACCTGATCGCCCGGGAGCGGCGGCTCTCCCTGCCGCTGGTATTGGAGCTCGCCCGGCAGTGCCTGGCGGCCCTGGCCCATCTCCACGAGAACCGGATCGTCCACCGCGACGTTTCGCCCGACAACTTTATGCTGACGAGAGGCACCGACGGCTTGCCCCTCGTCAAGCTCATCGACCTGGGGATCGCCAAGCACTACGGCCGTGCCGGCGCGGCCACCGAGGCCGGAGTCTTTCTCGGCAAGGTGCGCTACGCCTCGCCGGAGCAATTCGGTCCCGGAAGCGTCGAGGCGCGGAGCGACCTCTACTCGTTCGGAATCGTCCTCTACGAGCTCCTGACAGGAAGGTTCCCGATTCGCGGCGAGGAGGCGACCCAGATCATGACCGGGCACCTTAAGCTACCGCCGCTTGGCTTCGAGGTCACCGATCCCAAAGGGCGGATCCCGCAGAGGTTACGGGAAGTGGTCCTGAAGGCGCTCGCCAAGCGTCCGGAGGATCGGTTTGCGTCTGCCGGCGAGCTCGGCGAGGAGATCCGAAGCCTGCAAGTAGAGCTCAGGATGACGGAAGCCGACCTCGACGAGCTGAGCCAGATGCTGGCGGAAGGCGATTCCACCCCGGCGCCCCGGAATTCGTCCCTCGTCGACTCCGCCGCGAGGACGGCCACTCTCCGGAAGCGGAAGCGTTCGTCCTCGCCCTTCGTCGTCGGTCAGCCGATCGAGCGCGACGAGGATCTCTTCGGTTTCCGGGCGCAGCGCGAACGGCTGCGCGACTTCCTCGAAGGCGGTCAGTCAGTGCAGATCCTCGGCGGTCAGCGCATGGGCAAGACGTCGCTCTTGAAATGGATCGAGCGCCACGGGCCACAATGGCAGACGCGGCCGGTGGTGTCGATCAACGCCCAGGGCCTGGCGGGGCAGTCGCCAGCGGACCTGGTGCTCGCCGTCGCCGACGAGCGGGGCCGTCGAGCCGCGGCCGAGCAAGCCCTGAGGAGCGCTGGCGGCGGCTCTTCGGCGGCCGCCCGCGTGTTGGACGAGTTGCTCCCGCTGGTCCTCCTGGTCGATGAAGCGTCGGTTCTCACCCAGCCTCGCCACGGCTTCGACCTGGATTTCCTCGGTGCCCTGCGAACCTTTTGCCAGGATCTCAGGCTGGTGTGGGTCTCGGCGTCCTTTCGCGACATCCGGCAGCTCTTCCTCGACTCCGGCCTCGCTTCACGGTTTCTCAACGACGGCCGCGTCGTCTGGGCAGGACAGCTGGAGGAGGACGCCGCTCGCGACCTGGTCGGCAGGCTGGACAAGAAGCTCGCCGAGATGACGCTGAGGGAGGCCGGCGGCTTCGCCTACGGCCTGCAATGGCTCGGGGATTCGCTGCAGAGGGATCCCTCGGACCCTGAAGCCTCCTGTGACGCCTTTTCCGACGAGATGCGATCGGTCTTCGACGGTTGGTGGCGGCATCTTGGCGCCGAGGATCGGAAGCTCCTCAAACGGTGTGTTCCAGGATTGGCCCGGGCCGAGCTCACCGATCGCCTTCGGCGGTGCGCTCAACGTCTCAAGCCTCAAGGGCTCTTGACCGAGAGCGCCGGACAGTTCGTGCTGCCCGGGGCTGCATGGCGGGACTTCGTGCAGGACAGCTAAGATGAAAAACTCCGTCACCTCCTCTCCGATACCGACATTCTGGAGATTCACCTGGCTGCTTTTCATGCAGCCCTTTCAGTTGCGCTCGTTGCTCGCGGAGTGGGGCTGGGAGGTTGGACGGGACGCTTCGCTGCGGAGCCTGTATCGCCGTTGGCGCAGGGACGGTCGCGACACGCGGCGGCTGGTCGGTCGATTTGCCGCGCTTCTCTTCGCTGCGATGCCGGCATCGACTCTGGCGCTAGGGGCCTTGCTGCGGGTGGCCGGCTTCCAGGTCGACTGGGGCGGTGTGGTGTTCGGCGTGGTGTTCGGCGTGGTGTTCGGTGTGGGGCTGGCGATTTTTTTCGACGTCGTGGGAGGTGTCGTCTTCGGCGTGGTTTTGGGGCTTGCCGGAGGTGTCGCCTTCGGCCTTACCGGGGGGATTGCGCCGGGAGTCGCCGGCGGTGCGGTTTTCGGCGCTGTCTTCGGCCTCGTCGTCGGCGCTGTCTTCGGTGTCGTCATCGGCTTTGTCGAGCACGTCAACGTCGTCATCGTGAGCGTCTTCGGCAGCCTCGCGATCGGTGTCGTCTTCGGTATTCTCTTCGGTGGCGGCGAGAGCCTTCGCGAGAACGTCTACGCGGGTTTTTCTTTCCTTTTCGTTTTCTTGCTGACCTACTTCCGGCTGCCGGTTTATCTCGTGGAAGCTCTATGGATGACGTGTGCCGTTCTGGCGCCGCGTCTCTCGAAGGTGTCCTACTCGAAGCTGTCAGGCTTCCTTCCTTTCCGCCGGCATGACCTGATCGCCTTCAGGCTTCCCTACCTTGGCAGGTTCGTCACAGGCGTGGCCGGCGAGGACGAAGAGCTGGCACAGCATCTGATCGACGAAGCCGTGAGGTCGCCGGCCCAGAAAAAGACGGCCTATGCCGCACTCTACAAGCTCCAGGCGCGGCAACTCGAGCGCGCCGCCCGGGAGCGCTACTACGCTCGGACGGCGGAGCTCGACCTGCCGTTCCTCGACGGAGCCGAGGGTCAGGTCCGCTATCTTCTGCGTCCTTTCCAATCCGCGGCGGAGGACCTACTTGCCGCGGAGAAGGGCCGCAACCACCGCCATCGGCGGCGGGTTCTCGACCGCGCCGCGGAAACCCTGAGCAAGGCGGAAGAAGACGTCCGCAGCGATCCCAGGCCCCAGGGACGCTACCTCCTCCCGGCCCTGCGGCGCTGGCGCGAGGCGGTGAAAGAGACGAAGGCCGCGGTGCTCCGCGAGGAGGCGGAGAATCCGCAGGTTCCGATCCCCTTCGTGGCCGGTCCGGTCCTCCAGCCGAGCGACCGCGACCTCTTCCGGGGCCGCAGCGACCTGGTCGGGATCCTCAGCGACGACCTCCTGGGAGAGCGCCGCGGCTCGATCCTCATCGTCGGTCAGCGCCGCATGGGCAAGTCGTCGCTGATCAACATGCTACCGGTCCTGCTCGGCACCGGCACCGAGGTCGTTTCTTTGAACTTCCAGGAGCTGTCGGGCTCGCCGCATCGGGACGTGCCGCATTGCTGGATCGCCGAAGAGGTGGCGAGGGCCTGGCCCGGCGTACAGGCGTTGCCCTGCGGCGCCGCCTGGGGCGACACTCTGGCCTGGCTCCGGGACGTCGAGGCGGACTTACAGGAGGCCAACCGGCGGCTGCTGGTCACGATCGACGAGGTCGAACGCCTTCAGGACGGCATCCGGGAAGGCTGGACCACGGCCAACTTCCTCGACTTCCTCCGTGCCGCGGGCGACACGCTCCTGCGGATCCGGTTCCTGCTCGCGACAGCCTACCCGTTGCCGCGCCTGGGTCCGGACTGGGTCGACCGGCTGATCAACGTCCAGCCTCGGCAGCTGCGTCCCTTGAGCCCCACCGACGCGGAAGCGCTCATCCGCCGGCCGGAGGAAGGCTTTCCGGACATCTACCCTCCCGGCGGCGTCGAGCGTATCGTCGAAGCGACGTACGGTCACCCTTACCTGGTGCAACTGGTGTGCGATGTCCTCTGCCGGCATCTGAACGAACGGAAACAGTTCGAGGCCACGTCCGACGACATCAAGGCTGCGATCGACGACGCGCTCGACGAAACGCCGCTTTTCCACGATCTCTGGCGCGAGCGCACCGAGGAGGAGAGACGGGTCCTGCGGAGCTTGGCGGCCAGCGAGGATGTCGGCGAGGACGCCCGGAGGCTCGTTCGATCCTTGAAGAAGGAGGATTTCGTCGTCGACCGCGACGGTCGGCCGAGCGTGATGATCCCGATGTTCACCGACTGGATCCTGGACAATACCTGAGGTCCGGCCGTCAAGCCCTGCCGGCCAGGCGAAAGCCGGTGTCGTCGCCGCGGTAGGAGGCGTCGCCGCGGCCGCGATAGGAGTATCGCAGGTACTCGGGAGGATCGTGCCAGCTACCGCCCCGGAGCGCCCGGAAGCCGGTGCCGTCGTTGTCCGCGCACCATTCCCAGACGTTTCCCGCCAGGTCGCTATGACCGTAGGGTCCGTCGCCCGCCGGGTAGATGCCTACCGGGGTCGGCTGCTTGACGCTCCAGCCGTAGTTGGCACGTTTGTCGTCGGGCTCTTCCTTGCCCCAGGGGTATCGCCCCTCGTTGGGCGTCGCGGCCTTCTCCCATTCCGTGGACGTCGGCAACCGTATCTCCTCCTGGCGTTGTCGGCTCAGCCACCGGCAGTACGCCCTCGACTCGTACCAGGAGACACCGACGACCGGCCGATTTGGAGTCAAGATCTTCTCTTCCCAGTCCCGGGGAGCCTCCCAGCCTTCTTGACTCTTGGTGCTCCATCCATCCGCGTCCCACAATCGTTCATCCTGGTATCCTCTTGAGTCGAGAAAGCGCTGATACTCTTCGACGGTAACGGGATACTTGCCGAGCCGCACGGCGATCCCCGGTACCTGGAGGAAGTTGTCTTCTTCCGGCCGGAGCCGTGGATCGTCGCCTCGGCCCAGAGCTTCAGCGGTGGCCATTCGGTCTTGTAACGAGACTTGAGCCGCGCCCTCGCGGGTAAAGATCGCCATGGCCGCCTCCAGGGCCGACGAGTACGCCTCCCTGACTTTGGCCTCGGGTTGGTACTGATACGCATGGAGCGTCTCCAGCAGCCGCCCGACGATGCCCGTGACTCGGGCGGCCGATTCCAGATTCTTTTCTTCAAGGTGGAGCACACGTTCGAGAAGACGGTCGACCCGGCCCGCGCCGCCTTCCTCGAGCAGGCACCCGGGTAGAAGCTCGACGACCTCCCGCCATTGGACGTCGTCGAGCTTCTCCGAAATCGTCGGCCACCAGTCCTTGTCGGTGCCTTCGCCGTCGCCCAGCCAGGCGAGTTGCAGGGCGGTCAGGTACTCCTGAAAAGTCAGGTGCCAGAAACGGACGCGTCCTCCCGCCACTTCCTCGACGACACCGCTTCCCAAGCCCTCGAAGCGCAGCCAATGCCGTGCTTGCCGGCGCCGGTCCTCGGGGGCCAGGTCGGGGAAGTCACGGCGCATGATCTCGTCCACGGCGGCGGCAGCATCTCCGAGGTCGAGGAGGGTGCGTCCTGCTTTCGCCATGGCCAGAGCAAGCCGCGCAAAGGCTCGCCAGGCGAAGAAATCCGTGAAGCCCTCCGCTTCGCGGAGGTCCCTCCGGGAAGCGACCAGCCATCGTAGGACAGCCCGGTAGACAAGCGAGCGCGCTTCGGGAAGGCGTCCCTCGTGCCAGTGGACCACGCAAAGACAGGTCAGCATCACCGGATTGGTCGCCAGGTGCCGTATCCGGGGTCGGCCGAGGATCGCGGCGACGATCTCGGTCCGATATCGCTCGGCCTCGGCTCCGAGCTGTCTGGGGAGCGGCGAAGCGTGGAGCGCTCCGACCCACCGGTCGAGGAAGGTGCGGATTTCCGACTCGCCGAAGGGCTCGATCGACGCGACCTTAAATCCCATCTCCACCATCTCGGCCGTACGAATCGGGCGGCTCGTGACGACGATCGGGCCCGGCCACTCTCGGCTGGCGTCGCGAAAGACATTGAAGAGACGCTCGCGTAGCGGCTCGTCGGCAACTTCGTCGAGGCCGTCGATGAGCAGGTAGGCGTCGCCTCCTTCGAGGATCTTCCGCCACTGCTCGCGGCTGATGTCGTGCTCGTTGGCTTCGCACCAGCCGGCGAGGAAGTCGAGGATGCGGCGGCGGTCGTCCAGACGTTTTGTCGCGCCTTCCTCTCGAAGGTCCGCGGCCAGATCCGCCAGACGGATCAGGACGGGTATCCTTTTTCCGCCGAGCTCAAGGCTGAGGTAGCGCCGGCACCAGCTCTCACCGCCTCCTTCCAGAGGGATGCCGAGGGCGTCGCGCGCCAGCATCGTGGCGACGAAGCGCAGGAAGGTCGTCTTGCCGGCTCCCGGCCGGCCTTCGATGAGCAGCCGGTCAGTGCGGGTCAGGATCTCTTGCAGCGGCTCAGGCCTGTTGCTCTTCTCCGGCCTTGTCCCCGAGAAGGCTCCACTCCGCAGAGGCGTGTAGAGGTGCTCGATGGGATAACGCAGCGCGCTTTTGACGTCGCCGGACGTCGAGATGCCGGTGACCTTGACGTAGTCCGTCAGAGCGAGGACGTCTTCGAGGTAGGAGCGCAAGTCGGGCTCCGCATCCCTGACGGTCGGCTCTTGGGATCCCAGAGGCCGGATCCGGACGCCGTCCGGATCTTCTGGAAACGCCGTGTCATGGACAAAAGCGCCGCTCCCGTCGCCACGCACGACCCGGCGAAGCGGCCAGACCCGCACGGTACCGTCGGCCGTCAGGGTTCCCCAGGAGAAGCCGACGGCCCGTTCTTCTCGGGCCGTCCCGTAGTGCTCGAGCCCGAAGAGCGACGCTCCTTGAAAGTAGTAGCGGAGCTTGCCGCCGGAAACGGCCACCGACTCCGTCCGACCCTCGTGGAGGTGACCGTGGAGGCACAGGGCAAAGCGGTCGGGAGTATAGATGGACTCGTGGAATGTCCTGCGTCCGGCTCCGGAGAGCCAGGACGGGGGATGGTGCATCAGGAGGAGCGACTGTTTGGAGCGTCGGAAGACGTCCAGGGGTGATTCGCCGGCCGGCAAGGCCGCCTGGAACTGCGAGGCGGGCACCATGAGGCTTCCCTCGAAGGATCCTCCGCGGTACTGGAGCCAGGTCGAGTTGAGGCCGACGATCGTCAGGGGAAAGATCCCTTCGACATCGAGCTCGACGGTGAAGTCGCCGGGGAAGTGGGAGACGTGTAATGCCGCCCGCCGTTCGAGGTCGGGACGGACACGGCGTTCGAACCACTCGCTGTAGCCGGTGAAGAGCGGTTGGAGAAACGACGCGTCCCTCTCGCGCCAGAGCATCCGATCGAGGACGCGGACGTCCTCGTTCTCGGCGCCTTCGAAGTAGTGGTCGAGAATCCGGTAGGGAAAGGCCGCGGAACCGCTGGGACGCGCGAGGTCGTGGTTTCCCGGTACCGGGACGACCAGAGGATCTCCTTCGTCCCCGGTCGCCTCACGCAGCCAACCGAGGAGCGTTTCGAGAAAGTCGTCGATCAGAGCGAGCTCGTCGGAGGAGCCGGTGTTGCTCAAGTCACCGGTGAAGAAGACGAGGTCCGGCGGACCGATCCGGCGGGCCGTCGCAGTGACGGATTCCCGGAGCTCCTCCCGGATTTGCCACCAGAGCTCCTGACCTTGAGAGCCGAGGTGGAGGTCGCAGAGATGCAACCAACGAATCGGCCGGGCCTTTCCAGGTGGCTTCGTCTTCGGCGCTTCTTGCCGGGCGAGCGGGGTCGTCGGCTTGGGCGTGTCGCCGAAAAGCCTCTGGAGCCCCGCCGCCACTCCCGCATGAAGCGCGTCGGCCGATCCTTCCGCGAGGGCCTCGGCCAGGCCCGTCCTGTGGTCGCGATCCTCGGGATCATGAAGGAGCCAGCACAGATGCCACTGGGACCGCGGTAACCAGTGGGCGGGCGGCCGGCCCCTGAGGATCGCGCTCCATTGCTCGGTCGCCGGCCATTGCCCGGTGGTCGTCGCCTGGGTCCAGCCCAGGGCGAGATAGAGCGCCAGGGCCTCGGACGCCCCTGGACCGGAGAGCCTTGCGTCGACAGCCGGCCAGACGTTGAGAAGCCAGGCGTTACGGACGCGATGGTGGACGAAGGCGACGCGTTCCTCGAGCGGTTGCCGGACGTTCGTCAGAAGAAGCGCGGTCCAGGCCTCCGTCGCCAGACGTCGGATCGCCGCCCCGATCCAGGATTGCGCCGCTCTCTCGTCTTCCTCGGTCAAGGCTCGTTGGAGCATGTCCAGCTCTCCGCGAGGTGGACTCTCGTCGGGAGGCCCCAAAGCCGACGATCGATAAAGCCGGGTCACCACAGGCGAATCTGGAGCGAAGTTCTGGAAGAAGGCTCGAGCGAAGTCTCGGACGAAAACGGAGAAGGCGTCTTCATGAAAAGAAGGATCGACATTTTTGGCGAGGACGTCGGCGAACTTCTCGTTGAAATCCGAGGGAAGGTCCAAGCGGAGCCCGCGGGCGAAGTCGAGAGCAGAAACCCGAACGGTCGGCCTGGTGAACAGGTCGGAGAACAGGAGGGTGAAGTCAAAGAAGAAGCCCTCCGTGAAGGATCGAGCCGCGGCGGTGGCGGACAGCGGCGTTTCGAAGGAGACTCCGGGCACAGTGTCCGTGCCCGGCCATCGGGGTGCGACATGGACCTCGACTTGACCGGGATTCACGCGGAGGACCGACGGCAGGCCGGGACGGAGGGCCGGGGCGGCCCAGTGAGCCGAAGAACGTACGAGACCCAAGAGCAGGGGCGCCGCAAGGTGGTTGTCGACCGAAGTCAGGGCCACCAGAGAACGCCACGTCGCCAGCTCGTCGGCGGCTTTGTTGAACACCCACTCTGTGGACGTGTCTCCGTCGAGAGCGCTCGCGGCCCAACGTCCCACGGATCTCGCGGGCCAGAAGTCCAGAAGATCTGCCGCCGCTACGGCGGTGTCAGGTCGAGCGCGTAACACCGTCAGGACGTCCTCTTCCCGGTGAAGGCAGAGGGCCACGACGGCTTGAAGAGTTTCTCCGCGAGAGGTCAAAAGCTCGCGCTTTATCCAGCCCTTCAACCACTCGCCATGCCGGACGGAAAGCAGCAGCCTGTCGAGAGCCTGTTGCTTGGACGTCCAGGCGGCCGGCGACTTGCCGAGGAGCCCTCTGGCCGTGTGGCTCAAAATCTCGCTTCGCAGCGACTCGTCGAAGGAAGCCTCTTCCGCCATGGACCGGAGCAGGAACGGCCAGCCACCTTGCACGGAGAGCAGCCGGTAGAGTCGATCGAGGAAGAATCGATCGGTCGCCCGTATACCCACCGAAAGGAGGCATACCTCGTGCCACGCGGGATCTCGATTCTTTTCGGCGATGATCTCGGGTCCGTCTTCTTGATCCGTCAAACGGCGGGCGGCGAGATATTCCAAGATCGAACGGTCGGCGAAGCTGAAGGCGTCCAGGCTTCTCTCCTGGAAGATGCCGGCGTTCTCGAGGAAGAGGATCCAGCGCTCGAAAAGCTGTGGCTCGGCGTCCGCCACCCGGTCGTGGGCCATCTCGAGAAAAACGTCGACGAGCGCGGTCTTTTCGACGATGGTTTCTGAAGCTCCATATTGCAGCTTCGACAGCATATGATAGGCCAACTGTTCCAACAAAAGTCGCTGAACTCCTGCGTCGAGCTCTTTGAACACGACTCCGCGGGCAAGAGGCCACGTCTCGAGGAGCGTCTTGACGCAAAGGTCGTAGAGTCGTGCCCTTTCTCCGGGAAGGTGGGCTTCGTAGCGATGAGCCAGCGCGACGAGTGTCGCGAGCAACGGCAGGCGTGCCAGCTCGCGCACCGATGGCGCCGCGGCGAGAGCCGCTCCAAGATTGGCGGCGCCGCGGTCGCGGGACACCGGGTCGTCCGGCTCCTGGATGCTGTACCAACGGTGGATGAACGTTTGCAGGTCCTCGTCGTCGAAGGGGTTCAACACGAGGTGGGTGAATGCGCTGACGCCTCCTTCAGAGTCGTCGAAGAAACGGCTGGTCGCCAGCACCGAGACTCGGGGATAAGCACGGCAGAATGCCTCGAGGAGGTCACAGATCTCTTCTCGCTCGGCAGGCGAACCGGCTTCGTCAAGGCCGTCGAAGAGAAAGACGCAACGGCCGCGCTCCAGCATCCGTTCCAGGAGCTCCGCGTTCACCGAATCCTGTAACTGAGACTTGGCCTGCTCGGCAAGAAACCCGATGAAAGAACGGTCGTCCGTTCCTCTGCGGTAACGCATGTAGTCCCGTACGGGCAAGAAGACGGGTAGGATGTCGTCGTCGATGTCCCATTCGTCGCGCACCGCTTCGCCAGCGAGCACCGTCACCAAGAACCGGCATAAAGTTGTCTTGCCGCTGCCGGCGCTCCCCAGCACCACGACGCGGGCTACGTCCTCCGCATCCCTTAGATGACGGAGGAGATCCCGGAGGGTCCAGTTGTCCGTGCCGTCCATTCTTCCTCGACGCGGCCGCAGGCGCAGCTGGACGAAGAGCTCCGGGACGGAGACGTTCGGTCTTGGGCGGTGGTCGGGGAATCCCACGAAACGCATGGAGCCGTGTACCGCCGCCGCGGCGGCCCGGTAACGAGCCACGACGGGATCGCGTCGATCCTCTGTGACGGCTGACGTCGCGGACACTCCGGCCATGCGCCGCAGCTCGGACGGTAGCTCAAACCTCCGGACACCTGTCGGCGCGTCTCCATGGGTTGTTGTGTCGAGAGCCCAGAATCCGCGCCCTCGAGAGCTGTAGCGAAAGAAATGGACACGACCTCCACCCGCTGCCGGATCGACCTCGGTCAAGAGGTGAGTTACAAGGTGGCTGACCTCTCCTTGATAGGCGGCACCCGCGGACAATTCGATCAGGGCGGGAGTACGGACCGCGGCGCTACGGCTGCTGTCAAGGTGTCCGCGAAGTAGAAAATGAACCCCTTCCGGTCCCTGGAACAAGCGCTCCACAGGTTCGCGGTCGATCCCCATCAGGTCACTCGGCGAGTGATGGACGAGGGCGACCTTCAAAGAGGCACCGGAGGCCTCGTCGAGGGCTTGCTGCAATTGCGCTTCACCGAGGAGAGGTCTTGGCGAGGATCCGGAGGCCCAAGCCGAGTTGAGCTGCAAGATTGCCGTCTCGACACCGTGGACCTCGCGGACGTCGACACGCCAGGGTTGTTGAGGCCGCCAGCCGCGTGCAGGTCCCAGCAGACGACGGGTAAAGGAATAGAAGGAGTTGAGCCGCCGACCAAGAAGCTCCATGGTCTGGGCGTCACCTTGGACGTTTCTGACGTCGTCCTGATTCTTCAGGCCTCTCAAGATCAGGTTTTCAGCAACACCGACGGCGCGGCGGTCGACGTCGTGGTTGCCAGGAACCAGAAAAAGGCTCTCCTTTGGCTCCAGCTCCAGACTTTTGGTGAGCTTGTGAAGAAAATGCTCCGCCTGCTCGTACTCGCCGTCTCGGCCGGACCAGGCGACGTCGCCCGTGACGAAAAGGAAGTCCGGACGCAGACGACGCTCCTTGAGCTCCTCTGCATGGCGCAGCAAGGCCTGAAGGTCGGCCCGACGATCCCAGCTCTCCGACTCCCGGAAGTGGAGGTCCGAGAGGTGGAGCCAGCGCAGAGGGGTCGTCGCTTCGGTGAGGACGTTCAACCGCACCGCGACACCGGTCAAGACGTGCATCGCATACTCGTGGATCAGCGGCACGAGATCGGGAGGACCTGCCAGCACCCACGTCCAGGGAGCTTTCGAGCGATAGAATTCACGTCGCGAATTCAGCGAGGCGAGAGCCCTCTGCCAGGGGCCGCGGTCGAACTTCCTCTGCTGCAGCCAGACGACCGGTCGCTCCTGGACCTCCCCCACGTCTTCGGAGAGCCGCCGGACACGCTCCGGGAGGTCTCCCTCGGGTTCCCAGCGTTCGAACGGCCCGATCTTCTCGGCAAGACGGCGACGGATGGTGTCGAGAGTCCTTCCGTGAGGCGAGATCAGGAGGCAGGGCTCGAAGACCGAGCTCAGCTTGTAGACGTCGGCGAGGTGCTGTAAAGCGGCCTCACCCTCGGCACTGAGAGCCGCGGACCCCACGTGTCACCTCACTTCTCGCTCTTTTCCTCCGCCTTCTGCTCATCTGCGAGGCGGCGGACGATGTCGCGGGCAAGAGGATGGACTTCGTACCAACCTTCACCGTTGCGGTAGCAAAGCACGACGTAGTTGTCCATGAAACGGGCGAGGAAAGGGTATTCCTCCTCGCGGATACCTTCAATCGTCCCTTGGCGCAAGATACGTTCGAGGAGGGGGACGCTCTCCCGCCAGATCGCCACTCCCGCGTTCTCTCGGAAAGGCTGAGCTACCCGCTCGACCTCCTCCTCCGAGACCGGCAGGTGCTTTAGCCGGAAGAGGATCTCGCGGATAAATGTGATCAGGGTTCGAACATGACCACCGGAGTAAACGACGAGCTTCTGAAGGATCTCACGGTTTGGTCCGAAGATTTTCTCTACAGGAATGCGCTTGTCAAGAAGCTCGATCAAGGCGTCGACACCTGGTGAATAGGGTTTCAAGATTTCACCACGTTCCAACACCTTGATGGCCGGCAGGACGAGACTTGCCCGATCGTAGCGATCCTTCAATCCGGGACTGATCAGCTGCACATACGGCGGAATGGCATAGATCACGTGGCAACCGGGAAGGTGAAGGAAGGCTGAATAATGGGTGAAGACCCGAATGGCGCTCTCTGTGACCGCACGAAAATCCGTCGGGGACGTGAGCCTCTCAAGGCTGTCTAGAATGAAGACGACGCCCCGCGAAGGATCGTCCGCTTCTTTCAGCGATGTTACACACTTCTCGATATAACTGTGACTGTGGTCTCGAAGCTTGCCCAGAGAGCCTCTAAGAGCATTCCGTGCCTTGAGCCAAAACGGCTCCTGGTGACGTAGCCCCACCTTGAGGTCCACGACCCCGGCAGGCAGCTTGATCTCTTTCAGCTCGACGTCCTGCGCGAAGAAATCGTGAAGACGTTTCCAGTAATTCTCTTTCAAGACTTCTTTACCGAGCCGCTTCGAGACCGCTTCGCCGAAAGCGGCGGCGAGCAGGATCAGAAAGTCTCCGATGTCCAGCTCATGGTTGAGGTCGTGATAATCTTCGACGTCGACCATGACTACCGAGTAGCCGTCGTCGTTGAGAAGGCCGGTGAGACGCCGCAATTCGGTGCTCTTGCCGGTGCCGCTGAAACCGGAAAAGAGTTGGCACGATTGCTCCCCGCTGCGAGTGACGGCCTCGTAGAGGCGCTCGATGTGGTCGTCTCCCCGGAGAGCGACGCGCTCACCATCGACTTCTACCTGGTCGAGGTTGAAGTAGTGTGGATCCTTCCACGGATTCTCGATGGGCGCCCGGGGGTCGCAGGCGTCAAGCCACCGCTGGAGCGTGGGTAAGTCTACTGGGGTACGTCCACCGGCAGGGGGATGGTCGTCTTCTCTGGCCATGGCTTCATGGTACCAGAAATGCAGAGCGAAGGCTCGTCGGTCTCGGAGGCTCGATCCGTGTCGTCTACTGACCGAGGCGACCGCTAGAAGAAGAGCTCCTCGGCCTCCCGCCTGGCGGCCTCGACGACGGCGTCGGACTCTGCGTCGAGCAGATCGACCGGACGCTTTCCCTCCAGCCATCCGTTCGCCGAGGTGAACCACAACGCCCTTTCCCAGCCGGAAGCCTCCGGCCGGAAGACGGAGAGGACCGCCAGGGCTCCGACCAGAGTACGGATCTGAGTCGGCTCTCCAGGTCCGGGATCGTGCGGGAGGTCACGGGGAAGCGTCGCAACCGGCTCTTCGTCTACGCGGAGTACTTCGACGCGCTGACCGAGGCAACCGAGCCGCTCGGCGTTTGAACGGCGAAGCCGCCGCGACTCAAGCCGGCCCTGGCCGCGACCGTAGCCGATCGACGAAGAGCGGAACGCTGTAGGTGTAGGACGAAGCGTCGGTGCCGACGATCCAGGCAAGCTCCAAGCGCTTCGCCGAACGTTCCAAGCGGTCCTCGTCGATGTTGAGGCCCTGCCGCGCCAGAGCTTCCCGGGCCTCGGACAGGGTAAAGCTGTCGCTCCCCACGGTGGCATCGATCAGGGCGCGGTCGAGACGGCGGTCGTCCTCGTCGCGGGTGAGGACGAGCCAACCCTCAAGCGCGCTCTGAATCGGCCAACTTTCAAGCGCCTTGTCGACGTCTTCCAGCGTGATGGACCGGGCATGGGGCTCGAGATTTTTCAGGACCTCGTTGCAGGCGATGGCGATCAGGTCGGCGCGCCGTCCGGTGCGCTCGACCAGGTGCCCGACGGCGCCGGCTTCGTAGCCGAGCCCCAGGACCTCCATCGGACCCGTGGCGAGGGCGATGCACGCGTCCTCCTCGAGACCCCCGATGCAAACCGTCTCACCGAAGTCGCGCAGCGGTCTCTCGTCGAAGAAGGCGGCCTCGTAGAGCTCCCAGAAGCCGGCCAGGACGAAGTGGCAAAGCCCCTGCTCGGAGAGGCCTCGGATCTCGCCGAGAGACCGGCCCTCCCGCGCCGCGACGTCGGCTTCGTCGACGAGGAAAAGCATCCGCTTCTCGCTTTGGGCGAGGCGCTCGGCGACGCCGTTGAGACCGGCTTCGCGCCGCAGGCCGAGAGACCGGGCGAGCTCGCCAGCGAAATCGCCGACGGTCAGCACCAGGTAACGGACGTCGACCCTCGGATCCTCTCGCAAGCGACGCTCGACGGCACGCAGGAAGCTCGTCTTGCCGAGCTGGCGCCCGCCGACGACGAGGTAGCTCGCCGGCTCCCGGCTCACGACGTGGCTTAGAAGCTCGTCGCGTCCGAAGAAGGTGGCCTCCTTGTCGACGCCGCCGCCGGTCTGGTAGGGCGAGACGTGGATGCGCCGGACCTGCGAAGCGATGACGCGCGCCAGCACGCCGGCCGGTTCGGGGGAAAGCAGAAGCTCCGTCAGATCGGCTCTCGACGGCACGACGTGGAGCGCGGCAAGCTCGGACGCGATCTCGCGATGGAGCGCGTCCTGCATTGCGAGGTCGCCGGCAAGGACGAGGGTGACCTGGTCGCGGGCCTCCGGCCGTGCCCGCAGCCCTGCCGACACTTCGGCCGCCGGGCGTCCGGACGGGGGCAGATGGACGAGGCAGTGGTCGATGCTGAGCGGGAAGCCAGGACCCAGCCGCAGACGGCGGAGCTCGTCGCCGCCGCCGGCTCCCTCGACCTCGGCACCCAGTCGCTCGGCCAATCTCCCGAGCAGTCGTTCCCCGCGGACGGATTCGTCTCGCAGAAGAAGCGCTTCGCTCAGCCCCGCCAAGGCCCTGTGCTCTTCGCCGTTTCCATAGTCGACGTCGGCAAGGGTTTCCAGGGCTTCCGCAAGGTCCTGCTTCCGGCTCTCGTCGTCACCTTCTTGAGCCCGAAGCTCCCTGCGGAGGGCGAGCGCGTCCTGGGCCGCCGGGGTCGCCGCGTCAAGACGGCCGCTTGCAAGCTCGAAGCGTGCCTGCCGAATCCGCCAGACGGCGAGCGCCTCGCGCGCCAGCGCAAGGTCGGGACCGGTGCTCGAACGCCGCGACACCTCGTCGACCCAGGCACGCGCTTCCTCGACCCCGGCGTAGAGGCTCTCTGAGGAGACCTCCTCCCAGGTCTCCTCTCGTGGCTCCACGGAATGCGCCGGAGGTGGCGCGGGAGTCGGGCCGGCGATACGGGTGACCAGGCTGCGGACCGACCAGAAATCCGGAGCCGCATGCGCGAAAAGCTGCTCGAGGCGAGGCGGTAGGACGAGGACCAGCGGCCGACTCAGATGCCGCGCCAGCCGGTTGCGCTGCTCGTTGAGACGTTGAAAGACAAACGACCAAGCGTCGTCGTCCTGCGGGCGCGCCCGAGACGCGTCGATGGCGTAGATCAGGTCGCCTTTCCAGACGGAGGACGGTATCTCAAAGAGTCTCCCGAGGACGTCCTCGACGAGGTCTTCCCGCGTCAAGGGTCGTTTCTCGGAGATGTCCCGTGGAGAGGGATCGAGGCGTACCAGGTCGACCGGCCGCTGCCGCTCGCCCGCCACCCAGAGCCGCAGCGGTGACAACACGCTCTCGGCCGCCGTCGGGGAGTTGCAAATCAGCAGGTAGAAATGGAATCCTTCGGCAAGGGCCAGCGATCGAATCAACGGAGAAGGATCGGGATCCTCCTCGAACGAAAGCTTCGACGCGGTCACCTCAGTCATCCTTGCCGTCGCCTTTTAGCCGGTCCCAATCGCGAAGTGCCGGGTGTAGGTTGAACCACTCGTTGTCGTTCTGGTAGCGCAGAATGACGTTGTTGGACAGCATCAGGTCCACCATCTTGCGATTCTCGTCGCTAACCGGCAAATGCTTGTCCCTACGAACGTCAACGAGCAAAGGCAGGGCTTCTTCGGGGACCGTCCGACGGTAGTCGTCCTCCGCCTGCGCCAGGATCCGGTGGAAGGCTCTCTCGGACACCGGTGCCTTGGCAACGCATGCCTGGAGCAGACCTACGATATCGCGGGGATAGCCTCCGGACCACTCGATGAGCTTCTCGACACGCCGTGGGAAAGAGGGTCCGAAGACGTCTTGAAGCTCCGACTCGTCGAGCCGCGCTTCGAGGAGTCGGAGGGCTGCCTGGTACCCTGCTCCCTCCGGATCCAGAGTGTCGGCAGATTCCTTGGAAGTATGGATCTTGAACATAGGCAGAAAATAATATTTAACGTTGAGTCGCCATGCCAAGGCCGGAGGAATGGTATAGACCAGGTGCACAGGCAACTGCAGGTAAGGCGCGCCGCCGGCGAATATTTTTTCGGCGCTCGCCAGGACTTCCTCCCAATTGTCGCTTGTGCCCCGTAGCTTTTCAAGAGAGTCAAAGATCAACAGGATGTCGGGATAGCCCGCCTGACGAGCTCTCTCCACAAATTTTCTGGTTTCCGCGCGCGCGTTCTCGAGAAACGTGTTCAGATGCTCGCCGATTCTTCTGCGAGCCTTTTCACGGAACGACTTGTTCGTACTAATCGACAGCACTGCCTTCGCGTCGGCGACTCCGCCCGGTCCCTTCGCGCCGACCTGGAGAGAGCTCAGCTCGACGGCTGTTTCTTTCAGCCAGTAACCGATGCGGCTCAGATAGCCCTCCATGAGCGCGCTTTCCGGATCTTTTCCCTCCGCTTCCAGGACGCGACGCTCTGTATGGTAGAGGGCGAAGATGACGATGTCGAAGACGCTGATCGGGTTGGCGAGATCGAGCGTTTCTTCGGCATCGACTAGAACCGGCAACAATCGTGCGTCTTCAGGGCTGGCAAGACGATCTGCCAGGCGCAGCAGCTCCGTTGACTTGCCGGTCCCGGGCAAACCAGTAAAGAAGAAACAAACCGGACCCTTGGAGAGCCTGATCTTGTTCGCCAGCTCGTCGACCCAGTTCTGGCCCCGGGCGAGATCCAGCTCTTCGCCCAGCTCGTCGACGGCGACGTTACGCTCGTCGTCGGGTCCCAGAGGCTCGTCCGGTTTGCAGCGGTTGTAGAGTCTCTTCCTGGTTGCGAAATCCATGGACCACCTCGTTCAGGCGACAGCCGCCACGTCGGCCCGCGGAGCGACGGATCGAACGGCAGGGTGTAGGTGAAAACGCCATTCGCCGTCAAAGACGGGCGACAGGGCTCCGAGGTTGACAAAGCGGGCCAGCTCCCGGGCGTCGTGCTCGTCCCTGAGATCCTCCCAACGTATCGCTTCCCCACCGCGGAGAAGCGCCGCGGCGTGCCGTGGCGCCAGGAACCTGGGTAGCCTGACAAAAGGAGAATTGAGAATTCGACGAAATCGCCGTGCATCTATCGGCACCGCGTCACTCGCGAAGACGAGCTCCCGCAACAGGACGATCAGTCGCCGGGGAGAGCCGCTGGCGACCCGTAACAATTCGTCGAGCCGTGTTTCGTGGCTCTCTTCGCCAAGCATCCCACGCAGCGTCGCGTCCGGAATTCGCCGCCTGAGGATTTCACGCATCGTCGCCGTGCCCTGCCGGCCGGTCAAAGCGGCCAGTGGCCAGGTCTTCACCCCGGGCGCGCCCAGAGCCCAGGCCAGCGGTGCCGCGAAGACCGTATGCACCGGCAAGCGGACCCGCGGCAGGTCTTCGTGGAAAAACCGGTGGACCTCGTCGGTCTTCGCCGTGCCTTGCTCGCCGACCGCAAGGCTGTGGAGCCTCTCCAGGGAATCGACCAGGACGAGGATTCCCCGAGCTCCCCGACGGCGTACGAGCTCACGGAGCAGGATCAGCTCTTCGCAGACTCGGGAGGCGAGGGAGTCGAGATCCGTCTCATGGGCCCACGCGCCCGAGAGGAGACGGCGCCGTGAGTCGGCCCCCGGATCCTCGCCGTAAGAGCTTCGGGCCGTCTCGTCGACCGCCTTCAGGAGAGCGAGGAGGAGAGCCGCTGCGGACACCGGCTCCCGCAGGTCGAAGAGCGTGGAGGCGTCGAGGATCACGGTGTGGAACCCTTCACCGGACGGCCCGAGCCGCTCGGCGAGTTGCAGAAGCTCGGTGGTCACCCCGGCCCCTTCGAAGGTCGCGAGCCACCGCGTCCGGGGTCGGATCGACTTCAACTCCCGTGCCAGGGACGCCATGCCGGGCTGCCGGCCGTCCAAGGTGTCCGGATCGACCCGAAGCGGATCCTCCGGTTTGAGGGGAGCCTCAGGGTCGCAGAGGTTGTAGAGCCGTTTGCGGGTCGCGGGGTCCATGACGTCTCTCGGTTCTCTAACGGGGATCGTACCATCAGGTTGGGCCGGCGGTGACGCAGGGAAGGCGATGCCAGGTTCGGTGGCCTCTTCTTGCGGCTCGGCGAGGCACTATGAAAAGATGGCAACCAAAGTTTTCATAGCCGAAGCCACTACGCAACTTTTCTTCCCAGCGAAGCCATGATCCGACGCCGCACCGGCACCTACGTCCGCACCACCATCTCCGGAGAGCCCGTGGACGCCTTCGTCCCTCATCCTCTCCCCCCCGATCCCCCGCTCGCCCTCACCTCCGGAGACCTAAGCCTCCTGGAACGGGCCAACCGCGCCCTCGGCCGCCTCGACGGTCTCTGTACATTCCTCCCGGAGACCTCGATCTTCCTCTACCTCTACGTGAAGAAGGAGGCCGTCCTCTCGTCGCAGATCGAAGGGACCCAGTCGTCGCTCTCGGACCTGCTGCTTTACGAGAGCGAGGAGGTCCCGGGAGTGCCGCTGGAGGACGTCCGCGAGGTGTCGAGCTACGTCGCGGCGGTTCGGCACGGCCTCGAACGGCTCCGGGGTGGCTTTCCGCTTTCGCTGCGGCTGATCCGGGAGGTGCACGGCGTCTTGCTGGCCGAGGGCCGGGGTAGCGACAAGCAGCCCGGGGAGTTTCGACGTTCGCAGAACTGGATCGGGGGCACCCGATCCGGAAACGCACGCTTCGTCCCTTCGCCTCCCGATCGGGTCCTCGACTGCATGGGAGCCCTGGAGAGCTTCCTCCACGACCGGAAGACCCCTCTACTGATCAAGACGGCGCTGGCCCACGTCCAGTTCGAGACGATCCATCCGTTCCTCGACGGCAACGGCCGGGTCGGCCGTCTCCTCATTTCCCTCCTGCTGTGCGCCGAGAAGGCTCTCGCCGAGCCGATCCTCTACCTGAGCCTCTACTTCAAGACCCACCGGGAGGCCTACTACGAGCATCTCCAGCGGGTGCGCCTCGAAGGCGACTGGGAGGGCTGGCTGCGGTTCTTCCTGGAGGGCATCGCCCTGACGGCGGATCAGGCCGTCCAGGGCTCGCGGACGATCCTGGATCTGTTTGCCGCCGACCGCCGCCGCATCGAAGGTCTGGGGCGTCCGGCGGGGTCGGCTCTCCAGGTCCACGAGATCCTGCAGCGCCGTCCGGTGATCTCGGTGCCGCAGTTGGGCGAGGAGCTTCCTCTTTCGCGTCCGACGATCACCTCGGCCCTGGGACGGATGGCCGAGCTCGGGATCGTGCGGGAGATCACGGGGAAGCGTCGCGACCGGCTCTTCGTCTACGCGGAGTACTTCGACGCGCTGACCGAGGCGACGGAGCCCTGATCCGGGTTGATCCTGACGCAGAGATCGTCCAAGTCGGTCAAACTTCGGTTCAGATCTCGCCCAAGCGCGTCCTGAAGGCGTGCGGACGATTGTTGTCAGTGACATCAACCGCCTGCACGTGCTGCGGACGATTGTTGTCAGTGACAACAATCGTCCGCAGGCGGTTGGGACGCTCTTTTGGCGGGCTCTTCGGCCGCGAGATCGGTCGCGGTCGGCTCTTTCCGGAACGCGTCAACGCTTCAGCGCGAACTTGCAGTTGTGGCAGATGTGCTTCTCAGGCGCCGGCTCAAGCCCGTAGACCTGACGCCGAGCCCGAGCGAACGCGTCGCCCTCCAGCACTTCGCGCACGCTCGCCTCCCGCAAGTCACCGACGATCTCCGTCTCGTTGTAGTCCTGACAACAGAGGATGCACTGACCGTAGGGATTGACGTGCAGATGCTGGATCGGACGCGACCCCATGTGCTCGCAGCCGCAGAGCCGCTCGCCCTCCGACGCCTTCAGCCCCACCTCCAGGTACCCGGCGCGGTCGTTGACCTCGAAGTACTGGACGTCGAAGCGGCTGCCGGCGAAGCGCTCCTGCATCTCCTCGAAGTCCCGCTGGTGGACGTCGTCGCCCGTCCCCAGGACGACGATGTGCATGTCCTCGCTGACCGGCTTGTCCTTCGCGTAGTCGAGATTTTTGAGGACCCGCTTCAGGTGGTTGCCGCCGCGGTCCTTGGCGTAGCGCTCCCGGTCGAGGGTCGAGAGGTTGATCGACAGGAAACGCAGGCCGCCGATCTCGACCAGGGCGTCGGAGCGCTCCGGTGTTAGGCCGGTGCCGTTCGTCAACGTGGCGGGCGGCAGTCCCGCCTCGCGGATGACGCGCACCTGGTCGACCCAGCGCCGGTCGACGGTGGGCTCGTTGTAGCTGATCATGAAGACCGCCTCGATCGGCTCGTCCAGCTCGGCGACCTCTCGCACGATCCGCTCGTACATCTGAGTCGGCATGAAGTACGACGAGCGCGGCGCCACCGAGACCGGACAGAAGTAGCACGACTGGTTGCAGACCGTGTGCGCCTCCAACGAGACGTACTTCAACCGGAAGCGGCGGTCCATGTCGATGGCCGACTCGACGAGCCAACCGGCGTCGGCCAGCGGCCGAAGCTCCGGGCTGAGCGCGAGGCCCTTCGCCTCCCTCCCGACCAGGCGCCGCAGGACGTCGTAGCCCGGATCGCCCTCGACGAGGGTCCGCTCGGTGTAGGGAGAGTAGATCCGGTCTTCGCCGACATGGAGGTAGGGGTTAGGCTCCCAGGTGTCGGCGGCGACGGCGGTCGCGGGCTCGGAGAGGATCGGCAGGGTGGCGGTCGTCATAGGGCCTCGTCGAGAGTCTAAGCCCGGTCCGCGGACCAGGACGGTGTTTTCGCGTTCGACCCGGAGGGCTGTGTCTTTGGAAGACGTGTCTCCGGAATTCGTGAGATCGTTATGGTATCACGCCAATCCATGCGATAGGATCCCCATCATGACGGATCTCGTGCTTGTACGACCCCGGAGCGAAGAAGCTCTCCGCTCCCCGGAGCTTACCTATCTTAGGTCGACAGTTGAAGCGTCGACTCGCAGCGTCTACGCCAAGGTCGCCGAGGCGTGGCCCGGCGACGGCGGTGCGGCGCTCCTCGTCGTGGCCCAGGAGAACGTCCACCTGGGCCCGGCGAGCCTCGAGCGAATGAGAGCGTCCCTCGACGGCGGCGCGGCGGTCGCCGTTGCGTCGCGGCTGGCGAGCTTTCCGCTCCTCGAGGAAGCGCCGCCGATCTACACCCTGAGGGGCTTCGAACGGCTGGAGCGCCGACTCCTCGACGAAGGGCACGAGCCGCGCGAGCGCTCCTCGTCGCACCTGCCGGTGGCGCTTTTCGCCTCCGCGGCCGTCGAGCGCCTGCGCGGCCTCTCGGTCGACGAGCTCCTGGGCCGCGGCGAGCTCCTCGCCGAAACAGGCCTCCTCGACAGCACCGTTTATGCCGGCGTCTACCACGACTATATCGACTACTACGGCGAGGTCCGCGACGACGTCCTGCCGCTCCTGGGCGACGGGGTGCGCGACGTCCTCGAGGTGGGCTGCGGGCGCGGCGCCACGGGGGCGCTCCTCCAGGAGAGGCTCGGCTGCCGGGTGACCGGCGTCGAGCTCAACCCGGAAGTGGCCCGCGAGGCCGAGCGGCGTCTCCACCGGGTCCTCGTCGGCAAGGTCGAGGAGCTCACCTTCGACGAACGCTACGACGCCGTCGTCGCGACCGAGCTCTTCGAGCATCTGAGCTACCCGGAGGCGTTCCTCGACAAGATGCGCGGTGTCCTCAACCCGGGGGGACGGATCGTCCTCTCGGTGCCCAACGTCGGCCATTACTCGATCGTCGAGGACCTCGCCGCCGGCCGCTGGGACTACCTGCCGATGGGTCTTCTCTGCTACACGCACTTTCGTTTCTTTACCCGCGCCACCCTGGAGTCCTGGCTCGCCAGGGCGGGTTTTTCCGAGTGGGAGATCCTTGCCCAGACGACGGAACTCCCGGAGCGTTTCCGGAGCCTTCCGCCCTCTTTTGAGACCGATGAGGAGAGCCTGCGCACCAAGGGCTTCTACGTCGTCGTCCGGATCTGACGCCGTCGAGAGCGTCCTCGAAGGGTCGTCGACGTTCCACAGCAGAATCTCGAGAGACTATGCCAATCGAGCGCTTGGCGCCAGCGCAGGCTACGCCTGCTACGTCTGCCCCCCCTACCGCTCCCAGCTCAGCCGTCCCGCCGCCGGATCGAGCGTCAGCACCGGCGAATAGGTCTGCCACCCCTCGGGCGAGGAGTACTTGACGATCACGCGGAGGGAATCGCCGAGTGCGAACGGTGCCTCGCCTTCGCGCACGAGCGGCACCGGGATCGACACCTCCGGCCGCTGGACGTCACCAACCAGCAGGAGCTCGTAGCGGCCTTCCTCCCACGGACCCAGACGCCAGCCAAGCCGCGACGTCGACGCCTCGTAGCTCATCTCCACCTGGAGCTCGCGCTCCTCGGCGCAGGCGCCGTCGCCCGGAGAGAAGCTGAGCGGCTCGCCCTCGACGTAGCGAAAAGCTGGCGCGTCGGCGAAGGCGTTGGCGCACCAGCAGGCGTCGCCGCAAAAGCCCACTCCGCCTTCGCGGCCCAGGACGTCGCGGCGCAGCCGTGCCATGCAGCTCAGGTAATGGGCGTCTTGAAGCGTCGTCCAGAGCACGCCGTTGTCCGTCGACTCGAGGACGAAGGACCCTTCCGCCCGGTAGCGCTCGGCCACCGCGTCGTGGTGGCGCCAGATCGGCGAGGCGGCGAGCGAGGACAGGGCGAAGAGAGCCAGGGCGAGGGCGCCGGCGATCGAGACGCCAGGTTTTGTTCGCCAGCGCTCCAGGACGACGGCGACGAGGCCCGCGGCGCCAAGCGCCGGTAGGAAGAAGTGGCGCGGCGCTAGCTCGGCGACGACCGGTAGCAGCGGTACCGCGACGACGACGGTGCCGAGCACCCCCGCGGCAAGCCAGCCGCGCGAACGTCGGGCGAGCTCGACGGCGGCGGCTCCGGCGAAGAGCAGGGCCACCGCGAGGCGCCAGCCGTCGAGGCCCACGAGCGACGGCAGCGCGGCGGGCTCGAAGCCCTCGCCCCGCGCCACGTAGCCCGAGAGGCTGTTGCGCCAACCGAGCATGTAGAACCGCCAGGGCACGTAGAGGAGCGCTCCCACCACGTACGGCGCCGTCTGCCGTAGACGCTCCCGCCAGGTCCCCACCGGGATCAGCGGCAAGACCGCGACGAGCGGTACGAAGACCTCCTTCGCCGCCGCCGCCAGGAGGTAAAGGGCCGCGCCTCCGCACGCCCAGCCGAGGCGCCGGCGAGAAACTGCGCCGACGTAGAGGGCGAGCGCGGCGAGAAAGAAGATCGTCCCCTCCAGGTAGTGGCGGTTCATCAACTGCCGCGCCACGGCGTAGGACGGCGGCGAGGCGGCGAAAACGGTGAGCGCCGCCGCCGCCGAGAGCGCCGACGTCCGGCGCCGCAGGAGGGCGTAGGCGACGACGATCAAGACGGCGAAGGCGAGGAGCTGATGGGCGTAGAAGGCCCGCGGCAGAAGGCCGAAAACCCGTGCGTCGGCACCGAGCGAGAATGTCTGCCAGGGCATCAGAACGCTTCCCGAAAGTGCCCGCCAAACCTCCGGCTGGTAAAAGTGAGCCAGGAGCCCGCCGCGCAACGCAGAGCCCACCAGGCACGGATCGTCCCGGATCCACCAGCCGCCGAGGGCCGCGGCGTTCAGGGCCAGGAAGACGCCGAGAGGTGTCGCTACGGCCAGGACCTCGGCGAACCGCCGTCGCGGCGCGGCGAGCGCCAGGCCGAAGAGCGGCAAGACGGCGACGGCGAGCGACGCCTCGAGGAGCGTCGGAGGTCCGAGGAAGCGCCGCCAGGGCGAAGGCCTCGGCCACGCTTCGTCGAGGACAAGCCAAGGGTCGGTGCCGACGCTCCGCAGGAGGAGCCCGCCCTCCGTCGCCGTCGACGCCTCCAGCTGATGGGCGGCGCGCCAGGAGCCTTCGAGCTCGGCACCGGCATAGTGCCGGCTTTGGCCGCCGAAAGCGACGGTGACCGCGGCGAGCGTCACCTCTCCCGGCGCGTTCAAGGGATCAAGGCGCAACGCTTCGAGGCGGGCGGTTTCGACCGCCAGACGGCGGCGGCGAAGCTGCGTGTCGCCCACGAGCTCCATGCGAGCCGAGAGGGGCTCGCGGAAACCGCGCCCGTCGTCGACGAAGAGCTGCATCGTCCCGGCGCGGGCG
Source organism: uncultured bacterium (assembly GCA_965371445.1). Taxonomy (GTDB): domain Bacteria; phylum Acidobacteriota; class Thermoanaerobaculia; order Multivoradales; family J023; genus DASWIG01. Next base: position 45,353 of record CBDUYN010000016.1, on the reverse strand, counting down.
CTCGCCACCTCGAGGACGACCTCGACCGTCTCGGGCGGTGCGAGCACAAGGCGCAGGCCCACCGTCCAAAGGGCGAGGAGCCCAGCGGCGACGGCGGACGAACGAGCGTTCATCGCCGCGCCACCACCTTGACCTGCTCCAGGGGACGGAAGGGCGGCGCGCCACGGCGTCCGAAGAGAAGCGCCATGGCACGGCGCCGGAGCATCGCCGGCAGGAGGGAAAGTGTGCCTTCGACGAACAGGTAGGGTCGTAGCGAGACGAGCCGTGGGCGTTCGCCTACGCCACGCAACACCTCGACGCGGGCGAAGCCCGCGCGCCGCAGGAGGCGTGCCAGCTCCACGTGGGTGTACTCACGGAGGTGAAAGCCGGTGGGGACGTCGTCGAAATAGCGCGAGACGTCGTGCGGGCCCCACAGGCGGTTGGGCGTAATGGCGACGTAGACGCCGCCGGGACGGAGCACACGACGCATCTCCGCGGCGTGCTCGGCGGCGTCTTCGGGATGGAGGTGCTCGAGGAAGTGGCAGCTGTAGGCGACGTCGACGCTGGCGGCGTCGAGGGGGAGGGGGTTCGTGTCGGTCAGGAGCAGCTCGAAGCCTTCGGGTTTTCCGAGCCCGCCGCTCACCTCGGCCGCGGCCTCGACGGCGTAGACCTGGCGGACCTTGCCGGCGAGGTGTAACGAGAGCGCACAGTCACCGGCTCCGACTTCCAGGAAGACGGTCTCGGGATCGAGGAAGGGTTTCAGGGCCTGGGCCTGGAGGGCGACCTCGTGGGCGCGTCCTGCCGGGTCGGCCTTCCTGGCGAGCTCGGGGACCTGGCGGAAAAGCTCGTCGTAGACCTCGCTGTAGAGGCTGCGGCGTTCCTCCTTCGAGGCCCGGCGCAGGCGCGCGGCCAGCGCGGTCTCGATCTCGTAGTGACGGCGTAGCTCGTCGCGGCTGCGCGGCTCGGTCGGGGGGATGGGCTGGGGCATCGACGTAGGTTAGCGCAGACGATAGAGATGGAACGTCCCCGCGACGTACCCGTGGTCCTCGCCCCGCTCCACCTCGCGCCACAAGGGCTCCCAGCGCTCCGCCAGAGCGACGAGGCTTGCGTGCCCCCGCACGTCCTCCGGACGGCTCCGCCCGACCGCCGGGACGTACTGCTCCACCATCACGTTGACGGCGTACCAGCCGGGGACGAGCTCCTCGTCCGGCTCGACGAGGCGGAGCGGCTCGTAGGCCGCGACCTGCCTCGCGTCGACCGTCGGGTAAAGGACGTGGAGACGCCCGACGTCCCGGCGCCGGGCCTCCTGCGCCAGGGCGAGGAAGCCCTGACGGTATTCGACCGACCCGAGGGCGAAGCGCGTCGGGTTGTAGGGTCCGAGCCACCAGGTGTTGGTGGCGCTCATCCAGAGCGGCGCGAGCGCTGCCGCCTCCAGGGCCAGCACCCCGAGAACGACGGCGGTGCGCCGCCGCGTCGCCGCCGTCCATCGTGCCGCGGGCAGATAGAGGAGCGGCAGGATCGCCAGCAGGTGCCGGATCCCCAGGTTGTAGCTCGACGTGACCGCCGTGCCGAGATAGACGACGAGCGTCGTCGTCAAGACGAGAAACTCCGGCGTCGGTCGGAAACGACGCCAGCCGTAAAGCGCCAGGACGCTCGCCGCGAGGACGACGAGAGGGGTCTTGAGGAGCAGCACCGCCGGGAAGTACCACCAGCGTCCGCGGGAGTCGATGCGTCCGAAGGCGTAGGACGGATAGACGCCGAGCGAGCTCTGGATGCGCACGCCGAGCAAACCCGTCAGGTACTGGGCGGCCGACGGCGAGTAGCGTTCGACGGCGAGGAACGGCTCCTCCCACCGCTCCATCTCGTGGTCGACGATCAGGGCCTCGCCGCGGCAGTAGCGGCGGATCGCGTCGCGTCCGGCTTCCGGGTCGTAGCTGTGGTTGGCGATGGCGTAGGTCGTCCAGACAAGCGCGAGGGCAAGGGCGGCGGCGACGGCGAGGTCGGCGAGCCGCCGCCGCCATGGCACGTCCTTGGTTGCCGCGATGGCGACGAGCACCATCGGAGCGGCAAGCACCCCGGAGAATTTGGCGGCAAGGGCCAACCCCAGGCCGAGCCCCAGAAGGGCGCCACCGTTCGGACCCTGGCGTCCGGGCTTCAGGTAGCGGAGCGCCGCGAAAGCGGTCAGGGTGAAGCCGAGGGCGGCGGCGGTGTCCGTCTGGAGGACCGCGAGGCTCGGCAGCGTCGGGATCGAGAGGGCGGCGATCGCCGCCAGGACGACGCCGGTCCCGGCACTGGACGCCTCGCGTCCCAGGAGGAAGCAGGCCACGACGAAGGGCACACCGAACGCGAGGAGGACGAGGGCGCGCGTTCTGATACGAACACGCTCCTCCTTCGCGGGATCGTCGAAGACGCGGAGGCTCTCTTTGAGCACCCGCTCGACGGTGATCGGCGGCGCCAGGGGCTCTTCGGCGAGGAGCGGCAGCGCCGCCACGAGCTTGACGAGCGGCGGGTGCTCGAGGTTGAGGCTGTTCGTGCCATGGCGCAGGGCCTGGTGTCCGGCGAGGAGGTGGTAGGGGGCGTCGCCGATCAGGGACTGGCCGGTGACGGCGAACACCTGGAGGACGAGGGCCAGCGCGAAGAGCGCGGCCGTGCCGATGCGCCAGGCGTGGGAGGGGAGGGGCTGGGGCGTCATCGGGACAACTCTATCCCGGTGTGGCGACGCCGGAAGGGCCGGTCCTTAAAGCGAGAGGTCGACCACCTTCGACAGCATCTCCCCCGACGTTCGGTCATAGATCGAGATCAGCATCTGGTGCGGACGCCGGCGCAGGCGCAGGCTCGTCTGGTAGGCCGCCGTCTCGCCGGACGCCGGCTTCTGGTCGCGCTGCACCTCGAAGGGGATGACCGGGATGTCGGCCCGGTGCCCCCGGTCGTCGGTGACGGCGATGCGCAGCTCCAGCTGGGCCGTGTAGCCGTCGGCGCCGGGCAAGAGCGTCAACGCTTCGAGCGGGATCTCGACGAAGAGGGGGACGACGACCTTGCGGCCGCCCTGCGGCTCGCCGAAGGTCACCTTGAAATCCGCCGTCGAAGGCAGCGGCAGGTCGAAAAGCTGCGCGCTCTCGACCATCATCGTCACCTCGGTCTGCCGCGAGAGGTCGGAGAAGCTCTTGCGTGTGCGTACCTTGAGGCCGCGGTCGCGCACCTCCATCTTGATCCGGTGGCGCGCGTCGTCCTCCCGCCAGTCCGGCGTGAAGCCGAGCCAGTAGTAGGAGCGCGTGTCGTCCATGACCCGTTCCAGGGCGCTCAGGCGGGCGCCGTCGAGAAAGGCTTGGCCGCCCGTCTCGCGCGCCAGGTCGAGGAGGATGCCCTCCTCCATCCATTCGCGCTCCGAGCGGATCTCCCGGATGAGGTTCGCCTCCGCGGCACTCCCGACCTCGGCGCCCGCGAAACGGCTCTCCAGCCCCTTCACGTCGATCGGGTAGAGGGTGTAGCCGAGACGGTTCGCCGTGTCGACGAGCGGCTCGAGCTGACGCGAGTCGCTCTGCCAGGAACGGTAGTCGACCGTCGAGTCGAAGGTCCACTCCTCCTGGACGTTGGGCCAGCCGCCGGAGAGCAGCAGCATGACCTTGCGGCCCGGCGGCTTGGCGAAGCCCCGCAGCGTCGACGCCGCGGCGGTGATCACCCCTTCGACGTAGGCGTGGGTGCGCGAGCCCCGCCGCGCCCCGACGTAGTAACGCGGGTCGTAGCCCACCCTGCGGTAGGCGGAGTAGCTGTCGTAGCCGAAGCTGTCGAACCGGCGGTCCTGGAGGCGCCGGAGCCCCTGCGACGTCCGCGCCTGGGCTTGCTCAAAGACCCTCTCGAGGTGCGCCGCGGAGTTGCTCCAGCTGCTCAGCATGTCGATCGAGCTGCCGTCGAAGGCGACCACCGCCATGTGGTCGTCGGGTCCCAGGGCCGGCAGCTGGCTTGCCAGCTCGCGAAGCACGCGGTTGCGGTAGGGCTTGATCGTGAAGACGTCGTCGATGAAGACGAGATAGCGCGTCCCCACGGCCTCGCCGGGGCGCAGCGCCGGCATCGTCGCCTCGCCGCCGAGGTCCGCCGGGCTGACGGCGTGTCCCCCCTCAACCTCGGTGAAGTATTCGATCGGGACTTCCTTGCCGTCGATCAGGAGGCGGAAGTCTTCGGCGCCGAGGCCGCTGACGCGCGCGCCGTCGTCGGTCACCACGACCTCGAGGTTGATCACGCGGACGTCGATGATCTCGCCGAACGACGGCGTCTCGTCCTGGGCGAAGGCGGGAAGGGCGGCAAGGAGGCTCAGCAAAAGCCAGGTGGTTGTCCTTCGGATGTTCGTCATCAGAGTCTCCCTAATGTGTTCTGGTCCTTGTCGTTACGTCCGGGGACGTCCCCGGGCTGACTCTGGCTTCCAGGGGAGGCAAGAGCCGTGCCAAACCCCAAGAGAATGACGATCCGCGGAAATCTGCCGGATCGAGGCTTCTGTCGCAGCGCCGAGTGTCCTCAGTAGAGGACGTTCAGCCGGCGCTTTCGAAAAGCCTGGACACCTCGGGCTTCAAGACCTTGCCCATGGCGTTGCGCGGCAGCTCGCGGACGCAGACGACGCGCCGCGGCACCTTGTAGCTGGCCAGGCGCTCGCGAGCCCATTCGCGCAGTGCCTCGAGACGAAGCTCGCCGCCCTCTGCGAGGATGAGGGCCGCCGAGACCGCCTCGCCCCAGTCGGGATCGGCCAGGCCGACGACCGCGCATTCCTCGACCGCCGGGTGCTCGCGCAGCACCGCCTCGATTTCCAGGGCCGAGACCTTCTCACCCCCGGTCTTGATGATGTCGACGCTCGAGCGTCCGAGGATGCGGTAGTAGCCGTCGTCTTCACGCACCGCGACGTCGCCGGTCCGAAACCAGCCGTCGCGAAAGGACGCCCGGGTGGCCTCCTCGCGTCCCAGGTACTCCTTGAAGACGCTCGGACCCCGGACCTCGATCTCGCCGGGGACGCCCTCGCCGAGCTCACGTCCCTGCTCGTCGACGAGGTGGATCTCCGTACCCGGGAGCGGCCGGCCCACCGTCCCCGGTCGGCGCTCGCCGTCGAGGGGGTTCGAGAGCGCCATGCCGATCTCCGTCATGCCGTAGCGCTCGAGGAGGACGTGCCCGGTGATCTCGCGCCAACGCTCCAGCGTCGGCACCGGCAGGGCCGCCGAGCCGGAGACCATGAGGCGAAGCTTCGAAGCGGCGTCCGAGAGGACGTGTCGGCGTTCCTCGGACGCTTTCTCCCAGGCCGCGACGAGCCGGGCGTAGATCGTCGGGACGGCCATCAAGAGCGTCAGCTCGCCGCTTTCGATACGCCGCCAGGTTTCCTCGGTGTCGAACCTCTCGAGGATGTCGCAGCGCGCCCCGGACCACAGGGCGCAGGTCACCACGTTGACGATGCCGTGGACGTGATGAAGGGGCAGGAGCTCCAGGATCTTATCGTCCGCGCTCCAGCCCCAGGCCTCGACGAGGGCTCGGACCTGGGCCTCCAGATTGCCGTGGGTCAAGACCGCGCCCTTGGGTTGTCCCGTGGTGCCGCTCGTGTAGACGACGAGCGCCGGGCGTTCGCCGCCGAGGTTCGTCCCGGAGGCGGCGGGCGAAGTGAGGACCTCCTCGGTCGTCCGGCACGCCAGGCCTCGTTCCTGGGCGACGCCGCGCAGGCGCTCGGCGACGGCCGGCGAGGCGACGGCCGCGACGCTTCGCGAGTCGTCGAGGGCGTAGCCCAGCTCGGGCGGCGGATGGGCGAGTGCGAGCGGCACGGCGACGCCGCCGGCACGCCAGATGCCCCAAAGGGCGGCCACCCAGGCGAAGCTCGGCTCGACGAGGAAGGCGACGCTCGCGCCGTCCAAGTCCTCTCGGCCTTCGAGAAGCGCCCCGGCGACGCGGTCGGCGGCGGCGAGGAGATCGCCGTAGGTGTAGCTGCCCGCCTTGTCGCGGACCGCGACGCGGTCGTGGTGAGAGCGGGCGCGTTCGAAGAGCGGGAGCGTCATGGGCCCCGACTCTACCGCGTCGGGCCGTCAACGTCAGCTTTCGGTGCCGGTGAAGCCGCTGGCGTGCCGGAGCGTTCGGCGGACGTCTCGGACGATCTTCTCACGACGTTGTGCGAGGAGCGCGGCAACGTCCGGGCGGCGGCTCGGTGGCTGGGCATCTCACCGACGACGCTCTACAAGCGTGTCGACGAGGATCCGCAGGTCCAGCAAGCGGCCGAAGAGGCGGGGGTCTCGATCCGCGAATTGCTGCGCCGTCTCAGGGAGCCGTGAGCCACGCGGCCAAGGAAGTCGCGGACCTCGCAGGCCGCGACGGCGAAACAGCCCCTCTCCGGAGGGCCGGATCGTCAGGAGCTTTCGGCGCCATGCCTCTGACGAAACCTTCTTTCGTCAAGGAGCATACGGCGAATACTCCTGATATTTTCGTCTTCCGTCAGGAGTATACGGCGAGATGCTCCTGACGGAGGAGTCTTCCGTCAGGCGTATATGGCGAATACTCCTGACGCGAGAGTCTCACGTCAGGAGTAAACGGCGGATGCTCCTGACGAAAGACGTCTCCGTCAGGGGCATCCTCGGTGGCGACCCAGAGATAACCGTCGGTGACCACCTCTATGCGGGGCTCTTGGCCCAACTCGCGACCTTGTCCCACGGCAGACCGATCTCCTGGTGAAAAATTGTGCGGACCATTCCTGCATGGACGTAGCTCTCGTCGCCGATCTCGATGAAGTCTCTCAATGTTTTTTTCGTCTTCTCCTCCTTCTCCTTCTTCTTGCCGTCTTCCTGAACCATGTAGTACTCTTCCTGAACCTTGTAGTATTTCTGGACCAAGTGATGCGCTCTTTTCGCCTTCTCAAGGCGAGAATCCACGAGACTTGGACGATCGAGGCCACAGGTATCGATGGTTGCCCGGCCGTATGAGCTGTCGTCTTTCGGCTTGATCATGCCCTGACGATCGAACGCCAGATGGTGCGCTGGATCCTCCTTTTCAAAAGGGTTTAGAAGCAGCGGTGTCTCCGTTTTCTCCTGTCCTTTTTTCAGCGGGAGCGGCCGAGGGTTCTCAGCGACTGGGAAGAGACTCTTCTTCCAGCCAGAGTTGCAGCGGTTGCAGGCGGCGAGATAGTTCGACCACGTGTAGGCGAGCCACCAATAACCAGGGCCTTCCAGGTCGATCAACTTGCGGTCTTTGACGTCGAACGAATTCTTGTCCCCTTTGCCCTCTCGGCCCCATAGTTTCTTATTCGCCGGCAGTTTCTGGAGCGCGGCTTTTGGTCGATAGTGGTCTATGTCTCCGAAAAAGGAGCCCAGCTTTTGTTCGCAGTAGCCACACTTATTGAACAGCGCCGCGAGAAAGTCCGGCTTGTACTTTCCCCACTTGGCATCGAAATCTTTCGATTTCGGCGGCGCCGCTTTCGCCAACTGCTCAATCTTCTCCCTCGCGGAAGCGACATACTCTTCGAAGTCGTCCGGTGTCGGAGGACGCTGAAATCTCAACATAATTCAGTGTTCGCCTGCCTTACTCAGTTCGGCGAGTATCTCTTCACGGATTTCCTGCCGTCTTTCGGGAGACACCTCCTTGTAGCTCTGAGCCTCCTCGTCCATGGCCTTTGCGGCGATCCGCAGAGCCATCCGGTCGTAGGACGTGTCCGCGAAGGTGCCCAGGCGTTCGCGAAGCTTCTTCTCCAGGGCCTTGAGGCGGGGATCCTCCTCGTCGACACCTTCTCGGAGAAGCCCGCGATGTTCTTCGAAGAGGTCGAGGGTGCCCTGGTCCAACGTCGACGGGAGGTTGAACCAGAACCCGGTCAAGACTTCGTCGGCACGAGTTCCCGGCGGGATGTCTCGCTGAAAGGTGACGATCCGGTCGTCCTCGTCGCGGCGCAGGACGTGGATCTCGCCAGGTTTGGCACCGAGCAGAGTGAGAGGATTGTGGGTCGTCACGAGGAAGCTCAGTCGAGGAAAGGACTCCCTCAGGCTGGAGACGATCTCAAGCTGCCAGAGCGGGTGGAGGTGCAGGTCGATCTCGTCGACCAGGACCAGGCCGGTCATCTGCTTGCTGAAGTCGTCGTCGAGCTTGCCGCCGGCTCGCGTATAGCGGTCCGCCCAGCGGGCGATCAGGTCGATCACCCAGCCGGCCGTCGTGACGTAGCCGTCGCTCATGGCGGCGAGTGGCACCTCTCCGACGTTGGGTCCCTGCAACCAGATTTGATCGCTGCGTACCTCCAACGACTCGACGCCGTTCAGGACGGCGACGAGCGTCTTGCCGACCGCGTCGAAGAACGTCTCCGCGGGGCCGCCGCTGTCGCACAAGGCCGCTGACTGGATTCTCCGGATCCAGGTCTCGGCGTGGATCAAGTGGGCGTTGTAGTCGAAGAGAGAGCCTACGTCGTCGATCGGGCGGAAGGTGACGTCGCGTTCGGGGCCGCCGAGAGCGGTTCCCCGCTGGCAGCCGTAGGCAAAGACGGGCGGACGAATCGTCCCGTTGCGGGTCCGAGCCTGCATCCCTTCCGAGCCCAGGGAAGACTTGCGAATCCGAACTTCGAACGCTCCCGTGGAAAGGTCCAGCTCCACCTTGGCGCCGTCCAGGCCAACTCGTACGAACGGCGCGGCCGAGCTTCGCATCTCCAAGAAATACGTCGCCGTCGCGGGCTCGACGGCGGCGAGGGCCAACGCGCGGAGCACGGTGCTTTTCCCGACGCCGTTGTCGCCGAGGAGAACGGCCCATTGCCCTTCGCCCTCCTGGTTCGGGAATTCCAGGCGCAGGCGTTCGAACGCGCAAACGTCCTCGAGGACGAGAGCGTTGATTCGCGCGGTATCACGCTCCTCGGCGAACCATTCTTCATCCTCACCGTGCTCTGCCGGCGTCCAGGTGTCCTTGGCCGGTTGCTCTTGGATGACGCCCTTGATGAGCGGGTGGACGTCGAAATAGATCCCAGTGTCTTGGTAGGCGACAATTTGGAAATTGTCAAGGAGTCGCACGAGCTCTCTCATTGCACCAGAGTCATCGAGCGGTAGACGGCGTGTCTCGGCGACGTGCCTGAGTCGCAGAACGTCTTCGTCCGTAAGAGGAAGAAGCTCCTGTCGCATCGAATCGATGACAGCCTGGATCAAATCCCCTGATACAGGAAGCCGGTGCGAGCGGCGAATAATCTCGGCCAGCAGACGAAATAGCATAGCGGGAATGCCCGCAGAATTCTGAATCAGGACATGTAGAGAGTTTTCATTCCCAAGAAGGCGTCGCCAATCGTCGCTTTTCTCGGCGACCTTGACCAGGAATTTAGGCGTTGAATGTGGAATTAAGAAAACTCCACCAGGAGAATAGAGGCTCCCCAGGGTCGAATTTCTGAGAGCTAACAAGGGTGGCACGGTGTAGACGACATGAACACCTGGCAGATGAAGCTTCGAGGCTCGCGATAGAAAAATTCTGCCCAAGTAGACATCTCTGGCCTTCTTGATGGAATCGACGAGCAGCACAAGGGATCGGCCCTCTTTATCGATGCCCTCGAAAAAGGCATGGATATTGTTGGTTACCTGCCGCAGTCGGCCCTCGCGGTCACTGACCGTTACGGGTGGGGGCTTCCAGGAGCGCTTGGTCGAGTCGAGGAAAGACTTGACGATCGACATGAGGAATTCATCGACCTCGATCATAGCCGAGAACTCTAGGTGGTCGTTCGGATCACAAAGGACAACCTCGCAATCCGCATCTTTCAACCGATGGTACAGGTGCCGCAATGTCTTGGTTTTTCCTGCACCACGGAAGCCCGAGAGCAACTGTACGCTTTGCCCTGGTGTCCACTCGATGCCGCGAGCCAGCGCCTGTGCCGGGTCAACTTCGTCACCTTCATCATGAGGTACGTATGGGGTATCGTCCAGCTCGAGCGGGCGCTCCGTCACCGCCTGGTAGAAGTCCTTCAGGAATTGCTCGTCGTCTTTGTTCATCGGTCACACCGCCTCGGCCGTTCCGGATCGCCGGTCGACGATCAGGGCCGGTCATCCAGCGCGTCCTCCAAGAGGAGCTTAGCACAACTCGGCTCGCGGCGCGCCGGATGCTGGTGGCGACGGCCCCTGTGGCCGGCCTCGGCCGACGAGACGCGGCTCGAGATGACACGGTAGCCGGAGCCGGCATGCGGCGGTAAGATGACGACACCATGGTCCGCGTCCTCAGGCTGCTCGCCACGTTCCTTGCTGCTGCCAAGCCCGCCCTGACGGTCACTCTCCTCCTGCTTGCCGTCCAGTTGCCCTACAGCCGGCACATCTCGGACGACTACGTCCACCTGAGCATCCTCGAAGGCAAGGTCGAAGGCTTCGGCTCGGCGCCTTTCGACCTCTACGCCTTCGTGACCGGGCCGGAGGCGGCCCGGCGCAACGTGGAACGCGGTCCGCTGCCGTGGTTCACGTCGCCGAATACCAGGATCCGTTTCTTCCGTCCGCTGAGCTCGGCGCTGCTCACCGCCGAGCATGCCGTCTTCGGACGCTGGGCGCCGGGCTACCGACTGACGGCGGCGGCCTGGTACCTGGCGCTGGTGGCTTTGCATGCGGCGCTCCTCGACGCCGGCGGTCGTTTTGGGCTCGGTGGTCTACGCGGCCTCGTCGGTCCACTGGTTCCAGACTTGACTTAATGTCTTTGCGCTGGATGCTCCTGGCGACGACCCTCGCCGTGGCCGGCCTCCTGGCCCACCTGCGCTGGCGCGAGGCCGGTTGGAGACCGGGACGGGTCGTTGCTCTCCTTCTGTGGACACTGGCTCTTCTCGCCGGCGAGGGCGCCCGAGGTCGACGGCCTGGGGCCGACGCGGCTGCGATTCACCTTCGACCGCGGCCTGGAGGATCCGTCGTTGACCTGGATCGCGTTTATCGACGGGGACCATCAGGTCGTGGCGCCGCCGGCCCCCGGCGAGAGCCTGGTCCTCGCCGGAGCTCTCTGAGGCGCGGACCGTCCGGACGGATCCGCTCAGGGAGCAGGGACCTCCCGCTTCGCCGGGGATAAGATGGAGACGTCATGGCGCGCTCCTTCCGCATCGCCGGCCCTGACCGCACCGGACGAGGCGGCCGATGAGGCGGCCGTGGCTCATGCTTCTCTGCGGCCTGCTGACAGGCGCTCCGGCGGCGGTCGCCGCCTCCCCGGACCTCGACGCCCTCCTGGGCGAGGCCGGCTACGGCGTCGAGCAGTGGACCGTCGAGGACGGCCTGCCGGTCAACGCCGTCGCCAACCTGCTGGTCAGCCGCGACGGCTACCTGTGGATCGCCACCTTCGACGGCCTCGCCCGCTTCGACGGGGTCCGCTTCACGGTCTTCGACACCGCCACCGTCCCGGAGCTTGGCTCGAACCGCATCGTCCACCTCTTCGAGGACGACGACGGCGCCCTCCTGATCCAGGACGAACGAGGCCGTCTCGTCCGTCTTCACGGCGGCACCTTCCGGCGGGTGACGTCCCCTGAGCTCGAAGGGAAGCCTGGCGTTCTACGAACGGAGGTTCGACGGCACGCGGACGGCGCCGTCTGGGTGATGGAGCTCGACAGCCTCTATCGCAACGGCCGCCGGCTGCTCCGGGCCCGGAGCTCCTTTTCCTGCTTCATTTTCGACCCGGAGGGCAACGTCTGGGCCGGCACCGTGAGCGACGGCATCTTCGTCGTCCGGCGGCAGCGGCTGCGGGTGCTCGGCGTCGCCCACGGCCTGCCGGAGAAGAACGTCCTCGCTCTTCAACAGGACCGCGACGGACGTCTCTGGGTGATCACCCGCGACGCTCCGCTCACCGTCGTCGACGGCGCGTCGGTCCGCCAGCTCTCCTGCTCCCCCCTGACCGTCTACGACGATCCCCTGCACGGGGTGCTTTTCGGGTCGGACGGGCTCTACGAGCCGGCCGGTGTCGGCTGCCGGCAGCTCTTGCACGCCCGCGTTACGGTCTACGCGATCTACCGGACCCGCGGCGGACGGCTCGCCGCCGGCACGAATGAAGGCCTCCTGCTCTCGGAGCCCGAGGCGGCGCCGGACGCCACGGCGTCGTTCCAGCACCTAAGGCAGGTCGACGGCACCGCCCTCGGTATCGTGCGCGCGATCCACGAAAGCGCCGACGGCAGCCTGTGGCTGGGGACCAACGGCAGCGGCGTGGTGCGCTGGCGCGAGGGTGGGGACACGCGGCGGCTGACGCGCGCCGACGGCCTGCCGTCGGACCTCGTCCGCGCCTTCCACGAGGACCGTGACGGCCACCTCTGGATCGCCACCGAGGACCGCGGCCTGGCGCGCCTCGACCCGGCTTCGCTCGACCGCGGCGAAGAGATCGCGATCGCCACCGTCGACCGTGGCGACGGTCTCTTCGACAACAGCCTCCACCAGGTCCTCGAGGACGACGACGGCTGGCTCTGGATCTCGTCGAACCGCGGCATCTTCCGCGTCCGCCGCGACGCGCTGAACGCCTTCCTCGACGCGCCTCCGGACGGTCCACGGCCCCGCTTCGACACCGTCTACTACAACGAGCGCGACGGCATGAGGAATCGCGAGGCCAACGGCGGCTTCGCGGACGCCGGCCTGCGCTCCGCCGACGGCACGCTCTACTTCGCCACCCAGGACGGCGTCGTCGTCGTCGAGCCGGAGAAGCTCACCCGCCGCCTGCCGTCGCCGCTGGTGGTGATCGAGCGGCTCCTCGTCGCCGGCCGCGAAGTGGACCTTCGCGGCGGCGGCGTAACCCTCGCTCCCGACGAGCGGAGCTTCCGCGTCGAGTACACCGGCCTTTCCTTCCGGGCCCCCGAGCGCTTGCGCTTCCGCTACCGCCTCGAGGGCTACGACGACGGCTGGCAGGACGCCGACGAGCGCCGGACCACCAACTACACCCTCCTGCCGCCGGGCCGCTACACCTTCCGCGTCCTGGCGCGCTCGGCCGACGGGGTCTGGAGCCCTCGGGCGGCGAGCGTCGGCCTCGTCGTCGAACCGTACGTCCACGAGACTCTCGTCTTCCGCGTCGTCTGCGGCCTGGCCGTGGTGGCGATCGGGGGACTCGCCGTCCGCCTCCGCAACCGCCACGAGCGGCGACGGCGCCGCGAGCTCGAACGGCTGGTGGCAGAGAGGACCCGGGAGGTCAGCGAGCAGGCCGCAAAGCTCGCGGAGCTCGACCAGGCGAAAACCGAGCTCTACACCAACATCTCGCACGAGTTCCGTACCCCCCTGACCCTCACCCTCGGTCCCCTGCACGATCTCAGGAGCGGACGCTACGGCTCCCTCGAGGCCGCCGCGGTCCGCGTCGTCGACAAGGCCCGGGCCAACGCGGCACGGGTGCTCGCGCTGATCAACCAGCTCCTCGACGTGGCACGGGTCGACGCCGGAGGCCTGACGCTACGCGTCGCCGAAGACGACCTCGCCGGCTACGTCGAGCTCCTCGCCGGGCGTTTCGTGGCGCTGGCCGAGTGCCGCCGTCTCGACTTCTCGGTCACGACGCCCGAAGAGGAGGTCTGGGTCTACTTCGATCCTGAGCAACTCGACAAGGTGCTGACCAACCTCCTCTCCAACGCCTTCAAGTTCACGCGGCCCGGTGGGCGGGTCGAGGTCACGGTCACCGCGCCGCGCGACGGCCGGGTCGAGGTCGCGGTCCGCGACACCGGACGCGGCATCGCGGCCGCGGACCTGCCGCGTCTTTTCGACCGCTTCTACCAGGTCCGGGGATCAGAGCGCCGGCGCTATCCCGGATCCGGACTGGGGCTGACGCTCTGCCGCGACCTCGTAGAGCTGCACGGCGGCACTCTGGAGGTCACGAGCACGCCGGGCGAGGGGTCGGCCTTCACGGTCCGCCTGCGGACCGGCCGCGGCCACTTTTCCGACGAGCAGGTGGTCAGGACCGAGGAGACCCAGGGCGCTACGACCTTGGGGACGACGACGGGCTCCCTCTCGGCGGACCGCGTCTTCGCCGTCGAGGCCATGCTGGCGGAGATTGAAGTCGAGCCGACGGCCGTAGGCGGGCGCGCCTCCGGCGCGACGGCCGACACGGACGAAGACCGTACGGCCGACGGGGAGCGCCGTCCGGACGAGGCGGACGAGACGGACCGCACCACGGTCCTCGTCGTCGACGACCATCCGGATCTGCGGGCCTACGTCCGCTCCCACCTGGAGGAGAGCTACCGGGTCGTCGAGGCCGGCGACGGCGCGGCCGGCCTCGCCCAGGCCCGGCGTCACCTCCCCGACGTCGTGGTCAGCGACGTCATGATGCCCGAGATGGACGGCTTCGAGCTCTGCCGCAACCTGCGCGAGGACCCGGAGCTCGACTGGATTCCGCTCATCCTGCTGACCGCGAAGGCGACGGCACAAGCCAAGCTCGAAGGGCTGGGCATCGGCGCCGACGACTACCTGACCAAGCCCTTCGACGTCCGGGAGCTCGTCCTCCGGGTCGACAACCTGATCGCCTCGCGCCAGCGGCTGCGGGATCGCTTCCTCGCCGAGATTCCGGCGGGTGGAGCGGAGCCGCCCGTTCACGAGCTGCCTTTCGAGGATCCGCCCGCGGCCACCTCCGACGACGAGCGCTTCCTGGCCCGCGTCGCCGAGTCGATCGACGCCGGCCTCGTCGACGAGGAGTTCGACGTCGAGGCTCTGGCCAGAGCCGTGGCCATGAGTCGGACGCAGCTCTTCGTCCGTTTGAAGGAGCTGACCGGCGAGCCGCCGTCGCGCCTCCTCCTGGAGCGCCGGCTGGAGCGGGGCGCGGCGCTGCTGCGCGACGGCGTCGGCCAGGTGAGCGAGGTGGCCTACGCGGTGGGCTTCAAAAGCGTGGCGCACTTCTCGCGCCATTTCCGGGCGCGCTTCGACACGACTCCGTCAGCCTTCCGGCGCGCGGCGGCCGAAGCCTGAGGCCCCGGTCGGGCCTTTCCGAACGGATCGTCAAAACCTCCGAACGCATCGTCAAACCTCCGGCCGGCCTCTTACCTAGGCTGGAGTCGAGTCACGAAGCACGGTTGGCCAACCTGCCTCTTCACCCATGACGGCCTCTGCAGCGGAACCAGGTTCCCTGTCCAGGGCCGAAGACCGCCGGTCTTGCCGGCCGGCGCAGGAGGTTTCACCATGTTCCAGATCGTCACCGGTTGGTTTCTCGTCGTTTCGCTTTTCACCGACCTCGCTGGTCTCATGGAGGAAGACCACGAGATCGACCCGGATCCGAAGGGTTAGCGAGGCTCCGCCTCGGACCCACGAGCATGTTTTTCTGAGCCGGCTTCAGCCGGCTCCCGGAGGGGACGGTCGAGCAAACTCGACTCACCTGTAAAGATGTTCAGGAACCTAGGGGCCTGGCTGGTCATTCTCCGGCCCTAGCCGCCACGACGGCGGCGAGGGCCTCGCGGTTCGCGGCGACCTGGTCGTGGTCCTCACCCAGGAGCTCACGGCGAATCGCCAGCGAACGCCGCAGCACGTCCTCCGCCTCGTCGAGGTCGCTCCGCTCATGCAGAAGGCGCCCCAGAGTGCCGAGGACGCTGGCGACGCGGGTATGCCGCTCGCCGTAGGTCGCGAGGTAGATCGCCAGCGCCCGGCGCAGCAACGGCTCCGCCCCCTCCGGGTCGCCCGACGCGACGCGCAGCGCGCCGAGGCTGTAGAGGGTCGACGCGACCATCGGGTCGTCGTCGCCGAAGAGCTCCTCGCGGATTGCCAAGGCCTCGCGGTAGAGCTCACCGGCCTCGGCGAGCTTGTCCTGCTGTTTGAGGGCCGACGCCAGGTTGTTCAGCCCCCGGGCGATCGCCCGCGGCTCCTCGCCGAGCTGGCGGCGCAGGGCCAGCGACTCGCGCAGGTGCGCCTCCGCCTCGGCGTAGCGCTCCATGTAGTAGAGGACGCTTCCCAGGTCGTTCAAGGCCACAGCCAACCGCGGGTCGCCTTCGGGATAGAGCGCGCGCCGCAGGTCGACCGAACGTTGCAACAGCTCGACGGCTTCGTCGTAGAGACCGAGGTTACGGTAGACGTCGCCCAGGGTGCCGGCGAGCACCGCCTCGAGCTCGGGCTCGTTGTCGAGACCTTCGGCAAAGTGCTCCCGCCCCTCGTCGAGGATCTCGCGGGCGGTCAGCCGGCCACCACGTGCCGCGTCGGGGTCGGCCGAGTGGAACAGCTCCTTGAGAAACGACGACACCCTCTCGGCTCGCTCTTGCTCGCGCACGGCGACGATCCGCTCGCGGTCGGCGCGCAGCCGTTCGTCGTCCGCCCGCTGCCGTTCCTTCACGGCCTGACGCCAAAAGACGGTGGAGACGATGCTGAAGACGACGAGGAGCACCGCCGCAGCCATCGCCCAAGGCCGCCGCCGTGCCAGCTTTCCCACCTGGTAAAGCCAGTTGCCCTCGCGGGCGTGCACCGGCCAGCCGCTGAGGTGAAGCCCGACGTCCATGGCCATCTGGTGGACCGAGGGATAACGCTCGGCCGGCACCTTGCGCAAGGCCTTGAGCACGATCGCGTCGACGTCGCGCGGCACTTGTCGGCCCGCCAACCGGCTGGGCGGCTCGGGCTGCGACGCGCAGACCCGCCGGCGCACCTCGTTGGCCGGGCAGGTGCTGAGCCCACTGGGGAGCTTCCGGGCGAGTAGCTCGAAAAGCAAGAGACCCAACGCGTAGACGTCGCTCGCCGTGGTGACCGTCTCGCCGAGCACCTGCTCCGGGCTGGCGTAACGCGGCGTCATCGGCCGCGAGGACGGCAAAGTCAACGCCGGGTGCCCCTCCTCGGACGGCTCGAGGAGCTCGGCGATGCCGAAGTCCAGCAGCTTGGGGACGCCGTCGGCCGTCACCAGGATGTTGGCGGGCTTGACGTCGCGGTGGACGACCAGGTTCTGGTGGGCGTAGGCCACCCCCTGGCAGACGAGGCCGAAGAGCTCGAGCCGCTCGCGGACCCCGAGCGACTCGCGGGCGCAGTACTCGTCGATCGCGATGCCGTCGACGTATTCCATCACCAGGTAGGGCCGTCCGTCCTCTGCCGTGCCGCCGTCGAGGAGGCGGGCGATCGACGGGTGCTCGAGGCGGGCGAGGATCTGGCGCTCGGCGTGGAAGCGGCGAATCATGTCGGGCAGGGCGAGCTCGCGCCTCAGCACCTTGAGCGCCACTTTTTTCTCGAAGTCGTCCTCGCGCACCGCGAGGTAAACGGTGCCCATGCCGCCGCGGCCCAGGGTGTCGAGCAGGCGGTAGGGACCGAGGCGCTCCGCCGTTTCCATCTCCTCGGCCGCCAGCAGCTCGAGGGCGGGCGTGGCGAGGAAGGCGTCCGTGTCGTCTTCGAGCGCCAGGAGCTTCTCCACCTCGCGGCGCAGCTCGGCGTCGCCTTTGCAGCGCTCCTCGACGAGCGCCGGGCGATCCGCCGGCGCCACCTCCAGGGCGGCACCGAGCACCTCCATGATGCGTCCGCGGTCCAACACGCTCAGCCGTCCTCCCCGCGCAGTTCGTTGAGCAGCCAGAGCCGTGCCGCCTTGAGGTCGCGCTTGACGGTGGCGGGCGAAACGCCGAGGTGCGTGGCGATCTCCTCCTGGCTCAGGCCGCCGAAGTAGCTCAGGTGCACCACCTGCGCCTGACGCGGGGCGAAGGTGGCAAGGTCTTTCAGGGCGTCGTCGAGGGCGACGAGATCGACGTCGGGGCGGTCCGCCACGTTGAGAGCCTCGTCCAACGACAGCACCGGCGCCCCGCCGCCGCGCTTCGCGGCCAGCTTGTGGCGTGCGTGGTCCACCAGGACCTGACGCAGGGTCTGGGCGAGGACGGCGAAGAGCTCCACCCGGTTCTCCACGTGGACCTCCCGGTGTCCGACGAGGCGCAGGTAGGCCTCGTGGACGAGAGCGGTCGGCTGGAGGGTGCTGTGCGGTGTCCTGTCGCGCGCCATGTAGGCACCGGCGAGAGCCCGCAGGTCCTCGAGAATCAACGGCATCAGCCGGTCCAGGGCCGCGCGGTCGCCGCCGCTCCAGGCGTCGAGGAGCTCGGTGACGTCGGAGCGCGTGCTCAGCTCGTCCATGGCTCGATGCTAGCCCGCCGGGCGACGGATGCAAAGATCGTCGAACAGTCGATGACCAGATCCGCTTCTCGATTCCGATGTTCTTGGGTGAAGAAGACCAAGAAACGACATCCCGCTCGACGAACCCAAGGAGAGAGACATGACTTGCCAGAGACCCACATCCGCGGCGCGGGAGTCTCAAGCACGCCGCGCGGCCCCCGAAGAGAAGGCCGAATCCGCGGAACGCTCAACTGGAACCCTGGTTCACGGACACAACAGTAGGAGAGAGACATGAAACCCCCGCTCTTTCGCCGTAGCGTCTTCCTGGGCCTCCTGGCCCTCATCCTCGCTTCGCCCGCAAGCGCAACAAACCTCGACATCTTCGTCGGTAACAGTCTCTGCCTTGGAGACGGAACGGGTACCTTCACGTGCAACACCGTGACGATAGGACCCGGCGACACGTTGGCCGTCGGCGACCTGGACGGCAACGGGGAGCTCGACCTCATCAAGGGCAACAAGAGCGCAGGGTCCTACGTCTGCTTGAACACCGGCGGTATTTTCACCTGCTCGATTCTCAACACCAGTCCCTACATCTGGGACGCGTCCATCGGCGACCTGGACGGGGACGGTGACAACGACTTTGTTTTCTCGAGGAGCTCGCAGAGGGCGGGCGGCGTCAACCTGAACAACGGTGACGGTACCTTCGGCCCCGCCACCCTGTTTCCCCTGCTCACCGGCAAGGTCGTCTACGACGTCGAGCTCGGTGACATGGACAACGATGGTGACCTGGACGCGGTCTACCTCACCAACGCTGCCGGTACCTACCTCTGCTTGAACGACGGATCTGCAAACTTCAGCTGCGCGGCCAGCGGACAAGGAGGACCCTACGAATTGGTGCTCTTCGACATGAACGGCGACGGCAACCTGGACCGGTTGGCCGGCGGCGGCACCCTTCAGCTATGCCCGGGCAACGGCAACGGGACGTACGCGACGTGTTCGACCCTGCCAGGCAATGAGGGGCGGGGAATCGCGGTGGCCGACTATGACGGCGATCTCGACATGGACCTGGTGCTCGCGGGTATCAACACCATCAACAGGGTTT
This sequence comes from uncultured bacterium, assembly GCA_965371445.1. Classification (GTDB taxonomy): domain Bacteria; phylum Acidobacteriota; class Thermoanaerobaculia; order Multivoradales; family J023; genus DASWIG01. The sequence goes on along the minus strand of CBDUYN010000016.1, from coordinate 26,354 downwards.
GCCTTGGCATCGGCACGGCCGACCTGGCGGATTTCACCTGCACCGACATCGACCCGTCCAACGTCCCGAACTCTGCCGTGGTTTCCGGCGATATCGACAACGACGGTGATCCCGACGTGGTTTTCGGCGGCTTCGGCAACTCAAGCGTCTGCATCAACGACGGAGCCGCCAACCTGACCTGCGGCGCCGGTTATGGCGGCAGCGAAAACGGCCTGGTGCTTGCCGACCTCGCCGACCTCCCCCAGGCCGTGGAGCTTGGCGTCTCCAAGACCGAGTCGGCCGACCCGGTGATCGCTGGTTCCGGCGCCGGTAACCTGACCTACACGGTCACAGTAACCAACAATGGTACCAACAACGCCGGTGGTTTCCAGATCACCGAGGACCTGACCCTGCCAGCCGGAGTCAGCGTCGACTCCATCACACCGAGCGCCGGCTCTTTCATCACAACGACCGCCCCCGACGGCATGTGGTCGGTCAGCGGCCTCGCCGTCGGCGCCAGCGAGACGCTCACCGTCGTCTTGACGGTCGACGGCACCGCCACTTCCGGCACCGATGTCGTCAATAACACAGCGACGTTGACGGCAATCTACGACAACGACACGAACGGCGCCAACAATTCTGCCACGGAGTCGACCTCGATCCTCCGGGAGACCGATCTGGCGATCACCAAGGACGACAGCGTCACCTCGGCCGTTCCGGGCGAAACGTTGATCTATACGATCGTGGCGTCGAACGCGGGTCCCAGCGACGCCGTCGCCGCGACGGTCGCCGACCCCTTCCCCGCCGGCCTCAGCGGTTGTGCCTGGACCTGTGTCCCGACAGGTACCGGCGTTTGCAGCGCCAGCGGCAACGGCGACATCAACGAGAGCGTCGACCTCGCGGCCGGCGACACGGTAACGTTCACCGTCACCTGCACGATCGACGTCACGGCCGCCGGCACGTTGTCCAACACCGCCACCGTCGCCGCCGGAGCCGGAGCGAACGACCCCTCGACCGGCGACAACTCGGCGACCGACAACGACACCGCCCTCCTACCCGCCGTCTTCTTCGACGCCGTCACCCACGCCGCCGAGGACGAAACGGTGGACGTTCCCATCCAATTGGCCACCGCCGGTCAGGCGCTCGGTTCCATGGCGTTCTCGATCGACTACGACGCGAGCTGCCTCGATCCCGACGTCGACGACGACGGCACCCTCGACAGCGTCACCTTCCACACGCCGGGAGACTTCAACGTCACCCTTCTCTATGACGCCCTGGACACCGACGGCGAGATCGACGTTTCCATCGCCGACTTCACGCCGCCGATCGCCGCCCTGGGCTCCGGCGACCTGCTGACGGTCCACTACGCGGTGACCTGTCCGGCGAACCCGCCGGTGCCGGTGGACGCGGCGATGGTGTTTTCCCTCGATCCGTCCGTGACCTTCGGCGACACGGCAGCCCACGACGTCACCGGCGTCCAGGTCGACGGCCTCGTCCGCGTCTGGCCGGGGCCGCGCGGTGATTGCAACTCGTCCGACGCCCTCGGTTCCGCCGACCTCACCGCCACCGGTCTCGAAATCTTCGACGGCGACGGCGACGACTGGTTCGACGCGCCGAGCCCGACCTACGCCGGCAGCCCGGTGGGTTGCGACGCCAACGACAGCACGGTCATCGCCGCCGGCGACGTCACCTGCGTCAACCAGTTGATCTTCCGCCTGGACTGCGGCGGCGTCGCGGATTCGTTCATCACGCCTTGGGCTCCGCCGGAGCTAGAGATCTCGACGGTGCCCGACGGCGAGAGGGTGTGGATCCGTGCCCGCCTGACCTCGAACGGCCACGCGGTGGGGAGCCTCGCGTTCTCCCTCGACCTGGATCCGTCCTTACCGCTTGCGGCACTCGACGGGAACGGTGACGGCCGTCCTGATCACCTGCGCTTCCCGAACGGAGCGCCGGGGCTGGCCATGGTGAGATTCGACGCTGGCGACACGGACGGTGAGCTCGACGTGCTGCTCGCCGACCTGCGGCGTTCGCCGTTGGCCGAGGGCGTCGTGGTGGAGGTCGGCGTCCCCGCGGCGGGCGCCCCCGCGGCGGTGGTGCCGTGGAACGCCCTGCGGCTCTCCAGCTCTCCGGCTCCGTCGTTCGGCTCGGTGACCGGTGCCGACCTCGACGGCACGGCGACGGTCGAAGGGACCCTCCTCTTCGTCGACGGCTTCGAATCGGGCGACACCGACTCGTGGTCGCAGACGGTCTGGTAGGCCGCAGGCCGTGAGCGCGGGCATACCGCCGGCGCCGTGAGGTCCCGGGACAGCTTTGCTGTCCCGGGCCTCGCTCCGTTCTCGAAGCGATGAAGGAGAAAGACAAATGGTTCGCTCGACAAGCCTTCTTCTCGTTCTCGTGGCCCTGTCCGCGACCTCCAAGGAGACCGATCTCTCCGTCGCCCTGGAGGACGGCCTGACGTCGGCGATCCCCGGCCAGATCGTGACCACGACGATCACCGTGTCCAATGCCGGACCCGACAACGCCACCGGCGCCACGGTCCGCGACACCTTCCCGCCGCAGCTCACCGGCTGCGAATGGACCTGCGACGGCACCCAGGGCAGCACCTGTCCGCCCAAGGGCACGGGGAACGTCGACGAGCCCGTCAACGTTCCCGCCGGCGAAAGCTTGACGTTTACCGTCGAATGCACGATCGACGCGGCCGTGTCGGGGACGTTCGAAAACACCGCGACGGTCGACCCGGACGCCGGAGACGTCGATCCCAACCTGGGAGACAACTCCGCCACCGACGACATCCAAATGACGGCGGGGATCTTCGTACCGGCCGTGACCCATGCCGCCGAGAACGAAACCGTCGACGTCGACGTCCACCTGGGGCGGGCCGGCGAGCCCCTCAGCAGCACCGCGTTCTCCCTCGACTACGACGAGGGTTGCCTCGACCCCGACACGGACGACGACGGCGTCCTCGACGTGACCGTTCACACGCCGGCCGACTTCAGCGTCACGGTTCTTTTCGATCCCCTGGACGACGACGGTGAGATCGACGTCTCGGTGGCGGAGGTGAGCCCGCCGATCGCCGTCCTGGACAACGCCGCGTTGCTTTCGGTGACGTTCACGCCGATTTGCGACGTCGCTCCCAACGCCGAGGTCGACGTGCCCATGGCGTTCTCTTCCGATCCGCCGGCGACGTTCGGCAACGACACTGGTCAGGACGTCCTGGGCGTTCAGCGCGACGGGGTCGTGCGCATCTGGCCCGGCCCGCGCGGGGACTGCAACGGCAACGGCCGTCGTGCCTCGGCCGACATTGACGCCGTCAGCCTGGAGGTCTTCGACGGCGGCGGCGGTCCGCACAAGTGGTTCAACGCCAAGAAGCCGCCGTTCCCGGGGAGCCCGGTGGGCTGCGACGCGAACCGCAGCAAGCTCATCGCGGCTGCCGACGTCACCTGCGCCAACGAGTTGCTGACCCACCCCGACTGCGGTGGGGCCGGGGAGAGCTTGACGACGCCGTGGGCTCCGCCGTGGCTCGAGGTGGGCCTCGCCACCGAGAACGAGATGACCTGGATCCGCGCCCGCCTGAGCTCGAACGGTCACGCGGTGGGGAGCCTGGCGTTCTCGCTGGACTTGGACGGCGCCTCGCCGGCCACCGTCGACGCGGACGGAGACGGCCGTCCGGATCACCTGCGCTTTCCGAACGGCGTGCCGGGCCTGGCCCGGGTGGCGTTCGACGCTGGGGACGCGGACGGTGAGCTCGACGTCCTGCTGGCGGACCTGCGACGTTCGCCGTTGGGCGAGGGCGTCCTGGTGGAGATCGGGGTGCCCGCCGAGCTGACAGGTTTGCGGTTCTCCGCCTGGCCGTCGCCTTCGTTCGGCTCGGTGACCGGCGCCGACGTCGACGGCGTCACAACCGTCGAGGGCACGGTGCTCTTCGTCGACGGCTTCGAGTCGGGCGACACCTCGGCGTGGTCGGCGACGGTGCCTTGACGGATCGGTACTTCGTCCCGAAGGGACGCCTGCGCTTCCAGCGTGCCGCACCGCCGCCGCGCAGCCCCCCTTGACGGCTCTGCCAGTGTGCTAGACTTCGTGAGCTTGGGCGCCGGCTCAGGCAAGAGACAACCATGAAGGTTCGAGACGTGACATCTCGTTGGCCCAGGCGGAGACCTCCGACCACCGCCACAGCCGACTCTTCGCCTTCAAGTGCGAGGCTGGCGCCGGAAAGCCTCCCGGACCGCGGGCGCCCTGGACGAGCAACCGCACACTCTCGCGACTGCGGCCCATCCGCTCCGCGATCTCCGCCATCGTGACCAGGTCGTCGGGCTCGATGCGCAAGACTCGCAGCCCCGGCACCGACTCGACGTCACGGATCGCGGAACTTACCGCCTCGCTGAACGACGGCGCCTCCGGACGAAGTCGGCGTATCCCACGTGGTCGACAGTGCCAAAGGTCGCGTCGTCGCAGCCGGCTTCAAACAGCGCGTCGATGGTCTCGTCGCTCTCCGGGTCTCCCTGGAGAACCAGCGTGAAGTGGTGCTCGCTCATCGTGTCATCCTCCGCCCGTTGCTCCTTGTCGGTGAGGACATCGGTCCACCGCCTGACGGATGTTCCTCGCGTGGTTGCCCGGATTCCGCGGTGTCTACCAGATCGACACCGAGCAACCCGATCCGCACCTGGTGACGCCCCAACGGTGTCCCGAAGACGTCGGTAGGACGGTCCAACCCCGACTTTCGGCGTACTGGAGAGCCGCTTCGACCTCCTTCTTCGGGTGGCGGCGTCTCATGTTGACAGATTACAACACCCCGGCCCGGCAAGCAAGGGCGACGAGGGGCCGGCTCTTCGTCCCGAAGGGACGTCTTCACTGGGACCGCTGGCGTCCCGCCGGCCGGGCCGCGTAGCGGCCTCGTCGTCCCGCAGGGCCGACGAGAACAAGAGCGACAAGAAGATCCGGTCCCTCTCTGTCGCTCTTCTCCGCAAGTGCCAGGCACCTGGCGTCTGAGCAGGCCGGGAGCAAGAGCGACAAGAAGATCCGGTCCCTCTTTGTCGCTCTTCTCTGGTGGCTCTGAGCACCACACGGCGACCAGGGCTCACGAAAGTGCCAGGCACCTCGGACGAGCCGGTGTCGAGCCAGAGCCGGGTCTGCAGCGGCACCCGCTGTCGGCCCCGTGACCCTGGAGGATCTGACGACTCGGTACTTACGCTTCGCCATGGGGATGCCTCCTTGGGGCTAGGTTGTTGGAGCTCATGGTCTCAGTGAGGAGCCCCATCCAGCAGATTTCTGCCGCTCAGCGGACATCCGACGAATGACAGGTCGGGCCTACCCCTCCACCCGCCTTCCCAGGCTTTGAAACCGACGACGAACCCCAGTCTCCACACGAGTCCCACGCGGTTGGTCCGAATTCAGGGATTCGTGTGCCTGGAGAAGCCCCAAATTTCCGCCTCCCGCCCCTTGACACGGCCTACGACAGGGACGTCTTTTGCTGGGACCGCAGGCGTCTCGCCTGCGTCTTTTGCTGGGACCGCAGGCGTCCCGCCTGCCTCTTCGTCCCGAAGGGACGTCTTTGCTGGGACCGCAGGCGTCCCGCCTGCCTCTTCGTCCCGAAGGGACGTCCGGCGCTGAGAGCGCCGGCGCCTATCGTCCCTTCGGGACGAAGAGCGGGGTGGTCTCGGGCGGACCCCCCCGGACGACGGAGCCGTTGTCTTCGATATCAGATTTTGATATCGTCGTCGAATGAACCGGAAGCACCGCAAGACCCTCGAGGCCATCTTCAGCCAGCCGCCGCCCAGCGACGTCAGGTGGCAGGACGTCGAGACGCTGATCTCGGCCCTTGGTGGCGAGGTTCTGCACATGCGCGGCTCGGTGGTGGCCTTCACGCTCCATGGCCGGCGCGGTGAGTCATGAGCAAGGCGCTTGACTACCGGGGCTACTTCGGAGCCGTGGAGTTCGACTACGACGACCACACCTTCTACGGCGACGTGATCAACATGCGCGACGTCATCTCTTTCGAGGGCCAGACCGTGGAAGAGCTGGAGAGCTCGTTTCAGACCGCGGTGGACGCTTACCTGGAGCTGTGCGCGCGGCAGGGTGTCGAGCCGGAGAAGCCCTTTTCCGGACAGCTGCCGCTGCGCACCACCCCGGCCGTCCATCTGGCCCTCGCGGTGCTGGCCGAGCGACGCGGCAAGAGCATGAACGAGCTCGTCAACGAGGCGCTCGTCGCCAGCTTGAAGCATTCCGACGTCGCCGATCTGCTCGGGGAATGAGGGGCGCCCTGGCGATCGTCCCGCAGGGACGGTCTCTCTTTGTCGCTCTTCTCCGCAAGTGCTTCTCCGCAAGTGCCAGGCACCTGGCGCCTGGGGCGGTCCGCACAAGTGAGTTGCTGACCAACCCCGACTGCGGTGGGGTCGGGGAGAGCTTGACGACGCCATGGGCTCCGCCGTGGCTCGAGGTGGGCCTCGCCACCGAGAACGAGATGACCTGGATCCGCGCCCGCCTGAGCTCGAACGGTCACGCGGTGGAGAGCCTGGGAAGGCGTCGTGGGCGGCGGCATGCTAGGCTCGGGTCATGAGCCGTGATCCCCTGAGGAACACCCGTGGCCCCTTCCGTGCCGAGCACCTCCGTTCGGGCGATCCCTACGAGCTCTCGAACGGCCATACCGTCCGCTGCATGCCGACCGGCGGGCGCGGGGCCCTCGCCACTGGCGCGGGCTACAAGGCCCTGGCCGACGATCCTGCCGTCGAGGACATCGGTATCGACGCGGGCTTCTCCCCCGTCGCCGAGACGATGCGCGCCCCGGACCTATCGATCGGCAAGATCGCCGACGCCCCCGGCTGGGTCCACGGCATCCCCAAGCTGGCCGTGGAGTATGCCGACACCGGGCAGGACGAAGGCGAGCTCGCCCAGAAGATCGAAGACCTCCTCGCCGCCGGCACCTTGTACGTCTGGGTGGTGCGGCTGAACGGTCCTCGTCGGGTCGAGGTCCACGAGCCGAACCAACCCGTGCGAAAGGTGCTGCCCGGCGGCACGCTCGAGGCCCCCGGCGTCCTCGCGGACCCGGTCGCGATCGAGGCGCTCTACGACCTGGACCGGGCCGGCGAGGTCAATTTTCGTCACGTCCTTCGCCGTCTCACGGGTCATGAAACCCTGGACGCCGTCCGCGCCGAGGAAAGGGCCGAGGGAAAGGCCGAGGGAAAGGCCGAGGCCGTCCTTTCGGTCCTCGCGGCCCGCGGCGTTGAGGTCAGCGAGGACGACAGGTTGCGGATCCTGAGCTGTTCCGACCTGCCGACCCTGGAACGGGGGTTGCGCCAGGCGGCGACCGCCGCCTCCGCCGGCGAGGTCTTGGGCGAGCCTGACGCGTCAGGAGCTACCGCTTGAGCTGATGGACGTCGAGGACGTCCCCGTCGTCCTCGCCGGCCGGCGTGTCCTCTTCATCCACCGCCGGCTCACCGGCTCGGGGGACGGTCGGACCCGGCAAGCGGCGCAGCCCGCGGACGACGGCAAGGTAGTAGCCCGCAGCGAGCAGCACCGCCAGGAAGCCGCCGCCCGCCACGGCGGCGACCTCGACCGGTGGCAAGGTCCCTGGACCGAGGAGCTGGGCCGCAGCGCCGCCGATCCAGGCGAGCGCGGCGAGTGTCAGGATCGAGATCCGGCGGCCCCCCCCTTGCAACGCGGGCTCCGGCCCCGCGGACGAGCTCCAGCGCCCGAGGCTCGACAGCCACGGCCGGAGCGTCGCCGTGCCTCCCTCGGCGGCGAGCAGGTGGACGAGGTAGCCCAGCTCCCGCAACCGGCGGGCGGCGGTCAGCAGAAGCACGCCGGCGACGAGACCCAGGATCAAGGGAAAGGCGCGCACGAGCCGTCCGAGATCGAGATCCAGGCTCTCCGTTTCCGTTCCTCCGGTTAGCGCTGTACGCCGTGTCTCGAGCCTCTGGTAGAGGGTTTCATAGGCGCCGCCCGTCCTCTCCACCGCTACCCGGAGGTGGTCGAGGGCGACCGGCGCCAGCAGCTGCTCCACGACGGCGGGCTCGAGCGCCAGGACCACGACCTCGTCCGACCCTGCCGCCGGCGGCTCCTCAGACGCCCACCAGTAGGGACGTTCGGGCGGAGCGACCTCCAGGTCGCGGGCGGCCCGGCGCTCGGCCGTCAGGGCCTCGGCCAGGGCCTGGTAGTCGCTCGCCGCCTCGCCGTAGCGGCCGCGCAGCTCGGGCACCGCCGCCGCCACACCGTCGAGGTGGGCCTCAATGCGTGGCAGGGCCGAGGCCGTCCACAGCTGGCGGACGGCGGCGAAACGCGGCGCGACGACGCGCTCGTCGACGAGAGGCGAAAGCGCGCGGAGGAGCTCCTCGCGGCCCAACGCTTCGCCGATTTCAACGATCCAGTCGACGTTTTGGACCTCGAAGGGCTCGACGCCGGCGAGCTCGTCGTCGACCTCCGCCAGGAGGTCCTCGGCCGGCGCCGCGTCGTCCCCGGCGTTCTGCTCGGCCATGAATCGCCGCAGCGAGCGCCGTGTCGAGCGCAGCCGCAGGAGGTCTCGCCGGAGGTCTTCGACCAGGCGCCCGAGCGCCGGGTCCATGACCTCATGCACCGTGGCCGGGACGCTCGCAAGCGCCGGACCGAGCTCGCGGACGTCGGCGAGGACACCATCGAGACGGGCCAGCTCCTCGCTCCTGGCGGCGCGTGCGGCGTCGCGTTCGACCCACGACGTCACCGCGGTCGCATGGAAGACGGCGAGCGCGACCACGACGAGCAAAGACCAGCGCCGGGCGTTGGCGTCGAAGTCGCGGGCACGCAGCAGGAGGGCTTCCAGGACAGTCACGATCTTCGAGGGTGCCATAGGCGAATGCGGCGCGCAAGATGTTAGAGTCTCCTTGGCGAGGACATCCGACATGCAAGACGCGGGAGGAGAATCGGTCCTGACGGGCCTCTTGGTAGCGCCAGTTCTGCCACGTGCCGACGCGGCGGCACCGCGCGAGCACCCCTACATGCCGCAGCTGCGGGCGGTCCTGGCCGAGGAGACCTCGATCACCCTCGTCCGCGCCAAGAAGCTCACCAACCCGGCGAAGATCTCGAAGTCGCTCGTCGCCGAGGTCACCGACGTCGGTTTCGTCCTCGCCGACCTGTCGCGTCACGCGCCGAGCGTCTACGTCTACCTGGGCCTGGCGAAGGCGCTCGGCAAGACGATCGTCATCCTGCGGCGCCCCGACAAGACGCAGGTGAAGTGGCTGGAGCGCCTCGTCGACGTCGTCGTCGACTACGATCCGACGACCGAGGAGGGCCTCGTCGAGCTGGGCCACAAGCTCCGGGACGTCTTCCGGACGCTGCTCCGCGCCGAGGCCCTCGACCACCAGGTGCTGATGGGCGACTACTCGGAAGTCGAGATCGCGGACGACCAAGAAGACGGCGAAAAGGAGTTGGGGACTCTCGACTTCTCGCCTCTCTCCGCGGTCGAGCACGAGAACCTCTGCCACGAGCTGCTGCTCGCCGACGGCATGGAGGAGGTGGTGTGGCTCGACGAGATGAGCGAGATCACGATGATGGCGCTTCGTCCCACCGAGAAGGGCTTCTGCGACCTCTTCCTGATCTCAATCGGTGGCGGGCTCGACGGCGACATCACGGTCCAGATGTGGGCCCAGGACTTCCAAAAGATCTTCCCGCGCATCTCGAACGCCGCCGAGAACCGTCCATTGCGTCGCGCGGAAGGCAAGATCGTGTTGAACCTGCTGTTTATCTCCTCGCACGACTCCACCTCGTTCGTCGTCGGCACGGATTACCAGCAGAGCCTCTACCAGCGGATCGAGGCGATCGGCAGCCAGCTTTTCACCGTCCGCTCGACGATCTGGAACCGCCGGCGCCTGAAGAGCCTGGTGCGTCAGCGTCCGATCTTGGTACGCAAGTACTTCACCGGCGAGTGGCGCGACTCGGCGGCGGAGGCGCGCCAGAGCTCCGAGGAGCTCTACCGCGACGCCCTGGAGCTGGCCGAGCGCGCCGCCCAGGCGGCCCGGGACCTGGAGAGGAAATACGGCGTCGACCCCGGCAAGAAGTGGCGGGACCTCGCCTACACGGCCACCCACTCGATCGGCAACGCCATCTTCCCGGTGGAGACCTACGTCGACTACCTGCGCGAGCTCACCGAGGAGCTCGGTCACGAGGAGGGCAAGCTCGCCGCCGAGCGGGCCTGGACCAACATCGAGAAGGCGAAGGTCCACATCCGCAAGTTCAAGTCGATCGCGTCGTCCAAAGAGCACTGGAACCTGACGGCCGTGGACCTCGTGCCGCGGCTCGCGGCGTCGCTCGAAACGGCGCGGGGGCGCGGCGTCGGGGTCAACACCTTCTACCAGGAGCACCCGAGCTGCTACGCCGACGCCGACGTGGTCGACGAGATCCTCGACGAGCTGGTCACCAACTCCTTCAACTGGCAGCCCAAGGACGAGGAGCCGCGGATCACCGTGACCTTGAAGATCGCCGGGGAAGACGACCTGACGCCTCAGGTCGCCGCCTCGCCGTCGAAGTTCCTCTGGCTGCGCTTCGAGGACAACGGCGAGGGCGTGGATCAGGATCAGAAGGAGAAGATCTTCGACCTCTTCTATTCCCGCAGCTTCCAGGGCATGGGCTTCGGCCTTTCGATCGTCCGCAAGGGCATGCGCGCTTTCGGCGGCGAGGTGGTCGAGACCGGGACGCCGGGCCAGGGCGCCTGCTTCGACCTCTTCTTTCAAATCGTCCCCACCACCTGACCGAGGAGAGGCCATGTCGATTCATCTGCTGATCGTCGACGACGAGGAGGGCTCACGCGACGCCGTGGTCTTCGCCCTGAAGCGCCGCAACCGGCTGTGGAGCTTCTCGACGGCCTCCTCGGTCGAGGAGGCGTGGGCGCTGATCGAATCGCCTCCCGAGGAGCTCGGCCCGATCGACGTCATCCTGACCGACCTCAACATGGGGCAGAGCCACCCGGAGGGCGGCGTCGAGGTCCTGCACGCGGCAAAAAAGAAAGATCCCTTCGTCATGGTGTTACTCTTCACCGCCCAGGAGAAGCTCGTCGACCACGAGGAGATCTACCGCGACGGCGCGTTTGACTGCATCGAAAAAAACATCCTCGGCAGGGCCGCCTGGCAGGAGATCGAGGCGAAGACGAAAGCGGCGATCCACTTCCGTGAAGCGACGCTCCGGCAGTTGAGGGAGCAGGAGAAGGCCGCGGCCGTACGGCGCTTTTTCGATCCGCGGATCTACCCGGCGATCCGCGAGCAGCCGGGCTTCCTGGAGCCCAAGATCCGGCCCGCGACGGCGCTTTTCTGCGACGTGCGCGGCTTCACCCGGGTCTCGGTGCTGCTGGAAAGCCGTCCGGAGCTGGTGCGAGGATTCCTCCTCGACTACTACAAGGTGGCACGTTCGGCGGTTTTTGCCCACAACGGCATCTTCGACAAGCTGATGGGCGACGCCGTGATGGCACTCTTCTGCGGCTTCGGCACCGCCGGCAGCGACTTTGCGGCACGTGGGGCCACCGACGCGGCAGAGGCGACGCTCGTGCTTCGACAGCGTTTCGAGAAGATCCGTGTCGAGTGGCAGGCGAAGTGGGAGGCCCACCTCGGCCAGGCGGTCGCCGTCGCCTTGGGCTGCGGCCTGCACACCGGGCAGAGCCTGGTGGGCAACCTCGGCCTCGAGGGCCATGAACAGTTCACGGCCGTCGGCGCGCACGTCAACTTTGCGGCGCGTCTGGAGCAGCGGGCCGCGCCGGGGCAGATTCTGCTCTCCGAGGCGACGGCCAAGAGGCTTCCCGAGAGATTCGTCACGCGCTCGCTCGGCGTCGCCCGTAACATCAAGAACCTTCCCGACCAGACGATCTGTCAGCTCGACGGCAAACGTTGAGCTCTTCTGAGCCGGCTTCAGCCGGCTCCCGGAGGCGAGGTCTTGTAGAGTAGTCAAAACTTTCAGGGAGCCCCTTCAGATGACCCGAAGACCCTTTGTCCTCCTTCTCCTCGCCTTCGCCGGTACCGCCCTCGCCACCGGACCCGAGTTCGCCGAAGTCACCGGCCACTCCTTCGGCGAACGCATCACCTTCCACCACGAGATGGTGCGCTACCTCGAGGCCCTCGACGAAGCCTCGCCTCGCGTCCGCGTCGAGGATCAGGGGGCCTCCTGGGAAGGCCGCCGGCTCCTCGTCGCCATCGTCACGTCGCCCGAGAACCACGAACGCCTCGACGAGATCCGCGAGAACGCCGTCAAGCTCGGTGACCCGCGCCAGCTCCCGGCGGACGAGGTCGACGGGCTCGTCGCCGGCCAACCAGCGATTGTCTGGCTCGGGGGCTCGATCCACGGTTTCGAGCTCTCGGGCGCCGAGGGCCTCCTGAAGCTTCTCGAGCACCTCGCGATCCGCGACGACGAGGAGACGCGCCAGCTCCTCCGGGACACCGTGGTGCTGATCGACCCGATGCTAAACCCCGACGGCCGCGACGCCCACGTCCACTGGAACGTCCACCGGCAGGGCCGCGAGCCCAATCCACGCAACGCCGACTGGGGCCACGCCACCGGCCGCTGGTACGGCTTCGCCTTCCGCACCGGCCACTACTTCTTCGACACCAACCGCGACTGGTTCGCCCACACCCAGCCCGAGACCCGCCACCGGGTGGCGACGCTTCTCAAATGGCGCCCGCAGGTGGCGATCGACGCGCACGAGATGGGCCGCGACCGCGAGTTCTACTTCGATCCGCCGACCGAGCCCTTCGGACCCTACTTCCCGTCCTTTGCCCGCACCTGGTTCGAGCGCTTCGGCGCCGCATACTCCGACGCTTTTGACGGCGCCGGCTTCGAGTACACGACGGGCGAGATGTTCAACTACTACTACCCCGGGTACACGACTTCCTACAACAGCTACCAGGGCGCCGTCGGGATGCTCTACGAGCAGGGCTCGACGCGCGGCTTGGCCCTGGAACGTGGCGACGGCTCGGTCCGTCGCCTCGGCGACGCCCTGGAGCAGCAGTACACGGCGGCGCTCACCGCGGTGCGAACCGCCGCCAAGGAGCGCGAGAGCTTAGAGCGCGAGTTTCACGCCGGGATCCGCGAAGCGATCGACGCCGGAGGCCAGGGGATGCGCCGTTACCTCCTGGCGGCCGACGAGGGCGATCCCGTTCACCTCCGCGAGCTGGCGGAGCTTCTCGTGCGCAACGGCATCGAGGTCTCGGTGCTGACGCAGGATGCGGAGCTGGCCGGCGTCCGCGACGCCGCCGGCGCCTCGCTTGCCATGCGCTCTTTTCCGGCGGGGAGCTACGTCGTCGAGGCGGCGCAGCCGCGCTACCGGCTTTTGCGGACCCTCCTCGAGCCCGACCTGCCGCTGCCGGAGGACTTCCTCGAGTCCGCCCGCCACCGCCTCGACCGCGGCGAGAACCCGCGTTTCTACGATATCACGGCCTGGTCGCTGCCGCTGCTTTGGAACGTCGGCGGCTACAGCAGCCGCGATGCCCGCGAGCTTTCGGTCGAGCCTCTTGGCGAGGCCGCGCCGCCGGCCGCGGCACCCGGCAAGGCTTCCTACGCCTACCTCGTCGACGGACGCGCCGCGGCGTCGGTGGCGGTGGCCCACCACTTGCGGGAGCGCGGCTACCGCGTCGCCGTGACCACCCGGGCGACGCGCGTCGAAGGCGAGGACGTGGCGAGCGGGACCGCGATTCTCCGCGTCCGGGGCCACGAGGCCTCGGTCCACGAGGCGGTCGTGGAGCTTGCCAGACGCTTCGGCGTCGGTGTCCGGGCGGTCGCGACCGGACGCGGCGAGAAGGGCTATCCGCCGCTCGGCTCCGAGACCACGTTCGCGGTGGGCGAGAACGTGATCGCGATTCTCGCCGAGGAGCCGGTCCACGGCTACTCCTTCGGCTGGGCCTGGTACACCCTCGACCGGCTCTACGAGATTCCGACGACGGTCCTGCCGGTGCGCCTTGTAGACTCGCCGGCGCTCCAGGACTTCGACACGCTCGTCGTCCCCGACCTCATGAACGCGAAGCGGCTGGCGGAAAGGCTCGGGGAGAGCGGGACGAACCGGCTCAAGGGCTGGGTTGAGGACGGGGGCAACCTCGTCGCCGTCGGCGTCGGCGTCGAGTTCGTCAAGGAGCACCTGGGTTTGACGGCGCTCAGCACCTGGTACGCGGAGAACGAGGAGAAGGAAAAGAAGGACGACGAAAAAGACGACGGCGCCAGCGACCCGAAGCGCCGCTTCACGGTCCCGGGGGCGATCTTCCGCGCCGAGCTCGACAGCGAGGTCTGGCTGACGGCGGGCTACGGTGGTGAGGAGGTGCCGTTCCTGCTGCGCTCCGACCTCCTCTACCTGCCGGGCGACGGCCCGCCCGACGGCGGCCGCCGGGTAGCGGTGCGGATTCCGGAGGAGGGTGAGATCCTGCTTTCGGGTCATGCCTGGCCGGAGTCGCTCGTGAGGCTGCCGGGAACGGTCCTCGCCTACGACGAGCGCGTCGGCGCGGGACGGGTGATCGCCTTTCCCGAGGACGTGAGCTTCCGGGGCTTTTGGCGGGGCTCGGACCGGCTGTTCTTGAATGCCGTCGTTCTGGGGGCGAGCGCTCCGTAGGGTGATCCGAGAAGGTAGCGCATCTCGCGCGTCGTCAGTGATCAGGTTTCGAGAAGGGAAGCTCACGCGTACCCGCTCAGGGGTCCACGCTTCTTCTCGGGAGAGGCGAGCTCGGCCTCGTAGAACGCCAACTTCTCCCGCCAGAGCGCCAGGTGGTCGGTAACGCCTTCGGAGGATGACAGGGCAGGAACGTCAGAGGACGACGCAACAGATCCGGACGACGTAGATTCAGCTCTGGTTTCAGACGTGGAGGATTCCAACCAGCCTCTTTGTTTCAGAAGCGTCTCCAGCTCGGCAACGAGGTGGGCGTCGCAGAGGTGGAGGCGCATGCCGATGCGTTCGGCGATTTCGAAGGCCTCGTCGAGGTCGGCGCGGGCGGCGGCGGCCACCTCGAGGCTCAAAACCGATAGCCGAAGCCAGCACTCAGGATCAGCGGGTCGAAGTTCAGCTCAGATACGACGCTCTCATCGTCGGTGACCCCCAGGCTGCTGTCGAGGATTCGGGCCGCCAGGTTGAGCGACCAGGGACCGTCGCCGAACGGGATGTCGGCCCCGATCTGAGCGCCGAGCGCGAAGTTGTCGTTGCTCGAGGTGTCAGCGGCGAGGGTGTGCTCGTCGACCTGCACCCTGAAGCGGATGTCACTGTAGGTCGTGTAGACGAGGAGTGGCCCGATGTAGAGATCCACTGCCTTGTCGGGGGTGAGATGGATGTTGAGCCCGGCGGTGAACGCTATGAAGCTGATGCTGCCGCTGGCGCTGATCTGGAAGCCTTCGGCGAGCTCAGCGTCGACGTTGAGGTCGGGCTCGGCGTAGAGAGCTCCGAGCTCGATACCGAGACGGCGAGAGACCTGGCGCTCGAGCGCGAGGCTGAAGCCAATCGCGCCTTTGGAGCCGATCGCGACGCGGTCGCCGTCGCTGTCCACGTCGGTGAAGTCGACGTCCGGTTCAACCCAGACGCCGCCGACACGCAGCCGCCATTTGTCGTCCTGGGCGTTCGCGGCCGCGGGCAGCGCCAGAAGCATCAAGGTCAGCACGAGGGCATCAAGTAGTTTGCTTTGGAACATCTCGGAGTCTCCTGTTTGAATAGATCGGATCTCGGACGAGGCGTCCGGTGCGTCCCGGATCTTCCCCGATAGCCCACCGGCGCGTAGGGCGCAAGCCAACGGTGTCTTGGGATGTCGCCATGAAAGCTCTCCTGGTGTCTGAGAACGTGGACACCGTGTATGAGTGGCCGTGCCTTGCGATCAAGGTCGGCGGGCGGGACCGGCCTCGGTGAAGCGGTTACTGCACGCCACGTGCCAGCGGCTCCACATTCAGCTTCCCGGGCCGATCGTCGGCCTCCCCCCCGACGAGTACGCTGCAAATTCCGGCGCGTACATCGACTGAATCGTCGCCGGACCCACCCCGTCCCAGGCCGCCGATGCCGTATCCGCTGATGGCCTTCAGACGGTCGCCCCGCAGCTGGGAGTAAACCCGGGCCCATCTCCGCGCCGTCTAACCTGGTGGGTCGGGTTGCCGAGGCTCCATTCTAGACTGTCTGGACAGGAGGTGCTCACCATGCAGACTTGGCAATTGCAGCATGCAAAGAACCGGCTGAGCGAAGTCGTCGACCAGGCCTTGACGCAGGGTCCCCAGGTGATCCCGCGCCGGGGAACCGACACGGTGGTCGTCTTGTCAGTCGAGGACTATCGAAGCCTGAGAAAACCGAAGACGGACCTCGTCGAGTTCTTCCGCAGCTCACCCCTGACGGAGGTCGAGCTCGACCTCGAGCGCAGCCGCGACACCGGGCGTGAGGTCGAGCTCTGAGCTACCTCCTCGACACCTGCGTCGTCTCGGAGCTGGTTAGGAAGGATCCCGAGACCTCTGTGATCGACTGGGTTCGGGACCAGGACGAAGAGCGGCTCTTCACGAGATACGACCGAGTTTGTCGAGAAGGCGCAGTCCCTCTTCCTTGGATCCGGCGGCCGCCCGGGCGCGGAAGCGTGTCTCGGCGTCGAACTCCGTGAGAGCCACGGTCGAGAGCTCTTCGATGAGCTTGTTCATGCTCAGGTTGCGGCTCTTCGCCAGATTCCGGAGCCGTGCGTGCTTCTCGTCGGGGAGTCGAATCGTCAATGTAGCCATCATTCCAACTCCTGAATCAGTTGCTGGGGTCGAAGGACGCGAAGCCCCGGAAAACGGAGCTCGGCCCGGTCGAAATCGCGCGTGTTGTAGGTCACTATGACCTCCGCCCCACCCGCGACGGCGACCTCGACCACCTGGTTGTCGGCCTCGTCGGGCAAGTTGGGTCGCCAAAGGAAGTAGACCCGTGTCCACCGGCAGACGGAGAGGAAGGCGTTGAGGAGCGCTTCCCTCTCCTTCGGCACCAGCGCCGAGCGGTCGAGCAGCTTGTGGCGTGAGAGCAGGTCTTCATACTCGTGGAAGAGGGCCGCACCCATGACGGGCTGCAACCGGCCCTCCAGGCACGCCCGAATCACCGCGCGGCTGGCGCCCCCTTCCCGGCCGAGAAGTGCCGAGACAAAGACGTTGGTGTCGACCACGACGTCCACAGCTCAACGATAGCATATGTGCAGTCATCCTGCAAACCCTCTTGCCGTGTCGGAGCCCGCGTAGCTCCGCGGGCCAGACCCGCTCGGCAGACGCAGGGAAATCGCCATCCGGCGGTACGGTCCCCATGTCGGGTGGCCGGGCAGATGCAACCGCTGGCGAAAGCGTCTAAGATGGGGACGCTGAGAGCAGGACGATGGACGTGACCCACGAGAACGAGGACCGCGAGCCGCTCCCCAGAGGGCTGGTGCTCTTCCCCCCGGGCACCTCCCCGGGCAAGAGGCGCCGCCGCCTCGTTTTCGCCGCTGTCTACCTGGTGGTGGCGGCGATGCTCGTCTGGCCCGTCTACCCGGTCTTCTCCGGGGTCTTTCCCCTGATCCTGGGGCTCCCTCTCTCCCTCGCCTGGGTGATCCTGGCGCTCGCCGTCTGCTTCGCGGCGCTCGTCGCCCTCTACCTGACGGAGGAGGGCGAGGCGTCCACGGAGAGGGAAGGGTAGAGCGATGGAGACCTGGGTCATCGCGCTCCTGGTCTGCGCCGCCTACCTGGCGGTGACGCTCGTGATGGGCGTCCTGCCGGGGCTCAGGATCTCGAAGTCGATCGCCGGCTACGTGGCGGCCGACCGGGCGATGGGCTTCGTCGTCCTCTACTTCGTCCTGGGGGCGTCGATTTTTTCGTCGTTCGCCTTCCTCGGCGGCCCCGGCTGGGCCTACTCGCGGGGGGCGGCGGCTTTCTACATCATCGCCTACGGGGTGATCGGCATGGTGCCGTTTTATTTCATGGGTCCGCGGGCGCGGCGCTTGGGCGAGCGCTTCGGCTTCGTGACCCAGGCGGAGCTTCTGGCGCACCGCTTCGAGAGCCGGTCGCTGTCGATCCTCTTGGCGGTGCTCTCGATCGCCGCTTTCATCCCGTACCTGACGCTCCAGATGAAGGGCGCCGGCTACATCCTCTCGACGATCACCGAGGGGCGCGTCCCTGAGTGGGCCGGTGCCGCCGTGACCTATGGCGTGGTCTTGGTCTACGTCCTGACGAGCGGTGTGCTGGGCGTCGGCTGGACGAATACCTTCCAGGGTCTTTTCATGATGGTGATCGCGTGGTTCTTGGGCCTCTACCTGCCCTACAAGCTCTATGGCGGGGTGTGGAAGATGTTCGAGGCCATCGTGGCGAGCGGCAAGGGCGCCATGTTGGAGGCGCCGGGACTTACGGCGGGCGGCGAGTCGTGGAGCTGGGCCGGCTTCAGCTCGGCGGTGCTGATCTCGGGGATCGGGTTCTCGATGTGGCCGCATCTGTTCATGAAGGTCTACGCCGCCAAGGACGACGCCTCGCTGCGGCGTACCGTCGTCATGTACCCGACCTTCCAGCTCTTCCTGGTGCCGATCCTGCTGATCGGCATGAGCGGCATCCTCGACTCGCACACGGTCGAGCCGGCCGACCGCATCCTGCCGCACATGCTGACCCACCTTTCGCTCTCGCCGATCCTGATCGGCCTGATCTGCGCCGGGACGCTGGCGGCGTCGATGTCCTCGGGCGACTCGATCCTCCACTCGGCGGCCTCGATCGGGGTGCGCGACGGTGTGGCCAAAGCCGCCCCGGGCTGGCTCGACGACGCTGGCGAGCGGCGTTTGATCCGGGTGCTGGTGGTGGTGCTCTCGCTCGTCGCCTTCTACTACGCGGTGGGCACGGAGGCGTCGCTCGTGGATCTCCTGCTCGGCGCCTACGGCGGTGTGGCCCAGATCTTTCCGATCGCCTTCGCCGCGTTCTACTGGCCGCGCGCCACCGGCGCCGGGGCGCTGGCGGGACTCCTGACCGGGATCGTCGTCAACACGATCTTCTTCGTCTACCCGGAGCTACGGCCGATTCCCGACCTGCACGAGGGCATCTACGGCCTCGCTGCCAACGTGCCGGTGCTCGTCGTCGTAAGCCTCATGACGGCACCTCAGTCCGTGGAACGAGTCCGCGCCTACGTGGAGGCCTGAGAGGAGCTCGGCATGGCAACGATGGTGATCGAGGCCTCCCGGGAGGAGGAGAAGAAATGAGCGCGCCGGCACCCCCGACTCCCGAGCGGCCGTACGTCTTCCTCGTCCGGTTGTCGGGGGAGCTGTCGATCAAGGCCAAGGCGACGCGCAGCCGCTTCACCAACACCTTGAAGAGCAACCTTGCCGACGCCATGAAGGCCGAAGGCATCGACGCGGAGCTGCGCCGTTCGTGGTCGCGGATCTACGTGACCGCGGCCTCCGAGGAGGCGGGCGAGGTCGCGGCCCGGGTCTTCGGTGTGAGCTCCGTGTCGCCGGTCGAGGTGCGGCGCTGGGAGCGCTACGAGGACGTCCTCGACGCTGGCGAGGAGATTTTTGCGCCGCAGGTCAAAGGACGCAAGTTCGCGGTACGGACGAACCGCGGCGACAAGCGGGCGATTTCCTTCCGCTCGGGCGACGTCGACCGGGCGCTCGGTGCGCGGCTCCTGCCGTACGCGGCGGGAGTCGACCTCACCTCGCCGGAGGTCACCGCCCACGTCGAGGTCCAGGTGGGTCACGTCTACTTTTTCAGCACCAGCGTCGCCGGTACGGCGGGCCTACCGCTGGGCGAGGGTGGACGGGCGCTGTCGCTCGTCTCGGGCGGCTTCGACTCGATCGTCGCTTCCTGGCTCCTGCTGCGCCGCGGCGTCGAGCTCGACTACCTCTTCTGCAACCTCGGCGGGACGCCCCACCTGGAGGGGACGCTGGCGGTCTTAAAAATCCTCGCGGACCGCTGGAGCTACGGCGCGCGGCCACGGCTCCACATCGTCGACTTCCAGCCGGTGGTCGAGGAGCTCGAGGCGCGGGTCAAGCCCCGCTACTGGCAGGTGGTCTTGAAGCGGCAGATGATGCGGGCCGCGGAGCGCATCGCGCGCCAGGGCACGGCGGGGGCGATCGTCACCGGCGAGGCGGTGGGACAGGTCTCCTCGCAGACGCTGCCGAACCTGGCGGTGATCTCGGAGGCGACGGTGCTGCCGATCCTGCGTCCGCTCGTCGCCTCGAACAAGGAGGAGATCCTCGAATGGGCGCGCAAGATCGGCAGCTTCGAGCTGTCGGCCAAGGTCCCCGAGTACTGTGCTCTCGTCAACGAGCATCCGGCGACCAAGGCGTCGCGAAAACGCGTCGCCGAGGCCGAGGTGGGGCTTGACCACGACGCCCTGGCCCGCCGCGTCGACGAGCGGACGATCCTCGACCTCCGGGCCCTCGACCTCGACCTCTTGGCGGCGGCGAAGGAGTTCTCGCGCGAGAGCGTCCCCGACGGGGCGACGGTCGTCGACCTGCGCTCGCCGGCGGCGTTTTCGTCGTGGCACTACCCGGGGGCGATGCGTCTCGACTACTTCGAGGCCCTCAAAGCCTACCGCTCCTTCGAGCGGGAGAAGACCTACCTCTTCTACTGCGAGGTGGCGATCAAGAGCGCCCACGTCGCCGAGCTGATGCGCGTCGAGGGCTTTGCCGCCTACCACTTCGACGGTGGATTGAAGAGCCTGATGCGTTACTTCGAGAGCCAGGATCCGGCGCTCAAGGCCGTCCTCTCGCCGGTCCTGCTCGACTAGCCAGACTCGTGACGACGCTCTGCTGTAGACAGGCACTGTCCTGCCTGTTATCCTCGATTTTGACGGAGAAGAGGCACCATAGTGCCGATCACCCGGTCATGGAGAAACGGCGGAAGACATGTCGCTGACCCACCTCACCGAACCGGAGATCCTCGCCGAGCTCGGCCGGCGACTGCGCAGGTATCGTCTGCAGCAGAACGTGACGCAGGCGGACCTGGCGCGCGACGCCGGCGTCGGTACGCGTACAATCCGCAACGTCGAGAGCGGCGGAGACGTGCAGATGTCGACCGTGATTCGCATCCTGCGGGTTTTGGGCCGGCTCGACGCGCTCGACGCCTTCCTGCCAGCCCCCGGGGTCTCGCCGATGGAGCTGCTCCGTTCCGGCGGCCGGGAGCGCCGGCGGGCCAGCGCGAGCCGCGATGGCTGAGCCGCTCTGCCTCGCGGAGGTCCGCCTCTGGGGCCGGAGGGTCGGTGCGGTCGCCGAGACGGACGACGGCCAGGTCGTCTTCGAGTACGACGAGACGTTTCGCCGCGACGGGCTCGAGATCTCGCCGGCCAACCTGCCGCTGGCCGCCCGCGGTCCGCAGCGCTTTTCCGCATTGGCGCGGCTCGAGGCCTTCGAAGGGCTCCCGGGCGTCCTTGCCGACGCCTTACCCGACCGTTTCGGCAACGCGATCATCCGCAAGTACTTCGCGGAGCGCGGGCGGCCGGATTCGGCGATGAGCCCCGTTCAGAAGCTTCTCTACATCGGCTCCCGGGCCATGGGGGCGCTCGAATTCCGCCCGGCGATCAAGATTCCCAGGAAGGCGCGCGAGGACGAGGCGCTGGAGGTCGCGGCACTGGTCGAGGCGGCGCGCCGCGTCGTCGAAGGGCGCACCGAGGTGGTCGTTCCCGAGATCATGCGGCTCGGCTCGTCGGCCGGCGGCGCCCGCGCCAAGGCCGTCATTTTGTGGAATCCGCCCAAGAACGAGGTGCGCTCGGCCTTCGCCCCGGCCCGAGCCGGCGACGAGCACTGGCTGATCAAGCTCGACGGCGTCGGGGAGCTCGGCGACCCCGATCCGACGCCGCAGCCCTACAACCGGATCGAGCACGCCTACGGTGCCCTCGCTCGTGCGGCCGGCGTCGAGACGGCCGAGCAGCATCTGCTCGAGGAACGGGGGCTGGCGCATTTCATGACCCGGCGTTTCGACCGCGTCGGGAATCGCCGGCTCCACATGCACACCCTCGGCGGGATGGAGCACGTCGACTACAACTGCTCTCAGGCCAAGGTCCCCACGGGCAAGGCCTCGACCGTCCGGCTAAGGGCGAACGCCTCCTCGGCAAGGCAGACCACCGCCCCCTGCCCCAGGTCGGCCCCGGTACGCTCCAGCGCCTCGAACCCGCGCAGGTCCCGTCGGCGCGGCGCGGCGCCAAGCTTCACCTCGACGGGAAAGAGCTGACCGTCTTCCTCGATCAACACGTCGACCTCCTGCTTCTCCTTGGTACGGAAGAAGTAGATCGGCGCCTCGCGTCCCCGGTGCCGGTAGCTCTTCAAGATCTCCGAGACGACGTAGCACTCGAGCAGCGCTCCCGCCATCGCCCCCGACGACGCCGTCTCCGCCGTTCGCCAGCCGGAGAGATGACATGCCAGCCCCGTGTCGTAGAAGTAGAGCTTCGGTGTCTTGATCTGGCGCTTGCTCAGGTTGCCGAAGTACGGCCGCAACAGGTAGACCTGGTAGGTCGCTTCCAACAGGTGCAGCCATTCGCGGGCGGTCGACGGCGCGATCCCGGTGTCGCGCGCCAGGTCGGAGAAGCTCAGGAGCTGTCCCACCCTGGCTGCGGCCAGCCGTAGGAAGCGGCGAAAGGCGGCGAGGTCGGCGATGTTGAGCATCGCCCGGACATCGCGCTCGACGTAGGTCTGGAGATACGAGCCGTAGAACGACTCGACCGGCGGCGCCTCAGGATGGACAAAGCGCGGAAAGCTGCCGCGGACGATCCGCTCGAAGAGATCCAAGAGGGCCATTCGCGGTGCGTCGGCTGAGGCGGCGAGAGCACGGTCGGGCCGGAAAGGCTCCGCCGCCGCCGGTACGCCTTTCTCCTCAGCGTGGGACAGACCGAGGATCTCGACGATCCCCACCCGTCCGGCGAGCGACTCCGACACCTCCCGCATGAGCGGGAAGTGCTGTGAGCCCGAGAGCCAGTACCCGCCCATCTCCGGGCGGCGGTCGACCACCGGCTTGAGCCGGGCTATCAGATGCGGCACCTGCTGTACCTCGTCGATCACCACCGGCGGTGGATAGCGCTGCAGGAAAAGCTCGGGATCCTCGCTGGCCATCGTCTGTGGGCCGATCTCGTCGAGGGTGACGTAGCGCCGCGGCGGGTCCTCGGCCGCCGCCAGGTGACGCAGGAGCGTCGTCTTGCCGGCCTGGCGCGGCCCTGTCAGAAGCACCACCGGGAAGCTGCGGGACAGCCGCCGGACGTGTTCTTCGAGGTAGCGGGTGAGGTACATTGCGACCAACTTACGATCAGATCGTAAGATGGTCAAGGTCCAGGATGTCAAAAACCGCGACCATCTTACGATCCGATCGCAATATGGTCGCGATTCGGCGAGCTCGACGCCGGCCCCTACTCGGAAAGCGCCCGCAGGAAGAGCAGGAGCTCGCGGTGGAACTCGGCCGTCGCGTCGAGGTAGGAGGGGTGGCCGGCACCCTCGAGGACGACCTGCCGGCTGTTGGGAAGCGCCTCGCCCAGGGCCCGCGCGTCGCGCAGCGGGACGACCTTGTCGTCCTTGCCCCAGATGAGAAGCGCCGGCAAGTCCATGCCGCGGACGCTTTCCAGGTTCTCCTGGACACCGACCGGCGCGACCGCCACGAAGCCCACGACGAAGCCCGGACGGCGGACGAGGAGCGGGAAGCTGAAGCGGCCGCTCATCGACGGCGAGACCACGACCGCCGGCGAGTCGGCGAGAAGCGGCAGCACCGACGCCAGGAAGCGCTCGGGTGGTATGTCCGAGGGCTCCGAGCCGCCGTAGCCCGGCAGGTCGAGCGCCAGGGCGCGGTATCCCTGGCGGGCGAGCATCTCCAGGGTCCCGAGCTCGCGCCAGGTCTCGGCGCTGAAGCGCTGGCCGTGAAGCAAGAGGACCGTCGGCCCTTCTCCGGCCTCCAGGAAGTGGATCCGAGCACCGTTCAGACGTAGCTCCTGACTCGCCACCTCCGGCGTGTCGTCCACCTCCGGCGTGGTGGGCGGGTCGGCGGGGTCGTCCTGGGCGAGGACGACCGTCGCGGCGGCCACGAGGGCCGCGGCGAGGAGGAGGCGAAACGTGGTGCGAATCATCATGGTGGGATCCTCCGGGGATGAAGATTCCCGAATCTATCAGCTTCGGCTTTGGATCCAACGCCCCAACTCGGGTTAAGCTCGCGCGACGGTTCACCGTGAGTCGCGCGGCATCAAGGAGGATCCAGTGCGGGAATACGAGTTGCTCTATATCGGCGGAGAATGGGTCGAGCCCTCGGGCCAGAGGACCCTGGACGTGATCAATTCGGCCACCGAGGAGGTCATGGGACGCATCCCGGAAGGGGAGCCGGCCGACGTCGAACGTGCCGTCGCGGCGGCCAAGAAGGCCTTCGAGACGTGGTCGACGACGACGAGAGAAGAACGCTCGGAGCTGCTCTCCCGGCTCGCCGGGGCCATCAAGGAGCGCCAGGGCGAGATCGCCGAGGTCGTCGCCGGGGAGGTCGGGATGCCCAAGGGCATCTCACTCGCCATCCAGGCCGGCCTGCCGGCGGCGGTGACGGCCTCCTACGCCGAGCTGATCAAGAAGCTCCCCTTCGAGGAGGAGGTGGGCAACTCGCTCGTCCTGCGCGAGGCCGTCGGGGTGGTGGGCTGCATCACGCCGTGGAACTTCCCGCTCCACCAGATCATGGCCAAGGTGGCACCGGCGATCGCCGCCGGCTGCACGGTGGTGGTGAAACCGAGCGAGGTGGCGCCGTTGAACGCCTTCCTCCTCGCCGAGATCTTCGAGGCGATCGACGCGCCCGCCGGCCTCTTCAACCTGGTCAGCGGCCTCGGTCCCGTGGTCGGTGAGGCCATCGCCACCCACCCGGACGTCGACATGGTGTCGTTTACCGGCTCGACGCGGGCCGGCAGACGCGTCGCCGAGCTCGCCGCGGTCACCGTCAAGCGCGTCACCCAGGAGCTCGGTGGCAAGTCGGCCAACGTCATCCTCGACGACGCCGACCTCCAAAAGGCCGTGCGCACCGGGGTGAGCAACTGCTTCTTGAACTCCGGCCAGACCTGCTCGGCCTGGACCCGCATGCTCGTGCCCCGCGACCGGCACGACGAGGCGGTCGAGATCGCCCGCGAGGCCGCCGAGGGCTTCACCGTCGGCGATCCCTTCGAGAAGGGCACGAAGCTCGGGCCGCTCGTCTCCCACGTCCAGCGCGAGCGGGTGCGGGCTTACATCAAGAAGGGGATCGAGGAAGGGGCGACGCTCGTCGCCGGCGGGCCGGAGGCGCCGGCGGGGCTGGAGAAGGGCTACTTCGTTCGGCCGACGGTCTTCGCCGACGTCACCCCCGAGATGACGATCGCCCAGGAGGAGATCTTCGGCCCGGTGCTCTCGATCCTCCCCTACGACGGCGAGGACGAGGCGGTCGCGATCGCCAACGACTCGGTCTACGGCCTCGCCGGTGCCGTGTGGTCCGCCGACCCGGAGCGCGCCAAGCGCGTGGCCCGGCGTCTGCGTACCGGACAGGTCGACATCAACGGAGGCAAGTTCAACCACCTGGCGCCTTTCGGCGGCTACAAGCAGTCGGGCAACGGACGGGAGTTCGGGCGCTTCGGGCTCGAGGAGTACCTCGAGACGAAGTCCTTGCAGCTGTAGGGTCGGCCAGCCGAGAGCCACGCCCACCTCCACTCAGGACATCCGAGAACACTGGACGGCCAGCTGCCCGCTCCTCGAAGAAGTCGGCCTGCTCGTACTCGCCGACCTGTCCGGAATAGGCGACGTCGCTGGTGACGAAGACGGGGTCCGCGTCCGGCGTCTTTCTCTTCGCGTTGGTGCTGGCGCAGGGCCTGGAGGGTGGCGCGTCGGTCCCAGCGTTCGTCGTCGCGGAAATGGAGGTCGGAGACGAAGGGTGATCCGGGCCGAGGGCCTTTTCTTTGATGTCGAGGGCTCGCTGGTAGAGCAGCTCCGCCTCCTCGTAGCGGCCCTGGGCTTTGTAGAGGAGGGCCAGGTTGTTGAGCGATTGGCCGCCGTCGGGATGGTCGCCTCCGAGGGCCTTCTCCGAGATGTCGAGGGCTCGCTGGTAGAGCGGCTCCGCCTCCTCGTAGCGGCCTCGTTGCTTTGCGTAGTAGCCCGCCTGGTTGAGAACGTACCCAGCCTCGAGAACCTCGACCCCCAGCTCCTCGACGACCCTCGCCACCGCCAACGTCTGAGGATAGAGCCGCTCGCAAACCTCCCAGGTCCCGTAGTCGGGCGGATTCGGCCAGACCCCCGCCAGCGCCTTCACCACCCGCTCGGCCCACTCCCGCTCCGCCTCGCCCAGCCCGTCGCGCACCACCGCCTGCACCATCCGATGGACGCTCAACGTCCTGGCCTCGATGTTGCGTTCGACGAGCGAGTAGCGCAGAAGCGGCCTCACGACCTCATGGACATCGCCGTCCGCGAGGGCCTCGGCGAGGTGCGGACCGAGCTGCGCTGCGCCCTGCTCGAAGATCTCGAGCGGCACGTCGTCGGGCGCGAGGAGCGAGAGGA
>CBDUYN010000015.1:0-99108 GCA_965371445.1 uncultured bacterium | reverse complement strand
GGGCGCCGTCGTAGTGACGCTCGG
Source organism: uncultured bacterium (assembly GCA_965371445.1). Classification (GTDB taxonomy): domain Bacteria; phylum Acidobacteriota; class Thermoanaerobaculia; order Multivoradales; family J023; genus DASWIG01. The sequence continues at coordinate 99,084 of CBDUYN010000015.1, read as the reverse complement.
CGAGGCGTCCGAGCCAGTGCTGGACCAGGGCGGTCTTGCCGACGCCGCCCCAGGCGACGACGGAGAGGACGTTCTTGCCGGTCGTCCAGGCTTCTTCGAGGAGGGCGAGCTCTTCGTGGCGTCCGACGAAGTACTCGTCGGTTCTGGGGAGGCGGGAAAGGTCGACTCGGGGAGGCATGGGGGGATTATGGCATGGGGAGTGGCCATCCGGCGCGTCCTCGTCTTGTCGTCCGACGAAGCCCTCTGCCACCGGTCATGGTAGGATGCCGGACGAAGGAGAGTGAAGACGATGCGTTGGCCAGAAATCCGAGCGACCCATCCCGACCAATGGCTGGTCGTCGAGGCCCTCGAGGCCCATACCACGGAGGACAACTGTCGCCATCTGGATCGCCTGGCAGTCCTCGAGCGCTGCCCGGACGGCAAAGCAGCCATGGACCGCTACCGCAACCTGCACCGGGAATTCCCGGCCCGCGAGCTCTACTTCGTCCACACCAGCCGCGAGGAGCTTGACATTGAAGAACGGAGATGGCTCGGCATCCGGGGCGTCCATGCGGCTAGCGTCGCGACATGATCTTCCTTTTACGACCGTGACCCTTTGCTACGGGACTCAAGAGATCGACGTCCCCTGGATTCTCGTCGACACAGGGTCCGCGACGACCGTTCTCTCGGCGGACCATGCCGCCGAAGTCGGGATACAGCCGGCTGCCGACGACCGCATCAGGACTCTTCGTGGTGTTGGCGGAACGGAAACCGTCTTCACTCGGACGGTGAGCTCTCTTCGGGTCCGGGACACCGGTATCGACGACTTTGATCTTGAGATCGGCGGTATGGACTACGGCTTTGAGATCAACGGCGTTCTCGGGATGAATTTCCTGAAACGGACAGGAGCGGTGATCGACCTCCGCACCATGACGATGACGTTTGACGACAGCAGCACCGTCTGACCCGTGATCAAAGGGCCGCGCCGCGGAGTACCAGTCGTCGCGGGAAAGGCTCACCGGGACCCAATCGCGAATCAGTTCTTCGTAACGCTGCAGCTGCCGCGACGCACCTTTGACGAGCAAATAGCGCCGGATCTCGTGGTCGACCACGTCGGCTGAAAAGAAGGTGGCGTCCGCCTGCAGAGCTGCCGTGAATTGGGAGACGACAGAGGGTCTTTCCTGGAGGAGATAGGTGATGGTGTTAGTCGAGGAGAAGACGGCTCATGGCCCTTCGTCCAGCCGAGAGAACCGCAGGGGATGCTGACGCTGAAACTCCTCAAAATCGTCGAGGGGCTCTTCCCGCGAAATTGGCTCCGACTTCCATCTCTCCAGCAGGCCGAGCATACGGCGGTTCGCCTCGGACAAGGGCGCCGCGTCCTCGCGCGGACGGAGCTGCGCCGACGTCTGTCGCCTCGATTTCTTCAGCAAGCGTTCGATAAAGTCCCGGACCTCGCCCTGTCGAGCCGGGGAGAGCTCCTCGATCATCCTGGTCAGATCTTTCATCACCGCTGTGGCCATGGCTTCTCTCCGCGAAGGGGAAGGGGGCTACGAGGACGTCACCCTTTACAAATCCGCCCACGCCTCGTCCTCTTCCGGGCTGCTCCAATCTCGGCGCAGGACGGCTTCCGTGGCGAGCATGGTCTGAAGGGCCTCGGAGGGCTCGACGTCTCGCGTCGTCTTGTAGCTCTCCAGAAGCCTGTCGAGGAGGCTCCGGTCGTCGTCGTCAAGCTGCTTGATCTGGTCGAAGATCTCGTAGACGGCTGCGCTCATGACGTCTCCAGTCGTGCTTTCTTGTTTCCTTCGAAGTCGTCGGGGGCTCTTGCTGCGAGTCCCCAAGTCCTTCCTCTTGCTGGTTCAGTCTAGCACAGACGAAGACGGCAGGCGGAGCTTGCCCTACCGCGGACAGATCGAGCCATCGTCGACCAGCTCGCACCGCCGTCGACGGTTGGGTTGCCCGGAGCTCAGGGCGGCTCGGAGCTGGGACGGCTCGAAGTCAGCTCGGGGGCCTCGCCGAGCCGGCGTTGATGAGCCAGGTACTGAGAGAAATCATGGAGCGCGCAGTCGAGAGCACTGTCGGGGGGCGATGGCTCGGATTTCTCGACCACTCCGATCTCCCGGAGATCCTCGAGCAGGATCGGGTACACGGCCCGGAGCCTGCGGAAGGCGTCACCGCTTTTCGGGGCTTGCTCCTCGAATCCGGAGAGGCTCTCCTCGTCCAGATCATCGACCCGCAAGCCCTGCTCCTCGAGCCAACGGCTGAGGCCGGCGACGGCCTGCAGCTGCCTCCGGATGGTTCTCTGGGCGTAGCCTCTCTTCGAGAGCAGACTCGCGAAGAGGTCCATGTGGGGACCCAACGGCCCGGCGTGCAGACGCGCCAGCGCCGCTGGGGTGCTGAAGAACTGGTTCGTCATGTCTTCTCCTCCCTGGCCTCCAGGCCAGGGGAGAAGACTGTCGGATTATGCCGAGTCCGTCAGGCCGGCCCTCCCCATCCCCAAGCCCTGAAAGGGCTTCACATCTCCCCGCTCCCCCTTTGTCCAGCCCTTTCAGGGCCGAAGATTCGGGGCCTCGCCTATCCAGGGCTGCGCTGCGCTTGCCCTGGGCTTTGGTGTTCAGACACCTTGTACCTCCATCCTCGGAGTGAGGTGGCTTGCCACCTCGTGACCCCGAAGCGGGCGGACGCTGGCCGGTGAGGCTTAGAATCCCTCCTGGCCCGGAAGATCGAGGGTGATCAAGAGCGCCAGATCGATCCTCTCCAGGACGACGGGGGAGAGTGTGCCCCAACGGGTTGCGTAGCCGGCTCTTGGCGACGGCGCGCACCTGCTCACCCAGGGCGACGGAGTCGGCTTTCAAGCCGCCTTCGCCGCCTCGCAAGAGCACCTGGCTCGGATAGATCCGCTTCCCCTCCTGGTAAGTCGTACACGGCACGATGACGACCACCGGACTCGCCGCGTTGATCGCGTCCCGACTGACCACGACTACAGGACGAGCTCCCGCCTGCTCGGAGCCCTCCACTGGATCGAGTCTCGCCGTGAAGACGTCACCGCGTCTCAAGAATGCCCCTCAGCGATGCCTGGGGCTTCGGCATCCGCGGTCTCGAAGGCGCGAGTGACCTCCACCGCTTCGCGTTGGTAGTCGGGGTCGTCGGCCATGCCGGCAAAGGCCGCGTCGATCGTCGCGCGGCGGCATTGCGCGAGCTGATTGCGCAGGGCGAGAGCCAGGAATTCCTTGCGGCTCCTGGCAAGACCCTCTGAGACCGCCCGATCGACAGCTTCTAGCAGATCGGGGGGAATCACGACCGTGGTTCGGGCTCTGGTCTGTGGCATGGTGTATCTCCTGGATGACTGAAATGATGACCTTAACGGCATCCATTCTGACATCGATTCTCGATAAAGGCCACAAAAGCGGGCCTTCCCGGCAAGGGAAGTGTCAAGCTGCCGCCCAGAGTCTGGAGAGACGAGTCAGTCCGAGGCCGAGCCTCGGTGAAGTCCTGACGGAGACCGAGCGTTCCGCGAGCCGGACGTCCCAATGGGCTAGACTGGGGATCGATGGACACCAAGAGCGAAGTCACCCGACTTCTGCTGGCCTGGAGCGGCGGCGACGAGACTGCGCTCGGTCGGCTCCTCCCTCTCGTGGAGGACGAGCTGCACCGCCTCGCCCGGGGCTACATGGCCGGCGAGCGCCCCGAGCATTCCCTCCAGCCCACGGAGCTAATCGACGAGTTGTGCATACGCCTCCTCGAGCGGGACAGCGTCGACTGGAAAAACCGCGCTCACTTCATCGGCACCGCCGCGACGCTCATGAGGCGAATCCTGGTCGACCATGCCCGCAGACGCCGGAGAAAGAAGCGGGGCGAAGGCGTCAAGCCTTTGCCCCTCGACGAGCTTCACGACCTGGTCGAGACCCGCGACCAGGAGCTGATCGATCTCGACGACGCTCTCCTCAGCCTCTCCAAGCTCAACCCGCGGCAGGCTCGTGCCATCGAGCTGCGGTATTTCGGCAACCTGACGGACGAGGAGATCGGCGAGATCCTCGACATCGCCCCGGCCACGGTACGAAGAGACCTCAAGGCGGCCAAGGCCTGGCTGCGCCGGGAAATCCGTGCGGAGCCGGCCACTCCGGTCCCGTAGAGCCCCTGGAGGAGGTACGCCTTTGACTCCGGAGGAACGTTGGGAACGGGTTTCAGAGCTCTTCAACGACGCGCTAGAGTTGCCCGCGCCGGAGCGCCGGTCCTTCCTCGCGGAAGCCTGTGGTGACGACACGGGCCTGCTGCGCGAGGTCGAGGGGCTCGTCGCGGACGAGGAGCGAGGCGAAAACGAGGACAGCGGCTTCCTCAGCCGTCCCTACGCCTCCGTCCGTAGCACGCCGCCGGACGAAGATCCCGACGTCGGACGGCGGGCCGGCCCCTACCGCCTGCTGCGCCGCATCGGCAGCGGCGGCATGGGCAAGGTCTTCCTCGCTGAGCGAGTCGACGGTGTGCTCCGAGACCACGTCGCCGTCAAGCTCCTGCGCAGCAGCCTGGAGACCGACGAGATCCTGCGCCGCTTCCATGCCGAGCGCCAGATCCTCGCGGACCTGAAGCACGCCAACGTGGTCCGGCTCCTTGACGCCGGTGCGACTTTCGACGGGCTCCCCTACCTCGTCATGGAGCTCGTCGAGGGTCAGCCCATCGACGAATACTGCGAGGAGCGCCAGCTCCCGGTTCCCGAGCGCTTGCGGCTTTTCCGCGGCCTCTGCGACGCCGTCGCCTTCGCCCACCGCAACCTCGTCGTCCACTGCGACCTGAAGCCGGAAAACGTCCTCGTGACCACCGCGGAGGAGGTCAAGCTCCTCGACTTCGGCGTTGCCAAGCTGCTACGCGACGATCCTCTTGTCGCCGCCACCATGACCGGCGAACGTAGGCCCATGACCCAACGCTATGCGAGCCCGGAGCAGGTCCGCGGCACGCACGTCGACACGACCTCCGACGTCTATTCCTTAGGCGTCGTCCTCTACAAGCTCCTTACCGGGTGCCATGCCCACCCTTTCGAGACCAACGATCCCCGCGAGGTCGCACGCATCATCTGCGACCAGACGCCGCCGCCGCCGAGCGCCGCCGTCGGCTCACGACGCCTCCGCCGGCAGCTTCGCGGCGACCTCGACAAGATCGTCCTGAAGGCGTTGCGCAAGGAGCCGGAGCGCCGCTTCTCGTCGGTGGCGCAGCTGTCGGAAGACCTGAGCCGTCATCTCGAGGGCCTGCCGGTCTTCGCCCGGGGAGACTCCTTCGGCTACCGGGCTAGCAAGCTCGTTCGCCGTCACCCTTGGGGCTTTGGCACTGCGGCCCTGATGGTGGTCGTTGTCTTGCTTTTCGCCGTCTCGACGTGGTTCCAGAACGCGAAGCTCCGACGCGAACGTGACCGTACCCAGGAGGTCAAAAGACTGCTCGTGGAGGTCCTGAGGACCACCGATCCACGCCGCGCCAAGGGCGACGAACCCACCGTCCGCGAGGCCCTGGACGGCGCGGTGGTCGATCTCGAGAACGACCTCCTGGACGAGCCCGAGATCCGCGCCGAGCTCCTCGACGCCATTGGCGTGATCTACCACAGCCTGGGCTTCACCGAAAAAGCACGTCCGGCGCTCGAAGAGGCCCTGGCCCTGCGCCGCGCTCACCTCGCGGCCGACGATCCCGACCGGGCGGAAAGCCTGCACAACCTGGCCGGGCTGGAGCGGAGCGACAAAGACCTGGAGAAGGCCGAGGCCTTGATGAGCGAAGCGATCACCATCCAGCGCGAAGCGTTCTCCGGCACCCACCCCGACCTGGCCAGGGGCCTCAACAACTACAGCTCGCTCGTGCGCAAGCTTGGACGGCTGGACGAGGCCGAAGCCCTTGCGCGGGAGGCCCTGACGATGCAGGAGGCGCTCTTCGGCGACGGCGACGTCGACACCGCCACCACCCTCAACACTCTGGGCGGCATCCTGAAGGAAAAGGGCATGCCGCAAGAGGCCGAGCCGCTTTACAGGAGATCCATCCGTATCCGCCAGGACATCGAGGGACCCGACGACCCGGGCCTGGCCACGACGCTCAACAACCTGGCGGTCCTCCTCGTCGATCACCTGGACCGTCCCGACGAAGCGCTGCCGCTCTATCGGGACTCCTTGCGGATTCGGCGCAAGGTCTACGGCGACAGCCATCCCCGGCTGGTGTCGAGCCTCAACAACCTGGCGGTGCTGCTCACCTCCCTCGGCGGACATGACGAGGCCCGCGACCTCTTCGACGAGGCGATCTCGATCGTCGGTGAGGACCCGTTTCTCCTGAAGAACAAGGCCCTGCTGCTGGCGGAGATCGACGAGTTTGACGCCTGCGAACGGCTGACACGGCAAGCCCTCGACACGCTTCGGCGAGAGGACCGGATCGCCGAGGCGAAAAGCGTCCTCGGCGCCTGCCTCGCCGGCCTCGGGCGCCGCGACGAGGCCGGGCCGCTCCTGCGCGAGGGCTACGAGACGTTGCTCTCCACCCTTGGCGAAGACGCCCGCCGGACCCGTCAGGCCGGCGAGCGCCTCGCCGAATTCAAAGGACACTGACCACCTCCCAGGGCGCGTTACGGAATCAACTCCACCCCGACGGCATACTCACCGACCCAACCGTCGACGCTCCCCACGCGGACGTAGAACGTCCCGTCCCCCAGCGTCCGGACGAGGCTTCCAGCCCACGTCTCGAGACGTTGGCCGCCGCCGTCATAGAGGACGCCGCGAACGCCTTCGCCGCCGCCGACCTCGACGGCCACCGTCGTCTGGTTGTCCAGGGTGAACGTGTAGTAGTCGTCGTCGGTCGCGTCGTCGATCGTGCCGGACGCCACGTCGCCCGCGGCCAGCGGCGCGCTACAGAGGGGACGGTCGTGGTCCGTGTCCGCTGCACAGAGCGCGAAGAACCGGACGTAGAGATCATAGCCGGCAGCGGCCGTCGCGCCCTCGACGACGAGGCGCTGCTCGCCCACGTGGACCACCGCGGCGACGAAGCCGCCGGTCCCGTCGATGGTCCCCTCGGCCAGACGGCTCTTCATACCGCAGCCGCTGTCGCGGTGGATCGACACGTCGAACGGCGTTCCGTCCCCTTCGACGACGATCACGCCGGGCTCCGCTACGAGCCCCGAGACCTCGTCGTCCTCCCAAGGGTCGACGTCTTTCATCAGCCCGGGGGGACGCTCCACCACGACGAACCGGCTCTCGGAAAGCGGCTCCGGCGTGAACGTGGGAACGTTGGCGCCGCTACAGGCGGCGGGCGGGTCGGCGGCTAGACGGACCACCTCGTCGGGTACCGCGCGCTCCGCCGCGAAGGTGGACCGGAGGGTGTAACCGGCCAAGGGGAGGTCGGGGTCCTCCGGCGAAACCTTGAGGAATAGAGACGCGGCCTCGCGGATCCGCAGCACGAGCCCGCGCGGCGTTTCGCGGACGCGGACCCATCCCGCGCCGTCGGCGGGCGACACGCAGTCCGCTGCCAGCAGGGCGAGGCGCGGACGCGAGCCCGCGGCGATCGGCGCCGACACGTGGAGCCCGAGGACGCCGGGCTCGCCGAGCGCGAGCTCGTAGAGGTCGTCCCCCGGCGCTCCGGCCTCGCGTTGAACGGTGGCGTCCGGGGGCAGCGGTTCCGCCGCGGCGCACGGGCCGTCCGCGGCGGTGGCCGGCGGGCCGAGGCTCAGCCCGGCCAGAAGCAGGAGGAGCAAGGCTCCGCGAATCGTCGAAAGGTGGGTACAGTCTCTTGGGTAGTCATATCGTCTGGACATGGCTCTCATTCCCTTCACTTCGTCGTTCTGATGGGAGTCCTTTCCGGGACATCCCCGGAAAGGGGCGAGAGCGTCTGGCCAGAGCGCCCACTAACTCCTAATGGGGCGCCCCGTGTCGCTGGCCGGGTTTCGACGAAATTTCTGGGAGGTGAGCGCCGGGAGGGGGTGAAAGGCGCGTTTCCGAATAAGAGTGGGTCATTCCCCTAGACAGGGGTTGGCTTCCCCGTCGGACCCGTGGAAGAATGGACGAAGGCAAGATGAACTCAGCCGAGAAACCCGCCGACGAGGAGTCCGAAGCGGGGACGTTCACGTGCTACGTCGAGGCGTTGGTCGCCCGTTCCGACTCCCTGGGGAGCCTGGCCGACGAGCTCCTGGAAGAGTTGCGCGACGTCCTGACGCGCGAGTTGCGCCGCCGCTCACTGTGGACCAGTCCGCCGAGCTACGTCGGCATCTCCGGCTGCGCCCAATGGGCGCCGCCCAGCGAAGAGCTCATCCCGACCTCGACACCGCTCGACGAGCTCCTCAGCGCGTGCTACGTCTTCATCTTCGGCGAGAAGCTCCATCAGCTCCTCAACGCGGCGCGGATCCGCCCGATCGACGGCCTCGTCGTCTTCCTGACAGGGATCTTCCTCCACGACCGACAGAAGGTCCACGACCCGCTCGGCTACCGCGTCTTCGAGGTCCTGCGCGGCGCGGTGAGAGCCGCGGTCAAGGCCGACGAGCTTCACGTCCTCGCGGGCGACGAAAAGATCCGTAACGACACGGTCCTCGGCGTCACGCCCGGCGCCACCGCCCAGGATGCGGCGTCGGTCGAGACCCTGCGTCCGATCGTGGCGCGCTGGAACGACAAGCTCCTGCCGGGGCTCGTCATCGCCGCTCGCCAGGAGCGGACACGCCTCAACGCCAACCTCCGCGAGCACCTCTTCAACCTCGAGGCGGAAGGGGTCGCCGCCTTCGGCTTCAAGTCGCTCGTCGAGGCCCTGAAGGAAGACGTCCGCGCCCGCTGGAAAGGGATCGAAGATCAGGAGGGGCGCGAGACCGCCCTCGAGGGGGACGACGAGACGAGAACCGTCGTCGGTGTCTTCCGTCCCGACCAGCGGCGCCAGGACGCCGCCGCCTTCCAGGCGCTTCTCGAATGCGTCGCCGAACGGATCGACAAGTCCGACGAAAGGGAACGGACCCGCCGTTACCTGGAACGGCTGTGGAGCTTCCTGCGCCACTTCGTCTATCAGGACGACGAAGCCCTGCCCTCGCAGCGCGGCCTGGCGAAGATGCTCAGCATCCCGCGCGACCGACTCACGAACCTCTTCAAGAGCCTGGGGCAGTTCGTCCGCCGGTGCCAGGGGTTGATCCCGGGCACTTTGGTCGAGATGGACGCGGAACGCCGCCGCGGAGACGGCCATGGCTGAGCCCAAACGGACCGCGGACCTCGTCGCAGTGTCGCTCGAAGCGCTCGACCGCTACGAGGAGCAGCAGGACGCCCTGGCCGGCGACAAGACGCGTCCGCCAGCGCCGGGCGACGTCTACGTCATCCGCGAGACCCGGGACTACGACGTCGAGTGGGTGCTGGTGGCGCACGATCCGGCATCGCCGGAGCGTTACCTCGCCGTCCCCGCCGACGCGAACCCCCTCAAGGGCAGCGCCGATGTCGCGCTCGCCGACGGCTCGCTACGGCTTCGCAGTCTCTTCGCCGTGTGGATCGACGCCCGCGTCCTCGATCCGGACCTCCGCGTCAGTGCCGTCGCTGCCGCCGACGTCAAGCGGACGCGTCAACGATGGCTCGATGTCGGCGACGGCAAGACGACCGGGTCCGTCCTGGCACGGGAGGTCGACGACGATCCGGAGTACCACGACTGGTGCGAGGACGTCCTCGGACCGGCACGGCGGAGGCTGGTCGAGGCGTTGGAGACGAAGAAGGACGACGCGTCCGACGAGTCGGAGGGCGTGGTCGTCCCCTTTCGGCGACCGGCGCGGTTCATCGCGTTGCCGATCGCGGCGTCCGTGGCGCTGGTGGTGACCGGCGGCTTCGCCCTGCTGCTATGGCGCTCGATCGAACGCGTCCAGAGCCTGGAGGAGACGAGTCGACTCGTCGAGGAGCGTCATGGCGAAGAGCTTCGAGGCCTCGAAGCGGAGCGCGACCGGTTGGAAGCCGAACGCGTCCGCCTGGAAGAGGCGCGTCGCCTCGAGCTGGCACGGGCTGGCGAAGAGAGCGAACGGGTCGCGCAGCAACACCGCGATCAGATCGCGGCGCTCGACCAGCGCCTCGAAGAGGCACGGGGGGCGTCGGACGTGATCAATCCGACGATCACGGTCTTCGACCCGCCCGAGCTGACGACGCGCGGCAAGATGGAGCTGACGCTTTCGCCCGGATCGAGCCACGTCGTCCTCTTCTTCGCGTTGCGGGAGCGTTCACCGGCACCACGGTACCGTCTCGTGGTGCGCGAACGGGGCGACGACGCGGTCGTCTGGACGAACGACCGACTGACGCTGGAAGAGCCCGGCGAGATCCGCGTCGGATTGCCGGCGGCGATCCTCATGCAGGGCGAGTTCGAGTTGGAGCTGGCGCGTCTTGAGGGCGATGCGTTCAACAAGATCGCGGACTACGAGTTGACGATTCTCGCCAGCTCCTCGCCTTGACCCAGCAGTCTCCCGATCCTTGAGAAACTTTATCACAAGGAGGTTTGAGATGCAAAGAGCCTGGCTTTTGAAGGACGCAACCTGGGTGGGGTGGCTTGCCGTCGGTGTGACGATGGGCTTCGTGGGTTGGACGTCGTCGGCCGTGGGCCAGGAGGCCTCGCAGGTTCCGATGGCGGAAAGGGGTGTCGTGGTGGAAGAGGTGGGCGAGGGGTCCACCCTCGAGAAGGCGGGCCTTCAGGCCGGGGACGTCGTGTTCGCCTGGGAGCGGCTGCCCGCGCCGCCGGCCAATCCTCAGGGGGCTCAGGGAACTATCGAGTCGGTCTTCGACTGGATAGGACTCAAGTTCGAGCAGGCGCCCCGCGGGACCGTGAAGCTCACGGGTCAACGTGGCGGGGAGGTCAAGGTCTTCGAGGTGGTGCCAGGCAAGTGGAAGGCTACTCTGCGGGCAAAAATGCCCGGAGGGATGCTGGAGGACTATGCAAGAGGCGAGGAATTCATTGAAGCCGAGGAACCCGAGCTGGGAATTGACCTCTGGCACAAGGTCGCCGGGACCGCCGAGAACCAGGCGGCGGATGGACGCTTGAGATGCTGGCTTCATCTCCGTATTGGGGACGCTTGGGGTAAAGCGAGGCAATGGGAGAAAGCCCATAGCGCCTACGGCTCCGCCCTTGAAGCGGCGCAGGATCCCATGGCTAAGGTAGCGATTTGGCAGGCCGTTGGGGACGCCTACGAAAAGGCGAGCGAGTTTGAAACGGCGCGGGAGGCTTATGGTTCCGCGCAGGAGATCCGAGAAAGAACCTGGGGCGAAAGCCTGGCTTTTGCCAGGGGTCTGAACGATCTGGGGCGGTTGGACGCGAAGCAGGGCAGGCTCGATGCCGCTGAGGGCTACGGGCAGCGCGCCCTAGAGATTCGTCAGAAGCTGGCGCCAGGCAGCCTCGACGTGGCAAGGACCCTGAACCTCCTGGGAATATTGGCTGATAAGCGTGGTGACTTGGCTCAGGCGGCCGAGTACTATGAGCGGGACCTAGAGATCACACAGAAGTTGGTACCCGACAGCCTCGACGTAGCAACGAGTCTCAACGGTCTGGGGTCCGTGGCTAATGCACGTGGTGACTTGGCTCAGGCGGCCGAGTACTATGAGCGCGGCCTGAAGATCACACAGAAGTTGGCGCCCGGCAGCCTCGACGTGGCAACGAGCCTGAACAATCTGGGAGCCGTGGCCTATGCACGTGGTGATTTGGCTCAGGCGGCCGAGTACTTTGAGGGGTCCCTGGAGATTCGTCAGAAGTTGGCGCCCGGCAGCCTAGCCGTGGCCGCGAGCCTGAGCAACCTGGGAATCTTGGCTCATGACCGTGGCGATTTGGACCAGGCGGCCGAGTACTATGAGCAGGACCTGGAGATCACACAGAAGTTGGCGCTCGGCAGCCTCGACGTGGCCGCGAGCCTGAGCAACCTGGGTATCTTGGCTCATAACCGTGGTGATTTGGCTCAGGCGGCCGAGTACTATGAGCAGGACCTGGAGATCACACAGAAGTTGGCGCCCGGCAGCCTCGACGTGGCCGCGGGCCTGAACAACCTGGGAATCTTGGCTCATGACCGTGGCGATTTGGACCGGGCGGCCGAATACTATGAGCACAGCCTGGAGATCACACAAAAGTTGGCGCCCGGCAGCCGCGGCGTGGCACACAGCCTACAAAATCTGGGAATTGTGGCTGCTGACCGTGGTGATTTGGATCGAGCGTCCGTTTATTATGAGGGGTCCCTGGAGATCACACAGAAGTTGGCGCCCGGCAGCCTCGACGTGGCGACGAGCCTGAACAACCTGGGGGACTTGGCTTGGAAACGTGGCGATTTGGATCGGGCGGCCGAGTACTCCGAGGGGGCTCTGGCGATTAGGCAAAGGTTGGCGCCCGGAAGCCTCGACGTGGCAACCAGCCTGTACAATCTGGGGGACTGGTCTTCTGACCGTGGCGATTTGGATCGGGCGGCCGAGTACTTCGAAGGGGCCCTGGAGATTGAGCAGAGATTGGCTCCCGGCAGCTCAACGGAAGCAGCAACATTGTATGGTTTTGCAACCCTCCTTCGCAAGCAAAACCAGCCTCAGACGGCCCTCGCTTTTCTTTTTCAAGCGCTCCAGGCCATTGAGAAGCAGGTGACCAGGCTTGGCGGCTCCCGGGACGTCCAGGCGGGCTTTCGCGCCGAACGCGTAGCGTACTATCGCGACACCATCGACCTTTCGCTGGAGCTCCAGCAGCCAGCGAAAGCCTTTCAAGTCCTGGAACGTTCTCGCGCCCGGAGCTTCCTGGCCCAACTCGCGGAACGCGACCTGGTGTTCTCCGACATCCCCAAAGAACTGGAACGGCAGCGCCGGCAAATCGCTTGGAGCTACAACGAGACCCAGGACGAGATCGCGAAGCTCCACCCGAGGGAGCAGGCCGAGGAGATCGAAACTCTTCTCACCCGGTTGCGTCAGCTGGGCCGGGAATACGAGGACATCACGGAGAAGATCGTCAAAACCTCACCGAAGCTGGGGGCTTTGCGCTATCCAAAACCCATCGGCCTCAACGGTGCCCGCCAAGCCCTCGATCCCGGAACTGCGATGCTCTCCTACAGTGTCGGCGAGGACGAAACTCATCTCTTCATCCTCACCCGGGACGACGGGCTAGAGGTCAGGACCGTACCCCTTGGTGAGAAAGAGCTCCGAGGAGAGGTGAAGAACGTCCTCAGGCTCCAGGAGAGAAGATCTTCCACTCTCCTCTACACGAAACCCTTGCGCCAGGTTGGAGAACACCTCTACCAGGCCTTGATCCTGCCGGCGGAGGAGTCGATCGCCAAGAGCGAGCGGGTGCTCATCGTCCCCGACGGACCGTTACACCTGCTCCCCTTCGCTCTCCTGGTTCGCAAGACCGGCCCTGGGGAGGGCCATGAGGATCGGGATTTCGAGTACCTGGTGGAGTGGAAGCCGTTGCACTCGGTCCTCTCGGCCACCGTCTATTCCGAGCTCAAAAGGCAGCGACGGAGCCAGAAGGACGAAGCCACGGACGTCCTCGCCCTGGCGGCTTTCGGTGATCCCCAGTATTTGTCCGAAAGGCCCGGGGGCGACCTCGCCGCCGATCGCAGCGTCGACGTCTACGTTCGGGCGGCCGTGGAGCGCGGCTTCGACAACCGTCCCCTGCCCTACAGTCGCGAGGAGGTGAACCGGATCGCCGCCCTTTACCCCAAGGGAGCCGCCCGTGCCTTCCTCGGCGCCGAGGCTTCGGAGGAGCAAGCCAAGTCCGTGGGCAAGAGCGCCCGCATCCTCCACTTCGCCACCCACGGCCGCTTCGACGACCAAATCCCGCTGAACTCCTACCTGGCCCTGACGATCCCGAAGGAGTTTCGAAAAGACCAGGACAACGGTCTGCTCCAGGCCTGGGAGATCTTCGAGGACGTGCGTCTCGACGCCGACCTGGTGGTGCTCTCGGCCTGTGAGAGCGGCCTCGGTGACGAGATCGACGGCGAGGGCCTGAGGGGCCTCACCCGGGCCTTTCAGTTCGCTGGTGCGCGAACCGTCGCCTCTAGCCTCTGGCAGGTGAACGATCGAGCCACGGCCGAGCTCATGCTGCGTTTCTACCGTTACCTCAGGGAGGGCATGCCCAAGGACGAGGCGCTGCGGGCGGCGCAGATGGAGCTCATCCGGGGGCCGATCGAGGTCACGGACGCTGACGGACGGAAGACCACGATGGACGCGTCAGCCCCCTACTACTGGGCCGCTTTCCAGATCTACGGTGACTGGCGGTAAAAATCTCGAAAGAGGATGAGCGCCAGCGGCCCCCGTTGGCGCTTTTCTATATAGGGGCACTCCAGTGTACCCGCTGGGCGGGGAGAATGAGGGTCGTGGGACTCTGGCCCGTCGGCATGGGCCAGACCGCGGAGAAGGTGTCTCCAGATGAAGCAACTATCCAAGGAGTGCGACGATGTTCAAGAACGATCCCAACGACCTGAGTCGGCAACTTGCCCACGGCGGAGCGAAAGCAAGGTCGGTGACAAGACGAAAGATTCGAGTACCCTTGCTGCTCACCGTAGCTGGCCTGTCCATCTCCTGGCCCACGATGGCTCTTGCTGGATTGAATGTCGCCTTGACCGCGAGCCCGGATCCGGTGATGCCGGGCGGGCAGATCAACTACGTGGCGACCGTGGCGAACGATGGCGGATCAGATCTCACGGGAGTCGAAGTTCGTCTGATCATTCCGGGAGAAACCGATTACTTCGATGACGACAGTATCAGCGGTGACTGCGCAGGTGCCTACTGCGAGCCAGGGGAGACCGCGGTGTACAGCTTGGGGCTACTATCCGCGGGACAGAGTCAGGTAGTACTACTTCCCATACCCCTGATCAACTCCATTCCTGACAACACCCTGATTCCGAACACTGCTACGGCAGTACACGACGGAGGAGGTGGAGCAATAGCCTCGGTGAATGTCTTGGTGGAAGCCAATCCAGGAATAGCCCTGGGAATAACAGAAGATCGAGATCCCGTGAAGCCTGGCGAATCTTTAGTCTACACCCTCACCTACGCCAACACGTCTGGCGTGACGTTATCCGACGTGACGGTCCGGATGCCAGTACCGGCGGGTACACAGGTCGTGTCGTCAAGTGCCGGGGGCGTAGTCGTGGGTGGTGAAGTGCGGTGGAACCTGGGAGTGCTCGAGATCGGCTCAAGCGGCCACCGGACGATCGTGCTCTTGGTGAATCAGCCGTCGGCCTTCGTCCTGGGCATGGCAGAGATATCGAACGGCTCCGGGACAGCGAGTGCTTATGCGGCTGCAACGACCGCGGTACAGGACAACATTCCTCTAACCGTCGCCTTGATCGCGAGTCCGGACCCGGTGATGCCGGGCGATCAGATCAACTACGTGGCGACCGTGTCGAACGATGGTGGATCGGATCTCACGGGAGTCGAGATTCGCCTGATCATTCCGGGAGAGACCGACTACTTCGATGACGACAGTATCAGCGGTGATTGCGCAGGTGCTTACTGCGAACCGGGGGAGACGGCGGTGTACAGCTTGGGCATATTACCAGCAGGGCAGAGTCAGGTGGTGCTACTTCCCATACCCCTGATCAACCCCATTGATGACAACACCCTGATTCCGAACACTGCTACGGCAGTACACGACGGAGGCGGTGGAGCAACAGCCTCGGTGAATGTCTTGGTAGGAGCAAATCCAGGACTTACTCTGGGAATAGCAGAAGATCGAGATCCCGTGACGCCAGGCGGATCTTTGGATTACACCCTCACCTATGCCAATGCTTCCGACGTGACGTTATCGGGCGTAACGCTCCGGATGCTGGCATCGGTTGGAATACCATCCACTATCTTTGTGGATGGGTTTGAGTCTGGCGATACGAGCGCGTGGTCCGGCTCAACGAGCGCCTCATCTGGACTAATGACAGCGAAAGGATCTCCTCGAATCCCTGTGGCGACAGATGGTCAAGAGTTCTTGTGGGTACTAGGTAATCTGGGTCCCGGTGATTCGGGAGAGCAGTCGATCACCTTCCATGTTCAGGCAGACGCCGAGCGATTCGTAAGTGCTGTCGCAGGAATCACGGACGCATCTGAGACGGCGAGTGCTCGCGCGGGTGCCGCGACGGCCGTGCAGACCAACATTCCCTTGACCGTTGCCTTGACTGCGAGCCCGGATCCGGTGATGCCGGGCGGCCAGATCAACTACGTCGCGACGGTCTCGAACACCGGAGGATCTGCTCTCGCGGGAGTCGAAGTTCGTCTGATCATTCCGGGAGAAACCGACTACTTCGATGACGACAATATCAGCGGTGATTGCGCAGGTGCTTACTGCGAGCCAGGAGAGACTGCGGTGTACACCCTGGGGACGTTACCTGCAGGACAGAGCCAAGGGGTACTGCTTCCCATCCCCCTGATCACTTCCATTGATGACAATACCCTGATCCCCAACACGGCTACCGCGGTTCACGACGGAGGAGAGGGAGCCACAGCCTCAGTGAATGTCTTGGTGAGCTCCCCATGAGCTCACCTCCCTGCGAGCCTTTCAGGTGGGGTAACTACCCAAGGAGAGCGACGATGTTCAAGAACGATCCCAACAACCCGAGCCGGCGTCTTACATGGATCGTGGCGCTCTTGTTCCTCCAGCTCCTCGCCACGGCTGGCACGACAGCAGCGCCGAATGAGGTGGTGACCAACGAAAGCGTCATCAAGATGCACGCAGCGGGCTTGCCCGCGGAAGTGATCTTGGCCAAGATCCGGACATCCCAGACCCGTTTCGATACCAGCGTCGACGCGCTTATAGCACTATCCGAGGCCGGGATCCCCAAGGAAGTCCTCGCGGAGATGACCTCGCCGAGCGCAGGTGCGGCCACGGAAGCACCCAAGGCGCCTTTGACAACGGAGCAGACCATCGTCGTCCGTCAAGGAGCCAGTGCCACCCCGAACGTCGCGGCCCAGTTTGCCGGCTCTCCTTGTCCAAGCCCGGGAATCTTCGTCGAGTCGCCGGACGGACTCCGCGAGATCGATCCCACGACCTACACACAAGGGAAGAGCGGTGGCCATTTTCTGAGCAGCATCACCTACGGAATCAAGTCCGTGAAGTCAAAGGCCGTCATCCAGGGGACGACTTCCCACCTGCGAGCTCCGGCAGGATCTCCGGTCTTCTACTTCTGCTTTGAAGAAACGGAGACCGGGCTCAGTTACGAGACAAGTGGAGCGACGAACCCGAGCGAGTTCTTGCTGGTGGAATTCTCCGTCGACCACAAGAAACGGCACCGCTGGTTCGTCACTGGCAAGCTCAACACCTGGGTCGGTGCCCAGAGTGGTGCCCCGCCGAAGGTACTGCGAGAGACCGGCTACGAGAAGCTCATTCCCGGAGTCTATCGAGTGACTCCGCGAGTCATCCTGACACCCGGAGAGTATGGATTCTACTACGCCGGCTCTGCTCCTCTGCCGACCTACGGCTCTGGTGTGGCGAGTGGCGGCAAGAAGATCTTCGCGTTCAGTGTCGTCGGTTGAACCGGCAAGGAGTATGGAATGAAGGTCAGAGATGCTAACTCGCAAAGGAAGGAAAAGGTCATGGGCAGATCGATTCAAAAAACGCGCCCAGCTTTCATTTTCAGGCAAACTCTTTCCGCGATCTTGATCGTAATCGTCAGTGCCTCTGGTGTCCAAGGTGACGAAAGATCGGGCGCTTCGGGAAACAGTGCATACCCGCTGAAGGATTCGCCTGCGCGAAACTCGATTACTGTCCCGACCAAGGCCAGCTCGTACAAGTTCAGCAGCGCTAATGTCAGCATTCCCGACGCGGGAGGATTTGTGTCGAGCACGATCACGATATCGGATGCGCCCAGCGGCGCGACGGTAACGGGGATCGACGTCTACTTCCGCTGCGTTCACCCGTACTCCGGCGATCTCAACATCGATCTCAATGCCGACCCTCAAGGCAACCTTGGCAACGTCGACCTGTGGCAACGGGAGGGCGGTAGCGCTGACAACCCGTCCCGAACCACATACGGAGTATCAACCTACAACGGCCTCTCGGCGAATCGCACGTGGTACCTCTACGCCAGAGACGAGGAGCAGCTCGACAGCGGTTACATCGACGAGTGGTGGATTCGCGTCTACTACGAGAACAACTCGCCGGACCTGGTCCCCCAAAGCTTGTCGGTGAGCCCCTCGTCGGTGAACGCCGGAAGCAACGTGACAGCGAGCTTTACCGTTCGCAATATCGGTACAGCGACTGCAGCGTCATCAAAAACAAACATCCGGCTAAGCACCTCCTCGTCCAACGTGACAACCTTCGACCCATTGCTAAAGACCGTGACGACGCCATCCCTGGGTGCTGGATCGTCGTACACCCACAACGAGTCTCTGACAATCCCCAACGGGAGCTCGGGAACCTACTACGTGTGGGTCATCCTCGACGTCGACAGTGCGATCGGTCAAAGCGACGAAAGCAACGACAAGGCCAATCGGCAGATCGCGGTCATCGCCGCTACCCCCGAGCTCGTGCCGCTGAATCTCAGCGCGAACCCGTCCAACGTCGAAGCAGGCGGGGCTATGACGGTAAGCATCACCGTGCATAACGAAGGAACCGCTACGGCGAGCTCGTCAACAACGAACATCCGCCTGAGCTCATCGTCCTCGAACGTGACAACGGACGACCCGTTGCTCAGGACGGTGACGACGCCGTCGCTTTCGGCAGGGTCATCCTACACCCATAATGAATCGGTATCGATCCCCGGAGGGCTCAGCGGTACGTACTACGTGTGGGTCATCATCGACGTGTACAGCACGGTCGGTCAGAGCAACGAGAGCGACGACAAGGTCAATACGCCGATTTCCATCTCGCCGGCTTCCCCTCCTTCAATCACGAGCGTCAGTCCGGACCCTGTGCCCGGGGCGGACGCTATCCAGAGCTTCACAGTCTACGGTAGCGATTTTGTTTCGGGTTGCATCGTCCGCCTGGAGGACATCACCTACGGTGACACCTTCGACAAGTCAACTACCTTCGTCAACAGTGGCCAGGTCTCACTGAGCGCCAACTTCACCACCGCGGCAGCGACGTGGACGGCCCAGGTGATCAACCCCGACGGTGGCTCGTCGAGCCCGTACACCTTCACGGTCGATGCCCCCGGAGCGTCCAATCTCAGCGTCATGCCGCCGGTGGAGGGACCGTACCGCGTCACGGGGGTTGAGAACTCAGTGTGTAACAACTCCCCCGACGAGTGGACCTTCTGTCAACATCAGACCGGCTTTCATGGTCCGGGTGGTGGCATCGCGGGTTCCGACGACACCTTCGCCTGGGACATGAACCTCATCGGAGACCTTGACGACGGCGCGCCGGTCTTCGCTGTGGCCAGTGGTACGGTCGTAAGGTATGCGGGTCTGCACGGACCTGGCGAACGATCTGGATCGGTCCTCGTCGAGCACTCGTCGAACGGCATCACCTGGTGGAGCGGGTATCTCCACATGGAGGGTGTCGTGGTCAGCCTCGGACAATCCGTGACACCATCGACGATTCTCGGCTACATCAGCAACGTCATTGACAACGGAACGTCCATTCCCAACCACCTCCACTTTGTCGTCTATGAAGGCGCCAACACCTACGGCGGCCTCGTTTCCCGCGACGCCGAGTTCAGCGACGCTGGCACTCCGGACATCCGGATCACCCCTCTTTCGCTGACCTTCGGCTCTCCATCTTCGGTGGACCCAGATTTCTTCTCGAGCCCTGAAGCAAAGGCGGGTGACGCCTCCGATCAACCCGCTGTCGTCAGCACAGAGATTGACGTCGAGCTCGGCAACCGTGCGCGCTTCGGTTCATCGCGCGACATCATGACGGGCACGGTGGGTCTTCAGTTGGCGGACGGTGTCGAAGAGGGTGTCGTGGAATCCCTTCCGATCCTGGCTCCGATTCCCTTCTCTTCTCTAGGAATCAAGTGGACAGCTCTCCCTGGCGACGGTACTCCGGAGATTGTCATTCGCTCCTCAGTGAACGGAGTCGATTGGTCAGCTTGGGCCGACGTCACCGTTGACGAGCACTTGACCGATCGGTCTTCCTCACTTTTCTTCGGAAACCTGATTGGCGTCACCGAAGGCACCGGTTTGATCCAATACGCGGTTCGTCTGGCCAAGACCGAGGGTGGGTCGTCACCGGCACTCACTTCGCTCACTTTCGTCTTCATCGATCCGGGCGAGACGCCCGTTCGGCTTTTGGAGCGGCTCCTGGCGTCCGAGCCGACGGCACTGTCCCGGACGCAGTGGGGCTGTCCGGATGGCGAGGACTCGCCTTTCTGGCCATACGAATATCCTCCCGTTTCACACCTCATCGTCCATCATACGGAGACCACAAACTCGGCCGTAGACTGGCCGGCGCAGGTACGCAGTATCTGGTCGTACCACACAAATACGCGCGGCTGGAATGATATCGGTTACAATTACCTTATCGATCCGCTTGGTGTGATCTACGTGGGTCGCGCGGGCGGTGACAACGTGAAGGGCGCCCACTTCTCCTGCCGAAACTACGGCACGCAGGGAATCGCGTTGCTTGGGAGTTATACGTCGACCCTACCGACGACGGCGGCTATTCAGAGCCTCGAGGCGCTGCTCGCCTGGATTGCCTCTCGCGAAGGAGTCGAGCCCCTGGAGATGTCTTTCCATGCGGCAACGGAGCTGAACCTCGACAACATCAGCGGCCATCGCGACGGCAACCCGTCCGCACACGTCTGCAGCAGCAAGGCTTGCCCGGGTGATTCCTTTTACCCGCTTCTCCCGGGCATCCGGGTCAACGTGGACGCGCTCATTTCGGGTTCGGCCGGCCAGGCCTTTACGATCCACAACGACGGCGACACGACGCTGTCGATCACCTCGATGCAACTCCAGTCCGCCGGATCGTGGATCGAATGGGTGCCGTCGGCTCCCTTCGACGTGGCGCCCGGAGGGTCACGGCAAGTCACGGTGAGCGTCGACCTGGACGCCGCACCCGCTGGAACGTCCATTCGACGACTCCTCGTGTCGTCAAATGATCCGAATGAGAGCCCCTATCCGGATGGAGTCGACATCATCGTCAACACCACCGCCCCGCCCACCTGCTATAGCCTCTCTCGAGAGCACACAGGGACCGGCGGAGATCCCTCAAGCTCACCGACCAGTTCCCCCGGCTGTCCGTCCGGCCAGTACACAGCCGGAGCATCGGTCCAGGTGACAGCCAGTCCGGCAACCGGCTGGCTCGTCGGGAGTTGGGCCGGAACGATTGACGACGCCAGCACGTCGACAACCAATACGGTGAGCATGCCGGCGAGCAATCACACTGTGACGGCCAACTACGAGCAGATACCGCCTCCGTGCTTCAGCCTGACGCGAATGCACACGGGCTCGGGTGCCGACCCCGTAGCTTCACCGACCAGTTCCCCCGGCTGTCCGTCCGGTGAGTACGAGGCCGGAGCATCGGTCCAGGTGACCGCCAGTCCGGCGACCGGCTGGCTGGTAGGGAGCTGGACCGGAACGATTGACGACGCCAGCACGTCGACGACCAATACGGTGAGCATGCCGGCGAGCAATCACGCTGTGACGGTCAACTACACGCAGTTACCTCCTCCGTGCTACAGCCTGACGCGAGCGCACACGGGCTCGGGTGCCGACCCCGTGGCCTCACCGGCCAATTCTGACGGCTGCCCATCCGGCCAGTACCATGGCGGAGAATCGATTCAGATGACTGCGAGCCCGTCGATGGGCTGGATGGTTGGAGGCTGGACTGGCACGGTGAACGACGCCAGCACCGCGGAGACCAATGCGGTGATCATGCCAGCGAGTAATCACACCGTAGCCGTCGCCTATGTGGAGGAGCCACCGATCTGCTACACCCTGACGCTGTCGCACACCGGCTCCGGTGGAAATCCATCGGCCTGGCCGGCGAGCTCAGGCGGGTGCCCGACGGGACAGTACACGGTCGGGTCGTTGATCCAATTGACAGCCAGCCCTGCTTCGGGCTGGATCGTCGCAAGCTGGACCGGCACCGACAACGACAGCAGCGCCTCGACGACGAACACGCTGACCATGCCAGCGAACGATCACACGGCGATGGTAAACTACGTGCATGCGACCGATATTTTCCAGGATGGCTTCGAGTCCGGGGACACGTCAGCATGGTCAAGATCGGTCGGTGGTCCATGATCGGCATCCTTGCTCTTCATCTCAGGCCGCATCTAGCTTGAGGTGCGCAGGCTGCCCGAGCGCACGAAGCGCGCTGGGTCAAGGTCGAGCGAAGACGTGGATCGGGCGTCAAAGAACGCTCCGGCCAGCTCGTCCGGCGGCGCTCGCTCCGAGCGCCGCACCGCACGGCGACGCTCTCCTGAGCTTCCTCGACGTCCGGGGCTCCTGACCTTGCCGGGCCGTGAAGAGCGCGACCTGCGTGCGGACCCGATCCTGACGCGCCGCGCCGTCCGGGGGATGGCGCTGCGCGTCGCCGACGCCGAGCCGCTCATCGCGGCGGCCTACGACACCCCGTCGCTCGCCGCCTTGATGCACCGGCTCAGCGACGCCTGGCGCCAAGTGCCGGAGCGCGACGATCCCATGTAGTATACTCGGGTGGTGGGGATGAAGATCAGCGGCTTCATCTGGCTGGAACGCTTCGTCGAGAAGCTGGAGGTCAAACACGGTGTCACGGTCGAGGAAGTCGAGGATCTCTTCGGCAACCGCACCGAGCTCAGGGTGCAGAAGGTGAGAAAAGGCCACCACCGCGACGAGCACGTCTACCGCGCACTGGGCCGGACGCCGGCCGGCAGGTACTTGGCGGTGTTCTTCATCCTCAAGAGGAGCCACAAGGCCCTTGTGATCAGCGCGCGAGACATGGACGAGATGGAGCGAAGAAGCCATGCGAGATGAGAAACCGGACCACGTCCACCGCGATCCCTTGCCGGAGTCGTTCGACACTCTCGACGAAGCCGGGGAGTTCTGGGACACCCACAGCAGCGCGGACTACGAGGACGAGATGGAGGACGTCGACGTGGAAGTGCACCTCTCCTCGACCCAGGTCTACTGCGCGATCGACAGAGAGCTGGCCCGTCGCCTGCGCGAGCGGGCACACCAAGAGGGAGTCTCGACGGAGGATCTGATCCAGCGCTGGCTCCGGGAGAGAGTTGCGGCAGCCTGAGAGGCCGAGCCTCTACCGCTCGGGCAACTCCCGCACCACCGCTCCCCACTGACCGCTCTCCATGTGCTCGACGAGAATCGCCAGCCCCTGCTCCCCCGCCGGCGCCACGACCGGCACCGAAAAGCTCCACCGGCCGTCGACCTCGTCCGCCCGCGGCGTGATCCACAGGTGCTCCAGGACCGTCGTCCCCTCGGGCGAGCCGACGCCGTAGGTCAGCCGGAGAGCCTCGGGCCTGAGCTCGGCCAACGCGGGCAGCTCGGCCTCGATCCGCCAGCCACCATCGGGCGAGGGACGCAGAGCCGCGTCGAGCTCCAGGTCGCCCTCGATCCACTCGTCGCCGAGCATGCGGCGCACCCGCGCCGCGGCCACCGAGGCCGGAGTCGCCGAGCGCGCCCAGGCGGGAGCCAGGAGCCGCGCCTTGCCGCGCCGGCAGCTCACCGCAACGCGATGGAGCGTCCCGTCGACGCGTCCCGGGACCTGGTAGCTCAAGCGCACCCGCCGGCCAAGCCCGGTCAGGGCCGCCGAGAGCTCCTGGCCGGAAGTCACGACCGCGCCAGTCGTCGAGGCGGCGAGCATCTCCAGCGGACTTTTGGGCGAAACGAGCTCGGCGATGGGTCCGACCTCGGTCGCGGTGCGCGCGGGGTCGAGCGCCGCGGCCTTCTGAAACGCACCCCGCGCCTCCCGCCGACGGCCAAGCTGCCTTAGGACCTCGCCGAGACGAATCAGCGCCTCCGCCTGACGATCTCCGGTCTTGGGATCCTCCGCGTAGTGGTAGATCGCCATGCGGAAGGCCTGCTCGGCCTCCTCCAGCTCCTCCTGCTCCACGAGCTGCTCGCCCAGCTCGAGAAAGGCTTCGGCCTCCTCGGGCTCGCGCTTGTCCTCACGCTTCAAGTTGAAGAAATTGAAGAGAGCCACCACTTCTTTCTTGCCAGGATCGAACGGATCGCGCGCGATCTCGTCTTTCTCCACGTTGGGCTTCGAGAGAAGCCACTTGCCGATCCGTACACCCCGCGGTACCGGAGTGGGCGGCGGCGGCAGGAGGGCCAGGGTCGTCCAGCCGTAGGCGCCGAGCGTACGGCCCAGCTCCTCGACGTCCCGGCGCAGGTCGCGGGACCCCTTGATCTCCGCCACCGGGTCGTGGACCGCGTAGAACTCCTCCGGCCGCAGGTCGTAACCGCCGCCCACCAGGACGAGCGCCCGCCGGGCGCCGGCCTCGACGTCGGCCAGCGTGGTCAAGAGAGCGTCCTGATGACGGCGGACGAGGCGCTCTTCCTCGGCCAGGGCCAAGGGGAAGAGCTCGGCCGGGGGTAGAAGAGGCTCGTCCTTCGCGATCTCGTCGAGGACCTCGTCGCGCAGCGTCAGGAGCTCGTGCTCCCCCGCCTCCGGAAAGAGGGCCAGCTCCGCCAGCACACCGCCCAGCTGCTCCGCATCGCGGGTCGCGGCGAGCACCTCGCGCGGATTCGGATCGGCAAAGACGACCGAGACCGCGCCCAGGGCGGTCAACCGCTCCGCGGCGAAAGCCAGCTCCGTCGCCGCCCAGGCGACGCCGGGGAGGTTGGCGAAGGTGAGGTCGAAATAGAGGACGATGGTCCACGGCTCGCCGCTCGCCGGGTGCTGGGCCGCCGCCACGACGTCGACGTCGATCACCGGCCGCGGCTCGCCGTCGTACGTCACGTCGAAGTCCTTGGGGGCGAGGTAGGGCGGGAGCTTGAAGCCCCGCTTCGTGGGCAGGAATTCCACCGTCAGGTCGACCGCCGTGATGCGCTGCTCTTCCTGGAAGGGATCATCTTCGCGCGCCGCCGTCTGCGCCCCCGACACGCTCGAGGCGAGCGCCAGGACGACGGTGACGGAGGCGATCAGGTGGGGACTTCTGAGTCTGCTCATAGCCTTCCACTCTAGCAAGTCTCGTACCATGGCAGCACCTCGATTCAAGCTCGCCAGAGCGGCTCAAGGTGGCTCACCTGCCGGACACGGTGTGCACGATCCCGGACACGGCTGTGCTAGATTCACCCCCAGTCCTCCGAAGGACTTCGAAGCTCATGTGGTGGATCCCGACCCTTCTGCTCGCTCTCGCGCTCGCCGGCCTGGCGGGCTTCGTCGTGTTGCGCGACCGCCGGGCGAGCCACGCCCGGCATGAGCTCGCCGTCGATGTCCACGACAAGGCCCTGGGCCTCGATCGACGCTGCGACTACATCCAGGAGCAGCTCTACCTCCTGGAGGAGCGCCAACGCATCGACCACATCTTCCACCTGGTCTCTTACGGCGAGTCGACCGGCCGCCTGAGCCACGAAGCCGCCGGACGCCTACGCGGCTCGATCCTCGAGCTGCGCTCCGAGAGCCTCGCCGCCCAGGACGAGAAAGCTCTCGCCGGCTGAGGCCCTGACCTCCGGAAGTACTCCCGTGCGCATCGGACTCGACGTCACCAAGGCTCTCCATCCCCACGACGGGGTCGGCAACTACAGCGCGGAGCTTCTGCGCGCGTTGATGGCGCAGCTCGGCGAGGACGACGAGCTTCTCCTCTACTCCCTGACCCGGCCCTTTGACGATGCCGCGCTCGCCGTCCAGTTCCCCGACCGCCCCGAACGGTGCCGCGCGCGGAGGAAGGGCCGTCCCCGCGAGGACCGGCTCGACGTCTTCCACGCCACGGCCTTCGCCTTTCCGCCGGGCTACCGCGGCGCGTCGGTCTTCACCTGCTACGACCTGACGTTTATCACCCACCCGGAGTGCCACACGCGGATGAACAAGATCGCGTGCTTGACGGGGACGCTCGAAGCTCACCTCGCCGGCGCTCACTTCCTGGCCATCTCCGAGGCGACGGCCGCCGAGCTCGAGCGTCAGATCGGCACGGAACGCTCGCGAATCCACGTCACCCATCTCGCCGCGGCTCCGGCCTTCCGGCCCTTGCCCGAAGACGAGGCCCGCCAGAAGGTCCGGGAGAGCTTCGCCATTGAGGGACCCTACGTGCTCGCGGTGGCGACGCTTGAGCCGCGCAAGAACCTCCGCCGGCTGCTCGCCGCCTACATGGGCCTCCCCGCCGAGCTTCGGGAACGCCATCCGCTGGTCATGGCCGGCGGCAAGGGTTGGCTGCTCGACGAAGAGGACCTCGCGGGGCTGGATTCGGCGATGCGCCTCGGCCACGTCGCCCTCGACGAGCTCGTCGCCCTCTACAGCGCCGCCACCGTGTTTGCCTACCCCTCACTCGCCGAGGGCTTCGGCTTGCCGGTGGTCGAGGCCATGGCCTGCGGCGCGCCGGTCCTGACGTCGAACGTCTCCTCGCTCCCCGAGGTGGCGGGCGACGCCGCACACCTCGTCGACCCCGTGGACACGGACGCCATCCGAGACGCCCTACGCCACCTCCTGGAAGACCCGGAGAGGCGCTCCGACCTGCGCCAGCGGGGCTTCGAGCGCGCCGCCACCTTTTCCTGGGAGCGAACCGCCCGCGAGACCCTGGAGCTTTACCGCAAGCTCGCCGCCGCGGGGGGAAAAAACGACGGAGACGGTTCATGAGCGCGCTCGCGGCCTGCACCATCGTCTCGAAAAACTACATCCCTTTCGCCCGCGTCCTCGCCGATTCGTTTCATCGGCACCACCCCGGCGGACGCTTCTTCGTGCTCCTCGTGGACCGCAACGAGGGACGCATCGATCCCGAGAAAGAACCCTTCACCCTGATCGAGGCCGAGGAGCTGCAAAACATCCCCGACCGGGACGGCTTCCTCTTCAAGTACACGCTCTTGGAAGCGAACACCGCGGTCAAACCCTATTTTCTGCAGCACCTCTTCGAGCGCTACGGGCTCGAAGACCTGGTCTACTTCGACCCCGACATCCTGATCACAGGCTCGCTCGCGGAGCTTGCGCAGCTTCTCGAACGCCATTCGATCGTGCTGACACCCCACCTGACCGAAGGGATCGACGACGGCGCCCATCCCGACGAGCTGGCCGTCCTCCAGGCGGGAGCCTACAACCTGGGTTTCCTGGCGCTGCGCCGTACGGAGGTCACCGAACGCCTCCTCCCCTGGTGGCAGGACCGGCTCTACGACCGCTGCCTCGTGTCGATCGAGGAAGGGCTTTTCGTCGACCAGAAATGGATGGACCTCGTACCGGGCATCTTCAAGGACGTCCACATCCTGACCGATCCCGGCTACAACGTCGCCTACTGGAACCTCCACGACCGGCGGATCACCGTCCCCTCGGGGGCATTGATGGGGAAGCTCACCGTCGCGGGCGAAGAGGTCCGCTCGAACGAGAGGCCTCTCGTCTTCTTTCACTTCAGCGGTATCGACCTCGACAACCTCCGGCCGGTCTCCAAGCACCAGGACCGCTACACCCTGGCCGACATCGGTGACGCGGCCCAGCTCTACCGATGCTACCGGGACCTCGTCCTCGAGGCGGGATACCGGGCAGCCAAGCCCTGGCCCTACGCCTTCGGCTTTTTCGACAACGGCGTCGCAATCCCCGACGCCGCACGGACCATCTACCTCCGCCTCGGCAAGAAGAAACGCTTCGGAAACCCCTTCGAAACCGCGGGAAAAAACAGCTTCTTCCAGTATTTGAACAGCTGCCGGCGGCCGAGCAAGGAGACCTCGTTGACCTGCCTCCTGGGCCATCTCTACGAGCAGCGTGGCGACCTCGTCCAGATCTTCCCCGACGTCGACGGCCGCGACTACCTGGACTTCTGTGCCTGGCTGCTCGACTTCGGACGCCACGAGCTCAAGCTCGACGAAGCCTTTCTGATCGGTCTGGAGCGCGACACACGGGCGACGCTTTTTACCGTCGCCGGGTTCAAGCGCCGGGTCAGGAACCGCCTGAAACGCGTCTACCATTCCGAGGCCGGCCAGAAAGCGCGGCAGACCAGCCAACGCGTCCTCGGACGCGAGCGCTACCAGGAGCTGCGGAAAAAGCTTCGCGGACCGCGAGGCGCCTCGGCGACGGCACGTCCGGCGGGGGGCTATGTCCTGCCGCTTCCGCCAACGGTCGAGAGCTTCGGCGTCAACCTGGTGGGATATTTCCAGGCGGAAACCGGTATGGGTGAGGTCGCACGCTCCCTCGCCCGCGCCTTCGAGACGACCGACGTTCCCGTCTCGCTCCACAGCCTCGACTTGAACGTTCTCGCACGCAACGACGACGACTCCTTCGAAGCCTCCGGGAGCGACTTCCCCTACGACCTGAACCTCTTCATGGTCAACGCCGACCAGGTGCTGCCGGTCTTCGAGCACCTCGGCCCCGAGGTCTTCAGCGGACGCTTCAACGCCGGATTCTGGCTCTGGGAGCTCGAAAGCTTTCCCGAACGCTGGCGCGGCGCTTTCGACCTCCTGCACGAAGTCTGGACGCCGTCGTCGTTCTGTGTCGACTCGATCTCTGGTGCCGCGCCCGTGCCGGTGCGGCGCGTCCCCTTGCCGGTCGAGGCCAAGGTCGAGGCGCGGTTTGACCGCCAGCACTTCGACCTTCCAGAAGATCCCTTCGTCTTCCTCTTCATGTTCAACTTCCTGAGCTACGTCGAGCGCAAGAACCCGCTGGCCCTGATCCGTGCCTTCAAGGAGGCTTTTGGGGACGACGACAGCGCCCTTCTCGTGTTCAAGACCGCCCAGTCGGACTTCGCTCAGGGATCCGCCGAGCGAATCCGCCAGGAAATCGGCGCGGCAAAAAACGTCCGGGTGCTCGACGGCTACCTCGATCGTTCGGAGATCACGGCCCTGACGGCGATCTCCGACGCCTATGTCTCGCTCCACCGTTCAGAAGGTTTCGGGCTGACCCTCGCCGAGGCCATGCTGCTCGGCAAGCCTGTCGTCGCCACGCCCTACTCCGGCAACGCCGACTTTTTCGACCTGAACAACGGCTTCCCGGTACGCTACGAGCTCGTCGAGCTCGCCGAAGACGCCGGTCCCTACCCCGCCGGTACGCGCTGGGCCGAGCCCGACGTCGGCCATGCGGCCGAGCTGATGAGGCGTGTGTACGAGCGGCGCGAGGAGGACCGCCCGCTACTTGAGCGGGCGCGCCGTGACGTCGAGGAGAAGCTGAGCTACGCCTCGGTGGGACGGGAGCTCGAGCGTCGCGTCCGTGAGGCCGTCCTCCGTGTCGAACGCGGTCGACGCAGCTTGCTGCGCTGAGGAGCTCGACGAACGTGCCGGACGGGGGGAAGTGGGGAGAAAGCAGCGCTTGAGAAACGCGCCGGTGGTATAGGGTCTCGGGTCAAGATGCAAGTGTCGCATAGTCATTCGTCGAATCGCCGCGCCGGGACCTGGCGCCGCTTCGCGCTCGGGCTGCTCCTGGCCACGACGGTGCCGGCGAACGGGACCGGCGCGACGCCGGAAGCTGCAGCCGGCCGGCCCGACGTCCTCCTGGTGACGGTCGACACGTTGCGCCCCGACGCCCTGGGCTGGGTCTCGGGGCGCAACGCCACCCCGGTCCTCGACCGCCTTGCCCGCGAGGGCTTCCGCTTCCCGGCGGCGATCTCGCCGGTGCCTCTGACGCTGCCGGCGCACGCGTCGCTCATGACCGGGCTCGACCCGCGCCGCCACGGCGTGCGCGACAACGGACAGGTCCTCTCGCCCGCACCGGCCCTCCTGGCGGAACGCCTGCGAGAGGCGGGCTATCGCAGCGCGGCTTTTGTCTCCGGGGCGCCGCTCGGCAAGGCCTTCGGCCTCGCCCGGGGCTTTGACCACTACGACGACCGGGTCGGCGCGGGCTCCGGGGCGTGGCTCGAGCGCGCGGCGGCGTCGACGACGGCCGCGGCGCTCGCCTGGATGGCGCAAAACGCCTCGGCCAATTGGTTCCTGTGGGTGCACTACTACGAGCCGCACTACCCCTACGAGCCGCCGCCAGAGCTCCGGCGCGCCGGCTGGCGCGGAGGCTACGACGGCGAGGTGGCGGTGGTTGACCGCGCCCTGGGCGAGCTCCTCGCGGGGCTGCCGAGCCGCGATCGGCCGGGCCGCGATCGGCCGGGCCGCGATCGGCTGACGGTCTTCACCGCTGACCACGGCGAGAGCCTCGGCGAGCACGGCGAGGGGACCCACGGCTTTTTCATCTACGATTCGACGACGCTCGTACCGCTGGTGCTTCACAGCCCGGGACGCGTCGCTCCGGGCCTGAGCGACGCCCCGGCGCGCCTCGTCGACGTCGCGCCCACGGTCCTCGCGCTGCTCGGCCTGCCGCCGCTCGGCGACACGGACGGCGTGAGCCTTTCCGCAACGCTGCGCGGTGGGACGCAGGAGCTGCCGCCGGCCTACGCCGAGACCTGGCAGCCGTGGACCTCCTACGGTTGGGCGCCGCTTAGGAGCGTCCGTCATGAGGGCTGGAAGCTCATCGCCGCTCCCCGGCCCGAGCTCTATGACCTGCGAAGCGACCCGTTGGAGACGACGAACCTGGTCCGAGAGGAGCGCGCCAGGGCTCATCGGCTCGCGGCGCTCCTTGCGGAGATCGAGGCGCGTCCGGCGGCGGCGCCCTCGGCCCGGGTCACCGATCCGGAGACCCTGGCGGCGCTCGCCGCCCTGGGCTACGTCGACGCCGGGCCGGCGGCGGGCACCCAGCCGGGCCCCGGGCTCCCCGATCCCAAGGACCGGGTGGCCCTGCGCGAGGTGCTGACCGAGGCCGACGATCTCCTGCGTCGCGGCGAGCATGCGGCGGCGGCGGCGAAGTTCGACGAGGTCCTCGCCGTCGAGCCGGGGAACCGCTTCGCCCTCTCGCGCTCCGGGGAGGCCCTGGTCCGCGGCGTCGACCTGCGGCGCGGCATCGCCCGCCTGCGCGAAGCGGTCGTGCTCGACCCCGAACGCGGCGAGCTGCGCTCGCTCCTCGGCGAAGCCCTGACCCGCACCGGAGACTACGAGGCGGCGATCCGCGAATGGATGGAGCTCGTCCGGCTGGTGCCCGGCGAGCCGCAGGGTTGGTCGAACCTCGGCGCCACCCTGGGCAAGGCCGGCCGTGCCGACGACGCGGTCGACGCGTTTCGGCGCGCCGTCGAGCTCGCGCCGGGCGATCCGGACCGCCTCACCCGGTTGGCGTTTGCCGAGTACGCCGCCGGCCGACGCGCCGACGCGGCGGATCACCTGCTGGAGGTCGAACGGCTCATCGGCCGCCGTTTCCCCCATTCCGGCGCTCTCGGGCTCATCCTCCTGGAGCTCGGCCGCAGGGAGGAGGCCCGTCCATGGCTCGGGCGTAGCCGAAGGGCGGAGGGCGAGTTTCCGGCCGCCCGCTACGCCCTTGCGGTCCTCGAAGCCGAGGCAGGCCACCTCGAGGCCGCCAGAAAGGCCCTCGACGAAGCCCTTCAGGTGCGTCCCGAGCTCGCCCGGCAGGCCGCGGCCGACGTCAGGCTGACCCCTTTGCTGAAGTGAGGCGCTCACTCTCGACGGTACCTGCACGACGTGGTAGCTTCGTCGCATGCAACCTCAGACCGATCCTGCAACTCCCGTTCCTTTGCCATGATCGGTCGCGTCGTCTCCCACTACGAGATCCTGGCGCAGATCGGCAAGGGCGGCATGGGGGTCGTCTACGAGGCGCGCGACAGGAACCTCGACCGTCTGGTGGCGCTCAAGTTCCTGCCCCGGGAGCTCGCGGAAAGCTCCGAGAAAAAGCAACGCTTCCTGCAGGAGGCACGGGCCGCGTCGACTCTTGATCACGCCAACATTTGTACCATCCACGAGATCGGCGAGACCGAGGACGGGCAGCTGTTCATCGCCATGGCCCACTACGAAGGCGAGACGCTCAAGGAGAAGCTCACTCACGGTCCCCTGCCGGTGCCGGAGATCCTCGATATCGCCGAGCAACTGGCGGCCGGCCTCGGCGCCGCCCACCGGCGTGGCCTGACCCATCTCGACATCAAGCCGGCCAACGTCCTCGTCACCTCAAAAGGCGCGGTGAAAATCCTCGACTTCGGCCTCGCGCAGTTCTCGGGCGAGACGCCGGAGCTCTCCGCGAGCGGCGCCGTCATGGGCACGGTGTCCTACATGGCGCCGGAGAGAGTCCTCGGTCAGGAGGTGACCCCGCAGGCCGACATCTGGGCCATGGGCGCCGTGCTCTACGAGATGGCGACCGGCCAGAAGCCCTTCCAGGGCCTCGACAAGACGGAGGTGCTCTACGCCATCGTGCGCGACGACCTCAAGCCGCCGGGAGATCTGGCGGAAGATCTGCCGCCGGAGCTTGACGAGATCATCTGCCGCGCATTGACCAAGGAGCAGGACCAGCGCTACAAGAGCTTGCCGGAGCTTACCCAGGACCTTGATGAGCTCCTCCAGGCGAGCAGGAGCGCGGACCTTGCCATCCTGCCCGGGCGGTGGTGGTTGCGCCTGGGGCGTCCGGAAGCGTCGATGGCCGCCGCCGCGGCCGTCGTGGTCTTCCTGATCTGGTGGACGTTCAAAGCCCTGGTCTCGGGCCCGTCAGAGCTTGACGGAACCTCAGGAGTCCTCTTCCTCGGCTTCGACAACCGTTCGGGGCCGCAGGCGAGCTGGCTCGCCGTAGCTCTCGAGGAGTCGCTCCTCATGACGCTTCCCAGCGGCAGAGACCTCCAGTGGATGCGAGCCGGAACCGAGAGCTTTCCACTCGACGGCAAAACCCGTCGGCGCCTCCTTTCAAGCCTCGACCCTGAGCGTGGCCTGGTCGAAAAGGACCTCCAAGAGCTTCGCGCGACCCCCGCGCGGCTTCTCGTTGCCGGCACCTGCCACACCGGAGAAAGCGGCGAGATCCGCACGATCTACCTTGTGGCTCAGGACCTGCGTCTCGGGACGGTGGCCAAACAGCTCTCCTTCGTCAACCAAGGCGAGAGGTTTCCGGACCTTCTTCTGCGCCTCGCCACACCTCTGGCAAAAGCCTTTGGAATGAACAATTGGGAACCCATGGCCGCCCAAAGATTCCCTCCTCCGGACTCGAAGACCGCTCACCTTCTCTTCCTGGGACGGGGTAGAATGAAGCGGCTCAATGCCACGGCGGTCCGCGAGATCTTCCTCCAGGGTAACGACGAAAGAGGATTCCACGCCGAGGTCCGGCTGGCCTTGGTCGACGCCCTCCTGGAGCTCGGGCACGACCAGGACGCTGAAGTCGAGGCCCGGGCCGGGCTCACCGCCGGAGACCTTCCCTTGGAGATCAAAGCGCGTTTCACTTCCCGGCTCCTGGAAGCCAGAGGGGAGACGGCGCGGGCCGCCGCGCTGCTGCGGGCTTTCTGGGTGGACGCGACGGCCTCCAAGGACACGGACGCCTCGGAGGCAAGCTTCGAGGAAGGCTACCACCTGGCCGGGCTCCTGGTTCGTTCCGGCCAGGCTGCAGCCGCCGAGGAGGTCACCGCCCAGCTTTGGGCTCGGGCGCCCAGCGACCCCCGGCTCGCCTTGCTGGACGCCGAGAGGGCAAGACACCACTCGCTTTTCGAGCAGCAGGAGAAGGCCGCACAGATGGCGCTGAACCTGCTGCACGACGGGGAAGGCTTGCCTCTGGTGAGAGCCCGGGCACTCCTCGCCAAAGGTCTGGCCCATGTCGCCCAGGAAAAACTCGTGGAAGCGGAGGCGGTGCTTCTGGGCGCCCACGAGCTCTACGAGGCCCAGGGCGTGCCAATCGGCGTCGCCAAAACCCTCACGGCGCTCGCTGGGCTCGACCTGGCCCACCACGACCTGGAGGGAGCGAAGGAGCGCTACGAGACCTCGATCCGGCTTTGCGAAGCGCTGGGGAATCGGCAATTCCTGGGCTGGCCGCTGGCCGGACGCGCCTGGGCCGCCCGAGAAGGCGGGGACCTTCCTGGCGCTCTCGAGGGCTTTCGGCAGTCCTTGAACCTGCTTGAAGGAGCCGTCGATCCGCTCGACGAGGCCAAGGTGCTTCTCCGGCTTGGCGAAAGCGCCACGGCAACCGGGCGCCTGCAGGAGGCAGAGCAAGCCATCCGGCGTGTGCTCTTCCTTCTCGGTGGCGACCCTGAGCACCCACGTTACGAGGCGGAAGCGCTGTCGAGCCTGGGCGAGCTTCAGCTGCTGCGTGGCGATCTGCTGGAATCCGACCACACCCTGACCCAGGCGCTGGTGATCCAGCGCCGGATCGGAGATCGCCAAGGTTTGGCGCTGACGCTCTCGCGTCACGGCTGGCTCTACCACCGTCGCGGACAGCTCAGCGAAGCACGCAGCCAACACCAGGAGGCGGTCACCGTGGCCGCCGAGAGTGGCGACACCGACCTTCGAATCCGCTGCCGTCAAGGTCTGGCGGCGACGCTTCTGGCGAGCGGCGAGATCGCCGAGGCCCGTTCCCTTCTCGCCAAGGCCCGCTCCGAGATCGACACCACGGTCGACCCCCTTCTCGGCACCACCATAAGGTTGGCCCATGCGGAAGCTACGCTTTACGCCGGCTTCCCAGCCGAGGCGGAGGCAGAGGCGCGCAACGCGCTCGACACCCTGGGCTCCAGCATTGCCCTGGTGGTGGCCGAGGGCCACCGTGTCCTCGCCGAATGCCTCCTTCCAAACGGACGCCTTGAGGAGGCGCGCCAGAATATCGACAGCGCGCTGGCCAAGCTCCCGGAAGGGATTGCCACGAGGCGTTTGCGACTCAAGCTCGTGCAGGCCAAAATCCTGAGAGGGCGCGGAGAAGTGGAGCCGGCCCGGCAGATCCTCGCGGAGCTTCTGGCCACCGCGACGACCGGCGGCTTCGCCGAATCGGAGCTGGAGGCCCAGCTCGCCCTGGCGCTGATCGACCTCGCCACCGGCCCGCAACGGAGCGCTCGCTCCCACCTGCACCAGATCGAGCAGGAGGCCACCTTGAAGGGCTTCCTGAGGATCGCGGCGGAGGTGCGGCGGAACCAAGAACGCTAGGTTCTTCATCCATCACGCCGTCCACCTCGGTCCCTTGCCAAAAGGAGAAAAACCCATGACACTGAGCAAAATCGCTCCTGCGTTCGTCTTCTTCGGTCTTCTCGCGTGGACGGCGACGGCTGAAGACGACGAGCCCATGTCTCGCGCCGAATACGTTCGGACAAGCTACACCAAGTTCGAGCACCGCGTACCGATGCGTGACGGCAAGTTGCTCTTTACCGCGGTCTATTCGCCCAACGACACTGAAGAAACCTACCCGATCCTGATGTTCCGAACCCCGTACTCCGTCAGCCCCTATGGTGCCGACCGCTACCGCCAGGACCTCGGGCCCAGCGAGGAGCTCGAGAAGGAAGGTTTCATCTTCGTCTTCCAGGACGTGCGAGGACGCTTCATGTCCGAAGGCGAATACGTCAACATGCGTCCCCACATCGACAAGAAAAAGACCCAGCAAGACATCGACGAATCGACCGACACCTTCGACACGATCGAATGGTTGCTCAAGAACGTGCCCAACACGAACGGGCGAGTCGGTCAATGGGGGGTCTCCTATCCAGGCTTTTACAGCTCGGCGGGGATGATCGACTCCCATCCTGCCTTGAAGGCCGTCTCACCGCAGGCACCCATCGCCGACTGGTTCTGGGACGACATGCACCACCACGGTGCTTTCATCCTTCCCCTCGCCTTCAAGTTCTTCTCGGTTTTCGGCCAGGCCCGCGAAGAGCTCACCACCGAGAGGCCGGATCCATTCGATTACAAGACTCCCGACGGCTACCAGTTCTTCCTCGATCTCGGGCCCTTGAAAAACGTCAATGAGCATCACTTCGAGGGCGAGATCGACTTCTGGAACAAGCTCACCGAGCATCCGAGCTACGACGAGCTCTGGCAGTCGCGAAACCTCCTTCCCCACCTGCGAGGCATCACCGCCGCCGTCATGGTCGTGGGCGGCTGGTTCGACACCGAAGATCTCTACGGACCGCTCAAGACCTACAAGTCGATCGAGGATAAAAATCCCGGGATCCACAACACGATCGTCATGGGACCGTGGCGTCACGGCGGCTGGCGCGACACCGGCAACTCGCTGGGAACTGCCGACTTCGGCTTCAAGTCAGGAAAAGACTTCCGGAAGCGGATCGAGCTGCCCTTCTTCCTCCACTTCTTGAAAGACGGTGACGAGCCGCAAGTCCCCGAAGCCCTGATGTTCGAGACCGGCGCCAACCGCTGGCGCTCGTTCGACGCCTGGCCGCCCCCGCAGCTTGAGAGCAAGACCCTCTACTTCCAGGAAGAGGGCGCGCTCGGTTGGCAGGCACCATCCGTGGGAGGCGACGCTTTCGACGAGTACCCGAGCGATCCGGCCAAGCCCGTACCCTATACGACGGAGATCACCACCCGCTGGGCCTGGAAATAATATGACCGAGGACCAGCGGTTCGCCGCCTGGCGGCCCGACGTCCTCGTCTACCGGAGCGAAATCCTCGAAGACGACGTGACCCTCGCCGGCCCCTTGGAGGCCGACCTCTGGGTCTCAACCACCGGCACCGACTCCGACTGGATCGTGAAGCTGATCGACGTCTATCCCAACGAGCCGCCCGGCGAAGACGACGACGAGGAGCGCCAAGGGCCGGGCCTCGGCGCCCATCAGATGTTGGTCCGCGCCGAGGTCTTCCGCGGTCGCTTTCGCGACAGCTACGAGCACCCGAAACCGTTCGTGGCCGACGAGGTCACGAAAGTCGCCTTCGAGCTCCAGGACGTGCTCCACACCTTCAAACGCGGTCATCGCATCATGGTCCAGATCCAGAGCACCTGGTTCCCCTTCGTCGACCGCAACCCCCAGAAGTACGTCCCCAACATCTTCGAAGCCGAGGAGGAGGACTTCATCAAGGTGACGAACCGGGTCTACCGTTCGAAGGAGCATCCGAGCGGATTGCGCGTCGGCGTGCTCCAGTGAGGCAGAGCTTCACCATCTTGGCCCTGGGCCTGCTGCTGGCGCTCAGCGCCGCCTGTGGCGGCCCGCCCAAAAGGCCCCAGGACCTGTGCGCGATCTTCGACGAGAAGCACTCCTGGTACAAGGCGGCAAAGCGTTCCCGGGAGAGATGGGGCGTACCGGAGCCGGTCCTGATAGCGGTGATCTACCAAGAGTCGTCGTTTCGTGCCGATGTCCGGCCGCCCCGGCGGCGTTACCTGTGGGTGATCCCTGGCCCGCGTCCGTCGTCGGCCTACGGCTACGGTCAGGTCGTCGACGAGACCTGGAAGAGCTACCGAAAGACCCGCGGCGGGTGGGGAGCCGAGCGCGACGACTTCGCCGACGTCGCCGACTTCATCGGCTGGTACGGCGACGTGATCCGAGAGGAGACCGGCATCGCTCTCGACGACGCCTATCGCTTCTACCTCGCCTACCACGAAGGCCCGAGGGGCTACGCCGGGGGGACCCACCGCTCCAAGCCGGAGCTCCTGGCCACGGCCCGGGCGGTCGACGAACGCGCCGAACGCTACGCCGAGCAGTACGAAGGCTGCCGGAAGCGTCTTGCCCGGCGCTGGTTTTAGAGCCCCCTTTACACCATTCTTACAGGCCTCCGCAACTCACGATGTTAGGGTATCCATGCCCCGGACGGGCCATCTTGTCCGGCTTCCCGGCCGGGTCTGAGATCGGAATGGGTCCAGCCCCAGGCAAACCGAGTTAGAAGTGACGAACGGCAATCCCTACGAGCTTCATCCCCGGCCGGACGGCGACGTGGCCTTCTCGGCAGACGTCGGCGGCGTCCGTGTCGTGTTCGGCGCCGGCTCGCTCGACGAGCTCGGCGAGCGGACGCGGGAGCTGGGGATCGAGCGCCCGCTCGTCGTCACCGACGCCGGGATCGTCGCCGCGGGCCACGTCGAGCGCGGCGTCGAGGCGCTGCGAAGGGCCGGGCTCGACGCCGCGGTCTTCGACGGTGTCGAAGAGAACCCGACGACCGAGCACGTCGCACGCGGCGTCGAGGCGGCGCGCGCCCACGGCGCCGACAGCCTGATCGGCCTCGGCGGCGGCAGCTCGATGGACTGCGCCAAGGGGGTCAACTTCCTCCTGTCGAACGGCGGCGAGATGGAAGACTACTGGGGCGTCGGCAAGGCCACGAAGCCCATGCTTCCCTCCCTGGGCGTGCCGACGACCGCCGGCACCGGCTCCGAGGCCCAGCGCTTCGCCTTGATCAGCCAGGCGACGACCCACCGCAAGATGGCCTGCGGCGACCGCAAAGCGCGCTTTCGAACCGTCTTGCTCGATCCGGACCTTCTAGCGACCGTACCTCAGGAGGTGGCGTCGGTGGCCGGGCTCGACGCCGTTTCGCACGCGCTCGAAACCTACGTGTCGCGGCGGCGAAACCCGATCTCCCAGCTCTATTCCCGCGAGGCGTGGCGACGGATCGAGTCGAGCTTCGAAACCTACCTCAAGGACCGCGGCGACCGACGGGCCCGGAGCTTCATGCTCCTCGGCTCGCACCTTGCCGGCGCCGCGATCGAGGCGTCGATGCTCGGTGCCGCCCACTCCCTCGCCAACCCGCTGACCGCGCGCTACGGGGTGACCCACGGCATTGCCGTCGGCCTCATGCTGCCGCACGTGATCCGCTTCAACGGCGTCCAGGTCGAGGAGCTCTACCGCGATCTCGTTCACGTCGCCGGCCGCAACGGCACCGCCAAGCCGGACGAGGGCGATCCGCACCGCGGCACCAAGCGGCTCAGCGCGCGGGTTGGCGAGCTCCTGCAAGCCGCCGGGACCCCGAGGAGCCTGGGCGAGTGCGGCGTCGAGCCAGCGGCGCTCGCCGAGCTCGCCGAGCAGGCGAGCCAGGAGTGGACCGCAAGGTTCAACCCGCGCCGAGCGGTGCGCGAAGACTTCCAGAAGCTCTACGAATCCGCTCTCTGAGCGACGTTTCACCGACACCAAGGAGGATGCGATGTTGACAAGTCACCCGTTGACGAGACACAGTCTACGGCTCTTCGCCGCCCTCGTCCTCTTGACGGCGCCGCTCAGGGCCGACGGCGGCTGGACGCAGTTCCGCGGCGGACCCGAGCAGCGCGGTATCGCCGCGACGGCTCTTGCGAACGAGCTTCAGGTCGCCTGGACCTTCGAAATTCCCGACGGCATCGAGGCGACCGCCGCCATCGATTCGGGCAAGGTCTACGTCGGCGGCCTCGACGGCAAGCTCTATGCCCTTCGCTTGACCGACGGCAAGCTTGTGTGGACTTATGAGGCCGGCGAGGACGAGATCAAGTCCTCGCCGCTGGTGCTCGACGACACAGTCTACTTCGGTGACGAGTACGGCCGCTTCCACGCCGTCGACGCGGCGAGCGGCGAGCGGCGCTGGGTGATCGAGGTCGACGCCGGCGTGACGAGCTCCGCCAACCTCGCTGCGGGAGGCGAGACCGCCCCCGGCAAGGGTCCCTGCCTCCTCTTCGGTTCCTACGACGCTTTCGTCTACTGCGTCTCCCCCAAGGACGGGACGGTGGTCTGGAAGGTCGAGACCGAGGGTTACGTCCACGGCACGCCGGCGGTCTCGGACGGCCGGGCGATCTCCTCCGGCTGCGACGGCTACCTGCGCCTCCTCGACGCCGCGACGGGCGAGGAGGTCCACAAGGTGCCGGCCGGCGGCTACGTCGCCGCGAGCCCGGCCGCCACCGGGGGCCACGCCTACTTCGGGACCTTCGAGAACCAGGTCCTCGCCGTCGACCTCAAGTCCGGCGAGACCGTCTGGACGTACCAGAACCCGGAGCGGGCCTTCCCGTTCTATTCCTCGGCCGCGGTGACAGATCGGCTCGTCATCCTCGGCGGCCGGGACAAGCTGGTCCACGCCATCGACCGCAAGAGCGGCGAGGCGGTCTGGACCCGCTCCTTTCGCGGACGCATCGACGCCTCGCCGGTGGTGGTGGGTGACCGGGTCTACGTCGCCGACCAAAGCGGCGTCGTCGCGGCCCTCAACCTGAAAGACGGCACCGTCGCCTGGCAGTTCGAGACCGGCGACGGCTTCACCGCCTCCCCCGCCGTCGGCGAAGGACATCTCGTCATCGGCACCGAATCGGGCGTCGTCTACGGCTTCGCCGGAGGAGCAGAGAAATGAGCTCGCTCGAAGCACAGACCGAGGACGGAAAGAGGGGCACCGAGGTCGGCTCGGTCTTCGTCTCCAACTACCCCCCGTACTCGACTTGGAAGTCCGAGAACGTCGCCGAAGCGCATCGCGCCCTCGCCTCGCCGCCTGGCGCCGATACACCTCTGGGCCTTTACCTCCACATCCCCTTCTGCCGCCGACGCTGCAAATTCTGCTACTTCCGGGTCTTCGTCGACAAGAACGCCAACGAGATCCAAGGCTACCTCGACGCCCTGGCGCGCGAGGTGGAGCTCTTGGCCGAGCAACCGGCCGTGGCCGGACGTCCCTTGAGGTTCGTCTACTTCGGCGGCGGCACGCCGTCCTACGTCGCGGTCAAGCACCTGCGGAGCCTGCTCGGGCGGGTCAAGGCGGTCCTTCCCTGGGACGAGGTGGAAGAGGTGACCTTCGAATGCGAGCCGGGGACGCTGACCGAGCCCAAGGTCGCGGCCTACCGCGAGCTCGGCGTCACACGCCTCTCGCTCGGCGTCGAGCACTTCAACGACAACATCTTGCGCGAGAACGGACGCGCTCACGTCTCGAAGGAGATCTACCGCGTCCTGCCTTGGATCCGCGCCCAGGGTTTCGCGCAGCTCAATGTCGACCTGATCGCCGGCATGGTGGGCGACACGTGGGAGAGCTGGCGCGAGAGCGTCGAGAGGGTGATCGAGGTCGACGCCTCGTCGGTGACGATCTACCAGATGGAGCTGCCCTACAACACCGTCTACTCGCAGGGGATCCTCGAAGGCGGGCGCTCGCCGGTGGCCGACTG
This sequence comes from uncultured bacterium, assembly GCA_965371445.1. Taxonomy (GTDB): domain Bacteria; phylum Acidobacteriota; class Thermoanaerobaculia; order Multivoradales; family J023; genus DASWIG01. The sequence continues at coordinate 58,407 of CBDUYN010000015.1, read as the reverse complement.
GGAGACCAAGCGCGCCTGGCACGACTACGCGATCGATCAGCTCGCCGCGGCCGGCTACGAGGTTTCGAGCGCCTACACCATGGTCAAGCACCGCGACGGCGAGGAAAAAGCGCGCTTCCTCTACCGCGATTCCCTCTGGCACGGCGCGGACATGTTGGGGACCGGGATCGCGTCGTTCGGTCACATGAGCGGGGTGCACATGCAAAACGCCGCCGGCTGGAAGGGCTACCTGGAACCCCTGGAACGTGGCGAGCTCCCCCTGGAGCGGGCCCGCACGGTCGACAGGACGGAACGGCTGACCCGTGAGGTCATCTTGCAGATGAAGCTCGGCGAGCTCGACTTAGGCTACTTCCGGGAGAAGTTCGAGATCGACCCCTACGAGACCTTCCGGGGCGCTTTTGAGCGTCTCCGTGACGAGGGCTACGTCGATGAGCTCGACACCGAGCACGTCTCCCTGACGCGTCGGGGGCTCTTGCAGGTCGACAGTCTGTTGCCGGAGTTCTACGCCGAGCAGTACCGCGACGCCCGGTATACGTAGCAATCTGCGCTCTGCTATCCTGACCCTGGTGACATCGGCCCTGCTACAATGCTCTCGAGAAGAGAGCAGGGACCGAATGGAGCAACGACCCTTGGGCAAGAAACGCTACTCGCGGCACTCGCTGCGCGGCCCTGTGACGCTCTTCGTCGTCGTCCTGGTGCTCTCCCTGACGCTCGCCGTCCTCTGGCACGTGATCCTCGTCCACGAGTACAAGAAGCTGCGCGAGCTCGCCCAGGCGGAGGTCTTTCACTGGTCGTTCATCGCCCTGGGAACCGTGCTCTTCGTGGCGATCCTGCTCCTCTCTTCGATCCTCGGGACGCAGCTCATCGGCCACATCCGTTGGAACCAGCGCCAGTCGAACTTCATCGCCTCGGTCTCCCACGAGCTCTACTCCCCCCTCTCCTCGATCAAGCTCTTTGCCCAGACGCTGCGCAAGCCCGACATGTCGGTCGAGGACCGGCTCAACTTCGTCGGCAAGATCCTCTTCGACGTCGAGCGACTCCAGCGATTGATCGCCAACATCCTGCGCGCCGCCGAGGTCGACAACCGCGGCGAGGTCTTACCCGTAGCACCGCGGTGCCTGGAGATCATCGAGTACCTCACCAGCTACGTCGACGACGCCCGGGCTCTGTGCCGCGACACGGGATTGACGATCACCCTCGAGGCCACGGAGCAAGCCTGGGTAAGGCTCGACGCGATGATGTTTCGCCAGGTCCTCGACAACCTGATCGACAACGCGGTCCACTACCGGGGCGAGGAAGCGCCGCGGGTGCGCATCCTGGTCTGTGGCGACGAAAGCTCCCTCTACCTCGATGTCTCCGACAACGGCATCGGAGTCCCGACGGAGGAGCTCAGCTCGGTCTTCGACCGTTTTTACCAGGTCGAGAGCGACCGCCAGCAAGGCCGGCGCGGCCGGCGCGGCACAGGGATCGGGCTTTTCATCGTCCGCTCGATCGTCGAGGCCCACGGTGGAGAGGCCGAGGCGAATAGCGCCGGCCGAGGGTGCGGCACGACGATCTCCATTCGCCTGCCGATCAGCGCGGCCCCGTTCAGCTCGTCGTCCGAGACCCAGCCGGCCGTGACTCAGGAGGTGATCGACGAAAGGAGGGTCCGGCTTGAGCCGTATTCTGCTGGTTGAGGACGAGGAGCACCTGGCCGAGGGCCTGGCCTACAACCTGCGCAACGCGGGCTACGACGTCGATGTCTGCGCGAGTGGCGAGGAGGCCCTGGAGCACGTCGAGGGTAGCAACGGGATCGACATCGTGCTGCTCGACGTCATGTTGCCGGGAATCGACGGGATCGAGGTCGCAAGGCGCCTTCGCCAATCCGGCCACATCCAGCCGATCGTCATGGTCAGCGCCCGCGACCGCACCGCCGACGCCATCGCCGGCCTCGACGCCGGTGCCGACGACTACATCACCAAGCCTTTTGACCTCGACGAGGTCCTGGCGCGGGTGCGCGGCGCCCTGCGGCGCCAGGTCTGGGGACGGACGTTTCCCCGGAGCCAGACTCCCGAATCGCTCGTCTACGGCCGTTGGCAGGTCAACTTCCAGACCTTCGCCGCCACCTCCGAGAGCGGCGAGGAGGTGCGGCTCTCGCCCAAGGAGCTGGGCATCTTGAAGCTCTTTGCCGACCGTCCGGGCGAGGTCATCTCTCGCGAGAGCTTCCTCGAGGAGGTCTGGGACTTGCCCGGCTCGCTGGCCACCCGCACGGTCGACAACTTCATCCGCAAGCTGCGCCAGACTTTCGAGGAGCATCCGTCGAACCCGCGGCACATCACGTCGATCCGCGGCGCCGGCTACCGCTTCGTACCCTAGCTAGAGGGTTCTCACCTCTCCCGCCTTGTGATAAAAGCGGTTGAGGACCCCGTCTCACCGGTCCTGACCACCGAGACCCGTGCCACCACCGCGCCGGGACAACGAGGAGAACCGCGCATGAAAACCGCCGACTACATCGCTCTGGAAGAGGAGTACGGAGCTCACAACTACCACCCGCTCGACGTCGTCATCCAGCGCGCCGACGGCGTCTGGGTCTGGGACGTCGAAGGCAACAAGTACCTCGACATGCTGGCCGCCTACTCCGCCGTCAACCAGGGTCACTGCCATCCGAAGATCGTCAAGACCCTGATCGACCAGGCCGAGATCCTGACGCTGACCTCCCGAGCCTTCCGCAACGACAAGCTGGGCCACTTCTACAAGTTCCTGACCGAGCTGACGGGCTTTCAGAAGACCCTGCCGATGAACACCGGCGCCGAGGCCGTCGAAACGGCCATCAAGGCGGCGCGCAAGTGGGCCTACACCAAGAAGGGCGTCCCGGACGGCGAGGCCGAGATCCTGGTTTTTGACCACAACTTCCACGGCCGCACGACGACGATCGTCGGCTTTTCCTCGGAGGAGCAGTACCGCTCGGGCTTCGGCCCCTTCACACCGGGCTTCAAGATCCTCCCCTACGGCGACTTCGATGCCGTCGCCGCAGCCATGCACCCAAACGTGGCCGCCATCCTCGCCGAGCCCATCCAGGGCGAGGGCGGCATCATCATTCCGCCCGACGGGTACCTGCGCCACCTGCGCAAGCTCTGTGACGAGGCGAACGCCCTCCTGATGCTCGACGAGATCCAGTCGGGCCTCGGACGAACCGGCAAGCTCTTCGCCTACGAGCACGAGGAAATCCGTCCCGACGTCGTCATCGTCGGCAAGGCGGTCTCGGGCGGCGTCTACCCGGTCTCCGCCATCCTCGCCGACGACGACGTGATGGACGTCTTCCACCCCGGCGACCACGGCTCGACCTACGGCGGCAACCCGGTGGCGGCGGCAGTGGCGATGACGGCGCTTCAGATCCTGGTCGACGAGAAGCTGATCGAGAATTCGGCCGAGCTCGGCGAGCACGCCATGGCGCGGCTCCGCAAGCTCGACTCGCCCCACGTCAAGGAGCTGCGCGGACGGGGTCTTTGGATCGGCATCGAGCTCCACAAAGAGGCCGGCGGCGCGCGGCGCTTCTGCGAGGCCCTGGAACGGCGGGGCGTGCTCTGCAAGGAGACCCACGAGCACGTGATCCGGATCGCTCCGCCGCTCACCATCACCCGCGGGGAGCTCGACTGGGCGCTGGATCGGATCGAGGCGGTCCTCTCAGTGGGCGAGGCAGAGCTCGTGGCCGAGCCGGCCGCGGCGTCGGCCTGACCAGAGGTAGACGATGCCGGAAGACGCCACGAGCTCCCCGGAGACTCTCCAAGAAAGAATCGAAGAGGCCCGCGAGAGGCTCGACGCCCAGGTGCGGGAGACCATGCAGTGGCACTTCAACCCCGAGACGGGAACGCCCTTCTGGCTCGACTTCGCCGACCAGCTGGACTTCGATCCACAGAGGGACGTCCAGTCCTTCGAGGACCTGCGCCGGTTTCCCCTCTTTGAAGACGAGTGGCTACGGGGCGGACCGGTGCGCCGCTGGGTGCCCAAGGCCTACGCCGCGAAGCCCATCTACGTGTTCGAAACCGGCGGCACCACAGGCACCCCCAAGAGCCGCATCGCCATCGACGACTTTCGCCTCGACTACGAGCTCTTCAGCGAATCTCTCCCCGCAGAGCACTTTCCCCGGGGATCCAACTGGCTCATGCTCGGCCCTTCCGGTCCCCGACGCTTGCGTCTCGCCGTGGAGCACCTGGCCCAGCACCGCGGTGGCATCTGCTTCTGCGTCGATCTCGATCCCCGCTGGGTGATCAAGCTCATCCAAAAAGGATGGACCGAGCACCTGGAAGCCTACAAGAAGCACGTCATGGATCAGGCCATCACCATCCTCAAAGCGGGCCACGACGTCAAGTGCGTCTTCTCCACCCCCAAGCTCCTCGAGGACCTGGCCCTGGCCCTCGAGGACGAGGGCACGTCCCTGCGGGAGATCGGCATCCGGGGGATCTTCTCCGGCGGCACCGAGTTCACGCCCCAGTGGACCCGCTTCGCCGTCGAGGAGCTCCTGGACGGGGTCTACATCACCCCGACCTACGGCAACACCTTGATGGGCTTGGCCGCATCGAAGCCCGTGGGGCCCGAGGACGGCTACAAGATCACCTACTACGCGCCCCAGCCACGGGCCGCGATCGAGGTGGTGGACCCGGATCACCCCGACCAGGTAGTGGAGTACGGACAAACGGGCAGGGTGAAGCTCACCACCTTGACCCGGGAGTTTTTCGTTCCCGGCTTCCTGGAACGGGACGAAGGAGAGCGGGAAGAGCCCTACGAGGCCTACCCCTGGGACGGGGTGAGCGGCGTCCGGCCCTTTCACCAGCTCGCCGCCACGACCACCGTCGGCGTGTACTGAGAACGGCAGGAGACATCATGCTGGACATTCCGATTCTGCGTTGGGGCAAGCCCTACGAAAGTCTGGAGAAAGTCTCCGTCGTCCATTTCGAGACCGGCGAAAAGCTGGCCACCGTCAGCCAGGCCAACGCCGGTCTCATCCAGCGTGATATGCGCAAGGCTCATCGGGCCCGGGAGGCGCTGCGCGAGCTCTCCGTCGGGGAGATCGTCGGCATGATGAAAAAAGCCGCCGACCTCTACCAGTCGGCCGAGCTTCCCCTGGGCAACGGCACCCAGACGCCGGACGACTTCGTGCGCTTCCAATCGGCGACGACGGGTCTGCCCGAGAAGATGTGCCGGGCCAACATGGAAAAAAACCACTTCGTCCTCACCCATATGGACGAGATCCTCGACTCCCTGACCCGAGGCCTTGACCTCTCGATCCTGAGCCGGGGTCACGGAGTGGAGGAGCGAGGCGTGCCCGTGAGCTATCAGGCCCAGACCTCGGTGCTCGGCCTGGTCCTGCCTTCGAACTCCCCTGGGGTTCACACCCTGTGGCTGCCGGTGATCCCACTCCAGATCGGCCTCGTCTTCAAGCCCGGTCCCCAGGAGCCGTGGACCCCCTACCGCATGACCCAGGCCTTCGTCGAAGCCGGTGTTCCCGCCGCGGCGATCTCCATCTATCCCGGGTTGGGAGACATCGGCGCCGCGGTCCTCGCCCACTGCCCGCGCAATCTCATTTTCGGTGGCACCCCCACGGTGGAGCGCTACAAGGGCGACCCCCGGGTCCAGGTCCATGGTCCCGGTTTCAGCAAAATCCTCCTGGGAGACGACCTGGTGGATCGTTGGCAGGACTACCTGGACCTCATGGTCGACAGCGTGCTCGTCAACAGTGGCCGCAGCTGCATCAGCTGCTCCGGCATCTGGGCCTCCCGTCACACTCGGGAGATCGCCGAAGCCCTGGCCGAGCGCCTGGCCCCGGTGGCTCCTCTGCCGCCCCAGGATCCCGAGAGCCCCCTGGCGGCCTTCACCGTCCCCGGGGTGGCTGCGGCCATCTCCCAGGACATCGACAACGGTCTTGAAGCCGGCGGGGCGGAAGACGTGACGGCTCGCCACCGAATCGGTGAGGCCCGTCTGAGCTCCAAGGAGCGCTGCGACTACCTCCGGCCCACGGTGCTCCACTGCGAGTCCCCCGACGCCAAGCTCGCCAACGTGGAGTACATGTTTCCCTTCGTCTCGGTGGTCCGGTGTCCCCAGGACAAGATGGTCTCGTCCATCGGCGACACCCTGGTCCTCTCCGCCATCACCGAGAACCAGTCCTTGTCGAGCGCGCTTCTCGACGCCACCCACGTGGACCGCCTCAACCTGGGTCCGATCCCGACCATCCGGCTCAACTGGCTCCAGCCTCACGAGGGCAACATCATCGACTTCCTCTTTCGCGCCCGGGCCTTTCAGCAAGCGGCGAGATGAACGACCTGTTCCTCACCCCCTACTTGCCGGAGAAGACGAAGTCCGCGACCACCGGCAAGTGGTCCGTCGCCACCGACGTGTCGTCGCGACGCAGGCCGTAGCGTTTCAGGTCCACCTCCGGCATCGACGGCGTAAAGAGGACGTAGCCCTTCCCCACCGCGGCCACCGAGTCGCTGTAGATCACGTAGTCCAGGCGGCCGGGCGTATAGCCCCGGCCATACCAGGTGAAGGTCAGGGGACGGTGCGTGTGACGCGGCACGAGGTCGGCGAGAGGCGTAGCGTCCCAGTCGGGGGCGAGGCGCGTTGCGCCGGAGGACGTGCCGCTCAAGAGGGTGTCGCGCTGGCGGCGCGAGCCGACGAGGTTCGCGTCGCCGACGACGAGCAACGGTGTCCTCGGCGGCAGGTCGAGCTCCCCACCCGGTGTACGGGCGTCGTACAGGAACCGCGAGATGAGCTCGATCTCCTCGCCGCGCTCCCGCTCGTTGTCGCAACAGGGCGTCGACAGGCCGACGAGGAGAATCGGTGTACCGTAGCGCTCGCGCGCGTCGAGCACAAAAGCGCCGCTCTCGCCGAGCGCATGGACTTTCTCGACCGGGAAAGGGCTCAGGACGACGCTCGCTTCCCCACCCACCCTGGCATGGTGCCAGCTCCGTCCCGGCGGGAGCTTCTCCTCCAGGTAGGTGAGGACGTCGTCCGACGTGTGGTCCCGGACCTCCTGCAGCAAGACGACGTCGGGGCGGATCGCCGCCAGGATCCGTCGGTAGGCGTCCTTGCGGTGCGGCTCGAAGAGGCGGTTGTTGGTGTTGTAGGAGAGGAGGCGCAGGTGCGAGGGATCCTCCTTGGCAAGCGTCAGCGGCTCGACGGTGCCGCCGCCTTCGCCGGCCATCTCATAGGTGACGCCTCCGGGGCCGTCGGGCAGGGCGTCCCCTCCCTCCACGGCGAAGGCCAGGCGCAGCTTGCGGCCCGGGAAAAGCGGTCCTTCGTCGAGTTGGCGGTGTCGGTCGAAGGCGAGCTCGAGCTCCTCGGAGGTTACCGTGGGAGCGCTCACGAGCCCGAGAGCCCGGGCATCTACGAGACGCGAGGTGACCTCCCCCCTCACTCCCCCCGAGGGGACGGTGCCCATGTGGAGGCGTCCTCCACGACGGCTGAAATGGTACTCGAGCTCGGCGCCGAGCCCGCGCACCGCGAGGCCCGTCGTCGCGTCAGCGTCGGCGTCGAGGTAGAGGACGACGCCGGTGTCGTCGTCCTGGAGGCCGACTTCCCGGCCGAGCTCCAGGCGCAGGACGAGGTGGTAGGCGTCATGAGTGATCCACAACCGTCCGAAGTCGACACGGCCTTTCCCCGAGTCCCCCGCCGGATCGGCGTGGAGCGGCGTGCGCGACGCCCAGTCGGCGGTCTCTCCGTCGATCAGAAGGATCTCCTCCGCCACCGCCGTCACCGGGAGCAGCAGAAGTGCGATCAGAGTCGAAATCCTCAATGTGGGCAAGTCTCCTCCTCGTCGTTGTCGAACCCCGGCCATCCTCTCATGACCCGCTCCTTTGGGGCCATTTGCGCCGTCCGCTCCGGCGCCGGCTCTGCTATCCTCCGCCGTCATGAACGACCTATTCCTCAGAGTCTGCCGCGGCGAGAGCGTCGAACGCCTCCCCGTCTGGATGATGCGTCAGGCCGGCCGCTACATGTCCGAGTACCGGGCGGTAAGAGACAAGTCCGACTTCCTGACGATGTGCAAGACCCCGGAGCTCGCCGCCGAGGTGACTCTCCAGCCGGTCGAGCTCGTCGGCGTCGACGCCGCCATTCTCTTCGCCGACATCCTCCTGCCCTTGGAAGCCATGGGGGCGGAGCTCAGGTTCGTCCAGGGCGACGGTCCCGTCTTCCCGCGGCCGGTGCGCGGCACGGCGGATCTCGGGCGCCTTCACGTCCCGGACGTCGAGGCGACGCTCGGCTACGTCTACGAGGCCCTGCGCCTCATCCGCCAGGAGCTCGACGGCCGCGTCCCCCTCCTCGGCTTCGGCGGCACCCCCTGGACGCTCGCCACCTACCTCGTCGAGGGCGGGACCTCGAAGTCCTTCGGCCACGTCTTGGGTTGGAGCTACAGCGACCCGCAGGGCTTCGCACAGCTACTCGACGTGATCGCCGAGACCTCCGCCCTCTACCTCGAAGGCCAGGTCGACGCCGGGGCGCAGGCGATCCAGCTCTTCGACACCTGGGGCGGGCTGCTCGACCGCCGCCGCTGGCGCGAGCTCGCCCTGCCGCCGGTCTTGAAGATCGTCGAACGGTTGCGAGGCAAGGTACCGCTCATCTACTACATCCGCGACGCGGCACATCTTCTCCCCGAGCTCCGGGAGCTTCCCGTAGAGGTCCTCTCGGTCGACTGGCGGGTGCCGCTCGACGAGGTGCGCGCCGCGGTGGGAGAGCGCTTCGTGCTCCAGGGCAACCTCGATCCGACGGTACTGCTCGCTCCACCGGAGACCATCGTTGAGAAGACCCGCGAGATGATCGAGGCCGGACGCGGCCCGGCCGGGCGCGACCGAACGCGGCCCGGCGGCGGCCACATCGCCAACCTCGGGCACGGCATCCTACCGACGACCGATCCCGACCACGCCCGCGTCTTCGTCAAGACGGTCCAGGAACACTCCGGCAATTCCGGCCAATTCGCGCCACGGTCCACCGGCCCACAATCGGTGTAGGCGTGCCTCGGCAGCAAGCGGCGAGCCTCGCCTGAGCTCACTCCGCGGACGGTGGGAAGTGCTTCTCGAACGCTTCGCGACCGAAGAAGTCGAGGACGAAGAAGCCCAGGGCATAGCTCTTGTCGAGCTCGGGGATGTCTCGGTCCTCGATCAGGCGAATCTCAGCGAGGAGCTCCTCGCGCTCGCTGGGCTGGAGTGTCCTTTTCTGCTCCACTAGCTCGGCAAACCGCTCCTTGGCGACGGCGAAGCTCAGGTCGCGGAGCCCTGAGCGGACCAGTGCCGGGTGGTCGAGAGCGACCGCGGGTCGCTCAGCGACCGGCATGCCGGATTCTTCGCTTCCCTCCTTCTTGAAGAGACCCTTCAGGAACTCCTCGCCCCTGAAGTCGAGAATCACGAAGCCCAGGGCGAAGATCTTGAACTTGTCGCGCGTCGGTTGATCACGGATCTCCCGAATCCGGGCAGCCATGTCCTTGCGCGCCTGAAGGCTCATGCTCTGCGAGCTGCCCAGGATCATGGTGCTGACGTATTCCGTGGTCTTCTTGAAATCGTCGAGATGGCCCATCCACTCGACGACGATCTCCACGCGCTGGTGGGCACGGCTGCGATCGATCTGCTGATCCAGAACCGCTAGGAGCTGATCCACGAAATAGCCCGGACCGATAGCGATCTCCTCGTCGCCCACCTTCGCCGAAAACAGCCGGGCCCGAAGGACGACGGCTGCCCCCAGACCTCCTATCAGGGCGTACTTGAGCTGGTCGCTCGCGTCCTTGACCGCCGGCTCCTGGGTCTGGATCAGGATCGCGTAGGCGGCGAAGCCCAGGAGGCCGTTCACGACGACATAGATCCAACTGAAGGGCGAAGAGAGGACCTTGAAGGGCTCGTCACGATAGCGTGCGAGGATCTCGATGGACCCGTAAACGAGGCCTGCGATGAAAGCGACAGCAGCGAAGAAGGGATCCAAGCTCACCCCGATCTCAAAGCTCAGGACGTCAGGCCCGGCGCCGTGCCTGGGGATGGAGCCGCAGCAGCATCTCGTCCCCGATCCCGTCCTTGACCAGCCAGTCCTTGCGGGCCAACCGCTCGACCGCGAGTCGAATCCGCGGACGTTCCTCGCCGGAGCGGATCCAGACCTCGAAGAAGGTGGCCGTGCCACCGGCGTCCTGAAGGATCTGCAGGACCCGATCCTCCAGCTTGTCCTTGCTCCCGCCTCCGGAGTCTACGGAGAAGGATTTCGCGGCAGGCTCCGAGCCCTCCTTGAGGGTGCTCCAGAAGAGCTCGTTCGAGGGCACCTTGGGGTATCTCATGAGTCCATTCTAGGCGGGTCGGCCATCGAATTCAAGCCAAAAGACGAGCCGCGCGTAGCTTTGGGGTCGTTCCACGTCCGTGAGACCACTGACAACGCTCTGCTCACCGCGCATCCTCCTGGTCCTTGTGGCCCAGGTCCGGACTAGCGGTGACCATCGCGCAGAAGCGGCAGAGGAGATCCTTGGAGTTTACGCTACGCCGGCTCGGACTCCGACAGCTTCACTCCTGCCAACAACGCCCGAAGATACGCCTCACCCATGAAGTCGAGGACCAGGAAGCCCAGTGCGTAGCGCTTTTGGACGTCGTCAACCTCAGACCCTTCAATCTCTGCTATCCTCGAAACGAGGATACGACGCTCCTCAAGGCTCAGATCCCGGCTAGTGGAAGGGATGGAGGTCTTTGCATATTTGGCCACACGATCGAAGTCGACGTCCGCCATCGAGCTGAAAACCATCTTCGTACGCCGTATTGCACGGCTTCGATCGATTTGCCGATCCAGTATGCGAAGCAATTGATCGATGATAAAACCTGGACCAACCGGTACCTCATCGGAACCTGTCTTTACCGTAAATATCCGCGCCCGGACTAAAATCGCAGCACCAAAGCCGCCAAGAAGGGCGAGCCTGAGGTGGGCCTCAACGTCACTCATCATGAGATCTTGGCTTTGGGTCAGAAGTTGGTAGGCGATCGCACTTAGAGCCGCGTTCACGACGAGATAGATCCAACCAGCAGGCGACGTGAAAACAGCCCTGAAAGGGTCGTCACGATAGCGCGAGACGACCTCAACAGACGCAGTGAGAAAGCCCGCAACTGAGGCAGTGAGAAAGCCCGCAAAGTAGGCATTCGGAATGGTCATAATAGATTCGAAAGAAGCGAAAAGGCGGCTAGGCAGGTCGATCTGGGCCAAATCAAACATCGGGCGGCCCGCGGTGATTACAAACCCCAATCCGACGCTGACCATCAACGCCGCAGCAGCGGCGACTGGACGCCATCTTTCTCTACGTTGCTCCCACTCGCCTGCCGCGGCCTGGGCCTTCTCGACGCTTTCACGGAAGAAGTTCCGGGCGACAGAGAAATCGCCTTCGGAGTTAGAGTAGCGGCGGGTCCACCCGACCCGTACGTCATCCCACCGTTCCTGAAAGCGCGGCAGGTCGAGTGCCTGTAGAAGCGCTCCGACCCCACGCTCCCACCTTCTGGCTCGCTGGACGAGTTCCCGGAAGATTTCGCGCGCTTCTTTCTCTTCGTCAACCCAACGCTGGAGCCGCCTCCACTGGCGAATGAGGCTCTCGTGGGAGATGCCCACCCAGCGTTCACCGGGAGTCGCGGCATCGGAGACGACTAGAAAATGACGCCCGTCGGCCTGAAAGCGTTCGCTCACCGCCTCGACCTCCGACAGCGAGCCGCCGGTGACGTCGACCAACTCCTGCAAGCTCGCCGGACGCCGCACCCGCCGCTGCCCTGCGTCCGTGTCGGTCAGGCACTTGAAGATCTGGGCGGCAAGCTCATGGTCCTCCTCACGAAACGCCTCCTCAGCGTGTTCGGACAGTGCTCGCTCGATCGTCCCCGCGGCCTCGTAGGCCGCGAGGTCGATCTCACCGGTACCGCCGCCGGCCCGCCACTTGTTCCAGGTCCGCAGAAGCACGTGCTGCAGCACAGGGAGGCGGTCCGTAAGCTCTTCAAACTCGTTGAGGAGCCTCTCCACGAGGCGAGGCACGACCTCAACGCCGCGCAGAAGCGCCGGTCCCTCGATCGCCTCGCGCAACTCGTCGCGCCGCAACCGGGGGACCAGGAAGCGGCTTTCGTTCATCGCTTCCGGCAGCCCGGAAAAGACGTCGCAGTCCCCGAGAAAGTCGGAGCGCATGGTCACGACGACGTAGAGGGAAATCTCGGAGCTCGCGGCGAGATCCAGCAGAAGATCGACGAATTCGTCGGCCTCGCTACGGCGGCGGACGCGCTCGCGGCCGTCCTCTTGCCGGGCTTCACGGAACGGGAAGACCTCCTCGAACTGATCGACCAGCAACAGGAGGCTCGTATGCTCTCCGAGCCGCGGAGCGAGGTACGCCTCGACGCCTTCGACGCCTTCCTCCGTGATCGCTGCCAGGAACGCCCCGGCATCGTCGTCGTCTTCCTCGGCGAGGGCGGCGGCGAGGTTGCCCAACGGGGCGTCTCCAGGCTTCACACGGACGATCCGCCAGAGGTCGCGATCCTCGACAAGAAAACCCGCTTCCAGCACCGGGATGAGTCCTGCTCGCACCAGCGACGACTTGCCACAGCCGCTCGAGCCGACGACCGTGAGGAAGCGGGTCCGCTGAAGCTCGTCGAGGAGCCGAGCCGTCTGCCGGCGGCGGCCGAAGAAGAGCTCGTTGTGGTGGCTCTCGAAAGGGCGCAGACCCACGTAAGGGTTCTCAGGATTCCCGGTGCCAACGGTGTTCATGCACCCTCCGGAAGCTGGCCCAGGACTCTCTCGATCGATGCCGGGTCACTGCCAACCATGACATGGACCAACCCGGGGTAGGGCACCTGTCCGCGTTGCTCTTCCGAAGCGACACAAACGCACATGCGAGTGGAGAGACGGTGGCTCACCACGAGCTTGACCGCTTCGGCGAGCCGTTTCTCCACCAAAGTTCGGGCCATGGCGCCGAAGACGAGCACGAAAAGCTGCGCCCGCTGGAGATTCGCCGCAAAGCGCTCCAGCCCCTGACCGGGCGTCAACTCCCTCGACGGCACCGTGATCGGCGCAAAGCCGAAACGCTCCAGACCGGAGAGCAGATCGGCGATGTCGCCCAGATCATTCGAGTGGACGTCGACGAACGCCGTCCGTGCCTCGCCGACGGCTGGCGTTCGAGGTCGTGCTTCCATCCGGCGCTTCCTGGCAAGAACGGCCTCGGCGAGTTGCTGGCGCCCTCCACGAACAAGCTCCAGGCGTCCGCCGTCACGGTCCTCGTCTTCAAGCCGGGCGAGGGCTTCGCGGTACCTGGCGTCCTCGTCGTCCGCTTCAGTGTCCAGAAGAGTCTCCGAGAGAAGAACCACCCGTGGGCATCCGCACTCACGGGCAAAGCGCAGTTGCTCGGTGGGATAGGTGACCTCGGGATCCTCGTCGTCGAGTGGACGTCCCGGGATGGGACCGAGAAGATGGACTGCCAGGTCCGACCGGTCGAGGGCGTCCCGAACCGCGCCGGCGTGTTCGTCGCTATCCCAGGGCGGCGGGATGCCGCCGGCCATCGCAACGCCCTCGCGTTCAAGGCCTTTCCTAAGCCACCGGGCATCGCGGATGAGGTCGTCGGAGGTGGTGGCAAGGAAGACGGTGAACTTCCTTTCCGCGGGCGGCTCCTCTGTCGGCTGTTTCGCAGGAACCACCTCGAGGGCGTTTATCAGCCGGCTAACAAGGACACTCAGAGCGCTCTCAGAAGCCGGGGAGCCCGGCTCGTGACGATGGCCGTATTCGGTCACTGCCGTGTCGTAGAAAGCAACCGCCTCTCCAGCCTTGCGACAAGAAGTAGAGCTCTCTCGCCTCGGCTTGAATCTCGCTTGCCCTGGTCGTCGGGCGCGTTTTCTCCAACCAGAGGCGAGACCCCGGAGCTCGCCGCCGAGGTGACCCCTCCAGCCGGTCGAGCTCGTCGGCGTCGACGCCGACATCCTCTTCGCCGACATCCTTCTGCCCTCGAAGCCATGGGGGCGGAGCTCCAGTTCATCCAGGGCAACGGTCCCGTCTTCCCGCAACCGGTGCGCAGCACGGCCGACCTCGGCCGCATCCGTGTCCCGGACGTCGAGGCGACGCTCGGCTACGTCTACGACGCCCTGCGCCTCATTCGCAAGGAGCTCGACGGCCGGGTCCCCCTTCTCGGCTTCGGCGGCACCCCCTGGACGCTCGCCACCTATCTCGTCGAGGGCGGGACCTCGAAGTCCTTCGGCCACGTCCTGGGATGGAGCTACAGCGATCCGAAGGGCTTCGCCCGGCTCCTCGACGTGATCGCCGAGACCTCGGCCCTTTACCTCGAAGGCCAGGTCGACGCCGGGGCGCAAGCGATCCAGCTCTTCGACACCTGGGGCGGCTTGCTCGACCGCCGCCGCTGGCGCGAGCTCGCCCTGCCGCCGGTCTTGAAGATCGTCGAACGGCTGCGGGGCAAGGTACCGCTCGTCTACTACATCCGCGACGCGGCACATCTTCTACCCGAGCTCCGGGAGCTGCCCGTAAAAGTTCTCTCGGTCGGATGCCGCTCGACGAGGTACGCTCCGCGGTGGGAGAGCGCTTCGTGCTCCAGGGCAACCTCGATCCGACGGTGCTGCTCGCTCCACCGGAGACCATCGTTGAAAAGACCCGCGAGATGATCGAGGCCGGACGCGGCCCGGCCGGGCGCGACCGGACGCGGCCCGGCGGCGGCCACGTCGCCAACCTCGGACACGGCATCCTGCCGACGACCGATCCCGACCACGCCCGCGTCTTCGTCAAGACGGTCCAGGAGCACTCCGGCAGAGATTGACCTCTAGTTCGCGGAAAGCGCGAGGTCGTAGGCCGAGCGGTAGCGACGGGCGACGGTGTCCCAGCTCAGCTCCGCGACGGCGCGACGGCGTCCGCTCTCGCCCATCTCACGCGCCCTTGCCGGGTTGGCCAGGAGCCGCAGCAAGGCGCGGCGCAGCGCTTTCGGGTCCTTTTCCGGGACGAGGTATCCTTCGACGCCGTCGTCGATCGCCAGGGGGATCCCGGAAATGCGGCTCGCCACCACCGGCAGGCCCGAGGCCATGGCCTCCAGGATGACGTTGGGCAGCCCGTCGACGTTGCCCTTCGGATCGTGGACCGAGGGCAGGACGAAAGCGTCGGCGGCACGGTAGAGGTCCGGCAGCGTGTCGCGCAGGACGGCGCCCGGGAAATGGATCCGGTCGCCCCAGGCCGCCGTGGCGGCGCGGAACTCTTCCAGACGGTCGCCCGAGCCGGCGAGGACGAAGTGGACGTCCTCGCGCTCCGCCATGAGCTCCGGCAACCCCTCGATCAGCACCTGGTAGCCTTTCTTGGTCGCCATCCGTCCTACCGAGACGACGAGCGGCGCCGCCTCGGGGATACCGAGCTTGCCGCGCCACAGAGATCGCCGGTCGCGGTCCGGAGAAAAAAGCTCGTTGTCGACGCCGTACGGGATGACGCGGGCATAGCTCGACTCGAAGCCCAGGGCACAGACCCGGTCGACGAGCTCGGGCGAGCAGCCCGTGACCACGCTCGTGCGCCGCAGGACGGAGGCCACCAGGCTCCGCACACCGGGTCTCTCGGCGAGGAAGACGTCGCTGCCGTGGAGCCCGACGGCGAGCGGCAGACGCCGGGCCACGACCGAAGCCACCAGGCCGTTGGGCACCACCCAGTGGGCCTGGAGCAAGTCGTAGTGGCGGCGGCGCAGCTCGCGGCGCACCGCTCGCCACGCCCCGAGGACATAGAGCGGCGCCACGAGCGACGCCGCCCCCTTGACCGTCTCGTCGGCGTCGAGGCTGCGGCCGTAGCCGACGAGCTCGTAGCGCTCCGGCGCGTAGCGGAAGCTACGCACCTCGACGCCGTCGTCGTCCCACCGTGCGGCCACCTCGGGGGCGTGAGGCACGAGCACCGTCACGCCGTCGCCCCGGCGCACCAAGGCTCGCGCCAGGTCGCGGATGAAAGGGCCCGAGGTGTCGCCGGGGAAACGCGGGTAGGTCTGGGTCAGGAAGAGGAACTGCTTGCTCGACAGAGGATCACCCCAAACGTTCTTTGACGGAATAGCTGTCCTCGCGGCGGAAGTTCTTGTAGGTGATCATCTCACCCAGGAGACCTGTCGTCAAAACTTGAAAACCGACCACCATGAGCAGGGTTCCCAGGAGCAGGAGCGGCCGGTAGGAGAGCCGTTCGCCGTAGAAAAACCACTGGACGGCCAGATAGGCGTTGATTCCGAAGCCGAGGAGCGTGGCGACGAGCCCGATACCACCGAAGAGATGCAGCGGGCGACGCGTGTACTTGGTGATGAAAAGCACCGTGATCAGATCGAGGAGCCCTTTGTAGAAGCGGTCCCAACCGTACTTCGAGGCGCCGTGACGGCGGCGTTCGTGCAGCACCTGGACCTCGCCGATCCGAAAGCCCTGGCGGCTCGCCAGCACCGGGATGTAGCGGTGCAGCTCGCCGTAGATCGAGATCTGCTCCAAGACCTCGCGCCGATAGAGCTTGAAGCCGCAGTTGAAGTCGTGCAGGTCCACCCTGGCGAGCCAGCGCGTCACGGTGTTGAAGAGCTTCGACGGCCAGCGCTTCAACATCGAGTCCTGGCGGCGGCGCTTCCAACCCGAAACCAGGTCCAGGTCCTCGGCCTCGAGCTTCTCGATGAAACGCGGAATCTCCTCCGGCAGGTCCTGGAGGTCGCCGTCGATGGTGACGACGAGGCGCCCGTGGCTGTGCTCGATGCCGGCGCTTAAAGCCGCCGCCTTCCCGAAGTTGCGCCGTAGCCGGACCAGCTTGATCCGTGGATCGGCCTCGTGCTCCTTCCTCACGCGCTCGACCGTCTCGTCGCTGGAGCCGTCGTCGACGAAGACCACCTCGAAGCTGCGCTCCAGCTCGGTCATCACCCGCCGCAGACGCTCGACGAGCTCGGCGACGGCCCTCTCCTCGTTCAGGACGGGGACGATCACCGTCAAGTCCGGGACCTCCTCGAGGCCGATCCGTGCCGCGGCGGCGTTCTCGTAGGTGGTGGCGAGCGATGTCGTCATAGGTGCGGATTCTACCGCATCAGGCGCTGATAACACTCCTGAGTCTCCTCCAACGGCTCGACAGCGAGCTCTTTCAGGAGCTCCTCGAGCCGCGCGTATTGACGGCCCACCAGGTCGCGGCGACCCTCCTGGCCGTAAAGCTCCATGACCGCCCGATGGACGCGCTCTTCATAGGGATCCTCGAGGATCACGCAGCGGTAGGCGTCAAGCGCCTGGGTCCGCTCTCCGAGCTCGACGGCGAGAGCCCCAAGGTCGGTAAGAAGCGCCAGGTACTCCTCGCGCAGCACCTCGCGAAGCTCCACGACCCAGGTTGTTTCGGTGCCGACCAGAAACGGGCCTCGGCAGAGCTTCCAGGCCGACTTCCAGGCCTCGTAGGCTTCCTCCGGCGCCGCTCGGCGCTTCGCCCGGCCGGCGGCGGCCAGCTCGCGGAAGCGCTCGACGTCGACGTCCCAGACGATCTCCGGGTTCAGAAGGTAGACCCGATGACGAAAGAGGATCGTGTCGCGCCTCCCGAGGCTGCGGCGGGCGTCGCTTACGGCGGGATGGAAGTTGCGCCGGATCGACGCGGCGCTTTCGTTCGGCCAGACCGCCTCCACGAGGTCGTCCTTGTCGGCACGCCGCTCGCTCCTGAGCGCCAGGTAGGCCACCGCCTGGAACGCACGCCGCAGGCGCCAGACGACCTCGACACGACGGCCGCCACCCTCCCGGCGCCACACGACGGGCGTCCCGAAAAGGCTCAGGGAAAAGTCCGATTCAACCACGGAGGCGGTCCCGCACGACCTGCATGTCTTCCCACGTCGGGCGCTTCCAGCTCTGGTTACGCAGGAGCGCGGCGGGATGGTAGGTCGCCCGGGTCGGGATGCCGCCAACCTCGTGCCAGCGGCCGCGCAGCCGTCCGAGCGACTCGTCGGTGCCGAGGAGAAGCTGTGCCGCCACGCGTCCCAGGGCGACGATCACCCGCGGTCGAATCAGGTCGATCTGTTGCTCCAGGAAACGGCGACAGGCCTCCACCTCGTCGCCTTGCGGGTCGCGGTTTCCCGGCGGCCGGCACTTGACGGTGTTGGCGATGTAGACCTCGTCGCGCTTCAAATCGATGGCCCCGAGGATCTTGTTCAGGAGCTCGCCCGCCGGGCCGACGAAGGGCAGCCCCCGGACGTCCTCTTCCGCCCCCGGAGCCTCGCCGATCAGCATCAGGTCGGCTCGCGGGTTGCCGGTGCCGAAGACCACCTTGAGGCGTTTCTCGCACAATCGGCAGGCGCGGCACTCCGCCGCTTCAGCGGCCAGGGCTTCCAGCCGCTCGGCCTCCGGCGGCGGCTTGAGGTACAGCTCCGAGTAACCTACCCCGTCGAGGTAGGTCAGGAGCTCACGAAGAGGCTCCGGCGGTCTTTCGCCCATGTTCCTTGAGCGCCTGGCTGAAGAGGTCCATAAGCTCCGCGGCGAGCTCGCGCTTCGGGCGCCGCGAAAGGAAAACCGGCGCGCCGTGGCGCCGGTAGACGGTGACCTCGTTGTCGTCCGAGCCGAAGCCGAGGCCTTTGGCGGAGACGTCGTTCCACACCAGGAGCTCGACTTTCTTACGCTCCAGCTTGGCGCGCGCCTCGACTGAAGAGGCTTCGGTCTCGGCCGCAAAACCCACCCGTAGCGCCGCGGGGGCCACGTCGGCAAGGCTCGTCAGGATGTCGGGGTTTTGCTCGAGCTCGAAGTCGGGGACGCCGCTCTCCTTCTTGATCTTCGAGCCGGCGGCCTGCCGGGGTCGGAAATCGGCGACGGCCGCAGTCATGACGATGAGGTCCGCCTGCTCCGCCCTGGTCTGGACGGCGTCGCACATCTCGAGCGCCGTTTCGACCTCGATGCGCTCCACTCCCGGCGGCTTTCCCAGCGCCACGGGCCCGGAAACCAGGATCGTCCGCGCGCCGCGCCGTGCCGCTTCGGCGGCCAGGGCGTAGCCCATCTTGCCGCTCGAACGGTTGCCGAGGAACCGTACCGGGTCGATAGGCTCGTAGGTGGGGCCGGCGCTCACCAGGACGGTCCGCCCTTCAAGGTCGCCGCGGCCCAAGCGCCGCTCGACCGCCGCCACGACCTCCTCGGGCGAGGACATCCGCCCGACGCCCCACTCGCCTGAGGCGAGCGCTCCCTCGACCGGGCCTTCGAAACAGACGCCGCGTCCCTTGAGCGTCGCGACGTGCTGCTGGACGGCCTCCTTGTTCCACATCTCAAAATGCATGGCCGGAGCGAGGACCACGGGTCCCGCATAGGCGAGGGCAGCCGTGGTCAGAAAGTCGTCGGCGAGGCCCAGGGCGAGCCGGGCGAGGAAATGCGCCGTAGCCGGCGCCACGCAGAAGACGTTGGTCCATTCGGCGGCGGCGATGTGGGTCTCTTCGCCGCGTCCGGTGGGCGTCAGGTACTCCTGCTGGTAGACGGCATGCCCGGAGAGCACCTCCAGGGTGAGGGGCGGGATGAACGACGCCGCGCTTCGCGTCAGCGCGCAGCGCACGTCGCAACCCGCCTCGAGGAGCCGGCGGACGATCTCGGCCGACTTGTAGGCGGCGATGCCGCCGCAGACGCCGAGGAGCACTCTGGGACGACGGCTCATGACGCTTGGCAGGGAGCGGGCTTCCCCGAACGGGGCCTGGAGATCGCGCCGCTCACCCACTCCTTCAGTCGGCTCTCGCCCCTTCGGCAGCTTCGGCCTCCTCGGCTTCCGACTCGGCCTCCACAGCCTCCGGAGCCGGACCGTAGTCCCAGCCGACCGCGTCGAACATGACCTCGTTCATGGCCAGCCGCGTCAGCTTGCCGCCCGTGAAGTCGAGCTTGGGCTGTGCGCCGCGCATCAGCTGCTCGCAGCGAACGGCGGCAAGGAGGACGTAGCGGAATTTGCTGTCGATCTTCTCGGGAATTTTCTTCATAGGCGCGGTCTTCTCCCGGCAGAGGTGGAATTCGGACGATCTCGACGGAGGAGGCTCGGAGGGGGGCGGCGGAGCGCGCCCGGCACCGGCACTCGCATCTCCACCGTCAGTGGGCCCCGGGGAGACCGCCGTCAAATCGGGCCAGAGCGCCGGCCACACTGGAAAGTATAGTCCAGCCACGGCCGGCAGATCAACCCCGGGCCAAATCGACCAGATCGACCCCCAACCGCAGCAGCTTCACCTGCCGGCCCAGGGCCTCCTGCAGCGCCGCGGACGACGTCGAGGCCGCCGTCCAGGCGTCGCA
Source organism: uncultured bacterium (assembly GCA_965371445.1). Lineage (GTDB taxonomy): Bacteria > Acidobacteriota > Thermoanaerobaculia > Multivoradales > J023 > DASWIG01. Next base: position 38,209 of record CBDUYN010000015.1, on the reverse strand, counting down.
GAGGTAGACTTCGACGCCGACCGGCAAGAGCCTCGATCAACGGCAGGTCGGGTTCCTGGCCTTCGGGAGGTTCCTGGAGGCGGCGATCTGGTAGTTTGCCAGAGAACCCTCGCCACGGGTCCATCGCCACAGGTCCATCGTCACAGCGGGCGGTCCCGTCGCATTTCTTCGTCCCCGTGTACATTTTTTCGTCCCCGTGTACACGGAAGGACGACTTCAGGGCCTCTTACAGGTATGGAAGCGACCGAGCCCATCCTGATCCAGCGCGCCGCCCTTGGCGATGCCAACGCCTTCGGCGCCCTCGTCGAGGGACGCTGGGTGCAGCTTGTCGGGCTGGCTCGGTCGATCGTGGGCGAGGCGGAGGCGGAGGACGCGGTCCAGGACGCCCTGATCAAGGCCTGGCGCAAGCTCGGATCGCTGCGCGAAGAAACGGCGTTCAAGGCCTGGCTGGCCCGGATCGTCCTGCGGAGTTGCCTTCAGCGAGTCCGCAGCTGGCGGGACTACCTCCCTCTCTCCGCCGTGCCCGAGCCGGTGATCGACCCCGACCCCGGGGACACCCTCGACGTGGAGCGTCTCGTCGCGGCCCTCGCACCGCGTCAGCGGGCGGTGATGCACCTGAGCGTGGTCGAGGGCAGGACCGACACCGAGATCGCGGAGCTGATGCGGATCACCGCCGCCTCGGTCCGTTCCCACCGCCGTCGCGCCCGCGAACGCCTGAGCCACCTCGTGAACGGAGTGAAACGATGAGCCACGACGGCCTCGGACGATTCGAAGAGCAATGGAAACGGTGGGCCAAGCGCCCCCCGGGGACTCCGGCATCCCAGGCCGCGCGCCGTCTCGTCGCACGCCTCGACGACGCCGAACGCCGCGTCGTCGCAACACCGCGACGCTGGGCATTGATGGCGGCCGCCGCCGTCGTGGTCCTGGCCGTCGGTCTTACCTTTCACGAGCCTCCCATGCCGAGCGGGGTCGACCCGGTGCCGGCCGGCACCGTCGTCGAGCGGCCACCGCTCAAGGAGGGCGTCGTCCTGCTGTGGCTCAATCCCGACACACCTCTCTATCTGACCGTGCGCCCTCCGGCGCCGAAAGGAAACCCGAAATGAAACGGACCTGCCTGCTGCTCGCCACCCTCTTCCTCCTGACCACCCCGCTGCTCGCCAGAGACGACGTGCTGTCGACGGAGGTGAGCCTCCTGATCGGCCGCCCCGGCGCCATCGACACTTCCCAGGGGGTCCTCGTGGTCCCAGGGACGGTGATTCCCGTCTCCCGTGTCGGCGGCGAGTCCGACGACTTCCGCGCCGGCGAGTCGAGCAGCGCCCGCCTCCTCGACGTAGCCGAAGATCTGAAGCGGAGCCTCAGGCTCTCCGAGGTCGAGATCCGCTATCGCATGCCGCTCCACCTCGAGGTCGACGTGGCCAAGGACCTGCCGGCGCCGGCGAGCACCTCCGACGTCCACGTCAGCGTCAAGCTGCTGGGGTTCAACGACCTCTCGGCGACCTACGAGGTGCAGTTCTACTCGGGATCGACGGTGATCGCCGACACGCCGCTTACCGTCGAGCTCGGCCAGCCGGCGGTGGTCGGTGGCCTCGACGGCGACGAGGCACCCTACCTCTTCCTGGTCCTCGAGCCGTCACGGCAGCAGGACGCCGTGAAGCTGACGGACGACATGAAGCCGCCGATCGCCATCCACAAGGTAGGACCGGCGTATCCCGAGGAGTCGCGGAAGGCGCGCATCACCGGTGCCGTCGTCTTGCAGACGATCATCGACGTCGAGGGTCGGATCACGGACACCAAGGTCCTCAAGAGCCCGGCCGCCGACCTTGCCGAGGCCGCTGTGGAGGCGATCCGGACGTGGCGCTTCGAGCCGGCGCGGCTCAACGGCGAGCCGGTCGCCGTCTACTACAACCTGACGGTCAACTTCCGGCTCAAAAAGGACAAGGAGAAGCCCGAGTCTTGAGGCGGGATATCAAAGGACTTCGGTTAGCGTGGCACCTTAAACGGGGGGGGCTTCTCGCGCCGACGCTCCCCTTCGTTGCGCTACTCGATGATCTTGGCTGAACGGACTTCCAGACAGTAGACTTCGCCGACGCTTTTGAGCGTTCCACGGTCGAGCACCGCGGTCAGCTCGACCTTTTTCCCCAGATACTTGGCCAGCGTTTCAGGCCTTTTTCCGGTGACTCCGGGAGGCATCGGCGGCAGCTCCACCGGCAGCCATGGACGCACGTAGACGAAGTCGTCCTCCTCGGACTTCAAGACGATTCGAAGGTCCGTGAAGTAGTTCTTTCCCTCGTTTTCGAGGAGTCCCTCGACCCGTATCGGCTTCTTCACGTAGGCCTGCGGCTGCGCCGCGAGCGCCTCCAGAGCCACGGCCGGGACGACCTCTTTCTCCGCTTCCGGCTCGTCGGACTGACAATGCACGGCCCCGGTGGCGAGGATCATGCCGGCAAACAGCGATAAGCACCTGGTGATTCGCATGGGCATTCCCTTTCTGCAGGTTGGAATCGAGCTATGGACCCGCGTATTCGGCCGCGCCTCGGCCGGACCGGCTCCGCATCATTCGCAGCATGACAAGCGAAAAGATGATCAGCGACAGACCGAGCCACTGCGGTGCCGTCAGGCCGCCGAGCTCGGTCCGCGGATCCCCGCGGAAGAACTCGTTGCCGAAGCGAGTTGCCGAATAGGCCACCAAAACCCATAAGAATGTCTGGCCGGCAAAGCTCCGCCGCCTCCTGATCCAGAAGTACAACCCGGCGAAGCCGATAAAAGCGGCAGCTTCGTAAAGCTGTGCGGGATGAACCGGAACTCCGGCGCCCCACCGCTTGGCCGCCTCGCTCCCCGGAGGAAATGCGACGCCCCACGGCAACGTGGTGGGGCGCCCGTAGCAACAGCCTGCCAGGAAACACCCGAGGCGCCCCGAGAAACCCAAGAAACACAGGCCGAGGACGATCGAGTCCGCGACGGATCCCCAAGGCAACCGAAAAGAGAGGGCGAGAAAAGACCCGACCGCGAGGGCCAGGATCAGACCGCCCTGAGAAGCGTAGCCTCCCGGGAGGGGACTGAAAACCACCTGACGGCTGGCGAATTGCCGAGGGTTCTCCAGGACGAAGAGGAGACGCGAACCGACTAGAGCCGCGACATAGACGGCCCCCAGAAGCGCGGCCACCTTGTACCTCGGCAGCCGTTCGCGTTCCGCTAAGACCAAACTGACCCACAAGAACACGCACGCCCCTCCAGCCAGCATAAAAAGGTAGGAGGGGACGTTTAATTCCCCGATCTGGAAAAGAATCGGCTTCATGTTCTCAAGGTAACGGCCTTACGGTTCCACAGGTCCCGGGCCGCCAGTCCGGCGGCCAGCAGAACCGGCAGGAGCAGCAGCGTCAGGTAAAGGAACCTCTGGCCTCCGCCAACCGAAGGGGCGGTCACGCTCGAGCAGAGGCTCCCGTCGTCGTCGTCATCTCCTTCTCCGCCTCCGTCTTCACATTGGTCCGTCGTGACCAAGATCTTCGCGGTCATGGGATTTGCGGAGTCGCTGATCGCGCAGACGGCAACCGATCCGGAGCTGCTCGGGCTACTCGTCTTGTCGAACTTTCGCCTTCCCGCGGAGCCGGGGAACATATCGCCGGCGTCACCACGGTTCGCCGCGTCGTCGAGCTGGTTCAGGCCGTCCGCTTCCTCGAGGTCGACACCTTTGTTGTTTTCATCGGCATTCACCCGGTTGTTGATCAAGCCGGCATCGATGACCGTCTCGTTGATCTGCCAGATGAGGATCCCGGCGGCGGGCAGTGCGGAGTCAAAAAGCCTCTGCTGCCGATTACTGACCAGGAAGTACTGATTGGCGGAAATGGGGACCTTGTAGGCGAACGCGTTTCCTTCGATGTCTGAAAGGCTTGCGGGATCCAGATCGCCGGTCACCTCGGTGGGCGTGAGCCAGCCCAGGAAATGCTTCGACCAAGCCGACATGTGCGACGGCCGCTCAGGGCTTGCACCGTCGCCGCCCCAAGAGCCGGATGCCATCAGGCCCCAGTTGCCGATGCCCGCGGACGTTCCATTGTCGGGGTCAGTGTCGTAGAGGTCAGGGAGACCAAAGGCATGACCGAACTCATGGGCGAAGACCCCGATTTGTATCATCGTCGAACCGTCGCAGGCCACGGCCGGCATGAGCACGTAGTCGTCGATTTGAATCTTGCCGCCTCCGGCTTTTGAGTCATTGGTAGTGTAGGTCGTGCCGGTCCAGCCGCTGTATACCCATCGGTGGGACCAGAGATTGCTAGTGCCGCACTCGCCACCGTTTTCCGGGTGCACAAAAGCGACGAAGTCCACGAAACCGTCGTCATCTCCGGAGTTCGGAACCCCGTCGGGGCCATCGTTGTCGTATTGCGAGAAGTTGATGGCGGCGTCGTTCGAATCCAAGGTCTCTTCCAGCAACTTCGCGGTGTTGGCGGCCACGCACAACCCGTTGCACCCGCCTTCGTAGAACGTGTCGTCGTTGGCGAGCGCCTGCCAGGGAAAAACGGTTCCGGTGACGGTGAAGGCCCCGTAGGAGATCTCTTGGTAATATTCCGCCATTGTTCCCGAGGGCCACGGGCCGTCAAAAAGTTCCGTTTGCAGATTCCCCGGCGGGAAGGGGTCCCCCGCCGTGTCGCTGAACGTCGCCAGGAGAACAGGTATCTCCTTGGTTCCGGACACGACGGTGCCCCCGGCGGCCGCAGCGGCAGTCAGCGTCATTTGCCCGCTGGCGACCGCCAGGCGGTTCTGTTGAATTCTCGCCATCAGCGGAAGATAGGCATGGGAGTAGGTAAAAGCGTTGGGTTGTTGCGCGATCCGCTCATGGTACGCCTGCGGCCATGAAGCGCCTTCCCTAGGTGGGATCGTAGCACTTGCGGCAGCCGCGCAGAAGAAGTAAGTGAGCCCGATGGCCAGGAAAGGAGCTCTGCGCTTTCTCATCGAATCCTCCTCGGTGCCCATGCCACGGAGGCGGACATCCCTTTTGGGGGCGATTCGGATCCGGCGTGGAAAAACCGCTGTCCGCGCTCCAGCCTGAGCTGGTTCTGAGTTCATACCAATGATACCAGATCTCCCTTCCCGAGTCAACCAGGAAAGCTCACGCCGCCTGGCGCCAGCTTTCCAGGTCGAGGATCGATCCCGCAAGCCGGGTCCGCTCGTCGCCGCGACGCACACCCTGGCTCCCGACGACGGCGAGGTAGGCCTCCTCCAGGCTCGGCTCGACGATCTGGTCCGGCGGCTCCTCCTCGTCGCGGACCACGGCCCGGACCCGGTGCCGTCGAGCGTCCGGACCCGGGTGGCGAGGAAGGCCTGGACGATGCGCAGATCGCCAGGGGCAGGTTCCAACTCGGACGTCCATGAGTCGTACGTCACGCCAATGATCTCCTTCGACCGCCCCTCCAGTCGTTGCTCCAAGGGCATAGTGAATCTGGATCGAGGTGTCAAGGAGCCTGTGTCCGACAGACGCGGCACCTAAAACGGGGGGAGCACCGGAGCCGCACCCGCCGCCGGTAGCGTGCCGAGGGTCGAGCTGCGGCGCAGCCTGCCCTACTCCACGTTCTGGACCTGCTCGCGGATCTGTTCGCAGAGCACCTTGCCGTCGAGGACTTGACGCGTCATCTCGCTGTCGCGGCACTTGGCGCCCAGGGTGTTGAGCTCGCGAAAGACCTCCTGGGTCAGGAAGTCGAGGCGTTTGCCGAGGCTCCCCTCCTTCTCCATCACCTCGCGAAAATGCTCGACGTGCGACGCGAGCCGGTCGAGCTCCTCGGAGACGTCGCTCTTGTCGACCAGGATCGCCACCTCCTGGGCCAGACGGTCCTCGTCGAGGGCCTCGGCGGCGTCCTCGGCGACGAGGAGGCCGCGGATCCGCGTCCGAAGGCCATCGGCCAGCTCGGCGGCAACCGCCGCCCGTCGTGCCTTCAAGCTCTCGGCGATCTCGGCGAGACCGTCGAGCCGCGGCAGAAACAAGGCACGGAGCTTCTCGCCCTCGGTGCGGCGGGCCGCGACCAGTTGCTCCAGGGCCTTCGCCGCCGCCGCCAGGACGACGTCGCGGTCCGCCGCCGTCCACTCCGACTCGCGGGCCTTGACCCGCAACACGTCAGGTAGACGCAGGAGGTCCGAGAACGTGAGCCCCTGCTCGATCAACCCGCGGCCTCGGAGCTTCTGCTGGACGGCGTACAGGGCTTCCGCCGTCTCTTCGTCGACCGTGACGTCGACGCCGCGCGTCCCCAGGGGCTCGACCTCCAGGCTCGCCTCCAGCCGTCCGCGGACGACCTCACGGGAAAGGAGCTCGCGCAGCGCGGGTTCCATGTCCCGGTACTCGTCCCGCAGACGCAGCACGAGGTCGAAGAAACGGTGGTTGACGCCACGTAGCGTCACCGTCGCGTGGAGACGCTCGCTCTCCGCCGATCCCTGGCCAAATCCCGTCATGCTGCGCATCGCCCCTACACCTCGTCCTTGAACTGGAGCTCGTGGAGGCGACGGTAGAGGCCGCCCCGCTCCAGGAGCTCGCCGTGGGTCCCCTCCTCCACCACCCGACCGTTCTCCATCACCAGGATCCGGTCGGCCCGCTTGATCGTCGAGAGGCGGTGGGCGATCACCAGAGCCGTCCGCCCCTCCATCAGACGATAGAGGGCCTTTTGTACCAGCACCTCGGCCTCGCTGTCGAGATGGGAAGTCGCCTCGTCGAGGATCAGGATCGGCGGGTCCTTGACGAGAGCGCGAGCGATCGCCAGACGCTGGCGCTGGCCGCCGGAAAGCTTGAGCCCGCTCTCGCCGATCACCGTGTCGTACCCTTGGGACAGCTTCCCGACGAACTCGTCGGCATAGGCCGCCTGAGCGGCGGCTCGTACCCGCTCCAGGGGCAGGTCCTCGCGCCCGTAGGCGATGTTGTTGCGGATCGTGTCGTTGAAGAGGATCGTGTCCTGGGTGACGACGCCGATCTGGGCGCGCAGGCTTTGAAGCGTCAGGTCGTGCAGGTCTCGGCCTCCCAAGGTGACGCGTCCCCGGTCGGGGTCGAAAAAGCGCGGTAGGAGGTTGACGAGGGTCGACTTGCCCGCACCCGAGGGACCGACAAGCGCCACCACCTCACCCGGCTCGATCACGAGGTCGATCGACTTCAGCACCGCGGCGTCGCCCCTCTCGTAACTGAAGGCGACGTCCTCGAAAGCGATCCTCAGGTCCTCGCCCGAGAGCTCCTCGGCGCCGGGCCGCTCGGCGACGTCCTGGGGGATCTCCATGACGTCCTTGATCCGGTAGGCCGCGGCGAGCGCCTCCTGAAGGATCAAGTTGACCTTGTTGAGCTTGCGCACCGGGTCGTAGAGCATCACAAGGCCGCTCAAAAAAGTCATGATCTCCGACGGCTCGAGCTCGCCCGAGCGCACCGCGTAGCCGACATAGACGAGGAAGGCGACGGCGCCGAAGACGGCCAGGGTCTCGACCACCGGCCCCGAAGCGTTAGCGAGGAGCTGCGCCTTGAGCTTGACCTTCAGATGCCGGCGGGTCGCTTCACAAAAACGCGCCAGCTCGAAGCCTTCCATGCCGAAAGCCTTCACCACCCGATGGCCCCGGACCGCCTCGGCCACCAGGTTCGAGAGGTCCGCCAGGCGCTCCTGGCTGCGGCGGCTGGTCTTGCGCATCCCCTGGCCGAAGCGCACGATCGGATAAAAAACCGCCGGCACGACGACGAAACAGACGAGCGCCAGCTTCAGGTTCATGAACAGCAGGAAGACGATCAGGAAGACAAGCGTCACCGACTGTTGAAAGAGGTCGAGCAGACGGTTCGAGACCGCGTTCTGCATCACCACCACGTCGTTGCCCACGCGGCTGACGAGCTCGCCCGAGGGGTGCTCGGCGTAGAAACGGCTCGATTGGTGAAGGATCCGCTCGTAGAGATGGTTCCGCACATCGTTCGTCGTGCCCAGGCCGATGATCTGAAAGATGTATCCGTTGACCAAAGCCGAAAAGCTTCGCAGCAGAAAGACTACCGCAAAGAGAAACGGTAAGAACCAGACCAGCCGCGAGTCGGTGAGCCCGAAACGTTGGCGCACGTCCGTCCAGGTACGATCGATCAGCTCGTCCATGTCGACGTCGAGGCCAAGACGCTCGCGCCAGGAGCGTACCGGGTCCTCCTCGACTTTCCCGCCGTCTTCGACAGCCCCCGCACCCGCGCCGCCGAGCAGGCTCACCTGGTCGGTTCGGATGACGTCGGAGAGGATGAGGCGAAAGACCGGCAGCAGGAGGACGGTCGAGGACGCGAAGACGAACGTCGTCAAGATCGCGACGAGTGTCCACGCGCTGTAGCGCTTGAAGTAGCGCCAGAGGAAAGCGGTCATGGCGTCTCTCCCGGGCCGTTCGTCAAGAAAGCGGCGACCTCGGCGGCGGCGCGGCGGCTGGCACCGCTCGTGCCGAGCCGCTCGCGCAGCTCTCCCAGAGCCGCGCGCATCGCCGTGATCGCCTCCGGGTTCGCAAGCAAATCGCCGGCCACCGATGCGATCCGATCGGGACGGGCCTCGTACTGAAGCAGCTCCGGCGCCACCCCCCGCCCGAGGACCAGGTTCACCATCCCGGCGTGCTCGACGTCGACCAGGAGCCTCCCCAGAAAATAGCTAACGGGACCGATCCGGTGGACGACGACGAGGGGTGTGCCCAAAAGCCCTACTTCGACGGTCGCGGTCCCGGAAGCGCAGAGCGCCAGGTGGCAGTCGGCGATGGCTTCGAAGCGGTCTCTTGTGACGCGCTCCGGCTCCAGCCCCGGCGGCAGACAGCTCTCGGCGACGAGCTCGTCGAACATCGCCTTCGGAACCGTCGGTGCCTCAATGAGACGCGCCCGGAGCGGTACTGTCCCCCTGGGGGGAGCAAGGGGGGAGGACACTGGCCCGGCCATCTGCCGCAAGCTTTCGAGCAGGATCGGCAGGATGACGCGGACTTCGCTGCGGCGCGAGCCCGGCAAAAGGGCCACGGTGTAGCGTTCGGGCCGTGGATCGCGGTCCCAGACATGCTCCAGCCGAGGCACCTCGTCGAGAAGGGGGTGGCCGACGTGGACCGCCTCGACCCCGTGCTCGCGGTAGAAGCCCACCTCGAAGCTGAAGACGACGAGCATGCGCTCGACCGTCCGGGCGATCGATTTGACGCGTCCCTTGCGCCAAGCCCAGAGCTGAGGGCTGATGTAGTAGACGACGCGAACGCCGCGGCGGTGGAGCTTCTTGGCGAGGCGCAGGTTGAAGTCGGGCGAATCGATCAGGACCGCCGTCCTGGCGCCCCGGCGGTCGACCTCGGCGAGCAGGTCTCGGAAGATCCGCCAGGCCCGCGGCAGGATCTTCATGGCCTCGGTGATCCCCACCACGGCGATTTCCGAGCAATGCGCGAGCGGCTCGAAGCCGGCCGCTTCGAGCTCGTCGCCGCCGAGGCCAAAGGCACGCAGGCCGGGGACGGTTTGCCGAAGCTCGGCGAGGAGCCGCGCGCCGTGCAGGTCGCCCGACGCCTCTCCGGCCACGATCAGCAAGTCCAGGTCGGCGCTCATGGAATGGGTGCCGGCGGCCCTGAGGGAAACGGATACATCAGCCAGGCCAGAGCCACCGCTCCGCCGACGAGACCAAGAAAGAGCTGCCAGAAAAGCTTCAGCTGCGCCTTGGGCTCGCGGCGCCAGAGGACGGCGAAAAAGACGCTCAAGAGCGTCGCGTAGGTGGTCATCAGCAGGAAGTGGCTCATCGCGGGCTCTCCCAAAATCTAGGATTTACGGCCTACGGCGATGTCCCAGGAGTCGAGGACGACAAGCATGTTCATGAGCCCCGCACCCAGGATGAAAGCGCTACCGTACTCGTAACCCGGCGAGCTCAGGTCGCCCTCATAGCCCCATCCGAAGCGCAGGGCGAAGAAGGGGATGCCGGTACCCATGGCGCCCAGGGTGGCGAGCACCTGAAGCGGCGAGCCGTCGAGCATCCAGGGCAGACGGCCATCGAAGTAGCAGCCGAGCGCGAGAGCCAGCAGGACCCAGGCGAAAAAGAAAACCGCCCGCGGCAGGCGTCCCAGCAGCAAATGGCCACCGCCCGGCACGAGCCAGGCCAGCACCATCGCGATGACGGCTTTGGGCATCGGCACCGCCTCGAACGTCTCCTGCTCGGCGGTTTCGTCGGCGGCCGTCTCGGCGGCCGGCGTTCCGGTAGCGCTCTCTTGGCTGCTGGCTTCGTCCACCTCACGGTGAGCCTTCTCGGCGCCGCGTTTCGACTTGCTCACGTCTCGCTTTCCTCCTCCACCGCCACGGCGAAAAGCCGGCGCAGACGAACGCAGGTGGCGTGCGGATCCTCCGGCACCAGCCGGACGTCGCCCACGACGGCCATGAAGTTCGAATCGCCCTGCCAGCGGGGTACCACGTGAAAATGGAAATGACCCGGTACGCCGGCACCAGCGGCGCTGCCCAGGTTCATCCCCAGGTTGAAGCCATCGGGCCGATAAGCCCCGGCGAGCACCTCCCGGGCGAGGAGGACCACCTCCCACAGCTCGCGGCGCGCCGGCTCCGGACACTCGGCCGGTTCCGCGCAGTGCTCGAACGGCGCCACCATCAAGTGGCCCGAGCTGTAGGGATGACGGTTGAGCATCACCAGGTGATGGTCGCTGCGGTGGACGACAAGATGATCGACATCGCCGCCGTCTTGCGCCGCGGCACAGAAGAAACACCCCTCGTCGCGAGGTAGGGAATCCTTGTCCTGACCGGTGATATACGCGTACCTCCAAGGAGTGAAGAGAACCTGATGCACGCCGTTGCCACCCACCGTCACAAGCCCGTAACACCTCAAGGCGCCGCGGGCGCGCTGTGCCTGCCTAGCAGTTGATCAGCTCCTTGAGCTCCTTGCCGGGCTTGAAGTAAGGAATCTGCTTCGCCGGTACCTTGACCCGGTCCCCGGTCTTCGGATTGCGTGCCACCCTGGCCCCGCGCGCGCGGATACGAAAGCTCCCGAAGCCGCGAAGCTCGATCTTGTCCCCGGAACGTAGGGAGTCGACGATCGACTCGAAGACCGTGTTGACCACGATCTCGGCGTGTTTCTTCGTCAACCGGGTCATGCCTGCGACCTCTTCCACCAACTCGGCCTTCGTCATGGCTTCGTCCAAAGGCTTCTCTCCTCAAAACCGGGATGACAACCCAACCGTCCCGTTCCGGGCTGACTCTCCGTCCGGAACGGGACGGGATCGACTACTTCTCCTCGGCAGCCTCCTCGGCCGCCGCGTCCTCAGCCGCAGCTTCCTCGGGGGCAGCCTCCTCGGCGGCTTCTTCGGCAGCCGCCTCCTCGGCCTCCTCAGCCTCTTTGGCAGCCGCCTCCTCGGGGGCAGCCTCCTCCTCGGGGGCAGCCTCCTCGGCCTCTTCGGCAGCAGCCTCTTCGGCCTCTTCGGCAGCAGCCTCAGCCTCCTCGACAGCCGCCTCCTCGGCCTCCTCAGCCACAGCCTCCTCTGCCTCCGGCTCGGCGTCCTCTTTGGTCGCGAAGGGGCTTTGAGCGGCCCGCGCGGCCTCCAGCTCCTCGAGCTCGTGCGGCTCCGGCTGCGGCACACCGCGCATCGTCAGGCCGACTTTCTTCTCGCCTTCTTCGATCCGCAGGATTCGGGCGCTGACCCACTCGCCGACCTTGAAGTGGTCCTCCAGCCGACCGCCGGGCAGGTCGATTTCGCTGATGTGTGCGAGGCCTTCGAGACCCTGGAAGATATCGATGAAGAGACCGAAGTCGGTGACGTTGACGACCTTGCCGTCGAGGGTGTCGCCGACGGCGTACTGCTCGACGAAGCTGTCCCACTCGTTGGGCAGGAACTCCTTGATCGAGAGCGAGACCCGCTGGTTGGGCACGTCGATGTTGGTGATCCGGGCCTTGACCGTGTCGCCTTTCTTCAAGACCTCGCTCGGATGCTTGATGCGCTTGGTCCAGCTCATGTCGGAGACGTGGATCAGGCCGTCGATGTCCTCGGTGATCTCGACGAAGGCGCCGAACTCGGTCAGGTTACGGACCTTGCCCTCGATGATCGAGCCCATGGGGTAGGAGTCGGAGAGCTCCTCCCAGGGATTGCGCTCGGTCTGGCGCAGCGAGAGGCTGATGCGCCGCTGGTCCATGTCGAGCTCGGAGACGATGGCCGAGACGGCGTCGGCGACGGTTAGGATCTTCGCCGGGTTGACCACTTTTTTGGTCCACGACATCTCGCTGACGTGGATCAGGCCCTCGACGCCCTCCTCAAGCTCGACGAAGGCCCCGTAGTCGACGAGGCTGACGACCTTGCCCTCGACCCGCGAGCCGATGGGGTACTTCTTGTCGACCAGCGTCCAGGGGTCCTCGGTGCGCTGCTTGTAGCCCAGGGAGACGCGCTCGGTCTCGGGATCGAACTTGAGCACCACGATCTCGATGTCGTCGCCGACCGAGAAGTGCTCCGAGGGGTGGTTGACCCGTCCCCAGGAGATGTCGGTGATGTGGAGCAGCCCGTCGATGCCGCCCAGGTCGATGAAGACACCGTAGTCGGTGATGTTCTTGACCACGCCCTGAAGCCGTGCGCCTTCGGTGAGCTTCTCCAGGGTCTCCGCTTTGCGCTTGGCGAACTCTTTTTCGAGGACGGCCTTGCGCGACAGCACGATGTTGTTGCGCCGGCGGTCGAGGCTGATGACCTTGAACTGGAGCTCCCGGTTCTTGAGCGACTCCAGGTGCTTGACGGGCTTGATGTCGACGAGCGATCCGGGCAGGAAGGCGCGCAGACCGACGTCGACCGTCAGGCCTCCCTTGATGCGGTCGATGACCCGGCCGGTGATGATCTGGCCCTCCTTGTAGGCGGTCTCGATGTCCTGCCAGACCCGCAACCGCTCGGCCTTCGACTTGGAGAGCAGGATATGACCCTCGACGTCCTCGGTCTTCTCCAGCAGGACCTCGACCTCGTCGCCGATCTCTACGCGGGTCTCTCCGGAGACGTCGGCGAACTCCTCGATGGGAATCAGTCCTTCGGACTTGTAGCCGACGTCGACGACCACCTCGCCGGAGGTGATCTCCACCACCGTGCCCCGGACGATTTCGCCTTCCTCGAGGTGGCGCATGCTCTCGTCGTAGAGCGCGACCAGGTCCTCGTAGTTCAGGTCCTCTTCGATGAGGCCTCCGGCGGGAATCGCCTCCTCGGTGACCGCCTCTCCGTGTTGTTGTTCCATGACGTTACGAACCTCCTTCGTTCTGGGAATCAGGCCGCCGGGAGCCGGGCTCCCGGGCCTGTTGCTGCCGAATGGGGACAAGCTCCCTGCGACGCGGGCGCGTCCTGCACTTATGATGTCCTGTCGGAGTTGCTGGGCTTGGCGTGAAGCGAGCACGAGGCGCTAAGTGCTTGAGAGCTCAGAGGATGGAGTATAGGCGGGAGGGCGGCAGGTGTCAACCGCCTCGACGACCGAGTCGGCGCCTCCCTCAGCCGGCCAGCAGAGCTACGGCGACATGACGAGTGTCATGGAGACCTACCCCGTCATCCGCCGCCCCTCGCTGTGCAGGAAATACGTCCGCCGCCAGCCGGAAGGAAGCGCCGGCAGCGAGGCGACGTCGCAGCCGACCATGAGCTCCTCCCCCGAGCCGAAGACGACGAGGCGGTCGTCGGCGCTCTCGAGGAGCTCCTCGTCTTGCCGGCCGGCAGGCCGACCTTGACCGCCGTCCGCCGCCAGCCGCCCTGGCCGTCGCCCACCTCGAGGTAGGGGAAAAGCGGCCTCCCCTGCGGATCCTGGTCCCGGGCCACGTTGGTCGAGGTGTTGCCCCAATGCAGCCAGCCGAGGAGCACCAGGGCCGGACGCGCCAAGGCGTCGACGAAGAGGATGGCAAGGTCGAGGAGAGTCGTCGCCAGGACGACGGGGACACCGGGAGCCTCCCCTGCTGGGAGCTTGAAGGTTGAAAGCCGCTTGCGGACGATGGCGCCTCTGCGGGAGGAAGACGTGCATCCCACCCGCGGGCTCACCTCCGTCCAGGTAAGGAAGACTCCGGAGCGCGGACTGTGGTACATTGGGAGCCTGGAGCCGAGAGGAGACTCGCATGAAACCGCACCCGCAGATCCGACAGCTTGCCAGCCAGATCGAGACTCTGGCGCCGGAGCTCCGCCTGGAGCTTCTTCGCCAGGTGCTGACTCCTGAAATGAAGCTCTGCCTCCTTGCCGAGGACCTCGGCAAGAGCACAGAAGGATGGGATCCCGGAGAGGTAGAACGAGACATCGACGAGGCTGTCCGGGAGGTACGCCGAGCCCGAGCCGAACGCAGAAGCGCTGCCTGACGGGTGAGCCCTGGACGGATCCATTGTGACAGAAACCGTCCTCCCGCATACCGTCTTCGACACCAATCTGCTCGTCCTCCAAAAATACCGGTCCTTTTCCGAACGGGATCTCTGGCAAATCGAGGAAAGCCTGCGAGACGTCGCGCTCGTCATGCCAGGCCATTACACCGACCTCGAGAAGGTGCCCACGGACGTTAAAGACAATATCGTCGTAGCTTGTGCCCTCGAAGCGGGCGCGGGCTACATCGTCACGGACGACCGCCGTGATCTTCTACCCCTCAAGGTGATCCATTGCCCTGGCTTTGAGCCGGTACAGATCGTGCGGCCCAACGCATTCGTCGAGATCCTGGCCAGATAGTATTGTCCCCCCTTGACGGTGCCTGGCCTTCGCTGGAGCACCGGAGCAAGCTTTACGGGACCGAGGGTCCGATTCCACGGCTTGTGTGGTCCAGAACGGCTTGAGAAGGCATTAGTGCTTATCTCAATCCCCCGAAGGGTCCACATCCGATTTCCACGGGCGTGCAAGAACTTCGTGGCGGCCGCAGTTAACCTGTCTCAATCCCCCGAAGGGTCCACATCCGATTTCCACAGGACTGCCGGGATTCTGGGAGGGCGCGGCCGGCATTCTCGTGTCTCAATCCCCCGAAGGGTCCACATCCGATTTCCACACGGCGCCAACAACAGAAGGGCTACTGTCCTTCTTGTCATGTCTCAATCCCCCGAAGGGTCCACATCCGATTTCCACCCCAGGCAGAAGCCAGAGCCCTGATGGGCCAATGCTTGGAATGTCTCAATCCCCCGAAGGGTCCACATCCGATTTCCACGTCAAGTGCCTTGACCCGGGTGGCGATCGTGTCCGGATGTCTCAATCCCCCGAAGGGTCCACATCCGATTTCCACAAGGCAACTCTCTTCAGGTAACCGACCTCTTCGCCCAGGTGTCTCAATCCCCCGAAGGGTCCACATCCGATTTCCACAGGGCACCAACGACTTCGGCAGCGCGGAAAGGGGAAAAGTTGTCTCAATCCCCCGAAGGGTCCACATCCGATTTCCACCTTGTCACGCCACCCGCGAGCCTTGAGGGCTTGAGGATGTCTCAATCCCCCGAAGGGTCCACATCCGATTTCCACGCCGAGGAGCCCTCCATCTCACTCGCGCAATGCGAGATGTCTCAATCCCCCGAAGGGTCCACATCCGATTTCCACTCCTTCACCGAGGAAGAAGGTCTCGATCATCTCAAGTTGTCTCAATCCCCCGAAGGGTCCACATCCGATTTCCACGCGAAAGAGGGCGGGGGTTGCAGGCCCGAGAACCAGATGTCTCAATCCCCCGAAGGGTCCACATCCGATTTCCACAAGACCCAGAAGATCGTCCTCGCTCTCACCGTTCTCGTGTCTCAATCCCCCGAAGGGTCCACATCCGATTTCCACTTTTCGTCAACGAACGTGGTGAGCGTGAAGGAAGAAAGAGTCTCAATCCCCCGAAGGGTCCACATCCGATTTCCACTTGTTGGTGACGGTGTTGTTTGGATCAAGAGAGAACATGTCTCAATCCCCCGAAGGGTCCACATCCGATTTCCACGTATCATGTGGAGACTGACGCCCCGATTTCTGATCCTTGTCTCAATCCCCCGAAGGGTCCACATCCGATTTCCACCTTGCCGCGAAAGGCATCGGTTATACTCTGGTCTTCGCAGACATGTCTCAATCCCCCGAAGGGTCCACATCCGATTTCCACGGCCACAGCGACTTTTGGACGGCGTACAGTGCGGTCTGGTGTCTCAATCCCCCGAAGGGTCCACATCCGATTTCCACCTTTTGTTCAATGGCTCGCATCTACGGAAGGGGGTTCCGTGTCTCAATCCCCCGAAGGGTCCACATCCGATTTCCACGGTCTGGAACCCAGGCCATTCTACTTCAAGAACGCATGTCTCAATCCCCCGAAGGGTCCACATCCGATTTCCACTTGAGAACGTTTCGGGAGCCGACTCGCCGATCAACCAGGTCTCAATCCCCCGAAGGGTCCACATCCGATTTCCACAGACCATGATGGACAGAGAGATTCCCGAATGGGTGAGAGAGTCTCAATCCCCCGAAGGGTCCACATCCGATTTCCACTCCGACTGGGGAGAGTTACCGGTGCAAACTGGTACGCTGGCGTCTCAATCCCCCGAAGGGTCCACATCCGATTTCCACCTCGTTCGATGGCGAGATCATTGTCGTCAACCAACTCTCGATGTCTCAATCCCCCGAAGGGTCCACATCCGATTTCCACTCCGGGGAGATCGAGGAGAGAGAACCCACCTATGTCTACTTGTCTCAATCCCCCGAAGGGTCCACATCCGATTTCCACCGGGCGAGTAGTGGAGATCACCTTCAACCTGCAGAACGATGTGTCTCAATCCCCCGAAGGGTCCACATCCGATTTCCACCGTGGGGTGGAAAACGGTTCACTTCACTTGGGTGTTCGAGTATGTCTCAATCCCCCGAAGGGTCCACATCCGATTTCCACAGCTGGCTTCCTAACTCGTTGAAAACAAAGGACTTAGCATACCCGATGCGCTAACCTCCCAAAATCGGGCCGCCCGCCGCCGGATAGTGGCTTGTCCGCCTAACCCCCGATTTGGCTAAGTCCTTGATTTCATTGGGCTTAGCCGGATTCTGGGCAGTGCGCTAACCTCCCCCCGTTTTGGGCCTCTGCGGAGGTTAGCGCGCGGGGTCTCTGCGGACACACTTCCGCCCAGGCGCAGAAGTAGCGCGGCAGGCTTCCAGGTCGAGGCCCCAGTCGCCGTGGGGGGCTTCCTCAGATGTCAAGGAGCCATCGCGTGGCCGCCGGAGTGGCCTGTACTCTCAGGCCGTCCTTCGGCCAGTCCAAGTATACAGCATCCGGGGCTCCCCGTCCATGACCATGTCCTTGAGGGCCTCGGCCTGCTGCCGGAGCTGCTCCCGCCAGGTCTGAGTCTCTTTCCCCTCGCTCGGCGAGCGCAGCTGCTCTTCGTAGAGCCCGAGGTAGCGCTGGAAGGCTTCCGGGACCAGCCGCAGGCCCTTCTCGCCGCCTTCGAAGTCCTCCGGCGTAACCTGTCCGCGGTTGAAGAGTCGCAGGGTGAGCCGGTCGATGACGGGCTGCCGGAAGATCTCGACGATGTCGAGAGAGAGGGACTTGCGACCGTAACGGATGCCGTGGAAGAAGCCGATTGCGGGGTCGAAGCCCCGGGCTTCCAGGAGGGCGGCGATCTCGTTGGTCAGGAGCACGTAGCCGAGGCCGTCAACGGATCAGTTGTCAAAGAACATTGAAACCGTTTGTTGCTACTTTCACAAAGTCAACATCGTTTTACGATGTAGTCGATCGTGATCTCGATCGGATCCCCCGCCTCCGTTCCTCGCTCTCGGCGGTCGGTCCTTTTCGGGTTCACGATTTCGACCCGCCGACCTGATGGCAGCGCCGCCAGGAACGCGCCTGCCGTTGTCGCCTTCCTGCCACCGGTTATGTCGATGATGACGTCCGACTCGTCGATGCCGTCGGGTAGTTGACGGAAGACCTTCTCCTCGATCCTCTCGCGGACAGCCTCAGGGTTGTTCTCGAAGTTGATGTCGAGCAGGGGTATCCTGTTGAACAATCCCCGGTAGTCGCCGTCCTGACCGAGCTCGTCGATGATCCTGTCGGCATCGGGCTTCGACGTGTCGGAGTGAACCAGCCACACATGTTGAAGCGTCGCGGCGTGGTAGCGGATCGCCGCCTTTGCGGACTCGCTTCCGCGCCCTGGGCTTACCAGAAGCACAAGGCCTTTGCAGGGACGAGCCTTTTCGAGAGCCGTCCGGGAAAGCTCGACTCGCAAAGGTCGACGGATGTACCAGACCAGATAGATGGAGAGCATGAGAAAGGCCAGGATCGGCGACCCGACTGTCAGGACCTTCCAGGCCACGGAGCCGACCATGTACACCGGTGCGATGAGGTTGCCCGAGAGTCCGATCAACAGCGAGACTGCGAGAAGCACCAGAGGTTGCGTCAGTGGCTCACGGGTACCCGCCAGAACCTTCGACATCGCCTCTACTTCCCTTCGCGCACGGCCACGAGCCACCACGAACGGCCGACGCGCTCGACGTCCACGTCGGCCGTGATGGACTTGCGTTTCTTTCTCTCGACCATCCTTTCCCGCGCTTCCGGGCTCAGCTTCTCGATGAGAAGCTTCGCCTCCTGCTGGCGGGACTCTGCCGTGTTGCCGGCGCTCGCAGCGCGGAGGACGCCACCGCCAGGGTCGTAGGAGACGAGCGCGGCGTGCCAGGTCTCTCGGTCCGGGTCCCCAAGCTCTCGGGCGAGTTGGCCGTCCGGCCTTGACCTCGACGGCGAAGCGGCAGATCCATCGACGCTGGTGAAGACCCCATACCCTCCGGAGGTCTTTCCCCCGGCACCGAGCCAGTCCAGCGAGATCTTCAACAACGCCTCCACTTTAACCAGATCCTCCTGCTGCATGTCGACGGAGAGACTCCGAAAGTAAAAGCGGAACGGCGTGCCTAGCGCCACGGTTAGGAATGGCACGGGTACGGGTTGGTGCCAGTCCGCCGGCACGCTTGCCGACCCCTCGGTGTAGTAATCCCCCTGATGCGGGGTGAGCACATCCAGCTCAAGCCGCGGCCATTTCTGGGGAAAGGCGTCATAGACTACCAACTCCCCCCGGGTCGGGGTGGCGCCCGATCCCAGAGCCGGGCCGAACAGACGATTCTGGTGGAGCTGGAAGAATTCCGGCTCGGCCGAAGACAACTCCCCCTGTGCCACCAGGCGTGCGGTCGCCCGCAAGAGGCCTTTGACGCTCGAGCCGGGCAAATAGGGGCAACCTGTGAGCCGATCAAAAAGGAAGCCCGTCTCCACCGGGTGTGGCAGTCCCAGACCCACCACCAGGCGGCTCGCGGTGGTGAGCTCCACACAGCTGGCGGCCAAGCTTTCGAGGGCCTGTCGGCGCCGGGCGAGGAAGCTCTCGAAGTCGTGAGGCGCCGAGAAATGCTCCCGGAAGGCCGAGAGGCTGTCGCGCTTCTCGTCTCCGGCTTTCCCTTTCTCGTGCCCCTGGGCGGCTGCTCCGTAGAGAGCGAAGCCGCGGTCGAAGAAGAGCGACCGGTTCGTGGCATCCTTCAGAGTCAAGAGGCCAGCGATCGCCGACGGCATAGGCACCTTGCTCACTCGACCTCCCCCTCCAGGAACGCCTCAGCGAAGCGCTTGAGCCATACCGCCAGCGCCCGTGCTTCGGCCGATGCACGGCGGTAGTCGTTCTCTGCGTCTTTCAGGCCCTGGGCGTTGCCCGTGATGCAGTCGATCAATCGTTGCCTCGGCGGGTAGAGTCTGTGATCGTCGGGGTGCAGCCATTTTTGCAGCCAATCATAGATCTCTCGCTCGGGACTCTTATCTTTCTGCGCCAGGAGATAGGCCGCCGTTTGTCCGAGGCCGTTGGTGTGGAGGCGCGCCGGCAGCTTCAGGAGCTGCGTCTTGTACTTGGCGTTCGTGCGGTGCGGGTCATCGCGCACCGCCTCCACCCGTTGCAGTGCGAAGGCTGCCCGTTCTTGCTCCAGTGTGGCCATCGTCAACCCTCCTCTGCGCCTTGGACCGCCGGTGCCCAGTTGACGTGCGTCACTCCGCGGCCGATGGTCTCGTCGCCCCCGAGCCTCATCACCCGGAGCTTCGCCGCGAGGCCGGCGAAGCTTTCCTCGCCCTCCAGGGCCCGCAAGGGGCAGAGGAAGAGCGTCTCCGGCGGCACTAGCTCCTGCACGAAGAGATTGCCCTCCCGGGCCGGTCCCTCAATGTCCGTGTGCTCACCTTTGGGAATCGTGGACGTTGTTCCCAGGGCGTTGAGCTTGATTCGCGTGACCACATCCGTCGCGGTCTCCACCAACTCGCGGAACACATCGTCCCCTACTACGAGAAGACGGTCGGGAAAGATCTTGCGGGTATAGCTGAACCCGTGATCGCCAGGTGGCAGCAACTTCAAGAGAGTCCTGAGACCCGCTGTCGGGCCATCCTCGGCGAAGAAGGTGGGGTGTATCTTCTTTTGCAAACGTAGCTCCTCCACGAGCACTTCGCCCGAGGTCTTCGCCCATGCGGCTTTCGCGCCGGGATTCTCGACGGCAATCTCCTTGCCGAACGCGCGACCTGCCCGCTCCAGCACGAAGGGGCAGGTCACCCAGTGGAAGGGCGCCGACGACGAGCGAACGGGGAAGGCGACCAGGATGCCGTCGCCGAAAGAGATGCGCCCCGGACCCTTGGCGTCCTCGGTGCCGAAGATGCGGTCGATCTCGGCCTTGCCCAGTCCGTCGCTCTTGCCGTTGCCGGACATCTCGTCGCGTAGCACTCCCTTGACGGTGGAGCCTGGGATCAGCGGGTAGCCGGTGTGGCGCTCCCGCTGGATGGGAAGGTCCACATAGCCACTGCCACTCTCGGCACCGCAGTGCAGTGAGGTTTCGGTGTAGAGGCCCAGCACACCGAGCTGGGACATGGTCTTTCGGCCCATAACAACGCTCCTAAGAATCCACGCCGGCCACCACCAGACCGAAGCCCTGGGCAGCGAGGCGTTCTGTTTCGAAATCCGAGAGACAGATACCATCGAGGTTGGCGGCGGAGCCGGCCTCGATTGCTTCGACAACGAACACCGAACCGGCGGGGACCGCCCTGCGCAGGGGCTTGGCTCGCTGATTCGCCAGGTCCCAGCCGCCGACCAGTGTGAAACCACCCATCACTCCGCCGAGGAGCCGGCAAGGCAGGCCGGCCAGCTTGCCCTCCGTCGCTCCATCGGTGAAGCCCGGGGGATAGCCGCCGGCCTCGGCGAGGGCGGGCGTGACGAAGGCAAGACGCTGACGGACGCCTTCCGCTTCTTTCGGCTCCTGTGCTGGGAAGGGTGGGCCCTTCTCCAGCAGGCCGGTACGCGCCTCACCCCCCAGGCGCACCCGCCTCCCTGGCCGCAGCTTCGTACCACGGGCCTCGAAGCCGAGGGACACGCCCTGACGCAGGCGCACGTAGCCAAAGGTAAAGAGCATGTGATCCTCGCTGCGCCGGTCACCGGCCTCCAGGCCCAGGCCCGTGCGCACCTCCTGGGTCCACAGCTCCGAGTGGTGGACGAAGTCGACCACCGCCGGCACGCCGCCCTGCCGCCAGACCCCGAGGCCGCGGGGGGTCAAGTACCAACCGGCGGCTGGACGCGGTGCCCGATCCTCGGACCATGGGATCCATTGGGTACCGCTGTGCACGTACGGCTGCAGGAGCCCGTGGCCATGGAAATGGCCGCCTCGGGTGAGGCCGGCCGACGGCTTGGGCAAGCGGAATCGGGCTACGCGCTCGGGAACCGGCGGGTGCGGTTCGTCGAGTCCACCGCGGCGACGACGCACTCCCCGTTCCTCCTCGCTTCGGGGACGCTCAACCAGGGCAAGTCCCAGATCTACCGGGGCAGGAACCAGAGGTTCGTCCTCACCCCGTACCAGCCACGGCCCGCGGACCGAGAGCGTCCCGAAACCGCCCCACTCCCCGAGCTCTTGCCTCAACTCGTGCGGCAACCGTCCCCAGGCGCTGCGGTCGAGACCAGCGAGACGGACTCCCTCGTCGAGAAGCCGGCGAGTGCGCAGGGCACCGTAGAGAGTGAACGGATGGGGTGGGAACAGGGAGCGCAGGTAATGGTCCGCGCCACGGCTGCTGGGCTTGCCGTCGCGGAAGAAGAAGACGTCGTCGGGCACCAGCCGGAAGGCTTGCCAGTCGCTATTCATGCCACCTCCTTTTGGCGAAAAGTCGGAAGGTTCACCACTTCACGGCCGAGGAAACGGGCGATACGTAACGCTTGCACGTGTTCCGCCACGAAAAAGGGCGCCAGCATCCTGGCGAGCTCGGCGGCGTTCTCGCCGGGGATCTCACTCCGGGTCAGCCGATCGGCCAGCCACTTGCGCCAGCGCCGCTCGTCGGTACCGAAAACGTGCCGCAGCACAGTTTCTTCCTCTCGTAGGTTGTAGCTCTGACGCGAAGAAAGTTCTCCTTCGGCCAGCTTCGCCACCAGCTCGTCGAAGCGTTCCACCCAACCGGGCTCACCGCGTTCCCCTTCCTGCCACTTGAAGGCCACCTCCGTGGGTACACCACTGCGCTTGACCAGTGAGAGGGCTACGGCATCGCGGCCCGCCTCAGTCTTGGCCTTGCGCTTCAAGAGCTCGTCTACATCGCGGAAGACGAGGCCCGCCGGGTGTTTCGCGTGGGCGAAGAGGATGGCGGCGGAAATAGTGAACGAGCGGTCGAAGGTCGTGGGATCGGCCAGCAGAGGTCGAACCGTTTCCAGCTCCTGGAGATACCGACGTCGAATAGCGCGAGCGATGGGCAAGGCGTCGCGCGGGTCGCAGACCAACACCACGTCCTCGCCGCCGGCGTAGACGAGCTGCGGCCATTTGCCAGCTGGGGCGGAGAGGCCAAGGCCGTCGAGATTGAGCACCCAGGGCCGCTCCCGCCGCAGGCTTTCCGAAAAAGCGCTCAGGGAACGGGAGACGGCGCGGTGGAACGCCTCCAATTTCCCTCCGGCAACCCTCTCCGCCGACCAGGTGAGGATGTCGCCCATGTGATCGCCGTCCATCGCGACGAGGGCAAAGTAGGCAGTCTCTGAGTCCGGAGGCTGGAACTCGTCGAAGCCCGAGAAGTACGGTCCTTTGTCGTGGTCCCGGGAGAGGGAGTAGAGGCGCTTGGCCGCGCAGACCAGGCATAGACGGGTCTGGTCGAGGCGGAAGAAACGCTGGTCGGACCGGCTCTCGCTACTCTTCTCCGCCGCTTCCCAGGCCCTCCTGACGTTTCTCCGATCACCATCGGGCAGGGCGGTGCGCTCGCCGCAGATCGCGCACTTCTCGCCCAACTCGCCGATCTGGCGAAAGGGCCGAAAGAGACGGGAGGCGATGAATCGCTCAGCCGCACTGCGGGAGGCGTCGGCGTACGTACCCTCCTCGGCTACCCAGGACCAGGATACCTCGAACACCGGGTCGGTCTGGCGGGGGAGGTCGGTATCTTCGCTCCAGATCTCCGGCGCCGGGACGATCTGCTTGCGATGCAACGCGTCCACCGCCTGGCTGACGATGTCGTTCCACCTGCCGCGGACCCGGGACTCCATGGCGTGGGCCACCACTTCCACGGTACCGGCGGGGACACGGCAGACGACGCGGTTGGGCAGGCCCCGGGGCGGGGCCTTGCCCGGAGAAACCTCAGGGAAGATGGCGTCGCCATCCCGGCGGCAGGCCTCTTCGATGGCTTCGCCCATGAGGTGGGAGAGCAGATCGCTGCCGGTCCACAGGTCCGCCACTCGCCGCGCCTGGGCGATAAAGGCGTGCACCGGACCGATCGAGAAGGTCAGAAGGGCGGTCGAGCTCATGACGCGATCCTCTCGATGAGATTTCTCGATTCAAGATCGTCGAGGAAATTCCGGACGACCGAACGCTGCTGGTCCGTGGGCGCTCTGGCGGGCTGGGGAAGTCCCTTGAACCTCACCTTTTCCTGTTTCCTTCCGTTCGGTAGCATCTGGGCGGGCAAGTGTGTCAGTACCGGGAAGAAGCGGCCGCCAAAACGGGCGATATGGATCAGCAGGGGCGAAGCACGCCGATTGTCGTCTCCCGGTGAGCCCCAAGAGACGATTTGCTCCGGTCTCCTGCCGAAGGGCAAGGGCAGCCCGAAACCCGCGCGATCGGGCAAGGCCTCGGGGGGTTGCCGGCGTCCCGCTTGCTTGGCCCAGGTGTAGTCGCGATCGGCCAGCGAGGAGTAGCCGTGTCTCACGTCGCGGGGATATCCGTAACGGCGGCGGAAAGCCATAAGCCAACCTCCGGCGTGGACCATTGCCTCGTCCCAGGACTCATGGCCGTCGCCAAAGGCAATATAAATGGCCGAATGCCGCGAGAAGTGAGACCAGCGGGGCTCGTGACCGCCGGTGGTCGGCTGTGATGCGAACTGTAGCAGTCGTTGAGCCCGCGTTACGAAGCTGTCACGGTCGCCGCTCTGCCAACTATCCGGCACTCCTTCGGCCGTGCGCAGCCGCAGAGAGCCGAAGCCTCGGCGGCAGCGCGATCCGATGCCCCCAAGATGGAGCCACGCCCAAACCGTGTGATCCCAAAGCTCTGGTACGTCCTGAGACGTCGGCCTTCTACCGGGCCGGACGTTCCATTGGAATCGAAGGACGGGGTGTCCTTCCGGCGCCAGGCAGGGCCTCGCCAGTTTCACGCCGTTGCCCCTGCCTTTCTGGAACTCGAGGCAACCATAGCCCAGGTAGAGAAGCGGGTTGACTTGCCAGGGCGAGCGCAGGCGATTCAGAGTGCTCTGCCAATCTGGATGGCCAGGTTCGAGACCCCATTGCTCGGCCAGCTGCTGGTCCCCGAGCTTTCTGCCCCAAGCCTGCTCGCCTTTCGACAACGTCTTTGGGGTACCGAGTGTCTGGACGCGCACGCGGGACGCCTGTCCAGTGGAGCCGAAGAAGTCCGTTTCCACCTGGCGAACTTCATCGAGATCTCCGCCGAAGGCACCACCGGCCACGGCGCGGAGCCACCACCGCAGCTGACCGCGCACCGACGCCGCGCGCCACTCGCAGGTGCTCGCCGGCTCGGCACCACCGAGGAAAGCGGGGGTGACGAACTCGAGTTCGAGGTTACAGCGTTTCATCTAAGCTTTCCTTTCTCTGCCAAGCCCGCTCGACGGCGTGTAGGCGCCGATCGAGCGCACCGCTGACGAACTGGGACCTGGCCATTGATCGAGAATTGCCATGACGGCTCAAGACCAACCGATCTCGACCTTCCCGAGGCCGAACGTCGTCGCTTTTCCAACATGAACCACCTCCGCGGCTCGCAGGAGCTCGCTGAAGGGGTTCAGGTCGCCCTCCAGGGTGATCTCGCCGACGAAGCCGCCCATCTTCATCTTGGTGTGCTGCCGGTTGCTGAAGCGTTGCCAGTCCTTCCACCGGAGATCCCGCCGGACGATCCGGACGTCGTCGGCGCGAGCGAGGAGCGGCTCGTAGTCCGCGTCCAACGTCAGCGACGGGACGTAGAAGTGCGCCAGCTCCAGGACGCGCCGCAGTGTCCGGAAGGCGAACGTGCGAAAGGTGAGACCATCGACGAGGTGGCCTTTAACCTTGATGCGGGTCGGGTTCACAAAACGGAGCCGCAGGCGTTCGCGGTGGATCGGCTCGCGGGAAGGGAAGAGCGCCGGCGCGGACGTCTTCCAAGAGTGGACGCCACGCTGGAAGCCGACGTGCCATGTCCCGTCGCCG
Organism: uncultured bacterium; assembly: GCA_965371445.1. GTDB lineage: Bacteria > Acidobacteriota > Thermoanaerobaculia > Multivoradales > J023 > DASWIG01. The sequence goes on along the minus strand of CBDUYN010000015.1, from coordinate 12,713 downwards.
TCCGGATAGCGGACCCGGTCGAGGGCGAAGGGGGTCCGCCGGGCTCCGAGGCCGTCGCGCCCCATGTGCTGGAGGGCCTTGACGGCGAAGCTCTGGAGCTCGATGACCTGGCCGAAGAGCAGCAGGTCGAGCTCCAGGGCGTCCCCTTCCCGGTAATCGCCGTCCGTGCCGTTGGGCTCGAAGAGGTACGGCCGCGGGGCCGCCGGGAGCCCTCCGAGGAAGGGCGACACGTCGCGTCCGAGGGGCTCTTCGAAGATCCGTGCGTGGATGCAATCCTGGCTCAGCGCGCAGGTGGTGCAGGGCTGGTCCGGAGTCATCGCGCAGACCGTCCGGCGTAAGGCGTGGCCGAAGGCTCCCCGCAGGAGAGAGCCTTTGTAGGCCGGGAGCTGGCCGTCCCGTTGCGCGACCAGCGTTGCGCGAAGGCGCACGAACGGGACTCCCGGCAGCGTGCTCTCGCCGGTGCGCATCGGACGGGCGGCGCCACGAGCCCGCGTCGCCTCGAGCCCGCCGTCCGCGAGGACGGCGGCGAGGGGCTCGTGGCGCGACTCAGGAGGTTGGGAGGTCAGGACGGCGTTCCCCACGTCTCCCTCGCCTCCTTCTTCGTGGGATCCACCTCGCCGTCACGTCCTGTCTTCGGTGTGTCGTCGGTCTTGGGGTCTTCGTCGTCGTCGTCTTCGTCCGACAACCAGGGGGCGAGCTCGCTCGGCAGTTGTCTCGACATCTCTTCAGCTCCTTTCCGGGCCGTCGTTCGTGTTGGACCGCTCAGCGATCGTACTCTCTACTCTCCTCAACACTGTCTCGGGAGAAATTGTTGGACGATTCTAGCGCCAATCGTCCGACAGAGAATTCCCGTCCCCACCCGTCCCGGTCCGTCTTCGCTGGGAGCGCGGGCGTCCCGCCCGCCCCAGGTGACGAAGTCCCCGTCTTCGCTGGGAGCGCGGGCGTCCCGCCCGCCCCGGGGATGAAGTCCCGGTCTTCGCTGGGAGCGCGGGCGTCCCGCCCGCCCCGGGGACGAAGTCCCCTGGTCTGGGATGCCGGGAGCATCCACCGTCATCGGAGCACGAACGTGGTGACTTCGTCACCACGGGCGGGCGGGACGCCCGCGCTCCCAGCGAAAGATAAGACGCGGACCCTGCCCGCGGAGAGCGGGAGGGCTTCGTCTATCAGCAAGCCTTGACCAAGAGGGTCTCAATCCCCCGAAGGGTCCTCTTTCCAGTGCGATCTGGCGCTCCCTGCTGAGGACCGAACCCATGCCGCGTCTCAATCCCCCGAAGGGTCCTCTTTCCACTGCGACTTTCGCATCGCTGGGCCTGCGAGGAGATCAACTGGTCTCAATCCCCCGAAGGGTCCTCTTTCCACTGCAACCCGACACGTCGGGCGCGCGCTGCCAGTGCTGGACGACGTCTCAATCCCCCGAAGGGTCCTCTTTCCACTGCGACATCGGTAGGGGACTACACGTTCCCGTGGCAAGCCCAGTCTCAATCTCCCGAAGGTCCTCTTTCCACTGCGACCTGGGCAACTGGACGCCCGTCACCGGTACCGACGTGACGACCTCTTCGTCCCGGAGGGACGTCTTCTACTGGGACCGCTGGCGTCCCGCCGGCCTCTTCGTCCGGAGGGACGTTCGATTCGGAGTGCGGGAGCTTGTCTCTGCTTGTGATCTCCGGGCTCCGGAAAGGAGCGGAGGTAGCCGCGCCCACCCAGGGCTTACACCCTGGGCTATCGCATACCGCCCTTCGGGCTCCGGATTAGCAGATTCAGGATTAAGGAGCGAGCCTGGTCGATGTGTTTATCAATCATCCGATGCCTCGAAGATGAGGTTGGCCTCTTCTTCGGTGCCATCCGGTAGAAATATATTTACAGTGGCATCGAGTGTCCCGTCGACCTCGCGTTTCACGATGAGCAGGATCGCAAAGGTGGCGCCCACGGCAGGATCGCCCACGAGGCGACGCATGGCCGCAGTATCACGTGGGCTCGGGACCGAAGCGAAGGACGGGTGCGAATGCCATTCTCCAAGGTAATTGAACCGCGTGTAGACATGCTCCGTGCGATCGAAGAATCGACTCAACGCATGGAGTGCGTCGCCAATTCGCCGAACGAAAGTCGCGATGGTCCCTCCGCGACGTTGGATCGTGAGGTCTGTGATCCGGAAACTCCCAGGCTTGATCTGTTCACCCATGAGAATTCCACCAATCTCACGTGCTCCTGCTTCCTGTAAAGCCTGGGTGAGACAGCACTTGAGGTTAGGTGGAAGTAGAATCGTCGTCTTCATCGCTGGGTAAGAGGCCTTTCAAGAATTCGCTGTGTTCGTGAATGATCGCCGGTTCCGTTTCCTGAGTTGTCGGGACGATGGAACGTTCCAGTATGAGCGGTCGGATATCAAGAGGCTGCTGGAAGATCCAGGCTTGCCGTAATCCAATGAGATACACGTTGGCGGGATAAGCGCTGGGGTTTCGGGCCGCGAGAGTATCGAGCGCGAACTCAGTGGTATGTGCTGCTATCGCGGTGACGGCGGCATCCGAGGCCACAAGCGGCACGCCATCTGCTCCCCGGGCCGTGTAATCGGTGACAACCTTGGGGACGGGAGCATCTTGTTTGTTCATCCACTGGTCGAGTTGCAATCGCATCGCGTAGGGGTCGGGGTCGTTCTCCGGCCGCGACCGGGCCATAAACCCGCCGATTCCGCCGGCGAAGATCTCCAGCCAGACCAAAGGTACATTCGCCTGCTGCGTGACGTGGGAGGCTCGATTGAAGCTCTGAGAAGAAGCGGTGGCCTCAATCGCCAAGTCGCAGTTCGCGATCTCTTGATCAACCGCCGCAGCGCTTGCCGAGGCCTCCTGGCCTCCCATGCGACGGCGACAGACCATGATCTCCATGTCGATGGCCAGTCGATGAAGCGCAGCTGCGGTCGCATCGACTTTGTGAAACCCCACTCCGCGCCAATCGAGCGCATTCCGGACGAGATTTTCAGGAAACAGGATGTCGTCGTCTACGAGGAGGAACTTGCGGACACCCGATCGCCCGAGGGACAGCGCGATTTTGCTTCCGGCGGACCCGAGGCCCAGAATGGCGACTCGACGTTCATGGATCGCCTTGAGATCCGACGGGAGGCGTAGGGTCGGGTCGACCACCCGGAGTGGCAACCTTTCGGCGAAGTAGGCGTCTTTCCCTAGCTCGCCGATACGCAGCATCCAAGAAAGGCTTCCATCGCGATGGCCCCAGAGGAAGGCCGTGAGAAAGTGGTCGCCTGTGTCAAGCGAGGCATGGCCCGTGCGGCTGAGGTAGGCTGCGAGATCAGCGGCAGAAAACTTTCCGCTCATTCCGCCCGGTTGGTCGGTCGAGATAACGAAGCCCCTGGCCACCATTCCTTCATCAAGGACGGCAGTTGGGATATCGGGGTTTCGCCAGGTCTCTTCCTGGCCGAGCATGTCTAGGGTGTCCAGGTATCCAACCAGATACCCACTCTCAATGAAGAGTCGAAACGTCGCGGGAGCCGGCTCGTTTGGCATGCATGCCAACACTTGCTGAGCGGCCGGACTCAGAAGGAAGCGATAGATCTTCGTGCGGAAGTTCTGACCAAGGCTCGTTGCGTGCCGATTCGGGACCGGCGGTTCCTCACCTTTCGCCCGTATATTCGCCTCTCCTTGGAGAAGGCGGTAAGCGCTTTCGAGGAGTGCGGCGCCAGAGACCTCCGGGTGCCAGTTGTCGGGCCCCCATTCGAGGCACAGCTCTCCGCTAGCACCGTATTGGTGGGATGACCAGCGCTCTTGAGATTCCCGCGGCGTGACAGTAGCTGGAGAGCTTGGAAAGAGTTGGGGGTATGTTAGTCGGCAGGCGAAAGTACGTTGATGGACATGCAGGAGGACATCGACGCAGAGCCGCCCATCGTCAAGGTTCCAAGCACCACCGCTAATCCAATCCTGTCCCAGAAGATTTACGATCGCTTGGCGTTCACGCTGGACCCGTTCGGAGTTGAGGATCCACCAAGGGGTCATGCAAAACCTTCCGGTCGATTGGGTCGCACAGGATGGTTCGGGAAAGTGAGCGGAGCAATTTTAGTCGCTGACGCAGTAAGACTCTTGGCGGTTGCCTCGATCTTCGGGAAACGCGATCCAAATATCTTCCACCATAGCTCGGTCGCCTTTTCTGCGTCTTCTCCCAAAGCCTGGCGCCCCAGTGTGGCATGCGCCGCCACCTTGTTGTAGAAACCCTCGAAAGCCGCAAAGGTAAGACCGGTCGTCACCGAGTTTCCCGACACCGAAGGATCTGACACTGACGGTACGAGTTGTGTGTCGATGTAGGACCGGTAGCGATCGACGATTTCTTCCAGGGTTCCGACAAAGAGTTCGGCGTACTGGGTCTCGATGTAGCTCATGCACTCCGCGGTGAAGCACTCGATCACAAAGCCCTTGGGCCTCTTTGAGACCGTAGGATTCTCGCGTCGCCACCACTTCATCAGCTTGACGAGGGGCTTGAAGCGACCATCGGCCTCCTTATTTTGTTCTGTCGTCCAATCGGTGTGCCCCTCCGGGTTGGTCTCTAGCCACTCCTCCAGCTTACGGTCGGGGATGTACATCGTACCCCCGTTTGGTTGAATGAGCGGGACAACGTCCATGTCTGCGCTGGACGTCGAGAGACCGACCGAGCGGGGCTGCCTACGGATGTCTTTATAGCCGTCGCTCAGGGCTTTGTAGACCAAGTCGAGGACCTCGGCCGGTTTGTCGCCAAGCCCGTGGCTTGTCACGACCGCGATGTCGACATCGGGCCGCTCGATCTCGCCTGCCTCGGTTTTCGGACGAATGGCAGTGTTTCGCTTGTAGGAGCCTGACAGAAAATCTCGGATTCGCACCTCCTTGAAGGTCTCGTGCTCCTTTAGGAATTTCCTGACGTCTTCATGGGCCTTCTGGGCGTCCGACTTGGTCGTCCTGCTCGGCTCGATGTCGTGAAGAAAGTCTGTGAACTGCGTTTGGGTTGCCAATTTTGACCTCCATGTCAATACTGTCCGTCCAGTGATGATCGACTGAGAATTCCTCGGCTCAACCCTGTCCCCACGAGCGGCCGTACCGTGTCTTGCGCCGGTAGTGAAAGTCTCAATCGCCGTCTTGTCTTCGTCTTCGTCTGAGGTGAGTGATCGCCGTCGAAGCCGACCAGGGTGCAGACGGGGCGGGCACCGTAGCCGGCGGCCACGTCGCAGGGGAGACCGGGCCCGTCGGCGACCGCTTCGGCTGCGCCACGAGCCTACGTCACCTCAAGCCCACCGTACGTGAGGGCGGCGGCGAGGCCGGCGACAAGCTCGTGGCGCAGCTCCGGCAGCTTGGGAAGACGGGAGGTCAGGACGGCGTCCTCCACGTGTCCCTCGCCTCCTTCTTCGTGGGATCCACCTCGCCGTCACGCCCTGTCTTCGGTGTCTCGTCGGTCTTGGGGTCTTCGTCGGGATCTTCCTCCGCGAGCCAGGGGGTGAGCTCGTTCGGCAGTAGTCTCGGCATCGTTTCAGCTCCTTTCCGGCCATCCTTCGGCTTGGACCGCACAGCGACCGTCCTCTCTACTCTCCACAACACCGTCGTGGGTGAGATTGTTGGACGATTCTAACGCCAATCGCCCGACAGCAAGAAGGGCGCCCAGAAGTAGGGGGCTTTCCACCTCTCCTCGGCGAGGATCGCCAACTGGGCCTCGCGTAACGCCGCCGCGGGCGGCAGGCCGTCTTCGAGCAGATGGCGGTAGAACCTCGCCATCAGCTCCGCGGTCGCGCTGTCGTTGACGTTCCAGAGGCTGACCACCACGCGGCGGGCGCCGGCCTGGAAGAAGGCCTGGGGGAGACCCACCAGCCCTTCGCCCCGGACCTCTCGCCCCAGCCCGGTGCTACACGCGCTGAGCACGATGAGATCGGCGGGGAGGTCGAGCGCCGCGACCTCGTGGGCGCGCAGGAAACCGTCCTGAGGCCGCCCGTCCTCGTCGAGCAGGGAGAGGACCACTCCCGACAGCCCGGGATGAACCGGGTGGAGCAGGCCATGGGTAGCGAAGTGGACGATACGGTAGCCTCCGAGGAGACCGCTCTCCACCAGCTCCCGGTCGGCCTGAAACCCGAGGGCTTCCAGGCTCGTCTCTTCAGGTACCAGAGCCAGGATGGCCGCGGCCTCCGCCGCCGAGAACCGCAAGCGCTCGAGTCGGTCCAGGTCGAGGGACCTCACGGCGCGCTCGAGGTCCTTGGGCACGGCCTCGGAGGAGGTGAGCGCCGGATTCAGCCGCTCGTCGTCGGGTCCGAAGACGGGATCGGCGATCACCGCCACCGTCCTGGGCGCGGGCGGCCGGCCGGCGAGGGCACGACGCTGGTAGGCGAGCACCGCGGCCGAGGGCAGAGTTACGATCTCATGCCGCACCAGGAGGGGCTCCACCGTGTCCGCCGGGTCGCCTCGGGGAGCCGGCAAAGCGGCGAACGGCACGTAGTGAAGGGCGCCGTCGGCGAGCACGGCCAGCCGGCGGCGTCCGGCAAGACGCGGGGCCAAGGGCTCGATCACCGCTTCCGACAGAGCTGCGAGGGTCCGTCGAGCCTGGTCGGCGAAGGCCGGCTTGTTGCTTTGCGCCACCGCCGCCGCGGCCCGGCGAGCCCGTTCCTCGATCCGCGTCCTGCTCGGCAACCTGTGGACCTCGACGCGCTCGCGATCGACCGTCCAGGCGAAGCTGTGCGGCTCCGCCAGGAGATAGACCGCCAGCAGCGTCTCTCCGTCGAGGAGGGCCTGGATCTCTCCTGCACTGAAAGGAGTGCTCGGAGCGGTGTCTCCTGCCCCGGGGCTTTCCAGCTGCTCTACCGCCAGCCAGCGTTGCCGCAGGAGCTTCTCGAGCTGCTCGATTCGCGGATCCTGTACGTCCGACTCGACGGTCGCGCCGGAGGCGCGCTTGAGCACGACCGTCATGCGCCGCTTCTCCAGGGCGCGAATCTCCGCCAGCTTGCGTCGCCGGAGCTCGACGTCGATGTTTTCAGCGCCGGCGTGGCGCCGGGACGTCGCGGCCGCGGTCAGCCCTTCGAGCAGGCTCCGCGCCCGCGCCCGCTCCGCGTATTCCAGGGCCTGCCGCTCGTAGCCCACGCTGTCGTCGGCTTGGTGCAGCTCCATCAGAAGCGTCACCAGCTCCTCGAACGCGTCGTAACGGGTGGCCAGGTAATAGCTCCGCGACAGGTCGCCCCGGACCTCCGAGCGGACGCCCTCGATGAGCTCGACGGCCCGGTCCAGATGCTGGCGAGCCGGGGCGAAGTCGCCCTGGAGGCGGGCCGCGCGCGCCAGGCCGACGAGAGCGTAGATTTCGGCGTTGGAGTCGCCGGCTTCGGCGAGGATCGCCACCGCCTCGTCCAACCGGCTCGCTGCCGCCGCCGGATCGCCGCGGATCAGCTCCAGCCAGCCGAGGTTCGCCAGGATGTGTCCTTCGCTGAAGCGGCTCGGCCTTGCGGAAGATGTCCAGGGCCTGGAGGTAGGAGGCCGCGGCCTCGGAGTGGCGGCCAAGAGCGCGGAGGGCCGTGCCCTGGCGGTCGAGAGCCACAGCTTCGCCCAGACGGTCTTCCAGCCGCCGCGCCAGGGTCATGGCCTGGCTGTAACGTTGCATGGCGATCTCGCTTTGCCCGGCCAGGTGGTGCGCCCAACCGAGCTCGATCCAAGCCGCCACGAGCTTGCGCTCCTGCTCTTCGGCGGTCAGGAGGTCCACGGCCTGCTGCAAAAAGTCGAGGGCTTCCTCGTCTCGTCCGACGAGGGCATAGAGGCTGCCGAGGTTTTGGAGCGTCGTAGCTTCTGACGCGGGCCGACCCAGCCGCCGCCAGATCGCCAGGGCCTGCTCGTAGAGGTCCAGGGCGCCGGACAGCTCGCCGACCGTCTCGGCGACGAGGCCCAGGTTGTTGAGGGCCGATCCCTCGCCGCTCTCGACGCCGGCATGCCGGTAAAGCTTGAGCGAGCGCCGGTGAGCCGTGGAGGCGCGGTCCGGTTCGCCCAGCTCCCGCCACAGGGCACCGAGATCGTTCAGGGCTCGCGCCTCGCCCACCCCGTCTTCCAGCGTCCGAAAGAGAGCGGCCGACTCTTCCAGGAATGCCAAGGCCTGCAACAGCTCCCCGGTTTCCACCAGGGCTTCGCCGAGACGCCACTTCGCCCGTGCCAGGCCCTCGTGATCCTCGAGCTCCTCAAGTCCGGGCAGCGCTCGACGGAACGACTCGGCCGCCGCCGGGAAGTCTTTCTCCAGCCGCCGGCGGTTTGCCCGCGCCAGGGCCGCGGCCGATTCCGCGCGCCACCGGTCCTCGCGGCCGGCCTCCCTCAGCTCGAACACCTCGAAGGCGAAAGGTCCCTCGGCGCCGGCGGTATAGGGCCTTACCTCGAGGAGGTACTCGCCCCTGGCCGGGGTTACCACCAGCACGGTTTCCCAACCTTTCTTGCCGCTGGGACTGTCGATTTCAAACTGCAGGCGGTCTGAAGGGTCGAAGAGGAAAACGACGACGTCGAGGCCCTGCTGCTCCACGCCCAAGCGCGCGAACCGGCCCTCCTCCAAGGTAAAGCGGAACCGGTAGGGGTGGCCGGAGATCGTGCGGTCCGCCCGCATTCCGGGGGTCAAGGCGATCTCCTCCGCCGTCGCCCGGTCGTTGGGCGACGGGCCGCAGCCGGTCGACAAGGCGAGCGCCGTCAGGCTCAGGGGGAGGAGCCAGCTGGTCTTTCGGAGGCGTGCCGGGCGTCTCGGATTTTGCCCTTTTTTGGATCTGACCACGGGGGTAGCTTAGCAGCCCAAACCCGGGGATCGATCACCCGGGGATAAATCCCCGGGCTACATTCCAAAGGACGCCCTACGGGCTTTGCGGCTAAAGCCGCGGGATTCTTCCGGCTTTAGCCGGCAAGCTCGAAGAGCGCCTTTTAGAGTGTAGCCCGGGGATTCATCCCCGGGAATCGGTGGCGGACTCGACAAGCCGGAAAACATAGGACGCCACCACCCCGTCGCCGACGTGGAGGGAGAGCCGGTAGTCCCCCGGCGGTAGGAAGTCGCGGCGGAAGACCAGGTGGAACGTGCCCGCAGCCGTCGGACGAAGGCCGTCCGCCGTCCACACCTCGACGCCTTGAGGGTCCTCGATCGTGGCCGAATAGTCGGCACCGGCGGGTCCGTCGACGAGACCCAGGACCAGCACCCAGGCTCCGGCCGACTCCGGCAGCTCTACCACGGTGGGTACGCTGGATCGCTCAGCGGCGGTGCCTTCCGGTTCCGGATAGGCGATGGTCACGTTGACCGCCGCAGGCGGCAGCGGCTCGCGGACGGCCCGGTCGATCACCAGGCCGGAGCCCAGCCCGAGACCGAAGGCCAGGATCGCCGCCGCCGCCAGCCGGGAAAGGGACGGCCAGCGTCTCGGGGCGAGCGCCTTTCGCTCCGCGATCTCGATCACCTCCGCCGGCCGAGCCTCGCCGGTCGTGATCCGCTCGTGGAAGCGCAGCCAGTGGGCGGCGAGCTCCTCGTCGGAGATCTCCTCGACGCCCTCCGCCGCATCGACGTCCGGGAAGGCCTCCAGGTCGGCCAGTGCCCGTGCCGCTTCGGGAAAGGCGGCGATCTTCTCCTCCACTTCCTGGCGCTCCACGTCGTCTAGCAGGCCGTCCTTGTACGCCAGCAGCCGCTCCGGCGTGGGGGGATCGCCGAGTCGCTCACGTCTCGCAGCCATCACAGCTCTCGCGGCAGCCTTCAGCTCGTCCGGAACAATCACGGCAACCTCTCAGAAGTCCGCATCGTTGAAGTAGGAGTCGAGGACCGGGCGCAGCCGTTTCCGCGCCTCGAAGAGCTGGGATCGTACGCTGTTGAGGCCGATCCCCGTCACGTCGGCGATTTCCTGGTACTTGAGGTCGTGGCCGAGCCGAAGCTCGGTACAGCGGCGCATCCCCGGCGGCAGCTCGTCCAACGCCTCGTGAAGCACGCGGGTGCGCTCCGCCGTCAACGCGAGTTGCTCGGGCGTTCGCAGCTTCTGTGCGAAGACCGGGGCCTGGTGCTGGTCGGCCGCGGCACTCTCCTCGGCGATCGCCGCCAGCGATTCCAAAGGCGCTCCGCGCCGAGCACTCTGCTTCTTGCGCACGGCGTTTTTCCATACGTTCTCGCCGATCCGGCGTAGCCAGGCTCCGAAGCACGTCTCGGAGCTGTACTTGCCGATGTTCTCGAACGCTCGGAACAACGTGTCCTGGGTCAGGTCGTCGGCCTCCTCGCGCAGAGCCGGCTGGTTTGCGAAGAACTTGAAGAGAGGGCGATAGAAGCGGTTGAAAATCGGCTCGTAGGCTTCCGGCCCGGCCCCGGCCTGAAGCGCCCGGACCGCGCGTTCGACGGCCTTGTCGTCGCCGGCCGTCGAGCCACGATCCCGTTCGCTCGCCTGCCGGTGCTCTCGTCCGCTCTTCGGCATACAGGTGAAAGGCTACCACGACCGCGCCTCCGTCGTCAGCTGACCGACCTCATCACCTCATCGCCGCCATCGACGAGCCGGGCTCCCCGTCACCAGCCGGGCGGCAACCCGGCCGCCTCGTCGGGCGGTGGCAGCTCGATGGACCGCTGGTAGCGGCTGTAGCCGTCCGCCACGTTGAAAGCGTACTCGTAGAGGACGACGCGGCCGAAGGAGCGCGAGAGCTGCCCGAGGTAGAACAGGAGCGCGTTGGGCGCCGAGCCGAAGAGGTGAAGGCGACCGCCGCGCTCGTGCGGTCGCCGCTGCCGAACCCGATGGACCAAAGCCTGGGCAAGCCGGAGGGAGTGCTCACCGCCTTTCACGGATCTTTGTCCGGGCTGAGGTGCGACCACCGCGTCGATGATCCGGCCGACGGCGAGGCCTTCTCGTTCGACGTAGTCGCGCACCTCCGGTGCCACTTCGGGATTGCTAACGCTGAGCGCCATCGCCACGTCCGGCCCCGCGGAGGACAGCTCGATGTCCTCGCGGTCCAGCCAGAGCTGTCCCTGGGGAGCGGAACCGTCTTCCGGATGCCAGTCCAGGGGATTCCCCTGGGTCCGTTGCTTCACCCTCACCTTGAGACCGCTCTTGGCCTCCAACAACCAGCCGGCGGCAAAGGCGATCGACTGATGGGCCGCCAGGTCGAGATGAAGCCGTTGTTGATCCCCGAAGTCGAGAAGCGCCTCGCGCAGGTCCGGAAAGACCTTCTCTTGCCAGAGGCGTTGCTCGCGGATGAAGCGTCCGTTCGGCGAATCCGGATCAAAGCTCTCGGTGAAATCCTGGACGGCGTCGCAGCGCTCCTTCATCTCCCGGCCCCACATGCCTTGGTCAGAGTCCTTGCCGGATCCGATGAAGCTGACCAGGCCGACGTGAAGAGGAGCCTTTTCGACGCGCGACGCGTTGGGTGTCACCGCGACCGTACGCCCTGCTCTTCCTTCCGTCCCAAAGATGTTGCCCTCTTCCGCCGCCAGGAAGAGCACCGGCGTCGCCCACTCCGAGGTGCGCATACTGAGAAGTAACCGCGCTTCGCTCATCGCCGTCTCGATCGGATCCCGGGCCGCCAACCGGCGGTAGAAGACGTCGCTGAAAGCGATGGCCGCCTTGTCGGAGATGACGTGCTGGTTCGCCACCACCGCCGGGATGCCGGTGCGGTCGATGATTCCCGAGGCAACGCCATAGAAGAGCGGTGCCCCGGCCCGGCCGGCATGGCGAGCCGTCCCGCAAGCATTGAGGACGACCAGCCGGAGCTCGGGGATGCCCTTCAAAAGAGCGCCGAGCATTTCGCCGTCGACCTGGTCCTTCTTGCCGTCCGGAGCGGCAAAGAAAATCGCTCCCATCCCCGAGCCTTCGTGGTAACCCCCGTGGCCCATGATGTGGAGCACGTGGATCTCGTCGTCACGGAGCGCGTCGCGTAGCGCCTCCAGCGAGACGTTCGGCAGCCGGAGGAGCTTAGCTTCTCCGGCGTCGATGAGGGTTTGTAGTGCTTCCTGCATCCGTTGGGTTTCCAGCTTGAGGTCGAGCTTGGTCATCGTCGCCGGCGCGGCGTCGATGACGAGGATCCGGAGCGGACCCGCGACGTCGAGAGTAGTGGTCGGATGAGGGTTGAGCAGTTGCCGGACGACCGGGGTACGAATGTCGCGTGCCAGGAAATCGCTGTCTTTCGGATCCCAAAGGAGCTCCCAGGGAAGAGCCGCGAGGTAGTCGGCCTCCTCGTCGTCGAGACGAAACGTGAGCCGGAGACGCAAGCCGACTTGCTTCTCTTGCGGTAGTGACCTGCGGCAGGTGGTGAAGAGCTCTCCCAGCTCGTCCTTGAAGACGGCCTGGTAGAGCGTCTTGCCTACGTCCTGCGGGGAAGGCTTGCTCGAAGCTGCCGGCTGCCCACGGTCCGACTTGCCCTCGGGCTCCTCGTCTCGGCGGGCTCGCGCCTGCTCTTCCGCGACTGTCAGCAGGCGATCCAGCGTCGGGGGGTCGAGGGGCGGCGGGAACAGGACCTCCGGTCGATCCTGGAACGGAGCGTCGACGACCGTCGCCTTGAGCTCTCCGGGCCCTGTGGACCGGATGTCGATGCCGAAGTTCTTGTAGCGCATGTCGCAGTCCTCTTCTTCGTCAGTACTGTGGATGCTACCTTCCGCCGCCTATCCTCACCTTTGCGCCGCAGATGGCGGGGCTGGCATGGGCCTTCACTCCTCTAACACCTCGCAGCCTGTTTTTGTTGGACAGCTCGAAGGATCCTCTGAGGCGGCTCACTGGGCTACCTTAGGACTCGACCCCGGTGCGGCTCCGAGGA